>NZ_SMKW01000040.1 GCF_004348985.1 Saccharopolyspora elongata | reverse complement strand
GCGATGGCGGGGAGGGTCCGCCCGGTCCCATTCCGAACCCGGTAGCTAAGCTCCCCAGCGCTGATGGTACTGCACTCGATAGGGTGTGGGAGAGTAAGACACCGCCGACACATTTTTTGAGAAGGGTCCCTTCTCTTCCGGTAACCGGAAGAGAAGGGACCCTTTTTATTTGCCATCGACGGGGAATTCATCGGGTGGCGGACGGCCGCGGCCGAACCACCACCCGTCCAAGGCTCAGGAAGCCAGCTTGCGTCGGAGGAGTTCGAAGCACAGCACCGCCGCGGCGCTGGCGACGTTGAGCGATTCCACCCCACCGGCCATCGGAATGGACAACGGCTGGGCGACTCGCGCCTGCACGTCTTCCGAAAGCCCGGCGGTTTCGCTGCCCAGCACGAACACCGCGCGCGGTCCGAAGTCGGCGTCGAAGATGCTCTCCTTCGCGGAGGCTTCGAGCGCGAACAACGGGTAGCCGGCCTCCGTCAGCAGCTCCGCCGCTTCGCCGGCGGTGCGGGTCCGCAGGACCGGTGCGTGGAACGCCACTCCGGCCGAAGCCTTGATGACCAGCGGGTCGAGGCTGGCGACGCCGCGGTGCGGCACCACGATTCCGTCGATTCCGGCAGCGGTGGCGGTGCGCAGGATCATGCCTACGTTCGCCGGCGTCGTCAGACCGTCGAGCAGCAGGATGGTTTGCGGTGCGTGCGCGGGGTCGGCGAGCGCGTCCGAGAGCGGCCGCATCTTCCGGGCCACCACGTCGGCCAGCACGCCCTGGTCGTGCCGACCGTTCCCGGCCAGCACCTTCACCCGGTGCGCGCTCGCGCGCTGGACCCGCACCGCGCGGTCGGCGGCGGCCTCCTGGATCTCGTCGATGATCGAGCCGCGCAGCCCCTCGGCGAGGATCACCTTGTCCACGCGCAGGTCGTAGTCCGTCAACGCCTCCAGCACCGGCTTGCGGCCGTAAACGGTGACGAATCGATCTTTAGGGGAAACTTCGCTGGTCACGCTTCCAAGTGTCACATGCTCCGCCGCGCCCTCCTCGACTGGAACCCCTCGGGAACCGGCGGCTCGTGTGCCAGGATCGCGGACATGTCCGATCGTCTCTCCGCAGTCGACGCCTCGTTCCTCTACCTCGAGGACTACACGACGCCGATGCACGTCGGTGGCGTCGCTGTGTTCCGGCGCCCGCGCACCGGGTTCGACTACGACAAGGTGTTGGCGCTGATCGACCGCCGGCTGGGCTTGGTGCCGAGATACCGGCAGCGGGTGATGCAGGTTCCGGGCGGGTTGGTGCGCCCGGTGTGGGTGGACGACCAGGACTTCGACATCACCTACCACGTGCGGCGGTCGGCGCTGCCCAAGCCGGGCAACGACGATCAGCTGCACGACCTGGCCGCGCGGCTGATGTCCCGCAAGCTCGACCCCACCCGGCCGCTGTGGGAGATCTACCTGGTAGAGGGGCTGTCCAAGAACCGGGTGGCGGTGATCACCAAGACGCACCAGGCGATGGTCGACGGCATCGGCGCTATCGACATCGGCCAGGTGATCCTGGACGTGGAGCGCGACCGGCAGGTTCCGGACGCCGATGAGCTGTGGATGCCGCGCCCGGAACCGAGCCTCGCGGAGCTGGTGGTCGAGGCGATGACCGACGCCGTGCAACGTCCCGGCGAGGTGGTGGAGAACGTTCGGGCGGCCGTGGTCGACGCCACCGCGACGGTCCAGAAGATCACGCGGGCGCTCGGCGGTGTCGCCTCGGCGCTGCGCACCGCAGTGGTTCCTGCACCGAGCGGGCCACTAAACGCGCCGACCTCCACGCAGCGCCGGTTCGCTGTCGCGCGGGCCAAGCTCGACGACTTCCGCGCCGTCCGCCAAGCTCACGGCAGCACCGTCAACGACGTGGTGCTGGCGGTGGTGACCGGTGCGCTGCGGAACTGGTTGTTGTCCCGCGGCGAAGTGGTGTCCCCGTCGACGACGCTGCGCGCGATGGTGCCGGTGTCGGTGCGTTCCGACGACGCCGAGGCGCGCGCGACGTACCCGGAGACCGGCAGCCTGCCGGTCGGCTCGGTCGGCAGCAAGGTGTCGGCCTACCTGGTGGATCTGCCGGTGGGCGAGGGGAATCCGATCGTCCGGCTGCACCAGGTCAGCCATGCCATGCGCGCGCACGCGGAGTCCGGGCAGTCGGTGGCGGCCGGTGCGCTGGTCAAGGTGTCCGGGTTCGCGCCACCGACCCTGCACGCGTTGGGGGCACGGGTCGCGAACCAGTTCTCGGACCGATTGTTCAACGTGCTGGTGACCAACGTTCCGGGACCGCAGGTGCCGTTGTACGCGGCGGGAGCGAGGATGATGGAGATGTTCCCGGTGGTGCCGTTGGCCAAGAACCAGTCGCTGTCGGTAGGCGTTACCTCCTACGACGGCGGCGTGTACTTCGGGTTGAACGCGGATCGGGATGCGATGCCCGATGTGGACGTGTTGGCGGCGATGATCGGAGAAGCAGTGGACGAGATGATCGGGACGGTCGACGCATGAGGGTTTACCTGCCCGCCACGGTGCCGATGTTGCGGCGACTGGTGGAGGAGAAGCAGTTGCAGCCGCTGGGTGGGACGGCGTTCGCGTTGACGCCGGCGCTGCGCGAGTCCTACGCCAGTGGCGACACGGAGGAGCTGGAGTACGCGGCGATGCGTGAGGCTGCTCGGGCGTCGCTTCGGTTGATCGGTGGTGACCTGGGCGCGGGCGAGAAGGTCGAGCTCCGCCGGGTGGTGATCTCCGCCGATGTCGACGACGTGACGCTGCGGCCCGATCTGGACCACGCCGTGGTGAAGGTGACCGGGCCGGTGCAGTGGAAGAAGATCGCGGCGGTGCACGTGGACGCCACGGAAGCGGAGGACGCGGTGCGCGCCGCGGCGGAGGTCATCGACGCCGCTGACCTCGGCGATCCGGACGCGGACTTCACCCTGGGCGAGGCCGAGGACCACGAACTCGCCTGGTACGCCCCGCAAGAGGTGCCGTTCCTGCTGGAGCTGATGTAGCGACCGGGTGGTGCGGCCCGGGCGAGTCGCCTCGGGCCGCACCGCGGTTTCAGCGCTTTTCCTGGACCTGGTCGGCCGGCGGCACGGTGATCTGGACCGGCTTGCCCCAGTCGCTGTAGCGGACCGTCATGGTCGACTCGGGGATCTGCTGGCCGGCCACGGTGAGGGCGGGCGTGGTCGAGTCGGCCTTCAGCGGCAGGCCCTCGGCGTCCACCCACACGGTCTGCTTGAGCTCGGTGACCCCGGCGTCGACCAGCGCCTGGAACGCCGGCTTCTCCTCGGGCTTGGCGCCGGCGGCGGCTTCCTTGAGGTCGGTCACGATCTCGTAGCGGGTCGCCTCCTGGCCGTCGACCTGCTCCTTGGCGCTGGAGGTGATCTTGGACCCGGGCGGGAGCATGGACTCGAAGTCGTTGATCTTGCCCAGCTGGCCGAGCTGCTGCGCCATCGAGTCGTTGGCGGCCATCTTCAGCCACGGCTTGCTCGGGTCACCGGAGAGCTGGGCCAGTTCCGGGCTCTTGATGTACATCCCGTCCTTGGTGAACACCATCTCGGTCGCCCCGGTGCAGGCCATCTCGGTCTGCGCGATGTCGAGCTGGCACTTCGTGGAGCCGAGGGCCTGAACGGCGCCGGTGCCCTCGAAGGACACCGTCACGGTCTTCTTCGCGTCCATGCTGGACTTCGCCGAGCTGATCAGCGACGAGATGTCCTTGAACGGAGAGCTGGAGCTCTCGGTCTGCTCCTGACCGGCGTTGCCCGGGTTGGCTGGCGTGCCGCCCTGGCTGCAGGCGCCCAGGGTGATCGCCAACGCTGCTGCGGACAGGGCGACTGTGGTGCGGCGCACGGGATTTCCTCTCTGCATGAAGATTGCAATGCCTGAAAAGTAACAGTTCTTCATGCCTTTTTCGGGCGTTTTGCGGGAAGTGCGGTCACCGCGGCGGCTGCTGCGCCTGCGGCGGCAGGGCGTCGAAGACGCCGATCTGCCCGGCGGGCGGGACCGGGATGTCGGCGGGGGCGCCCCAGTCGCGGTAGGTCGAGGTCAGCGACACCTCGCCGGCCTGGGCGACCTCCTGGTCGGCGGCGAACCGCACGGGCAGGCCGGAGTCGTCGAGCCACAGCTGGTAGCCGAGTTCCGGCTCGCCGGCATCGGCGGCCTGCCGGAACCGGTCGCGCTGCTGCGGATCGTCGGCCACGTCGGCGGCCTGCGAGGTGATGATCCGCAGCTCGTAGCGGGTGGTGGGCTTGCCGTCGACGGTGTCGGGCGCGCTGGTCTGGATGCGGGTGGCGGGCTCCACGCCGGTGAAGGCGGCACGCGGGTCGACGGCATCGTGCAGCTGGTCCAGCGCGGGACCGAGGAGCTGGTCGCCGAAGTCGGCGCCACCGGGCGTGATCTTCAGCCAGGGCTTGTCCGGCTCGGGCCGCACCAGCGGGGTCCGCAGGTAGCCGACACCATCCATGATGGACAGTGAGAGGCGCTGCGGCGACCGGTTCCCGGGCGTTCTGGTCTGGCCTTCGAAGGCGAGATCGGCTTGCGGGCCCCGGTAGCGGACGGCGCCATCGGCGGTCAGTTCGCCCACCAGGCCGAGGCTTCCGCGCACGCTGCTGTGCACGCTGCCGCGTTCGCTGATCTTGTTGATGACCTGCGACAACAGGGCATCCGCTCGCGGGCGGAGGTCGGGGCGGGCGGCCATCAGCGGCCCGGGCCGCGGAGGTGGTTCGGCGCCGCAGGCGCCTAGCGCGGCGATCAGGGCGAGACCGGCGGACAACACCGCGGTCCTGGTGCTGGCTCGTGGCATCGGGCGAGCTCCTCGGGCCGTGTCAGCGTGCGGTGGCCGAATCGTCCGCGCGGTCAAGGAAAAACCCGCATCGGACGCCGAGATCCACGCTAACAACGAAGTCGTCACACCACAGGGGACGATCGAGCCTCGTTCGGGGGGATCAGGCCTCGTCGAGCCCGGCCCGGGAACGCAGCAGGCGGCGCAGCGAGGCGAGCTGCTCGACGCTGCCACCGTCGGCGGCGTAGGTGTCCAGGTGGCAGTCCGGATCGTCGGAACCACCGAGGTGGCCGCAGTTCGGCGGGCATTCCTCCGCCGCCTCTGCGAAGCCTTCGAACGCGGCGATCACGTCGTCCGGGGTGACGTGCGCCAGGCCGAACGAGCGGATGCCCGGGGTGTCCACCACCCAGCCCCGGCCGGGCAGCGGCAGCGCGACCGCCGAGGTCGAGGTGTGCCGGCCCTTGCCGACGCCGCTGACCTCGCCGGTCGCCCGGTCGGCCGCAGGCACCAGCCGGTTGACCAATGTGGACTTGCCGACGCCGGAGTGGCCGACCAGCGCGGACACCCGGTCCGCGAGCAGCGCGCGGAGTTCCTCGGGTTCGCAGTCCTGGCGGGTGATCGTGATCGGCATGTCCAGGGAGGAGTACGTGGCGATCCACTCGCCGGGATCGGCGAGGTCGGCCTTGGTCAGGCACAGCACCGGCGTCAGCCCGCCCGCGTAGGCGGCGACCAGGCAGCGGTCGATGAAGCCGGGCCGCGGCGGCGGATCGGCCAGCGCGGCCACGATGATCAGCTGTTCGGCGTTGGCGACCACGACCCGCTCGTACGGGTCGGTGTCGTCGGCGGTGCGGCGCAACACGCTGGTGCGGTCGTCGACCCGCACGATCCGGGCCAGCGTGTCGGGCTTGCCGGAGATATCACCGACCAGGCCGACGCTGTCGCCGACCACCACCGGCGTGCGGCCGAGCTCGCGCGCCCGCATGGCGGTGACCAGCCGGTCCGGGTTCCCGTCCAGTGCGCACGTCCACCGGCCGCGGTCGACCGCGACCACCATCGCGGCCGCCGCGTCCTCGTGCTTGGGGCGCTGCTTGCTGCGCGGACGGCTGCCCCGCCGCCCCGGGCGCACCCGCACATCGGACTCGTCCAGGTCCCGCCAACCGCGCTTGCGCATCAGGCCGCCCCCGCGCTCACGCCGATTCCCCGAGCATCGCCGCCCACATCCCGGGGAAGTCTGGGATCGTCTTGGCGGTCGTCGCGATGTCCTCGACGACCACGCCGGGCACCTTCAGCCCGAGGATCGCGCCGGCCGTGGCCATCCGGTGGTCGGCGTAGGAATGCCAGCTCCCGCCGGTTAGCGGCCGCGGCTCGACCAGCAGCCCGTCCTCGGTCTGCTCGACCGCGCCGCCGAGCTTGGTGAGCTCGTTCTGCAGCGCGGCGAGCCGGTCGGTCTCGTGGCCGCGCAGGTGCGCGATGCCGCGCAGCCGCGAGCGGCCGGTCGCGAAGGCGGCCAGCGCCGCGACGGTCGGAGTGAGCTCGCCGACGTCGTGCAGGTCGATGTCGACCGGGGTGAGCTCGGCGGGGCCGGTGACGGTCAGCCCGGCCTCGGTGCGCTCCACCTGCGCGCCCATCTGGCTCAGGATGTCGCGGATGGCGTCGCCGGCCTGCGTGGTCTGCGCCGGCCAACCGGGCACGGTCACGGTGCCGCCGGTCACCGCCGCGGCGGCGAGGAACGGGGTGGCGTTGGACAGGTCGGGCTCGATCTCGACGTCCAGCGCGCGGATCTCGCCCGGCGCCACCCGCCAGGTGTCCGGCTCCCGGTCGTCGACGTCGACGCCGGCGGCGCGCAGCATCGCCACGGTCATCTCGATGTGCGGCAGCGACGGCACCGGCTTGCCCTCGTGCAGCACCGTGACGCCCTGCTCGAACCGCGGCGCGGAAAGCAGCAGCCCGGAGACGAACTGCGACGACGCGGACGCGTCGATGGTGACCGTGCCGCCGGTGAGCTTCCCCGTGCCGTGCACGTCGAACGGCAGCGCGCTGCCGCTGATGTCGGCGCCCAGCTCGCGCAGCGCGTCGAGGACCGTGCCCAGCGGCCGCTGGCGGGCCTGCGGGTCGCCGTCGAAGGTGACCCGGCCGGCGGCCAGGGCCGCCACCGGCGGCACGAACCGCATGACCGTGCCGGCCAGGCCGCAGTCGACCTCGGCCGGTCCCCGCAGTTCGCCCGGCGCGACCTGCCACGAGCCGTCCGGCCCGTCCTGGATCTCGACCCCGAGGGCGCGCAGCGCCCCGGCCATGAGCTCGGTGTCCCGGCTGCGCAGTGGGGCGCGCAGCGTCGACGGGCCGTCGGCGAGCGCGGCGAGCACCAGCGCGCGGTTGGTGATGGACTTCGAACCGGGCACCGGGACGGTCGCGTGCACGGCGCCGCGGGCGACCGGAGCAGGCCAGAGCTGGGTCATAGGGCAATGATCCCCCACCCGGCTCCCCGATTTCAGCGGCGGGGGCAATCCGGCCATGCCGCTCGCCTGCGGCGATGCGGCCTGACAGGATGAAGACGACCGCTCGACCACGAGGCGATGGAGGTCCGACCAGGCATGTGCGGCAGGTACGCCTCCACGAAGGACCCGGGCAAGCTCGCGGCGGAGTTCGCGGCGCTGGACGCCACCGGCGGCGCCGCGCCCGGAGCGGATTTCAACGTCGCGCCGACCAAGAACGTGTTCACCGTGGTGCAGCGGCATCCCCGGGACGATGCCGGTGAACGCGAGCTCGATCGAACCGAGCGCTCCATCCGGGTGATGCGGTGGGGCCTGGTGCCGATGTGGGCGAAGGACAAGTCCATCGGCAGCCGGATGATCAACGCGAAGTCGGAGACGGTGACGACGAAGCCGGCCTTCCGCACGTCGATCAAGCGCTACCGGTGCCTGCTGCCCGCCGACGGCTGGTACGAGTGGAAGCGCGAAGGCGGCCGCAAGCAGCCGTTCTTCATGACCTCCCCGGACGGATCCAGCCTGGCGATGGCCGGGATCTACGCCACCTGGCGCGATCCGCAGGCCGAGGACGCGCCGCCGCTGGTGACCTGCTCGGTGCTCACCACCAGCGCGCTCGGGCAGCTGTCCGAGGTGCACGACCGGATGCCGTTGCTGCTGCCGGCGACGGCGTGGGACGAGTGGCTCGACCCGGACCAGCCGGACGTCGCCGACCTGCTCGGCGCGCCGCCGCGGGAGCTCGTCGACGGCCTGGAGATCCGCCCGGTGTCGACTGCGGTCAACAACGTCCGCAACAACGGTGCCGAACTCCTGGAACGCGTGTCGCTCGATGCGCAACCGCAGGCGGTAGGTTTGGACCCGGAAGCGAAGTGAGCGGTTCGGGCGCGGGGTGAGTTCTGATGTGTGGTCGGTACGCCGTCCGGCACGACCCGGCGGCGCTGGCCGAGGAATTCGCGGCGGCGGATCGCACGGCCGGGGTCGTCGGCGCGGACTTCAACGTGACGCCGACCAAGACGGTGCCGATCGTCGTGCAGCGTGGTGCCGAGCGCAGTGTCCGCCCGGTGCGCTGGGGCCTGGTACCGACCTGGGCGAAGGAGATCGGCAGCGGCCCGCCCATGATCAACGCGCGTGCCGAGTCCATCACCACCAAGCCCGCCTTCGCGGACTCGGCGCGGCGCCGCCGCTGCCTGATGCCCGCCACCGGCTGGTACGAGTGGCAGCCCGGTGACCAGCGGCGACAGCCCTACTTGTGCACTCGCGGGGACGGCGAGAGCCTGGCGATGGCCGCGGTGTTCTCCGCGTGGTGGGCGCCGAACTCGACCGACCAGCCGCTGGTGACCTGCGCGGTCGTCACCACCGATGCCGTCGGCGAGCTCGCCGGCATCCACCACCGCATGCCGCTGGTGCTGCCGAGGCACCGCTGGGCGGACTGGCTCGATCCGCAGCGCACCGAGATCGCGGACCTGCTGGAACCCGAACCGGAGGTGCTCGCCGAACTGGCGATCCACCCCGTCTCCACCGAGGTGAACAGCATGCGCAACAACCATCCTGACCTGCTGGAACGAGTCGAACCGGCGCCCGCGCCCGCCGAACAAGCCGCGCTGTTCGAGTCATGACCAAGGTCGAGGTCGAGACGCCGCACGGCCCGGCCAGGGCCGAGCTGCACTGCGCGGAGGAGGGGCGCGCCGCGCTGCTGCTCGGGCACGGCGCGGGTGGTGGGATCGCCGCGCCCGACCTGGTTGCGGTGACGCGGGCCGCGACGGAAGCCGGCGTGCACGTGGCGCTGGTCGAGCAGCCCTACCGGGTGGCCGGCCGCCGGGCGCCCGCCCCGGCCAAGCAGCTGGACGCGGCCTGGCTCGCCGTGGTGGAGGACCTCGGCGAGCGCTGGTTCGCGGACCTCCCGCTGATCTTCGGCGGCAGGTCCTCGGGGGCGCGCGTCGCCTGCCGCACCGCGGAGGCGGGCGCCGCGTCGGCGGTGCTGTGCCTGGCGTTCCCGGTGCACCCGCCCGGCAAGCCGGAGAAGTCGCGGCTGGGCGAGCTCGACGGGGTGGAGGCCCCGGTTCTGGTGGTGCAGGGCGAGCGGGACGCGTTCGGCCAGCCGGAACCGTCGCACAACCGCGAGGTGGTGCTGGTGCCCGGCGACCACTCGCTGAAGGCCGACGTGGACGCCGTGTTCCGCGCCGCGCAGGAGTGGCTCGGCCGGATTCTCCGCCTCATGGACTAGCACTCGAAATAGTTGTGACCGGGGGCACAATTCCGGCGGCTGATTCGTCCGCCCGAAAGCGCCGCGTTGCCGGTTCTGCCCGGATGCCGCAACATCGGTGCGGTACTGCGGGGTTTTGTTTCTCCCGGCCGCCCGGAATCGCGGTCGGGGTGTGAATCGCTCTGCGAAAAGCGAATTCGGCTGCGATCTCGTCAATGCTCCCGGGCAGGAGGAATGCCCCGGCCTGTCCGGGCCCCGGTGCGGCTGTTGCGCGGCAGCCGCACCAACGCCCGGGGGAGCGGTCCGTCCGCTCCCCCGGGGCGGTCAACCGGCGATGTCGGCGACGCGGGCGTCGAGCAGCCGGACCAGATCGTCGGCGGCCAGCTCGATCTCCAGGCCGCGCCGTCCGGCGCTGCAGTAGATCGTGTCGAACCCGGTGGCCGACGCGTCGATCACGACCGGGAGCCGTTTCTTCTGGCCGAGCGGGGAAATCCCGCCCGCGACGTAGCCGGTGGCGCGTTCGGCGTCGGCGATCTCGGCCATCTTCGCCTTCTTCCCGCCGACGGCCGCGGCGAGCGCCTTGAGATCGAGCTGGCCGGTGACCGGCACCACACCCACGGCGAGCTTGCCGTCGACCTCCGCGACCAGCGTCTTGAAAATCCGCTCCGGCGGCTGGCCGAGCGCCTCGGCGGCTTCCAGGCCGAACGAATCGGCGCGGGGATCGTGTTCGTACGCGTGAACCTGGTGCGGGATGCGCCGCTTGCTCAACAGCGCCGTAGCCGGGGTGCCCTTGCCTGCCATGAGCGTCACTTTAGAAGGCCGGAATATCTCCCGGCGCCCATTGCGTTGGACGGGGCGTGACGATGGACTCGACGAACACCTGCGTGCTGGACCGCCCCGAGCGTGCGCCGCTATCACCACCGGGAAATAGCAGGCGAGCACGGGTATCCTCGAATGCGGACCATGCGGAGGATCGCATGGGTTCGTCGCCTGCAGTCACCTCGTCCAGGCGGCGGGAAAGGAGCCCGGTGCCAAGCACCCCAGAGCACCCGGACACAACCGGGCGGCCCGGCGACGTCGGGCGGCTCAGCACTGCCGACACCGATGCACTGGTCGACTCCGCCGTGGTCGACCGCGGTGAGGAGACCGACGAGCAGCGCGCGGCCCGCTTCGAGCGGGACGCGATGCCGCTGCTGGACCAGCTCTACGGCGCGGCGCTGCGGATGACCCGCAACGCGCAGGACGCCGAGGACCTGGTCCAGGAGACCTACCTCAAGGCCTTCTCCGCATTCAAGTCGTTCGCGCAGGGCACGAACCTCAAGGCCTGGCTGTACAGGATTCTCACGAACACCTACATCAACGGTTACCGCAAGCGGCAGCGGCAGCCCCAGCAGCAGCCGACCGACGAGATCGCCGACTGGCAGCTCGCGCAGGCGGAGAACCACACCTCCAGCGGCCTGCGCTCGGCCGAGGTCGAGGCGCTCGACCGGCTGCCGGACACCGATGTGAAGGCCGCTCTCCAGCAGCTGGCCGAAGAGTTCCGCATGGTCGTCTACCTCGCGGACGTGGAAGGCTTCGCCTACAAGGAGATCGCCGAGATCATGGGCACCCCGATCGGCACCGTGATGTCGAGGTTGCACCGTGGTCGCCGGCAGCTGCGTGAGATGCTCACCGACGTCGCCCGTGATCGCGGCTTCTTGCGGCAGAACCAGCGGGAGGTGAGCACCAAATGAACTGCGGTGGGCCGGACGAAGCCTCCTGCGAGGACGTGCTCGCTGAAGTGTGGCTTTTCTTGGACAACGAGTGCGACCAGCAGCGGCGCGCCGCCGTGCAGCAGCACCTCGACGGGTGCGGGAGTTGCCTCGAGCACTTCGGCATCGAGGAGCACATCAAGGCGCTGTTGCACCGCAAGTGCAGCGGTGAGCACGCACCCGTGGAGCTGAAGGCCCGGCTGCGGGCCTCCATCCGCGAGGCCGTCCTGGAGAAGGCGGAAGTGACCGTCGAGCGCGGCCCCGAAGGCACCTCGGTGGAAGTGCGGGCGAAGCGAACTTCGGCGGAATGACCCGCAAGACGACGAATGGCCCCGGACCGAGTGGTCCGGGGCCATTCGAGCTTTCGACGGCTGGTGCCGTCGCGCTCACGAGCCGTTGGGGCGCTTGCCGTGGTTGGCCTTGTTCTTGCGCCGGTCCTTCTTCTTGCGGGCACGCTTACCCATGGCAACTCCCTAAAGTTCGCTTTCGACCAGTCCGACCGTGCGCAGGTCTTCACGACCACCCGGTCTCCGCTGGGGTTTCGAGCATCCAGTTTGACATGTCCGCTACCTGCCGCCGGCGGGTGGTTCCGGTCATGGTTTCCTAATCAGGGGCCTACCGGGTCCACGACGAGGAGGAGCGCATGGCCGAGGAGTTCCGCGCCGAGATGGTCGCCAACGTGATGGCGGTGTCGGTGGCTGAAGGCGACTCGGTCAGCGACGGCGACTCGCTGGTGCTGCTGGAGTCCATGAAGATGGAGATCCCGGTGCTCAGCGAGGTGTCGGGGACGGTCAGTACGGTTGCCGTCAAGCCGGGCGACGTGGTCCAGGAAGGCGATCTCATCGCGGTCGTGGAGTGACGCGACCGCGCCGACCCAGAGAGGCGGATCTTGTCCACGCTGAGTGATCTGCTCGCCGAGCACACCGGGTTGTCCGGCACCGCCGCGGACCACCTGCAGCTCGTGGTCGCCGAGTGGCAGCTGCTGTCCGACCTGTCGTTCGCCGACTTCCTGCTCTGGGTTCCGATCGGGCCGCAGGACTCGCCCGAGAGCCGGTTCCTGTGCGTGGCGCAGGCGCGGCCGACGACGGCGCCCACGGCCCACCCGGAAGACGTCGTCGGCACCGAGGTCACCCAGGACGAGCACCCTCAGCTGCGGCGAGCCGCGCTGGAGGGCCGGATCTGCCGCGAGGAGGACCCGCGCTGGCACCTGGGCGTGCCGGTGCGCCGCGAGACCATCCCGGTGAAGCTGGGGGACGAGATCGTCGCGGTGCTCAGCCGGGACACCAACCTGGCCGTGCCGCGGGTGCCGTCGCCGCTGGAGATCTCCTACCTGGGCAGCGCCGCCGACCTGTGCCAGATGGTCGCGGACGGCACCTTCCCGACGCCGGAGCCGGCGCCCGACGTGCACACCAGCCCGCGGGTCGGTGACGGGCTCATCCGCCTGGACAGTTCGGGCACGGTCGTCTTCGCGAGCCCGAACGCGCTGTCGGCCTACCACCGCATGGGCCACGCGGCGGATCTGGTCGGGGCGCAGCTCGCGCAGCTGACCCGGTCGCTGCTAAACGATCCGTTCGACGCCGACGAGGTGGCGCAGCGCGTCCGCCGGGCGATGGGCGGTCAGCCCAGCATGCGCATCGAGGCCGAGGCCCGGGGCGCGACGGTGTTGTTCCGGGCGCTGCCGCTGCGGCCCCGCGGCCAGCAGGCCGGCGCACTGGTCCTGGTGCGCGACGTGACCGAGGTCAAGCGCCGCGACCGCGCGTTGATGTCGAAGGACGCGACGATCCGCGAGATCCACCACCGCGTCAAGAACAACCTGCAGACGGTCGCCGCGCTGTTGCGGCTGCAGTCGCGCCGCACCGGGAACACCGAGGCGCGGCTCGCGCTGGACGAGTCGGTGCGGCGGGTGACGTCGATCGCGCTGGTGCACGAGACGCTGTCGATGTCGGTGGACGAGCGGGTCGATCTCGACGACGTGGTCGACCGCGTGATCCCGATGATGAGCGACGTCGCCGTGGCGGAGACCGGCGTCAAGGTGCGCCGCGAGGGACGGTTCGGGGTGGTGTCGGCCGAGCTGGCCACGCCGCTGGTGATGGTGCTGACCGAGTTGGTCCAGAACGCTTTCGAGCACGCCTTCCCGGAGGGGCAGGGCGGCGAAGTCGTTGTGCAGGCGGAGCGTTCGGCGCGTTGGCTGGACGTCGTCATCTCGGATGACGGTCGCGGCCTGCCGAAGGGTTTCTCCCTCGAGCGCGCCGAACGTCTCGGCCTGCAGATCGTGCGGACCCTCGTGGAATCGGAGCTCCGAGGGTCGTTGAGCTTGCGCGGTCGCGGTCGGCAACGCGGTACCGAGGCGGTGTTGCGGGTGCCTCTGAAGTACCGGCGCTGACGTCGACCCGTTGGTCGGGCGCCGCGCTGGTGCATCGATATCCGGTGACTCGCCGGTCGGGTGGCGGGTCGTGGCCGATCTGGTCGGTTTCCCGGTGACCGTCAGCTCATCCGGTGGAGAGCTCGATGGGGTTTCCGGGACCGACATCGACGCGGATCGGCCGGGTCTCGTCGGGGTTGTGCTTCTGTCGGGTGCGATGGCCGTTCGTTCGACCGGGGCGAAAACGTGCGGTCGGCCGCCGGGGGTGCGACCGCACCGGCACGTTTTCAGCGAGTTCGCGACTCAGGCGTTGGTGCGAGCCCGGGTGCGAGTGTTGCGACGCTTGAGCGCGCGACGCTCGTCCTCGCTCATACCGCCCCATACGCCGGCGTCCTGCCCGCTCTCCAGTGCCCAAGCCAGGCACTCGGAGGCGACCGGACAACGGCGGCAAACGGCCTTCGCCTCGGCGATCTGCAGCACAGCAGGACCACTGTTCCCAACGGGGAAGAACAGCTCCGGGTCCTCGTCACGGCAAACCGCATCGTGGCGCCAGTCCATCGTTCCTTGCTCCTCGCTAGGCGCGCCTGATGCGCGCCGCTCGTTTTGTTCGGGGTGTTTGTGAATGCTTTCACGGAGTCCGTGTGCTTGTGAATGCTTTCACGAACTGCCGCGATGTCAAGAGTTCGATCTCGCGTGGTGAGGGAACTCACCTGAAAGATCGACAGGGCTTGACCAGGGGTTTCAGTGTGTCGTCGGTCGCAGACGGGGGTCGCGAGTCGACAACCACGTTCATCCGTTACGAGAAGGTTATACAGCGACGCGGAGAGCGTCCGGGACGGAGAAGAACTCGATCGCCGAACGCTCGCCCAGGCAATCGCCGTCGACCTGCAGGCGCAACGGCTCCGTACAGGTTACGCGGAGATACCCCGCGTCCGCACGCTGAATTGAGTTTCTCGGGTGTGGTTTCCCTCTACCGCGTAGCATCTGCGCTACATGTTGTAACACTGGGTAAGCGCTCATGTTGTGCAGTGCGAAAACGCCGAGGCCCGTGTCGAAGGTGGTGTCGGGGCTCATATGCACCGGACGTGACCCGAGATACGTCCACGGATCGGTGTTCGAGACGAACACGCTGTGCAACTGTTCGATCGGATCTTCGTGACCGATTTGCAAGCTGATCTTCGGGGCCCGGCGCGCCATGCGGAAGTAGCAGCTCAACGCGGTGCGCGCGTACAGGGCGGGCGTCACGTTCTGGCCGCGGGAGCGCAACCGTTCGACCTCGGCGACGACCTCGGCGTCCCAGCCGACGCCGGCGTTGAAGGTGAACCAGCGGTCGTCGGCCTTGCCGAGCCCGACCAGCCGGCCGCTGCCCTCGGCCACCGCGCGCAGCAACCGGTGGGTGGCCTCGACCGGATCCCTGGGCAGGCCGAGCGCGCGGGCGAACACGTTCGCCGAGCCGCCGGGCACCACGCCCAGCGTCGGCATCGCCCGGTCGCCGCGTTCGGCGGCCGAGAACATGCCGTTGACCACCTCGTTCACCGTGCCGTCGCCGCCGAGCGCGATCACCAGGTCGACGCCGTCCTCGACGGCCGCTCGCGCGGTGTCGGAGGCGTGGCCCCAGTACTGCGTTTCGACGACGTCCAGCTTCAGCTCGCTGGCCAGCGCGTGGGCGATGACATCCCGGCCGGCCGCAGTGGTGGACGTCGCCTGCGGGTTGACGACGAGTACGGCGCGCACAACCGCAGCCTAGGCGAGGCCGTTGTGCGCCGACGCACCCTCCGGTGTTCGGCGTTCGCCGCGCGGGTCAGCTCTCCCGGACCGCCCCCTTCCGCAGCGAGGCGTGCAGGGGTCGGCCCATGCGTCGGCCTGCGGTGGGTCCGGCGAGCTGAGACACCAGGAGCGGGTGCGCCACGCCTTCGACCGCCACCGAGATCCAGGGGGACCCGGATGCGCAACCCCGGAGCGCATCCGATCGTCTTCCGCCGGGACCTGCCGGGCGCACGGCGGAATGCGAGGACACCCCGATATCCCCGACCGCCGCTCGAGCCATGAGTCGATCATTGCGCGTGACGGTGGTCGCAGCCATGCGGCGTTCGGGCGGTATTACCATCGTTGGTGCGTACGCAGAGTCACCGAAGTGGTTTCCGGGAAAGGCGAATCGACCGTGCCGACCGAAGTCGTCCCGCGCACCATCCGCATCGCGGGTGTCCTGACCACCCTGCAGGCGGCGGTCGGGTTGAGCTTCGTCGTGGCCCTGCTGATCCGCAGCACCTCGTCCGACGTCGGGGGCGTGGGGCAGTTCGAGCCGGCTCAGATGCTCGGCGAGGCCGGGTACTACGCCCTGCTGTCCTGCGGCGTGCTGGCCGCGGGCATCGGTCTGTGGCGGGGCAAGCACTGGGCTCGCACGCCCGCGCTGCTGATGCAGCTGCTGCTGCTGGGCACCGCCTGGTACGCGTTCGGGCCGTCCGGGCAGCCGCTGATCGCGCTGGTGCTCGCGGTGCCGGCGATCGCCGTGCTGTGGTTCCTGTTCAACCGGGAGGGGCGGGCCTGGTCGTTCTACGCAGGCGCCGCCCCCGATGCCGATCGCGACGCGTGAGAGCTCGCGTCAGGCGCTGAACGTGCGCAGCGCGTCGCCGGTGAGCCGGTACACGGTCCACTCGTCCATCGGGATCGCCCCGGCCGCTTTGTAGAAGTTGATCGAGGGCTCGTTCCAGTCCAGCACCGACCACTCCAGGCGCGCGTAGCCGCGGTCGACGCACTCCTTCGCCAGGGTCTGCAGCAGCGCCTTGCCGAGGCCGGAACCGCGCTGCTCGGGGCTGACGAAGAGGTCCTCCAGGTAGATGCCGTGCACGCCTTCCCAGGTGGAGAAGTTCAGGAACCACAACGCAAGTCCGACGACGGCACCGTCCACTTCGGCCACGTGGCCGAACAGTGCGGGAGCCGGCCCGAACAGCGCGTCCCGCAGCTGTTGCTCGGTCAGGTGGCACAGCTCCGGCGCCTTCTCGTACAGCGCGAGTTCGTGCACCAGCCCGACCATGGCGGGCACGTCGGCTGGGGTCGCCCGGCGGATCATCGATACCTCCACGTGAGTCACTTGGCCCCAGGATATTCGGGGCCGGTGACCGCCGGTGCGGCGGAATTGCCCGCTCAGCCCTGCTGCCAGGGCGGGATGTTGGACCGCTCCACCTGCGGCACGCCCCGCTCGTGGCCCAGCACCGTGATGCCCGCCGGGTCCAGCGCGAAGTGCACGCCCGACGTGGTCGGCAGGCCCAGCCAGCGGGCGATCAGGCAACGGCTGAAGTGGCCGTGCCCCACCAGGACCACGTCGGAGCCGGTGTCGGCGATGCGGGCCAGCAGCTTGTCGGCGCGCACCGTGACGTCCGCCGCGGTCTCGCCGCCCGGGCACGGGTGCGTCCACACCGTCCACTCCGGCGCCGTCTCGCGGATCTGCGGCGTGGTCAGGCCCTCGTAGTCGCCGTAGTCCCATTCCGCGAGCAGCGGCTCGGTCACCACGTCGGCCAGGCCGGCCAGCGTCGCCGTGCGCTGGGCGCGCTGCCGCGGGCTCGCCAGCACGACGACCGGCCCGGCCGGGCGCAACGCGGAGAGCGTCTGCCCGGCCTGCCGTGCCCGCAGCTCGCCCTCGACCGTGAGCGGGATGTCGGAACGGCTGGTGTGCCGGCCGGTCTGCGACCATTCGGTCGTGCCGTGCCGGAGGACGTAAACGCGGTGCTCATCCTGTGCCACGGCGTCGAGCGTAACCGCGTTGCGCTGGGCTTACCCCTTCAGCGCGGCGGCCAGCAGCGCCGGGTCGGCCTTCTCCGGCGAGCCGGTGTCGAACGGCGGCTGCGGGTCGTACTCCAGGAGCAGCTGGATCATCTTCGCGACTTCCTCGCCCCAGAGCTCGGCGGCAAGCCGCAGCCCCATGTCGATGCCCGCGGAGACGCCGGCTCCGGTCACGACCTTCCCGTCGAACACGACCCGGTCGGTGACGACCTCGACGCCCAGCTCGCCCAGCACCTCGCGCACCGTCCAGTGCGTCGTCGCGCGCTTGCCGGTCAGGATCCCGGCCTTCGCCAGCAGCAGGGATCCGGTGCACACCGACGTCGTCCACGTCGTGTTCGGGTGCACCGCGGCGAGCCAGGAGACCAGCTCCTCGTCGTCCAGCGCCGTGCGCCAGGCGGAGCTGCCGGGGACGACCACGACGTCGGGCCGGTCGAGCTCGGCGAAGGTCGTCGTCGGCTGGATCGGCAGCCCGGAGTCGCAGCGTACGGTGCCGCGGCCGGCCGCGACGAAGTGCGGGGTGACGGCCGGATTGCCCGCCAGGGTCTCGTAGGGTCCGACCAGGTCGAGCGCGGTGAACTTGTCGTAGAGCACGAATGCGATGTCCACGGTGGACTCCTTCAGAGGCTGTTTTGGATGTCGTGGGGTTTGGTCTTCGAAGCGGCGCAGCCGCTTAGCCCACCCGTTCCGCTCCCCGCACCGCCACGCGGAGCAAGTTCGGAAACAAGCTCTTCAGCCTGCGGTGCGGAAGCGGTCTCGGTAGGCGCTCGGCGGCACGCCGAGCTGGCGGAGGAAGGCCCGCCGCATGGTCTCGGCGCTGCCGAAGCCGCAGCGCCGCGCGACACCGTCCCGGTCGGCCTCCAGCAGCGCGCGGGCCGCTTCGACGCGCGCCCGCTCGACGTACCGGCCGGGGCTGGTGCCGACCTCCCTGGTGAACAGGCGGGTGAAGTGGCGCGGGCTCATCGCCAGCCGCGCGGCCATCGCCGGGACGCTGTAGTCGCCGGCCGGGCACGCCGAGATGTCGCCGAGCAGCTCGCGGAGCGCGCGGTCGCCCACCGGCGGCGCCGAGTTCCACACGCTGAACTGCGACTGGCCGCCCGGCCGCTGGAGGAACACCACGAGCCACTTGGCCAGCGTGCGGGCCGGTTCGGCGCCGTGGTCGTCCTCGACCAGCGCGAGCGCGAGATCGACTCCCGCGGTCACCCCGGCCGCCGTCACCAGCGGTGCGTCGCGGACGTAGATCGAGTCCGGCTCGACCGTCACGGCCGGGTAGGACGCCGCGAGCTCGTGGCACATCGCCCAGTGCGTGGTCGCCCGGCGCCCGTCCAGCAGGCCCGCCTCGGCCAGCAGGAACGCCCCGGAGCACACCGAGGCGATGCGCTCGGCGAGCCCGGCCAGCCGGCGGACCTGGCCGATCAGCTCCGCGTCGGACATCGCCTCGCGGGTGCCCTCGCCGCCCGCGACGACGAGGGTGCCGAGCTCGGTGATCTCCTCGAGCGCGACTTCGACGCCGAGCCGGACCCGCGACGACGTCACCACGTCCCGGCCGCCCAGCGACGCCAGGCGCACCCGGTAGCGGCCGTCGAGGAGCCGCGACGCCCCGTCGAAGACCTCCAGCGGACCGGCGGCGTCCAGCAGCTGGACCCCGTCGTAGACCGCGATGACCACTTCGTGCCTGTCCACGCCTTCGAGCCTGGCCGCTCCGGCGGATGTCCTCAAGGACTAGTACCCCACCGATCAGGACGAGTGCTGCGCCGGTGCCGGGCCCGTCGCGCGGCCCGCCGAGAACTCCGCGTCGAACACCGCGGGGCTCGTTGCTTCCCGCGCCCGGGCGGCGATCCGGTCGACGTCGTGGCGCTCCGCAGGCGGTAGCGGAGCTCCGACCGACTCCCGTGCGGCCGCCGCCCGGCCGAGCAGCCGCGCTGCCGCAGCAGCTTCACCGGCCAGCGCTTCGGCGCCGGCCAGTCCTTCCAGGGCCAGCGCGACCGCGCGCGGATCGCCGGTGCCGCGGGCCAGGGCCAGCCCTTCGGCGTGGAGGTTCCGCGCAGTCTCGGGGGCGTCGCGCAGTTCGGCGATGAAGCCGAGTTCGGACAGCGCCAGGGCGGCGCCCGGATCGTCCGCGGCCTGGCGGCTCCACGTCAGCTGGCGCTGCCACAGGCGTTCTGCCTCGTCCAGGTGGCCTCGGCGGCGCGCGGTCAGGGCCAGGCCGAACTCGGCGTAGACCTCGCTTTGCGGGTCGTTGACCTCGGCGGCGAGCTCCGCCGCGCGCCGGTGGTGCGCCTCGGCGGCGGCGAGGTCGCCGGTCAGCAGCGCGATCCGGCCCAGCCCGGAGAGCTGGTCGGCGGCCTCCGAGCAGAGGCCGAGGTCCTCGGCGATCCGCAGTCCGTCGCGGTGCATCCGCTCGGCCTGCGCGTAGTCGCCGGTGATCTCGGCGAGCCCGGCCAGCGGTGCCGTCGCCTGCAATCGCCCCCACTGGTCGCCCAGCTCGCCGAACAGCGCCAACGCCTCGGTGGCGTCCGTTCGGGCGGCCGCGAGGTCGCCGCGCACGAACGCGCGCCGGGCGCGGTTGCTCAGCACTGCGGCCGCGCCCCAGCGGTCGCCTGCGTCCCGGCAGGCGCGCAATGCGCCGTCGAGGACTTCCGCGCCGCCGGAGAAGTCGCCGAGGTCGACGTGGGCGTAGTCGATGAACCACTCCGCCCTCGCCCGGTCGACGGCGGAGGCGATGCCGGGGCGTTCGCGTGCCGCGTGGCGGTCCATTCCGCACAGCACGGCCATGCCGTCCCGCCAGGCGGCCAGGACGGCCGATCGCCCGGCGACGGCGTGCAGCAGTTGGTGCGCTTCCCGGAGCCGTCCTGTCAGGAACAGGTACCAGGACGTCGCGCCCGCCAGTTGCCGGATCGGCACCGCGTCCTGGTGGTGCAGCGCATCGTCGAGGGACGCCCGCAGGTTCGGCAGTTCCGGCTCGAAGCCGCGCAACCAGTCGCGTTGTTCCGCGCTGCGCAGGCCGGTGTCGGCGCGCTCGGCGAACGCGGCGTAGTACCGGCGGGCCCGGAGCCGGAGATCGTCGGTTTCGGCCGCCTCGGCGAGCTTTTCCCGGCTGTAGTCGGCCACCGATTCCAGCAGCCGGAAGCGGGGCCTGCCGTCCGGGAAGCCCACCGCGACCAGGCTCCGGTCCACCAGCCGAGCCAGCACGTCCACGACCTCGGCGGCGGGCACGCGTTCGTCGGCGCAGACCGCCTCCGCGGCGGCGAGCGTGCAGCCGTCGGCGTGCACTGCCAGGCGGCGCAGCACGATCTGTTCCGCCGGTTCCAGCAGGTCCCAGCTCCAGTCGATGACGGCCCGCAGCGTCTGGTGCCGGGTCGGGGCTCGGCGGTTGCGGGTCGTCAGCAGGTCGAAGCGGTCGTCCAGCCGCGCGGCGAGCTCGCGGACGCCGAGCCCGCGCACCCGCGAGGCCGCGAGTTCCAGCGCCAGCGGCAGCCCGTCGAGCCGCCGGCAGATCGCCGCGATCGCGGCCGCGTCGGCTTCGCCGAGCCCGTCCGGGGCGAAGCCGGGCGACGCGGCGACGGCCCTGGCGATGAACAGCCGCGCCGCGCCGGCCTGCCGCACCGCCTCCGGGGTGGCGTGCGCGGGCAGGTCGAGCGTCGGCACCGCCCACAGGCGCTCGCCGGGCAGGTGCAGCGGTTCCCGGCTGGTGGCCAGCAGGCGTAGGCCGGGCGCGGCCGCCAGCAGCCCCTCGGCCAGCGCAGCCGCCGCGTCGACGAGGTGCTCGCAGTTGTCGAGGACGATCAGCAAGTTCTTGCTGCGCAAGGCTTCCGACAGCCGGGCGACCGAGTCCAGGCCGGACCGGCTGACCTCGTCGCGCAGCCCGAGAGCGGCGGCCACGCCGTCGGCCACCCCGGCCACTCCGGCGGCGGCGTCGACGGAGGCCAGCTCCACGAGCCAGGCGCCGCCGGGGAAGGAGCCGGCCGCCGCGTGCGCGGCCGCCAGCGAGAGCCGTGTCTTGCCGACCCCGCCGGGACCGGTCAGGGTCACCAGGCGTTCGGCGTCCAGCAGGGCGTGGAGGGACTCCGGTGCGCCGTCGCGGCCGATCAACGCCGACACCGGAGCCGGCAGGTTTCCGCGCACGTCGCCGCGGGGCGCGTTGAGCCGGGGCTCCTGCCGGAGCATCGACTGGTGCAGCGCGGACAGCTCCGGGCTCGGGTCGACGCCGAGTTCGTCGGCGAGCCGCGTGCGCAGCCGCTCGTACGCCTTCAGCGCTTCCGCCTGCCGCCCCGATCCGTACAGCGCGCGCAGGTAGATCGCGTGCAGCCGTTCCCGTTGCGGGTGGCGGGCGCTGAATCCGGCCAGTTCGGTGACGACCTCGGCGTGCTCGCCCAGTTCGAGGCGCGCTGCCGCGCGGTCTTCCCGCGCCGCCAGCTGCTGCTCGTGCAGCTCGGTGGCGGCCGGGATCGCGAAGGGTTCGTCGGCGAAGTCGGCCAGGGCTTCGCCGCGCCACAGGTCGAGGGCCTCGGTGAGCAGTGCGGCGCGGGTGCGCGGGTCGGCGGCGCGGGCGCGCGCGGTCAGGGCCGCGAAGCCGCCGATGTCGACCGCGTCGGCGTCGACGGCCAGCCGGTATCCGCCGGAGCGGAACTCCACGAGGCCGCGGCCGCCGGGTTCCGCCTCGTCGAGGACGCGCCGCAACTGCGAGACCTTCGCCCGCAGCGAGGGCACCGGCTTGCCGGGCGGCGCCGCGCCCCACAGGTCCTCGATGAGCCGGTCGGTGGAGAGGAGCCTGCCGCCCGCGAGGAGCAGGTCCGCGAGCAGGGCGCGCACCTTCGCCTCGGGGACGTGCACGGGTGTGCCGTCGTCCGTCCACACCGCAAGCGGACCCAACACCCCGAATCGCACGCCGCTCACACTACCCGCGAGTCCGGAGGTGACCTGCGATAACGGTGCGCCGCAAACGAATCCGAAACGAACCACAACCGGTGCCGTGCAAGCTTGCCCCGATTTCGAGGAGGGATTCGGGATGAGCAACGACGGCAATCCCGGCACCGGTCGGGAGATCCGCCTGGTCGAGAAGCCGAGCAAAGCGCCCACCGCGGCGAACTTCGCACTCGTCGAGGCGCCGGCGCCCACCCCTGCCGCGGGGCAGGTGCTGGTGCGCAACACCTGGATGTCGGTCGACCCCTACATGCGGGAGCGGATGAACCCGGAGGTCACCTACCTGCCGCAGTTCCGGGTGGGGGAGGTGCTGGACGGCCCGGCCATCGGGGAGGTCATCGCGTCCGAGGCGCCGGAGGTGCCGGTCGGGGCGACCGTCCGGCACTGGCTCGGCTGGCGCGAGTTCGCGGTCGTGGACGCGGCCGGGGTCGAGCAGGTCGACACCTCGATCGCCGCGGCGCAGGACTACCTGGGCCCGCTGGGGACGACCGGCTTGACCGCCTACGTTGCGTTCACCGAGATCGCGCCGGTGCGGCCCGGGGACGTGGTGTTCGTGTCCGCGGCGGCCGGGGCGGTGGGCAGCATCGCCGGCCAGCTGGCCCGCAAGTTCGGCGCCGCCAAGGTGATCGGCTCGGCCGGCGGCCCGGTCAAGGCGCGCAAGCTGCGCGAGGCGTTCGGGTTCGACGCCGCCATCGACTACCGGGCCGCGCCGGTCGCCGAGCAGCTCGACGCGGTCGCGCCGGACGGCATCGACGTCTACCTCGACAACGTGGGCGGGGAGCACCTGGAGGCCGCCATCGACGCGATGCGCGTCGGCGGCCGGATCGCCCTGGTGGGCGCCATCAGCGGCTACAACGCCGGGGCGCCGGCCGCGGGCCCGCGCAACTACTTCCAGTTGGCTGGCAAGGACATCACGATGCGCGGCCTGCTCTCCGGCCGCTACTTCGACCGGTTCGGCGAGTACATCGGCAAGGCCGCGGACTGGCTCGCCGACGGAAGCCTGCACGCGGAGTCCACAGTGGAGCGTGGTATCGAGCGGGCTCCCGAGGCGTTGATGGGCGTCTTGAACGGCGCCAACACCGGAAAGATGCTCGTCCGGCTGGGCGACTGACGAACCGCACGAATCGGAGGAATGCTGAAATGACATCCCACCAGGGAGAACGGGCCCTCGTCGTCGTCGCGCACCCGCGCGCCGACTCGCTGACCACCAAGGCGGCCGACCGGGTGCACCGCAGGCTGAAGGCGGCGCAGTACGAGGTGGACCTGCTCGACCTCTACGCCGAGGGGTTCGACCCGCGCCTGGAGACCGCCGACGAGCCCGACTGGAAGGATCCCGGCAAGACCTACTCGCCCGAGGTCCGGGCGCACATGGCGCGCATCGACGCCGCCGACGTGATCGTGGTGGTGTTCCCGGTGTGGTGGTTCGGCGTGCCGGCGATCGTCAAGGGCTGGATCGACCGGGTGTGGAACCACGGCTTCGCCTACGGCGCCGCCGAAGCGCGGCTGGCCGGGAAGCGGATGCTGTGGCTGGGACTGGCCGGCGGGGCGAGCGGCGGATATGCGGAAGCCGGCCTGTCCGGGGCGATGGACACCCAGCTCCGCATGGGCGTCTCGAACTTCTGCGGCATCGAGGACGCGGAGCTCCGGCTCGTCCACGACACCGAGACCGCGGCGGGGGAGCAGGTGCTCGCCGAGGCGGAGACCACGGCGGCGGACTTCCTGTTCGGCGAGGCCGTCGAGGGGTGATCGAGCGGCGCCGGCCGGTCAGCCGCCGGTCGGCGCCCACGGGTCCAGCAGACTGCGGAGGATCTGCTCGGCGTGGGTCCAGAGCAGGGCGCCCCCGGCGTCCGGGACGACGTGGTGCCGGGCGCCCGGGATGCGCCGGGCCAGCGTGGCGCCGAAGTCGGGCGAGTGGCTCGGGCTGGTGTCCAGCCGGCCGTACCAGAGGTCGACGGGGACGCGGATCTCCTCCGCCGCGAACGGCCAGCGGCTCATCGCCAGCGCGGTGTCGCGGGCGTACCCCGCCGCGCCCTGCGCGAAACCGTCGGCCATGGCGCGGCGGAAAGCCCGTTCGAACCGCGGATTCCGGTAGACGGCGAGGTCGGTTTCCGGGCTGAAGGCGACGATCAGCTTCCACAGCGCCTCCGGGCTGCCGAACTCGGCGAACGACTCCTCGGCCGCCGCCGGATCGGCGGCGACCGCGCCGACCATGTCCCGCAGGTCGCCGGGGAGCGCGTCGCCGAGCACCGCGAACTCGTCGGCCCCGGCGACGACGGCGGCCCGGCTCGCGACGCCCGCCGCCGCGCAGGCCAGGGCGAACGGCCCACCGGCCGAGTAGCCGACGACCGCGAGGTCGTCGATGCCGCGCCCGGCGGCGAACTCGGCGATGTCGTCGGCCCAGTCGCGGAGCGTGCGCCCGGGTGCGGGATCGGAGGCGCCCAGGCCGGGCCGGTCCACCGAGATGAGCCGGATGCCCAGCGCGTCGACGGCATCGGCGCCGAACCCGAGCCGCCGGCTCGTCGCGGCTCCAGGGCACAGCAGGACGGCGACGCCGTCCGCCGCGCCCCACTCGCCCCAGGCGAGGCGGCGCCCGTCGGCGAGTTCGTGCAGCCCGAGCCGCGTCGGTTCCGGAACGTCCACGGTGGTCAATTGTGGACATGCCCGCACGCGGGCGCATTCGAATTTCGGTTGCCGGATCAGGCGAGGTGCTCCGCGGCGGACGGCCAACCGCCGTCGGCGGAGAACAGGGTTCCCCAGTAGAACGGGTTCAGCTCGCGCAGCGTCCGCGCCGACCAGCCCGAAGGGCTGTCCGCGTCGGCCACCGCCACCTCGACGTCCGGGCCCCACAACGCCAGCCGCTCCTGGCAGACGCCGCACGGCGCGAGCACGGGATGGCCTTCGGCACCAGGCCATTTGCTGACGCAGACGGACGCGGTGACGCGCTTGTCGAGCGTGTACGCCTGGCAGAGCGCGCCGGTCTCGGCGCACAGGGTGGCGGCGGCGTTGAGGTTGTCGAGGCTGGTGCTGGTCAGGATCTGGCCGTCGTCGAGCCGCACGGCGGCCGCCACGGCCTGCTCGGCGTGCCCCCAACGCCGTTCCAGCAGCTCCACGGCCGCGTCCAGCAGTGGTTGATCGAGTCCCATCCGCCCAGTCTGCCGGGCCGGAACACGAAAGAACGCCGGTCGGCGGAAATGGTTCCCGCCGGCCGGCGTCCTCGCGGAACTACGACCTCAGCCCTGCTTGGTTTCCCAGAAGATCTTGTCGATCTCGGCGATGTAGTCCAGCAGCTGCTGACCGGACTTGGCCTCCATGGAACCCTTGGTCCCGGCCGCGCCCGCGGCCTTGGTGGCCTTGTTGATCAGCTCGTGCAGCTGCGGGTACTTCTCGAAGTGCGGCGGCTTGAAGTAGTCGGTCCACAGCACCCACAGGTGGTGCTTGACCAACTCGGAGCGCTGCTCGGCGATCAGAATCGCGCGAGTGCGGAACTCCGGGTCCTCATTGGCCTGGTACTTCTCCTGGATCGCCTTGATGGACTCAGCCTCGATCCGCGCCTGCGCCGGGTCGTACACGCCGCACGGCAGGTCGCAGTGCGCGGTTGCCTCGAGGCGGGGGCTGAGGATTCGCGACAGGAGTCGCATGATTCCTCCCTGACAAGTGAGTGCTCCGACAGGGGCGACCCTACTCTTGAAGATCCTCGAAGTCCCATTGGAGGTGCCTGTGAAGTCCCTCGGGCGGTGGCCTTGGCGGCGGTTGCTGGTGCGCGGGCCGTCCATGGTTCCCACCCTGCGGGATCGCAACGTGGTGTTGTTGCGGCTGCGGGGTTCCGCCCGGCCGGGAGACGTCGTGCTGGTGCGCTGGGCGCAGCGTCCGGGCCAGCTTTCGGTGAAGCGCGCGCTGCGGCGCGACGGCGACGGCTGGCACGTCGAGGGCGACAACGCCTTCGGTTCGACGGATTCTCGGGAGCTCGGCCCGGCCGAGGTGCTCGGCGTCATCCGCTGGCGCCTCTGGCCGAAGCCCGGCCGCGTGCGGTGACGGCTCAGCCGCGCAGGCTTTCGTAGTGGGCCAGGCAGGTTTCGTAATCCGGAAGCAGGCCTTGCTCGGCGGCCTGCGCGAGGCCCGGGGCGGCTCGGTCCTTTTCGGACAGGATCGGCTCGCCGTCGAGGTCGGACCACGGCAGCGACAGGTCCGGGTCGAGCGGGTCGATGCCGTGCTCGGCCGCCGGGTTGTACGGCGTGGAGCAGAGGTAGGTCATCACGGTGTCGTCGGTGAGCGCGGCGAAGGCGTGGCCGAGCCCCTCGGCGAGGTAGACGGCGCGGTATTCGGTGGCGTCCAGCCGGATCGCCTCCCACTGCCCGAAGGTCGGGGAGCCGACGCGGATGTCGACCACCACGTCTAACAGCGCGCCGCGCGGGCAGTACACGTACTTCGCCTGGCCCGGCGGCACGTCGGCGAAGTGCAGGCCGCGGATGACGTTGCGCGCGGAGACGCTGTGGTTGGTCTGCGCGACCCGCAGCGGGTGCCCGGTGGCGTCGACGAACGCCACTTCCTGGAACGGTGCGACGAACAGCCCGCGGTGGTCGGGGAAGGCCTTCGGGGTGAACTCGTAGGCGCCCGTGATCTCAAGTCGACGTACCTGCACGTCCGAAAGCCTATGGGCCCGGTCGGAATGCGGATCGGTGGGGCGGAGTTGATATCGGCCGTGCGAGCTATTCGACCCTTTATTCAAACCGGACGTACGTACTGCGAAATGCCGGACTGAAACCGGACGAGCGTACTGCCGAAAGCAGATCCAAATAGGACGCGCGTACTGCCAGCGATCCTTGACAAATTGTTGAACTTGCTGGTGAGGTTGTGTGATCCCGGTCGCTGACACTGATCTCGCGGCCTGGCACACTGTTCGAACCGCAGCGTCCGCCGAGAGCCGCTGTCCGACCAGGGCGGCAGGTCTCGGTTATTTCGAAACACTCGCCTGTCCGGCACGCCTGGGCGGGCGAGCGTCGCACGGGCGGCACAGTGCCGCCCGCTTCGCCCGGCCCGGAATGTGCCCGGGCCGCAGGCATGGCTACTTGGAGGGACGCCGTGACCACCGTCAACGACAGCACCGCAAGCGGAGTCGGTGCGGATTTGACCAACGAGGAGATCTTCGCGGCGCACGAGGGCGGCAAGCTCGCCGTCGGCGTGACCGCGCCGCTTGGTTCCGCGCGGGATCTGTCGATCGCTTACACCCCCGGAGTGGCGCAGGTCAGCCGGGCGATCGCCAGCGACCCGGAGCTGGCCGACCGCTACACGTGGACCCAGCGGCTCGTCGCCGTGGTCAGCGACGGCACCGCGGTGCTCGGCCTGGGCGACATCGGGCCGCGGGCCTCGCTGCCGGTGATGGAGGGCAAGTCCGCGCTGTTCAAGACCTTCGCCGGGCTCGACTCGATCCCGCTGGTGCTGGACACCACCGACGTCGACGAGATCGTGGAGACCCTGGTCCGGCTGCGCCCGTCGTTCGGCGCGGTCAACCTGGAGGACATCTCCGCGCCGCGCTGCTTCGAGCTGGAGCGCCGGGTTTCCGAGGCGCTGGACTGCCCGGTCATGCACGACGACCAGCACGGCACCGCCGTGGTCGTGCTCGCCGCACTGCGCAACGCCGCCAAGGTCGTCGGCCGTGAGCTGGGATCGCTGCGAGTGGTGATCTCCGGCGCCGGCGCGGCGGGCGTGGCCTGCGCGAAGATCTTGCACACCGCCGGCGTCGGCGAGATCACCATGCTCGACTCGCGCGGCGTGATCCACTCCGGTCGGGAAGACCTGACGCCGATCAAGCAGGAGCTCGCCGGGTTCACCAACGCCAGCGGGATCACCGGCGGGCCCGCCGAGGCGCTGCGCGGCGCCGACGTGGTGGTCGGCGTTTCGGTCGGGCAGCTCCCGGAGGAGCTGGTGGCGACGATGGCCGACGGCGCCATCGTGTTCGCGCTGTCCAACCCCGACCCGGAGATCCACCCGGACGTCGCCAAGCGGTACGCCGCCGTGGTCGCCACCGGGCGCAGCGACTTCCCGAACCAGATCAACAACGTGCTGGCGTTCCCGGGCATCTTCAAGGGTGCGCTGGACGTCGGGGCGCGCAAGATCACCGACAACATGAAGGTCGCCGCGGCCGAGGCGATCGCGGCCGTCGCCGCCGACGACCTCAGCGCCGACTACATCGTGCCCAGCCCGCTGGACCCGCGGGTGGCGCCCGAGGTCAGCGCGGCCGTCGCGAAGGCGGCGCGGGCCGACGGAGTCGCGAAGGCATGAGCCGTCGAGGCTGTTGCCACCTGACCGGACGGCGGTAGGTTCGGTTGGCGTGCAGCGGGGCCGGGGGAGCCAGCAGCGGCTCCCCCGGCCCCGTCGCATCGGCGGCGGCCAACGGATTTCGGTTGTCGGCGTCATCATGTCGGGCGACGGCCGTCACCACTCCAGGGAACCGGTCAGATGCCCCGGCACCATGGCGTTACTGCGGGTGCATTGACCGGTAAGGTCGGCCGCACGGATAGCTGTGTCTCACGTCACTCATCAGTGGCGGATCGGCGTCCGGAATCGGCGGCCGCGCGGCCGCCACGCAGGAGGGGTGCAGTTGACCGAGCGGAGCGAGCGGAACCGGACTGCTTCCGGTGGTCTCGGCCTGGCCGGCGCCTGCGCCGAAACGTTCGAACTCGTCCCGCTGCCGGCCGCACCGGCCCTGCTGAGCACCGCGGACGGCATCGTGGTGCGGGCGACGGAACAGGCCGCGACGCTCGCCGGCGAGCCAGGCCCCGACGCGCTGATCGGCTGCCGCCTCGCGGACCTCGTGTCCCGCGACGGCGTGGTGTCGATGCTGCGGACGCGCACCGGCCCGCTCCCGGTCCGCCCGCTGAGCTGGCCGCACGCCGACGACGAGCAGCTGCGCGTCACGGTGCTGACGGACGTCTCCGACCTCACCGAGGCGGCACCTGCGGCGGCCGATGCCGCCAACTCCAACGAGCGGCGCTGGCTGATCGAGGCGCAGCGCATCGCCAAGGTCGGCAGCTGGGTGTTCTACCCGGAAACCGGTGAGCTCTACCGCAGCCCGGTGCTCGCCGAGTTCCTCGGCGGCTCGGGCGCCGAGAACGCCACCGACGCCGGCTCGATGATCTCGGCGACCCATCCCGAGGACAAGGACCGCGCCGCCCAGTTCTACGCCGACGTGCTCTCCGCGCCCGAGGGCGAACTGCTGGAGGTCGAGCTCCGCGACCTGCCCGGCAAGCGGATCTACCTGTGCACCGGCCGTGCCGAGTACAACCGCTCCGGCCGGATCGAGCGCGTGCAGGGCACCGTCCAGGACGTCACCGAACACCGGGCGCTGGAACGCCAGCTCCGCGACGAGCGGCGCAAGCTGCAGGACGCGCAGCGGATCGCCCGGCTCGGCACCTGGGAGTGGGATCCGCGGGCCGACGCCATTCGGCTGTCGCGGATGCTGCACGAGATCATCGGCAAGCCGACCACCGCGCACACCACCTTCGACACCTACCTGGAGCGGGTGCACCCGGACGACAGGGACTGGGTCAGGCAGGCGTGGGAACCGCTGATCGACCGGCGCGAACCGATCGAGGTCGAGCACCGCTACGTGCGGATCGACGGCACGATGCGGATCCTGCGGCTGCACGGCACCGCGATCAAGGACGCCGACGGCGAGGTCGTCATGGTCGGCACCGTGCAGGACGTCACCGAGCAGCGCGCGGTGGTGACCCGCATGGAGCGGTCCAGTCAGCGCTTCAGCGACCTGGTCAACATCACGCCGGTCGGCATCGGGCTGTTCGACCGGGCCGAGCGGCTGGTCGACGCCAACGACACGCTGTGCGACCTGCTCGGGTACCGGCTGGAGCAGCTGCGCGGCATGTCCGTGCCCCAGATCACCCACCCCGACGAGCGGCAGACCGGCTTGCCCACGCCGAGCGAGCGGCCGGGCCTCCGGCGCCGGGTACCGCAGCGGGTGCTGGTGCGCTCCGACGGCGAGCCGGTGTACTGCGAGCTGCACACTTCGTCGTCGGTGCAGGACGACGGCACCCAGTTCTGGCTGGTGGTCTTCCAGGACATCACCGAGCGGCGGCGCGCGGCCGAGGCCCTGCGCTACCAGGCCACCCACGACGACCTGACCGGGCTGCCGAACCGCGCGGCGGTGAAGGACCTGCTGCTCAGGTTGCTCGGGCGCGCCGACTCGCACCGCGTCGCGGTGCTGTTCTGCGACATCGACAACTTCAAACGGGTAAACGATTCACTGGGTCACGACGCCGGGGACGAGCTGCTGGTCGCGCTGGCCCGGCGGCTCGAAGGCGGGCTGCCGGACGGCTGCACGGCGGCCCGGCTGTCCGGCGACGAATTCGTGATTATCTGCCAGGACATCGAGGCCGTCGGCGGCGTCGACTCGCTGGCGACCCGGGTGTCCGGGCTGCTGCGCACCGCGGTGCCGGTGCACGGCCAGCTGATCCGGGTGTCGTCGTCGATCGGCGCCGCGGTGCCCAACGGATCGGGGGCCGGCGGCGAGGACCTGCTGCGGTTCGCCGACGCGGCGATGTTCGAGGCGAAGCGCCGCGGCACCGGCAAGGTCTCGCTGGCCAGCCCCGCCCTGATGGCCTCGGCGGACCGGCAGCTGCAGCTGGAGGGCCAGCTGCGGGAGGCGCTGAACAACGACGGGCTCGTCCTGCACTACCAGCCCGTGGTGAACTCCGAAGGGGTGGTGGTCACCGCCGAGGCGCTGGTGCGCTGGCCGCACCCGGATCGCGGGATGCTCGCGCCGGACGCGTTCCTGCCGGTCGCGGAGCAGGGCGACCTGCTGCGCGAGCTGGACCGCTGGGTCCTGCGGACCGCGCTCCGGGAGGCGGCGACGTGGCCGGCCCGCAACGGCCGCCCGGTCGGCGTCGCGGTGAACCTGGCGGGCCTGGTGCCGGGCGGCCCGGAGTTCGTCGACGGGGTCGCCGACATCGTCGCCGAGACCGGCATCGCCTGGAACCGGGTGATCCTGGAGCTGGTGGAGACGGCGCTGGTGGACCTGCCGTCGCGGACCCGGCACGAGATGGGCGAGCTGGTGGCGCGCGGCGTGCGGTTCGCCGTCGACGACTTCGGCACCGGCTACTCGTCGCTGGCCCGGCTGAAGGACCTGCCGGCGCAGATCATCAAGGTGGACCGCCGGTTCGTCGCCGGCGTCGGCGGCGACGCCTCGGACTTCGCGGTGGCGCGGGCGGTCGTGGACATGGCGCGCGCGATGGGCCGCCAGTGCGTCGCCGAAGGCGTGGAGACCGCGACGCAGTTCCACGTGCTCTGCGGCGTCGGCGTGGACGCCTACCAGGGCTGGCTGTTCTCCAAGGCGATCCCGGCCCGCGAGTTCCGCGGCCTCCTCGAACGCGGCCCCGTGCCGATCCCGGGAGCCTGACGCCCGGGAGGTTCCGTTTTCGCGCGAAACCGTCGCCCTGCAGGCCTGCGGAACGCCGTTTTCGCGCGAAAACGGCGCGCAGGACGAGAGCCCGGACAGCCCCTGCGAAGCCCGCACGGCCCCGTTGGCGGCGAAACCCTGGACCTCCTGTGGGGTCGCGGCCGTTACCGTGTCGCGGCGCGGAGCAGGTCGGCGATCCGGTGGCGGGGCAGGTCGATCAGGCGCAGTTCGAGGTCGGCCGCGTTCGGGGCGAGGCCGGCGACCCGTTCCCTGGCTTCGCGCTTGGTCAGGTCCGCCTCGGAACACGCGATCAGCGCCTCCCGCCAGACGTTGCCGACCTTGCCGTGCGCCCGGGTCAGCAGGTGGTGCGCCACCGTCGGGGTGTCAACCAGGTCCGCGACCAGGATCGCGTGCTTCGAGTCCGGGCTGCTGCGGTGGAACCGCAGCCGGTACTTCGCCGCGACCAGCTCGGAAATGGCGCGCTGGGCACGCTCGTTGGTGATGTCCGGGTGGTTGTTCGGCACCACGAATCCGGCGCGTTCGGCGTTGCAGGCCAACAACATCCGCAGCAGCCACGGCCCCGGGTCGGCACGCAGGTCGAACACCGGCGCGCCCTGCTGCTGCCGGATCGGCCGCGGCCAGCCGGGGTCCCGCAGCGACGTGACCGGGCCGCCGACCCGCTCGCCGATCGCGTCCAGGAATTCCGCGGGCGCGGAGGCTTCCAGCGCCTCCACCGACTGCGGGCCGTGCGTGTAGATCCCCGGCGCTTGCCGCAGCGCCAGCTTGCGGGTGTGCGCGGTCGGCTGGCACACGTACAGGTCGCTGGCGCTGCCGATGGCCTGCGCGCCGAAGTACCGGTGGAACCGGGGCAGGATCGCCTCGAACACCATGCCCAGCCGCAGCAGTTCCTGCTGCACCTTGTGCCCCAGCGCCGGCGTCCGCGGGCTGTAGCCGTAGGCGATCAGCAGCCGGCTGTTCGGGCCGGCCAGGCACTCGGCGGCCCGGGTGGCGAACAACCCGATGCCCTCCGGGGTGTAGGGCGGATCGGTGAACACCAGGTCCGCGCTGCTCTCCAGCACCGGCGGCACCCCGAACCGCAGGTCGGCGTGCATCGTGCGGACGGCGAAGCCGTGCTCGGCCGAGACCGAGTCGATGTGTTCCAGGATGCGCTCGTCGACGTCCACCACGGTCACCGACGCCGACGGCACGACGATGCTCAACGCCAGCGAAGTCAGGTCGTGGTCGCCCAGGCAGAGCACCTGCGCGCCGCGCAGGTCGTAGGTGTCGCGCAGCCATTCGGCGCGGCGCAGCGCCGTTTCCGGCGTGGCCGTCACGTGGTCTAGCGCCGCCGTAGGCACCGGCCCGCTCTCGACGAACTCGCGCATCCTCGCCAGCTGCTCGGCACCGGTGGGCGCGGCGGGGCGCAGCTCGTCCAGCGCGAAGCGCTGCCGGTAGCGGTCGCGGGCCTCCGGCGTCAGCCGGTACGTCTCGCCGGAGGCTTCGACGTCGGGGCCGGCGGTGGCGATCAGGTCTTCGACCGTGCGCCGCGTGACGGCCGTCCGGCGGATCAGCTCGTCGAGCGGCAGCGGGCCTTCGGCGAGCTGGGCGAGGACTTCGCGCAGCCGTCGGGCGAGGACTCCGGCTTCGGCGAGCACCGCTTGCACGGCGTCGACGGGCTCGGGAGTTGCGGGGTGCTGAGCAGTGTTCATCGGGTTCTCAACCTTACGGCGTGCCCCGCGCGGCCGCTGCCGCGCCGGTTCCCAGAGGGTGGGAGCGCGCTGTCGAGAAGATCACGCGATGGTCTCGGCCGATCGCACGATTCGGCCGATCGAGCTAGGGTCGGCCAGGTTTGGGGGACCGCGACGATCTACGAGGGGGCTCGGTTGATCGAGTTCCAGGCCGTGCGCAAGCAGTACGACAACGGCACTGTCGCCGTCCAAGAGCTGAGCCTGTCGGTGGGGGCTGGCACGATCACCGTCCTGGTGGGGCCGTCCGGGTGCGGCAAGACCACCCTGATGCGGATGGTGAACCGGATGATCGAGCCGTCGTCGGGAACGGTGCTGGTGGGTGGCGAAGACGTCCGCCGGCGCGATCCCGCGCAGCTGCGCCGCGGCATCGGCTACGTGATCCAGCAGGCCGGGCTGTTCCCGCACCGCAACGTCCTCGACAACGTGGCGACGGTGCCCGTGCTGGACGGTCGCAGCAAGCAGGAGGCTCGGCGGCGCGCGAGCGAGCTGCTGGAGTTGGTGGGGCTGTCGCAGGAGCTGGGCAAGCGCTACCCGGCGCAGCTCTCCGGTGGTCAGCAGCAGCGCGTCGGGGTGGCCCGGGCGCTGGCCGCCGATCCGCCGGTGCTGCTTATGGACGAGCCGTTCAGCGCCGTGGACCCGGTCGTGCGCGAGGGCTTGCAGGACGAGCTGCTGCGGTTGCAGGACGAGCTGGACAAGACGGTCCTGTTCGTCACGCACGACATCGACGAGGCCGTGAAGCTGGGCGAGAAGGTCGCGGTGCTGCGCCAGGGCGGGCACCTCGTCCAGTACGCCGCGCCCGACGACCTGCTCGCGGAGCCGGCCGACGACTTCGTGACCTCCTTCGTCGGCAAGGACCGCGGCTACCGCCGACTGTCGTTCGTGGACTCCGACGGGCTGAGCCCGAAACTGGTGGCCACGGTCGAGGTGGGGACGCGGGTGGCGCCGGAGCAGCGCTGGCGGCTCGCGCTGGACGGCGAGGGCCGGCCGCGCGGCTGGCTCCCGCCGGGTTCCACTGTGGATGGTGAGCTGGCCGAGGCGCAGCTGGTCGCCGGCGGCTCGCTGCACACCCGGCACACCCCGCTGCGCGGAGCGCTGGACGCGGCGCTGTCCACACCGTCGGGTCTCGGCGTCGTCGTCGACGGCGACGGCCGGTACGTCGGCGTGATCACCGCCGACCACGTGCTCGGCCTGATCGAGCAGCACCGCCGCGCGGACGGCGAAGGGCTGACATGATCGACTTCTTCAGCAGCCCCAGCAACCGGGAGATGGTGCTCGAACAACTCGGCCAGCACATCTACCTCTCGCTGCTGCCGCTGCTGCTCGGCGTCCTGGTGGCGCTGCCGCTGGGCCGTCTCGCGCAGCAGGTGCGCTGGCTGCGCGGCCTGCTGCAGGGCAGCGCCAACATCTTCTACACGATCCCGTCGCTGGCCCTGTTCGTGATCATCCCCGGGCTGCTGGGCACGCCGCTGCTGTCCTCGATCAACGTGATCATCGCCCTGACGCTCTACACCGCGGCGCTGCTGGTGCGGCCGGTCCGGGACGCCCTGGAATCGGTGCCCGCGCACATCGTCACCGCCGCGACCGCGATGGGCTACCGCTCCGGCCGGCGGTTCCTGGCCGTGGAGCTGCTGCTGGCGGTGCCGGTGCTGGCGGCCGCCGTCCGGGTCGCGTCGGTCAGCAACATCAGCCTGGTCAGCGTGGGCGCGCTGGTCGGCATCGGCGGCCTGGGACGGCTGTTCACCGCCGGGTTCCAGCTGGACTACCCGGAGCAGATCATCGTGGGCATCGTGCTGACCGTGCTGCTGGCGCTGGTGGTCGACCTGCTGCTGGTGGCGTTGTGGCGGCTGCTGACGCCGTGGGCGCGGGCGGGGGTGAGCGGCTCGTGATCGGCTCGCTGATCGCCTGGCTGACCGACCCGGCGCACTGGACGGGGCCGGGCGGCATCGCGGCGCAAACCCTGCTGCACCTGTACTACTGCGTGCTCTCGGTCGCCGTCGCGTCCGTGGTGGCCGTCCCGCTGGGTGTCTACATCGGACACACCGGGCGCGGCGCGGTGTTCGTGGTGGGGATCAGCAACGCGATGCGGGCGCTGCCGACGCTGGGCGTGGTGACGCTGCTGGTGCTGGGATTCGGGCTCGGGGAAGGCCCGGCGCTGGCCGGGCTGGTCATCCTCGCCATCCCGGCGATCCTCTCCGGCGCCTACGCCGGGGTCCGCAACGCGCCCGCCGACGCGGTCGACGCGGCCAAGGGCATGGGCATGGCGCCGATGCAGCGGCTGTGGCAGGTGGAGCTGCCGACCGCGCTGCCGCTGCTGCTCGGCGGGGTGCGCAGCGCGATGCTGCAGGTGGTCGCCACCGCGGCCGTCGCCGCCTACGTCGGGCTCGGCGGGCTGGGGCGGATCCTGCTGGACGGGCTGAAGATCAGCAACTACGCGCAGATGGCCTCGGCCGCGATCGTCATCGCGGTGCTCGCGGTCCTGCTCGACCTGGTGTTGGCCGGCGCGACCCGGCTGTTGGTGCCGCGCGGTCTGGTGCTGGCCGCCCGACGAGGAGGTAAGGATTGATGAAGCGGTTGCTGGTGTGCGCCGCCGCGGCGGCGCTGCTGCTGACCGGCTGCGGTTCGCAGGATCCGTTGCAGGCCAACCGGGACGCCGCCGGTGGCGCGCTGGTGGTCGGCTCGGCGGACTTCGCCGAGAGCGAGCTGCTGATGCACGTCTACGCCGAGGCGCTGAAGACCACCGGTGCCGAGGTGGAGACCCGCCCGCGCATCGGCGCCCGGGAGTTCTACGTGAACGCGGTGCGCAACGGTGAGCTGGCGGTGGTCCCCGACTACACCGGCAACCTGCTGCAGTACCTGGACCCGCAGTCGCCGGCGACCGAGACCCAGCAGGTCTACGACCAGCTGAAGAAGGCCGTGCCGGGTGAGATGGAGCTGCTGGAGCAGTCCCCGGCGGAGGACTCCGACGTGCTGACCGTCACCGCGGCCACCGCGGGCACCGGGGTGCGCTCGATGGCTGACCTCGGGCCGCGCTGCGGCGAGTTCGTGCTCGGCGCGCCCGCGGAGTGGAAGTCCCGCTGGGAGACCAAGATCGCGGAGGACTACGGCTGCCGGTTCAAGGAGATCCGCCCCGTGGAGGCGGGCACCATCACGGTGAACGCGTTGACCGCCGGGCAGATCCAGGTGGCGAACCTGTTCACCACCTCGTCGCAGATCGCGGCGAACAACCTGGTGAAACTGGACGACCCGAAGAACATGTTCCCGGCGCAGAACGTGGTTCCGCTGGTGCACAAGGGGAAGCTGACCCCGCAGCAGGTGGAGGCCCTGAACAAGGTGTCCCGGGCCCTCGACACGGACAAGCTCACGGAGCTCAACCGCAAGCTGGAGGTCGAGAAGGCCAACCCGGCGGACGTCGCCAAGGAATTCGTCGCCTCGGCCGGCCTCTGACATTTCACCTGGGCGTGAGCCTTCGGCTGGTATAGCGGCTGGTGTGGATGTGGTGTGCCTTCGGAGAGGCAAAGCGAACGGCCTGTTCACCTCGTCTATCGGGACGAACGGTCCGTTCACCCCATCCCGGCTGGTACTCACTGGCGTCGGTGGATGAGGCGAACGGCCTGTTCACCTCATCTATCGTGGCGAGCAGGCCGTTCACTCCGCACCAGGCAGCGCGGACGCGCCGCTGCAGATCGGGTGCGTTCGCCTGGGGCGGGCGTCACGCGTGCCGGGTGTTGATTTCGCGCGAAATCGTCCCGGTGGCTGCCCGGACTGGGCGTCCGCTCAGGCGGTGCGGCCGCTGATTCTGGTGGTCAGCTCCGTTGCCGCGTGGTGGACCTGGGAGGCCAGGTCCGGCCAGGTCTCGGCGCAGGGTTCGCCGCCCGGGGTGTCGCAGAAGTGGCGGAACGTCACGCTGATCGCCGCGATGGGGCGGGCGCCGTGGTCGAACACCGCGCACGCCACCGAGGCGAAGCCCGCCGTCACGAAGCCGTCCTCCACCGCCCAGCCGCGGCGGCGCTCCGCCGCGAGCAGCCGGCGCAGTTCGGGCAGGTTCCGCGGGCCCCGGTCGGTGCGCAGCACGAACCGTTCGCTGGACGGCAGGAGCGCGCGCACGTGCGCGGCGGGCAGGTGCGCGAGCATCGCGCGCCCGGACGCCGTCAGCTGCGCGGGCAACCGGACGCCCACGTCGGTGACCAGCGTCTGCGGCTGCGACGGCCGCTCCTTGATCAGGTACAGCGACTCGCCGCCGTGCAGGACGCCCAGGTGCGCGGTGCGGCCGACCTGGTCCACCAGCCGCCGCAGCAGCGGCCCGGCGAGGCGTTCCAGCGGGTCGTGGCGCAGGTAGGCGGAGCCGAGCTCGAAGGCCGCCATGCCCAGCCCGTAGCGCCGCTCCTCCGGCAGGTGGGTCACGAAGCCGGCGGCGACCAGCTCGGCCAGCAGGTGGTAGGTCGTCGACCTGGGCAGGTCCAGGTCGCGGGCGATGACCCCGGCCGACACCGGCCCGGCGCGGCCCGCGAGGACCCGCAGGATGGCCAGCCCGCGCCGCAGCGCCGGCACGTCGCTGCTACCGCCCACGACCGCCTCCAATCGGGTTCCGGTCTCGTATTCCAGACATTCTCACCCCATCCGGGCTTCTGCCGGTAGCGCCGTCGCGCTGGTATGGAGATATGCAGGACGACATGCTGAATGTTGGTCCGGAGCCGTTGCACCGCGAGCAGGTCGTGGCCGTCGCGCGCGCCGCGACGCGGGTGGAACTGACCCAGCTCGCCGAACAGGGCATCGTCGCGACGCGCAAGCACATCGAGGCCCTCGCCGCCGAGAAGCGCCCCACCTACGGGGTGTCGACCGGCTTCGGGGCGCTGGCCGTGCGGCACATCCCGGCCGACCGGCGCGCGGCCCTGCAGCAGTCCTTCGTCCGGTCGCACGCGGCCGGCGCCGGCCCGGCGGTGGAGCCGGAGGTGGTGCGGGCGCAGATGCTGCTGCGGCTGCACACGATCGCCACCGGGCGCACCGGCGTCCGCCTGGAAACCGCGCACGCGCTGGCGGCGATGCTCAACGCGGGCATCGTGCCGGTGGTGCACGCGCACGGCTCCCTCGGCTGCTCCGGCGACCTCGCGCCGCTGGCGTCCGTCGCGCTCGCGCTCACCGGCGAAGGCGACGCCTTCGACGGATCGGGGCGGCTCCGCCCGGCCGCCGAAGCGCTGGCCGACGCCGGGATCGAGCCGGTCGTGCTGGTGGAGAAGGAAGGCCTGGCGCTGACCAACGGCACCGACGGCATGCTCGGCATGCTGGTGCTCGCGCTGCACGACCTGTCCGCGCTGCTGGACGTGGCCGATGTGACCGCGGCGATGAGCGTGGAGGCGCTGCTGGGCACCGACCGGGTGTTCGCCGCCGACCTCCAGCGCCTGCGCCCGTACCCGGGGCAGGCGGTGTCCGCGGCGCGAATGTCGGCGCTGCTGGCGGACTCGCCGATCATGGCGAGCCACCGGGGCCCCGACTGCACGCGCGTGCAGGACGCGTACTCGCTGCGCTGCGCGCCGCAGGTGCACGGCGGGGCGCGGGACACCCTCGCCCACGCCGAGGCCGTGGCCGACCGGGAGCTCGCGGCCGCCATCGACAACCCGGTGGTCCTCGACGATGGCCGGGTCGAGTCCAACGGCAACTTCCACGGCGCGCCGCTGGCCTATGCGCTGGACTTCCTGGCCATCCCGCTGGCCGACGTCGCCAGCATGTCCGAACGCCGCACCGACCGGATGCTCGACGTCGCGCGCTCGCACGGGCTGCCCGCGTTCCTCGCCGACGACCCGGGCGTGGACTCCGGGCACATGATCGCCCACTACACGCAGGCGGGCCTCGTCGCCGAGCTGAAGCGGCTCGCCGTGCCCGCGTCGGTCGACTCCATCCCGACCAGCGCGATGCAGGAGGACCACGTGTCGATGGGCTGGTCGGCGGCCCGCAAGCTCCGCCGCGCCATCGACGGCCTGACGACCGTGCTCGCCGTCGAGCTGCTCACCGCCGCCCGCGCCCTCGACCTGCGCGCGCCGCTGCGGCCGGGCCCGGCCACCGGCGCCGTGCGGGACCTGCTGCGCACCCGCGTCCCGGGCCCCGGCCCCGATCGCCACATCGCGCCGGAGATCGCGGCGGCCGAAGAGCTGATCCGTTCCGGCGCGGTGCGCGACACCGCCGCCGTCTTCACGAACTCCACAGTGGACCGGAGGTTGCCATGAGCGAAGCCCGACCCGTGCGCGCCCCGCGCGGGAGCACGCTGACCGCGCGGAGCTGGAGCACCGAAGCACCCTTGCGGATGCTGCAGAACAACCTCGACCCGGAGGTCGCCGAGCGGCCCGACGACCTCGTCGTCTACGGCGGCACCGGCAAGGCGGCGCGGAACTGGGCGTCGTTCGACGCGATCGTCCGGGAACTGACGACGTTGCGCGAGGACGAGACGCTGCTCGTGCAGTCCGGCAAGCCGGTCGGCGTGCTGCAGACCCACGAGTGGGCGCCGCGGGTGCTGATCGCCAACTCCAACCTCGTCGGCGACTGGGCGAACTGGCCGGAGTTCCGGCGCCTCGACGCGCTCGGCCTGATGATGTACGGCCAGATGACCGCCGGATCGTGGATCTACATCGGCACGCAGGGCATCCTGCAGGGCACCTACGAGACGTTCGGCGCGATCGCGGCCCGCCGCTTCGGCGGCAGCCTCGCTGGCACGCTGACCATCACCGCCGGGCTCGGCGGCATGGGCGGCGCGCAGCCGCTGGCGGTGACGATGAACGAGGGCGTCGCGCTCGTCGTCGAATGCGACGCCGAACGCGCGCACCGCCGCGTCCGGCACGGCTACCTCGACGAGGTCGCCGACAGCCTCGACGACGCCATCGAGAAGGCCGTGGTGGCCAAGGCTGCGCGGCGCGCGTACTCGGTCGCGGTGATCGGCAACGCCGCCGAGCTGCTGCCCGAGATGCTGCGGCGCGGCGTGCCAGCCGACATCGTGACCGACCAGACCTCCGCGCACGACCCGCTGTCCTACCTGCCGCTGGGCGTCGACGTGGACGACTGGGCCGACTACGCCGCGAAGAAGCCCGACGAGTTCACCGAGCGGGCGCGCGATTCGATGGCCAAGCACGTGGAAGCGATGGTCGGGTTCCTCGACGGCGGCGCGGAGGTCTTCGACTACGGCAACTCGCTGCGCGGCGAGGCCCAGCTCGGCGGCTACGAGCGGGCGTTCGCCTACCCGGGTTTCGTGCCCGCCTACATCCGGCCGCTGTTCTGCGAGGGCAAGGGCCCGTTCCGGTGGGCTGCGCTGTCCGGCGACCCGGCCGACATCGCCAAGACCGACCAGGCGATCCTCGACCTCTTCGGCGAGGACGAGCACCTGGCGCGGTGGATCCGGCTGGCCGGCGAGCGGGTGTCCTTCCAGGGGCTGCCCGCGCGGATCTGCTGGCTCGGCTACGGCGAGCGCGCCGAGGCGGGCCTGCGGTTCAACGAGATGGTGGCCTCCGGCGAGCTCGCTGCGCCGGTGGTGCTCGGCCGCGACCACCTGGACTGCGGATCGGTGGCCTCGCCGTACCGGGAGACCGAGGCGATGGCCGACACCTCGGACGCGGTCGCGGACTGGCCGCTGCTGAACGCGCTGGTCAACACGGCCTCCGGCGCGACGTGGGTGTCGCTGCACCACGGCGGCGGCGTCGGCATGGGGCGGTCGCTGCACGCGGGTCAGGTCACGGTCGCCGACGGCACCGAGCTCGCGGCGCAGAAGCTGGCGCGGGTGCTGACCAACGACCCGGGCATGGGCGTGATCCGGCACGTCGACGCGGGCTACGACCGGGCGGAGCAGGTCGCCGCCGAGCGCGGTGTCCGCACGCCCCTGGTCGGCTGAGCACTCGTGAGCGTTTTGGATCGCTGTGGCGATCCAAAACGCTCACGAGCTCTGGAACTGACGGGTTGCTGCCCGGGACGCGGGTGTTCGGGAAGGAGCGGGTGTGGCGGGACCGAACGAGTTGATGGCGGCCATCGCCGATGTCGGCGCGGACCGGCGCCGGGGCGGGTACTCCCGGCACGTCTTCGACGACGCCGAGCGGGAGTTGCGCGAGTGGTTCGTCGAGCAGGCCGAGGCTCGCGGCCTGCGCGTCACCACCGACCAGAACGCGAACATCTGGGCGTGGTGGGGCGAGCCGGGCGATGACGCGGTGGTGACCGGCAGCCACCTGGACTCGGTGCCCGGCGGCGGCGCGTTCGACGGCCCGCTCGGCGTGGTCAGCGCGTTGAGCGCGGTGGATCTGTTGCGGGCCAGGGGTTTCACGCCCCGGAAGCCGCTCGCGGTGGTCGTCTTCGCCGAGGAGGAGGGCGGCCGGTTCGGCGTGCCGTGCCTGGGCTCCAGGCTGCTGGCCGGAACCATCGACGCGGACCGGGCCCGCGCGCTCCGCGACCCGAACGGCGTGACGTTCGCCGAGGCCATGCGGTCCTTCGGTGCGGACCCGGCCAGGCTGGGGCGCGACGACGCGGCGCTGCGGAGCATCGGGCAGTTCGTCGAGCTGCACGTGGAGCAGGGCCGGGGGCTGATCGACCTGGACCGCCCGGTGGCGGTCGCGTCGTCGATCCTGGCGCACGGCAGGTGGCGGTTCCGGTTCAGCGGCCAGGGGAACCACGCCGGCGCGACGCTGATCGCCGACCGCCACGACCCGATGCTGCCCGCGTCGCGGCTGGTCCTCGAAGCCCGCCGGATCGCGGCGGGCGTCGACGGCGGCCGGGCGACGGTGGGCAGGCTGGTCCCGAACCCCGGTGGCACCAACGTCATCGCGTCTACTGTGGACATCTGGTTGGACGCGCGGTCGCCGGACGACCGGTCGACGCGGTCCATGGTCGAGGACCTGTCCGGGGCGGCCGCGGAATTCGCCGCATCCGAGGGCTGCCAGGTCGAGGTGACGGAGGAGTCCTACGGCGACACCGTGCACTTCGACGCCGCGTTCCGGGACCGGCTCGCAGGCCTGCTCGGCGACGCCCCGGCGCTGCCGACCGGAGCCGGGCACGACGCGGGAATCCTCGCCGCCGAGGTGCCGACGGCGATGCTCTTCGTGCGCAACCCGACCGGCATCAGCCACGCCCCGGAGGAACACGCCGAGCCCGGCGACTGCGATTCCGGCGCGCACGCGCTCGCCCGGGTCCTGGAAGACCTGGCCGGGTGAGGCGGTTGACCACCTACTGGTGCGAATGGGCCTGGCTGCCGAGCGGACCGGAGCGGGGCGTGCTCTTCGAAGTCGACGCCGGCCGCATCGCCGCCGTCGGCTCCGCGCAGAACCCGCCGGAGCACGCCGAACGACTGCCGGGCATGACGCTGCCCGGCATCGCCAACGCGCACTCCCACGCGTTCCACCGCGCGCTCCGCGGCGGGGACGACGGCGCGCGCGGCACCTTCTGGACCTGGCGCGAACAGATGTACCGGGTGGCGGAGGTGCTGGACCCGGAGAGCTACTACCGGCTCGCCCGCGGCGTCTACGCGGAGATGGCGCTGGCCGGGATCACCTGCGTCGGCGAATTCCACTACCTGCACCACGCCGCGAACGGCACCCGGTACGACGACCCGAACGCGATGGGCCGGGCCCTCGCGCAGGCCGCGCGGGACGCGGGGATCCGGCTCACCCTGCTGGACACGTGCTACCTGGCGGGTGGTTTCGGGCGGCCGCTGGACGGCGTGCAGCTGCGCTTCTCGGACGGTTCGGCGGCGAGCTGGATCGACCGGATCGACCGGTGCACTGTGGACGATGGCCGGGTTCGTCTTGGTGCGGCGCTGCATTCGGTCCGCGCGGTGCCCGCCGGAGAGATCCCGGAAGTGGCCGGCTGGGCGCGCGAGAACGACGCACCGCTGCACGTGCACCTGTCCGAACAGCGCGCCGAGAACGAAGCGTGCCTGGCGGCGCACGGTTGCACGCCGACCCAGCTGCTGGACTCGCGCGGCGCGCTGGGGCCCGGCGTGACGGCGGTGCACGCCACGCACCTGGCCGCGTCCGACGTGGCGCTGCTGGGCGGTAGCGCGACCGGGGTGTGCCTGTGCCCGACGACCGAAGCCGACCTGGCCGACGGGATCGGCCCGGCGGCGGCGCTGGCCGTCGCCGGGAGCCCGCTTTCCGTCGGCAGCGACGGGCACTCCGTGATCGATCCGTTCGCGGAGGTGCAGGCCGTCGAGTCCTACCTGCGGCTGGACACCGAGACCCGCGGGCACTTCGCGGCCTCCGAGCTGCTGGCGATGGCCACCGAGGCCGCGCACCGGGCCCTGGGCTGGGCCGACGCGGGCCGGCTCGAAGCCGGTGCCCGCGCCGATTTCGTGGCGGTGGATCTCGGCTCGACCCGGCTGGCCGGAGTCGCGCCCGAGGCCGTCCCGGCGGTCGCGCGGGCCGACGACGTCAGGGTGGTGATCGCCGACGGGCACAGGATCGTGCAGGACGGCAAGCACGAAGCGATCGACGCGGCGGGCGAGCTCGGCGAAGCGATCGCCGCGCTGCGCTCGTGAGCGTTGGTTCCGGTTCTTACCGGCATATTCACTCACGAGCACTTGAAGATACGACGAGCAGGGAACGAACAACGATGACGAGCACTGTTATTACTGGAATCGGCGAGCTGACGACGAACGACGACGAGCTCGGCACGCTCACCGATGCCGCGCTGGTCATCGACGGTGACCGGGTCGTCTGGGCCGGCCCCGCGGCCGACGCGCCGGAAGCCGACGAGCGTTTCGACGCGGCCGGGCGAGCGGTCCTGCCCGGCTGGGTCGACAGCCACACGCACCTGGTGTTCGCCGGCGACCGCACCGCGGAGTTCGCCGCCCGGATGGCCGGGCAGTCCTACCAGGCGGGCGGGATCGCCGTCACCGTGGAAGCGACGCGGGCCGCCACCGACGAGGAGCTGGCCGCCAACCTGCGCAAGCACATCGCGGAAGCCGCCGCGCAGGGCACGACGTGCATGGAGACCAAGACCGGCTACGGGCTCACGGTCGCCGAGGAGCTGCGGGCCGCGAAGATCGCCGCCGAAGCCGACGAGGTGACGTTCCTCGGCGCGCACCTGGTGCCGCCGGGCGAGGACGCGGACACCTACGCGGACCTGGTGCGCGGGGAGATGCTTGACGCCGTGGCCCCGCACGTCGGCTGGTGCGACGTGTTCTGCGAGCAGGGCGCGTTCGACGCCGACCAGTCCAGGCGAATCCTGGTGGCGGCGAAGGAACGCGGGCTGGGGCTGCGCGTGCACGGCAACCAGCTCGGCCCCGGGCCGGGCGTTCAGCTGGCCGTCGAACTCGGCGCCGCGAGCGTGGACCACTGCACCTACCTCGCGGAGTCCGATGTGGACGCGTTGGCGGGTTCGGACACCGTGGCGACGTTGCTGCCCGCCTGCGACCTGTCCACGCGGCAGCCGCTGCCGGATGCCCGGGCGCTCATCGAGGCCGGTGCCGCGGTCGCCCTGGCGTCCAACTGCAACCCCGGCTCGTCCTACACGTCGTCGATGGCGTTCTGCGTGGCGACGGCGGTGCTGCAGATGCGCATGACCATCGAAGAGGCGGTGCGAGCGGCGACCTGGGGCGGCGCGCGGGCGCTGCGCCGGGAGACCGGCGACGGCGCGGTCGGCGTGCTCCGGCCCGGCGCGCGTGCGGACGTCCACGTCCTCGACGCCCCGAGCACGACCTGGCTCGCCTACCGGCCGGGCGTGCCCCTCACCCACGCCGTCTGGCGCAAGGGCGCGCGCGTCGGCTGACGTGCGCGAGCAAGGGAACTTTCCTGTCACCGGCCCTTGATCACGCCTCCTGGAGGTGTGATCAAGGGCACTTTCCGGTCGCCGCGCCGGCATGTTGACCTCCAGTTAAGTCGAAGTCGGAGGCTGTCGGCAGTCAACGGAGGAGAGCGATATGCGCGTGGTGCAGGTGAAGGAATTCGGTGGGCCGGAAGTGCTGGCCGTGGCGGACGTCGCCGATCCCGAACCCGGCGCGGGGCAGGTGCTCGTGCGAGCGTCCGCAGTGGACATCCTGTTCCTGGACACCCAGCTGCGCGAGGGGTGGGGCAAGGACTTCTTCGGTCAGGCGCCGCCGTACGTGCCCGGTGACGGTGTGGCCGGAAGAGTGGTGTCGGTCGGCGAATCCGTCGACCCGAGCTGGATCGGGCGGTCGGTGGTCGCCAGCACGGGCAACGGCGGCACCTACGCGGAGCTGGTCGTCGTCGACGAGTCCGAGCTGCTCCAGGTGCCGGATGGGCTGGGCGAGCGCGAGGCCGTCGCGCTGTTGCACGACGCCACCACGGCGTTGCTCCTCGCCGAGCACGCCCGGATCCGGCCCGGCGAACGCGTCCTGGTCAACGCCGCCGCCGGGGGAGCGGCTTCGGTGCTGGTCCAGCTGGCGGGGGCGGCCGGTGCCCACGTCATCGGCACGGCGCGCGGCGACGCGAAGCTGAACCTGGTTCGCGAGTTGGGCGGCGAGCCGGTCGACTACGCGAAGCCGGACTGGGAACAGCGAGTCCGGGAGCTGACCGGTGGCGTCGACGTGGTCTTCGACGGCGTCGGCGGCGCACTCGGGCGCGCGGCGTTCGAGACGACGAACAACGGTGCCCGGTTCTACGCGTACGGCGCGGCCAGCGGCGACTTCGCCGAGATCGACCCGGCGGAAGCGCAGCAGCGCGACGTGACCGTGGTGGGACTGCTGGACGTCCAGCCTTCCCCGGAGCAGAAGAAGCCGATGACCGAACGCGCGCTGGCGGAGGCTGCGGCAGGGCGGATCAAACCGACCATCGGCCAGACCTTCCCGCTGGAACGGGCCGCCGAAGCACACGCGGCGATCGCGGCCCGCACCACGCCCGGCCGAACCTTGCTCCTGCCGTGAGGCGTCGGTGACAGGAAGGTTCCCATGCTCGCATCGCTTCGGTGACAGGAAGGTTCCCATCCTCGCGTCGTTTCTCTCGGAGGCCGCTGATCCTCAGGGGCGAGCAGCGCGGCCCGCAGCGTGAGCATGGGAACCTTCCTGTCATCCCAGGCCTGGATCGCAGCATGGGAACTTTCCTGTCACCCCAGGCGCAGGCGCGTGAGCATGGGAACTTTCCTGTCAATCCGGCGCGACGCAGGATCGGGAAGGGCGGCCTAGCGGTCCTTGCTCGCCAGCAGCGCGTTCAGCACTACGCGGACCAGCGGGTGCTCCTCCCGTCCGCACTGGACGGCGGCGAAGACCCGGCGGGTCGGCGGCTTTCCCGCGACCGGCAGCGCCACCACGTCCAGGCCGGCCGCGATGGCCGTGCGGGGCACCAGCGCGACACCGGTGCCCGCCGCGACCAGCGCCACCACCGCGTTAAAGTCGTCCGAGGTGTGCGTGATGTTCGGGACGAACCCCGCGTTCTCGCAGGACACCTGGGCCACCGCGCGGCACGGGTTGCCCGGCAGCGGCGCGATCCAGTCGTCGTCGCGCAGTGCGTCGAGCGCGATCTCCGCGGCAGAACCGAGCGGGTGGTTCGGCGGCAGCACCACGTCGAACGGCTCGGCGTACAGCGGGAACCGGCTCACCCGGCGGGCATCCGCCTGCAGCGTCGACGTGTACTCCATCGAGATCGCGATGTCGATCTCCCCGGCCAGCAGCATCATCAGGCTGTTGTGCGCCTCGGCGTCGCGCACCAGCACCCGCACGCCCGGCGCCTGCTGTCGCAACGCGACGATCGACGGCGCCACGACCTGCGTGATCGCCGAGGCGAACGACGCCACCTCGACCGTGCCGACGGTGCCCGCCGCGCACGCCGCCAAGCTCGCCTCCGCGCGCTCCAGCTCGGCCAGCACCGCCTTGGCGTGCTCGACCAGCAGCTCACCAGCCGCGGTCAGCCGAACCCGGCGGCCCTGCCGGACCAGCAGCGGCTGCCCGACCTCGTTCTCCAGCGCGGTGAGCTGCTGCGACACCGCCGACGGCGTCAGGTAGAGCTTCTCCGCCGCCGCGCGCACGGTGCCGTGGTCGGCGAGCGCGCGGAGCACCTGGAGCCGCCGGGGGTCTATCACCGGGCGATGGTACCCATCCGATCGCGCGCCGCCACGAACGCCGACACCGCCCGTTCCACGTCCTCGGTGCTGTGCGCGGCCGACATCTGAGTGCGGATGCGGGCCTTGCCCTTGGGCACCACCGGGTAGGAGAAGCCGATGACGTAGATGCCCTCCTCCAGCAGCAGGTCCGCCATCCGCGCCGCCTCGGCCGCATCGCCGATCATCACCGGGATGATCGGGTGCTTGCCGGGCAGCAGGTCGAAGCCCTCCTCGGCCATCCGCCGGCGGAACAGCGAGCTGTTGTCCCGCAGCCGCTCCCGCAGCTCCGGTTGCGCGGCGACCAGGTCCAGCGCGGCCAGCGAAGCGGCGACGATCGACGGCGCGAGGGAGTTCGAGAACAGGTACGGCCGGGAACGCTGCCGCAGCAGCTCGACGATCTCGGCACGCCCGGACACGTAGCCGCCGCTGGCGCCGCCGAGCGCCTTGCCGAGCGTGCCGGTGACGATGTCGACCCGGTCGGCGACACCGAACAGGTCCGGCGTGCCCGCACCCTTCGGGCCCGTGAACCCGACCGCGTGCGAGTCGTCGACCATCACCATCGCCCCGTACTTCTCGGCGAGCGCGCAGATCTCGTCCAACGGCGCCAGGTAGCCGTCCATCGAGAACACGCCATCGGTGACGACGAGCTTGCGGCGCGCGTCGGAGTTCTCCTTGAGTAGCCGCTCGAGATCGGCCATGTCGCGATTCCGGTACCGGCCGCGGCGGGCCTTGGACAGCCGGATGCCGTCGATGATGCTCGCGTGGTTGAGCTCGTCGGAGATCACCGCGTCCCGGTCGTCGAGCAGCGTCTCGAAAACCCCGCCGTTGGCATCGAAGCACGAGCTGTACAGGATCGTGTCATCGGTGCCCAGGAACTCCGAGAGCCGCCGCTCCAACTCCTTGTGCGGGGCCTGCGTGCCGCAGATGAACCGCACCGACGCCATCCCGAAACCCCACTTCGCCAGCGCCTCCTCGGCGGCGGCGAGCAGCGCGGGGTGATCGGCCAGCCCCAGGTAGTTGTTCGCGCAGAAGTTCAGCAGCTCGGCACCGCCGACGCCCACCCGCGCGCTCTGCGGCGAGTCCAGCACCCGCTCGTCCTTGTACAGCCCGGCGGCGCGGATCTCGGCCAGCTCGGCGCGGACGTCGTCAGCGATCGTGTACATCAGGCGGACCCCTTCGTTGTCCAGTCGAGGATGACCTTGCCGCAGCGGCCGCTGCGGGCCGTCTCGAACGCCTCGGCGTGCTGCGTGTACGGGAAGCGGTGCGTGATCACCGGGCTCAGGTCCAGCCCGGACTCCAGCAGCACCGACATCGAGTACCAGGTCTCGAACATCTCGCGGCCGTAGATGCCCTTGACGGTGAGCATCTTGAACACCACCGCGCTCCAGTCGAGCGGGAAGTCCTCGGCGGGCAGGCCCAGCATCGCGATCCGGCCGCCGTGCGCCATGTTCGCCACGGCCTCCCGCAGCGCCTCGGGCTTCCCGGAGACCTCCATCGCCACGTCGAAGCCCTCGCTCATGCCCAGCTGCTGCTGCGCGTCGGCGACCCGGGTCTGCGAAACGTCCACGGCCAGATCCACCCCGACGCGGCGGGCCAGCTCCAGCCGGTGCTCGCTGACGTCGGTGATCACCACATGCCGGGCGCCCGCGTGCTTGGCCACCCCCGCGGCCATCAGCCCGATCGGCCCGGCACCGGTGATCAGCACGTCCTCGCCGACGACGGGGAAGCTGAGCGCGGTGTGCACCGCGTTGCCGAACGGATCGAAGATCGCCGCCACGTCCGGATCGACGTCGCCGCGGTGCACCCAGACGTTCTGCTCGGGCAGCACCGCGAACTCGGCGAACGCGCCGTTGCGGTGCACGCCGAGGCCCTGCGTGTGCGCGCACAGGTGGCGGCGGCCGGCGAGGCAGTTGCGGCAGCGGCCGCACACCAGGTGTCCCTCGCCGCTGACGAAGTCACCGACCGATGCCCGCGTGACCGCGGCGCCGATGGCCACCACCTCCCCGGCGAACTCGTGGCCGACCACCAGCGGCGTCGGGACGGTGCGGGCGGCCCACTCGTCCCACGACGCGATGTGCAGGTCCGTACCGCAGATCCCGGTGCGCATCACCCGCACCACGACTTCGTCGGGGCCCGGGGTCGGGTCGGGGAGCTCGGCCAGTTCCAGGCCGGGCGCGGGTGAGGTCTTCACCAGAGCGCGCAAGGTTCCTCCGCTCTCGATGCTTGTCGCAGTGGAGTCTGGCCCGGTGCCGCGGCGCAGGTCCATCGCGACTTTCTGCACTGGCTGGTTAGCGGTGCTGCACAGCGCACGGCGCCCCACCCGCCTTCGACGAATGGGGCGCGGCGTTGGCGGCTGGTCAACCGTTCGACGACCGCTCGTGCGTGTGGGAGAAGCCCTGCTGCCCCAGCGGGGAAGAGGTCTGGACGTGGTGCTGGTGCACGTGGTGGTGCTTGTGCTGCTCGTTGTGGCTCACCTGGGTTTGCTGGTTCGGCCCCTGCAGGCTGCCGACGATCGCGGCGAGGAACGGGTCCGACGCCGACGGTTGGGGGCCATCGGCGGCAGCGGCCGTTCCGGCGGCGCCCAGCACGGCGAGACCGGTGAGCAGGGTGCTGGCAAGCAGACGTCGCATCGATTCCTCCGTAGTGCGGTGACATTGCCAGCGCAGAGGCGATCACACATCGGCTCCGGGCGCCGCGCACGTCACTCCGTGGGGGATCACCCCGAATCCCCGGCCACCCGCCCAGGGGAGCCGCCCGTGCGGGCCGCCGGGAACGGCTCGCGAAACCCGCGGGCCCGCCGCTCTGGGGCGAGGACGAGAGCAGGGGAACCTTTCTGTCATTTGCGGGGCTATGCGGTGCCGGCCCACCGAATCGCCGTGATCAAGACCCAGGATCGACGAGGCGGGCCGCTAGTAAAGGATCGATGGCAGATAGGCCCCGGACGGCTCGTTGTAGAGCCCGATGGTCATCAGCGTTGTCACCATGCGGATTCGAAGACCGTGGTTGAGACACCACTGCACGAGGTGGCCGTTCCGGGCGGGGAGCAGGAAGCCGGGGCCGCTGAACTCGGTCGCCGCAGCGATGAGCGCCAGCAGGCCGTCGTCGGTTTCTGCGACCGAGTGCGCGAAGAAGCCCACGCCTGTCGTGTATCCGGTGATCCGCCCGTCGTGTTCCACCACCTGGGCAGCGCCTCGGGCCAGTGCGTCGCCCACCTCGCCCGCGCGGTCGTGGCCATGCACGTCGCGGCAAACGCGGTTGCACTCGTCAAGATCGTTGAACGTCGCCGGCCGGACGACGTAACCGGGCAACGTGCCGCCGACTGGTTCCCCTTGCATGTTCAGCACGGGTTCGCGGATCTGGAAGCCGAGCTTGGCGTAGAGGCTCAGCGATCGGTTGTGATAAGCCGCCTGCAGAAGCCGCACGCCGGGGAAGCCCTGGCGCTCCGCACGCCGCATCACGTCGATCATCAGCTGCCGGCCGATGCCCGAATCCTGCACTCCAGGGGCGACGGTGATGGGACCGATGCCCGCGATGGCAGAACGCTCGTCGAGAAAGTTGCTACCGACGACCTTCCCGTCGAGTTCTGCTACGACGGAGTAGAACCTCGGGTGTGACAGCAGGCCGCGCAGCGCGGTCACCCCTACTTCCGAGGAGGGGAAATCGGGCGGAAAGCCGTGCTCGTGGGCGAGGGCGGCGAAGGCGTCGTAGCAGATCCGCCCGCAGGCATCGGCGTCCCCGGATTTCCCCACCCGCAACACGGCTTTCGTCGCGAACCCGGACGAACCGTGCGTCTGCGGTGAGAGCGTCGACATGGCTACCTCCAGACGCACGAACGGCGAGCCCCAGAACCTGTCCGTCTGCGAACGGCGCGGCCCGGCGATCCCAGTACAAGGCGGAGCAGCTGATTCGGACAGGGGCTTTCGGCGCGGAGCTCTCTGTCGCGAAGCAGCGGCAACCCGATCACGGAGATGACCGGCTGCTCATCTCCCGATGCCTGACGCGCCTCGGCGAGGGAGGGAACCTTCCTGCCACCCACGGCGGTCGGCGGGCGGCGACGACTTGACTTCTACCTAGGTCGAGGTTCGAGGATCGTGTCGCAGCCGATGATCACGAGGAGGCCCGATGACGACCGGCCACGCCGAAATGCCCGACATCACCCGATCCGACGTCGGCACGATCCTGGTCAGCCCGTGGATCGTGGGCACGCCGCAGCGGCAGCGCGCCGCGGTGGACTCGACGATCGCGGAATGGCGCGTCGCGCCGTGGCCGCCGGCGTTCCTGTCGTTGAACTGCTTCGTGAGCGACGACGGCGCCAAGGTGCTGAACTACGCGCAGTGGACCGACGACGACGCCCACCGCGAATTCGTCCGGGCCTACCGGCCGGCGCTGGTCCGCGGCATCGACGAGGCCGTGCCGGGCATCGAACGCCCCGGCCTCGTCAGATACCGCCTGCACAGCAGCGTCGTCGCAGCAGAGCCTGGTCGCGGCGATCTGGTCGCGGTCTTCACCTACGACACCGAGAACATCGAGCAGGCGCGGCAGCTGGCCGACGATGCGCGCGGCCGGATCACGCCCGAATTGCCGCCGGGGCTCATCGCCGCGCACTTCCACATCAGCGTCGACGGCACCCGGGTGCTGATCTACGAGGAATGGGCCGATGAGGCCGCGGTCGCCGGCAGCACCCACCACCTGGAAACCGCCGCCGCCGGCGATCTCTACCGGCTGCACCGCAGCCTGACCCGCTACCGGGCCTGACGGGGGAGAGCAAGGGAACCTTCCTGTCACCAACGTGCGGGACGTGCGGTGGGGTGGCAGGAAGGGAACCTTTCGATCATTCGCCGGCCCACGGCCGTGGCAGGAAGGGAACTTTCCTGTCACCGGCAGGCCGGCGCTTGCCTTTTGGAACGGCCCGGGGCGAGAGGATGGGAACCTTTCTGTCACCAACCGGTCGCCCCGGTGCTGGTCGAACCTCGGCGCTGGTTACTCGTCGTCGGCGTCGTCGCGGGCGAGGAACGTGGCGAGGCGTTCGGTGGCGTCCTCGAAGTCGGGGTTGAGGTCGACGAACGCCCGCATTCGGTCGGCGACCCAGGCCAGCGTGACCTCGTCGTCACCGCGACGATCTTCGAGTTCCTCAATGCCGCGGTCGGTGAAGTACACCGTGTCCTCCTAGTTGTTTCCGTCCGTGACCGGTGCGATCGGGATTGGCAGAACAGCAGAGTACGAAACGCAATTCCGGCGGCGGCGGGAACCGCCCCGAATGGCGGGAAGGTGCTCGTGCTTGCGAAGTTCCGGGGCCGAACGCCACAAGGCCGGAGCAGGACTCTAATCCGACCCGGCCGACCGAATCGAGCCGGGACTGTGGAGCAGGGGAACCTTCCTGTCACCCCCCCGCCGCGGGGCTCGCGGTGCGGCAGCCGGATCCGACGGTATCCAGCGCTCGCCGCACCGAGGAGCGTTTTCGGCTGCAGCCGCAAAAAAACGGGCCGCCGGTTCCGGGAGGGAACCGGCGGCCCGCTTCAGCCGTGGATCAGGCGAAGGCGTTGCGCACGACCTCGGCCTGCTCGACCTCGTGGACCTTGGCCATACCGGTGGCCGGGGCGGCCATCGGACGGCGCGAGACCCGCTGGAGCTTGCCGACCAGCTGCGGGAACAGCTCCGGCAGGGCCAGGCCGAGGAACGGCCACGCACCCTGGTTGGCCGGTTCCTCCTGCGTCCACCGGATCGAGGTGGCGTTCGGGTACCGCTCGAACAGCGCGCCCAGCTTGCGGTGGGGCAGCGGGTACAGCTGCTCCAGCCGGACGATCGCGGTGTCGGTGATGCCCTCCTTGTCGCGGTGCGCGGCCAGCTCGTAGTAGAGCTTGCCGGTGCACAGCACGATGTTGCGCACGTTGGCCGGGTCCGGCTGCGCCGGGTCGTCGATCACCGAGGTGAACTTGCTGCCGTTGGTGAAGTCCTCGACCGGGCTGGTCGCGGCCTTCAACCGCAGCATCGACTTCGGCGTGAACACCACCAGCGGGCGGTGGATGTTGTCCAGCGCGTGCCGCCGCAGCAGGTGGAAGTAGTTCGCCGGCGTCGACGGCATCGCGACGGTCATCGAACCCTCGGCGCACAGCTGCAGCCACCGCTCGATGCGGGCCGAGCTGTGGTCCGGGCCCTGGCCCTCGTGGCCGTGCGGCAGCAGCATGACCACGTCGGACCGCTGGCCCCACTTGGCCTCACCGGACGAGATGAACTCGTCGATCACCGACTGGGCGCCGTTGAAGAAGTCACCGAACTGCGCTTCCCACAACACCAGGGAATCCGGGTTGCCGACCGAGTAGCCGTACTCGAAGCCCAGGGCCGCGTACTCCGACAGCGCCGAGTCGTAGACCAGGAACTTCGCCTGGTCGTCCGACAGGTTCTGCAGCGGCGTGTACTCGGCGTTCTCCTTGCGGTCGATGAGCACCGAGTGCCGCTGGCCGAACGTGCCGCGCCGGCTGTCCTGACCGGTCAGGCGGACCTGGCGGCCCTCCATGACCAGCGAACCGAACGCCAGCAGCTCGCCGAACGCCCAGTCGATGCCGCCCTCGCGACCCATCTTGGCGCGACGCTCCAGCACCGGCTTGACGCGCGGGTGCGGGGTGAAGCCCTCCGGCAGGTTGATCTGCGCCTCGGCGATGTGCTCCAAGGTCTCCTGCGAGATCGCGGTCGCCAGTCCGCGCGGCACCTGCTGCTCGGACTCCACCGACGGGCTCGGCGACGGCGGGTGCTTCTCCAGCTCGCGGACCTCGTTGAACACGTGCTCCAACTGGGCCGCGTAGTCCTTCAGCGCCTTCTCCGCCTCTTCGACGGTGATGTCGCCGCGGCCGATCAGTGCCTCGGTGTAGACCTTGCGGACGCTGCGCATCTTGTCGATCGCGTCGTACATCTTCGGCTGCGTCATCGACGGGTCGTCGCCCTCGTTGTGACCGCGGCGGCGGTAGCACACCATGTCGATCACGACGTCCTTGCCGAACGCCTGGCGGTACGCCACGGCCAGCTTCGCGACCCAGACGCAGGCCTCGGGATCGTCGCCGTTGACGTGGAACACCGGGGCGCCGATCATCTTCGCCACGTCGGTGCAGTACTTGCTGGAGCGCGAGTGCTCCGGCGCGGTGGTGTAACCGACCTGGTTGTTGACGATCACGTGCACCGTGCCGCCCGTGCGGTAGCCCCGCAGCAGCGACAGGTTCAGCGTCTCGGCGACCACGCCCTGACCGGCGAACGCGGCGTCGCCGTGCAGCAGCACCGGCAGAACGGTGAAGCCCTCCTGGCCCTTGTCCAGGATGTCCTGCTTGGCGCGGACGATGCCCTCGAGCACCGGGTCGACGGCTTCCAGGTGCGACGGGTTCGACGTCAGCGACACCTTGGTCTCGCCGTCACCGAACATCCGGAAGTACTTGCCCTCGGCGCCGAGGTGGTACTTGACGTCGCCGGAACCGTGCGCCTGGCCCGGGTCCAGGTTGCCCTCGAACTCACGGAAGATCTGCGAGATCGGCTTGCCGACGATGTTGGCCAGCACGTTGAGGCGGCCGCGGTGCGGCATGCCGATGACGACCTCGTCGAGCTCGTGCGCCGCCGAGGTGTCCAGCACCGCGTCCAGCAGCGGCACCACGGTCTCGGCGCCCTCCAGCGAGAAGCGCTTCTGCCCGACGTACTTGGTCTGCAGGAAGGTCTCGAACGCCTCGGCCGCGTTGAGCTTCGACAGGATGTACTTCTGCTCCGACGGCTCCGGCTTGGTGTGCGGCTTCTCGACCCGCTGCTGCAGCCACTCGCGCTCGTCGGGCTCGAGGATGTGCATGTACTCGACGCCGACGGTCCGGCAGTACGAGTCGCGCAGCACGCCCAGCACGTCGCGGAGCTTCATGTGCTCCTTGCCGGCGAAACCGCCGACCGCGAACTCCCTGTCCAGGTCCCACAGGGTGAGGCTGTGCGACAGGACGTCGAGGTCCTCGTGCCGCCGCTGCCGGTAGTTCAGCGGGTCGATGTCGGCCATCAGGTGGCCGCGGGTGCGGTAGGCGTCGATCAGCTCGAGCACGCGGGCGGTCTTGTCCACCGCGCCCTCGGGGATGTCCTGCGTCCAGCGCACCGGCTCGTACGGGATACGCAGCGACGCGAAGATGTCGTCGAAGAACCCGTCCTCGCCCAGCAGCAGCTGGTGCATCTTGCGCAGGAAGTCACCGGACTCGGCGCCCTGGATGACCCGGTGGTCGTAGGTGGACGTCAGCGTCACGATCTTGCTGATGCCCATGTCGACCCGCGCCTTTTCGCTGGCGCCCTGGAACTCCGCCGGGTAGTCCATCGCGCCGACGCCGATGATCGCGCTCTGGCCCTTGGTCAGCCGCGGCACCGAGTGGTTGGTGCCGGACGGGCCGGGGTTGGTCAGCGAGATCGTGGTGCCGGCGAAGTCGTCGGCGGTCAGCGCGTTGTTGCGGGCCTTGCGGATGATGTCCTCGTAGGCCTGCCAGAACTGCTGGAACGTCATGTCCTCGCAGCCCTTGATGGAGGCGACCACGAGGTTGCGCGACCCGTCCTTGCCCGGCAGGTCGATGGCCAGGCCCAGGTTGATGTGCTCCGGCGTGACGGCCGCGGGCTTGCCCTTGGCGTCCTCGCCGTAGTGGCGGTTCATGTTCGGGTAGTCCCGGACCGCCCGGACCAGCGCGTAGCCGATCAGGTGCGTGAAGGAGACCTTCCCGCCCTTGTTCCGCTTGAGGTGGTTGTTGATGACGATGCGGTTGTCGAACAGCAGCTTGGCCGGCACCGCGCGCACGCTCGTCGCGGTCGGCACGGTCAGCGACTGATCCATGTTCTTGGCGATCGCAGCCGCGGCCCCGCGGAGCGTCTTCACATCGCCTCCGGCCTGGGGCTCCTTCACCGGAGCGGCCTTGGCGGCCTGCTGCGGGGACGGCTTGGGCGCGGCGGCGGGCTTGCTCGCCGGGGGCGCGGTCGCAGCGGCGGCCGGCGGGACCTGACCATTGGTCTCACTCGGGCGCGTCGCGGTGGCCGTGGTCGTCGGGGCCGCTGCAGCGGCGGCAGCAGCGGTGTTCTCGGTGGCTGCCTGGCCCGGCTTGTAGTCGGCGAAGAATTCGTGCCACGCCGAGTCTACGGAAGTGGGATCGTTGAGGAACTGCTCGTACATCTCCTCGATCAACCACTCGTTGGGGCCGAACTGTGACGCAGGGCTGCTGGACACGGCTGGCGTTCGCCTCGATCCATATGCTCGTGATTTACAGACACACTCAGGTACCAGGCTAGCGGTCCGATTCGCGCGGTTGACACACAGGACGGCCGTTCGGCCGACGAGGTCGGTCACAAAATCGATCAGGAAAGCCCAGCTCGCGGGGAACGGGCCCCGTCCGGGACGGACGAACGATCATCGACCGCACTTCGGCATGCACCACTCAAGATCGGCGTTGCTCGGTACTACTCCATCCGGGTTGTCGTCCGACACCAGTATGACGTTTCACCGACACGCTGTGTTCCCTCTCCGGTAACGGACATTTGCGAAGTTCGGGCCTCGGTGGCACTCCGGCCCCACTGGTCCCGAGCAGGTGTGACGACAGGCGGCCGCGGTTGCGGAGCGTGTCTGAAATGTGCCTTTCCGTGTACGCGAGTGGGCGGCGTTGCGCGGTTCGGTGGCAGAAAGGTTCCCTTCCTCACACCGTAGGGCCATGCGATGACAGGAAAGTTCCCTTCCTCTCAATCCGCAGCGGCACGGCAGGCCGGTGGATGGCAGAAAGGTTCCCTTCCTCACGTCACAGGGCTCGGCGGTGACAGGATGGTTCCCTTGCTCACATCGGTCAGGCGATGTTGGTCGCGTCGATGTCCCGCTCGCCCGGTGCGCTGTCCGCTGCCCGCCACAGGCGTGCGTAGTGGCCGTCGTCCGCGAGCAGTTCGGCGTGGCTGCCCTGCTCGACGATCCGGCCGCCGTCGATGACCACGATGCGATCGGCGCGCGCCGCCGTGGCGAGCCGGTGCGCGACGACGAACGTCGTGCGCTGCGCCGCCACCCGGTCGTTGGCCGCGACCACCATCGACTCCGTCGCCGGGTCGAGCGCGGCGGTCGCCTCGTCGAGCAGCAGCACATCGGGGTCCACCAGCTCGGCGCGCGCCAGCGCGACCAGCTGCCGCTGACCCGCCGAGAGGCCCCGCCCGCGCTCTCCCACCTGCTGCCGGAAGCCGCGCGGCAGCATGGCGATCCCCGGCAGCGCCCCGACCGCCCGGGCTGCGGCCTCGACCTCCGTCGGATCGGCGTCCGGCTGCGCGTAGGCGACGTTGCTGGCGATGTCCCCGGTGAACAGGTGGCCTTCCTGCGGGACGACGGCGAGCCGCTGGTGGAACGCCGCGAGGTCGTAGCGGCGGATGTCCTGCCCGTCGATCAGCACCGCGCCGTCGGTGGCGTCGTAGAACCGCGCGATCAACTTGATCAGCGTCGACTTCCCGGCACCGGTCGCCCCGACCAGTGCCACGGTCTCGCCGGGCCGCACCCGCAGCGCGATGTCGCGCAGCGCGAACTGCTCCGTGCCCGGGTAGCGGAACGACACCGACCGGAGCTCGACGCCCCCTTCGAAACGCTCCGGCACGGGAGCGGGATCGGCTGCGGCGGGCACCGAGGTGGGCGTCCGCAGCAGGTCCCCGATCCGCTGCAGCCCCACCTTCGCCTGCTGGTAGCCGTCGAACACGCCGGACAGCTGCTGCACGGGCGAGAAGAACAGCCCGAGGTAGAGCAGGAACGCGACCAGCACGCCGGCGGTCAGGTCGCCCGACGCGACTCGCGCCGCGCCGACGCCCAGCACCGCCGCCTGCGCGATCTCCGACAGCAGCGCGACGAACGGGAAGTAGGTGGCGATGTAGCGCTGGGCGCGCAGCCTGGACCGCCGGTAGGCGTCGCTGCGCTGCGCGAACACCTTCGCGGCGTGCCCCTCGCGGCGGTGCGCCTGCGCCACCCGCATCCCCGAGACGTTCTCCTGCAGGTCGGCGTTGACCGTGCTCACCCGCTCGCGCGCTTCGGCGTAAGCGGTCGACGAGACCTTGCGGAAGATCACGGTGGCCACCAGCAGGAACGGCAGCACCGCCATCGCCACGAGCGCCAGCGAAACGTCCGTGACCAGCAGCGCGCCCGCGATGCCGAACAGCGTCAGCACGCTGACCACGAATGTCGCCAGCCCGGTCTGCAGGAACGTCGACAGCGCGTCGACGTCCGTGGTCATCCGGGTCATGATCCGGCCGGCGAGCTCCCGCTCGTAGTAGTCCAGCCCGAGCCGTTGCAGGTGCGCGAAGCTGCGCAAGCGCAGCAGGTAGAGCAGCGTCTCGCCGGTGCGCGCGGTGATGACGGTCTGCAACCTGACGACCAGCCAGCCCGCCGCGACGACCACGACGCCCAGGCCGGTGGCGACCCACAGCGCGTCGGTGTGGCCCGAGCCCACCCCGCCGTCGATGCCGTGGCGCACCAGCGACGGCAATGAGATCGACGTCAGCGCGTCCCCGGCCACCAGCAGCACGGTCAGCAGCAGGCCCCAGCGGATCGGCCGCAGCAGCCGGGACAGCTTGAAATCGGGGTCGGGCGCCGTGGCGTCCTCGCCGCGCAGATCGGGCTGATCGGTCGCGGGCGGGAGCTTCCGGATGCCTTCGACCAACTCGGGTGTCGGCGGCATCGTCATGCCGCCCATGCCGCGCGACCCGGGCATCGTCGCCGCGTCGGCGGCAGCCGATTCGGCGTCGTCCACCGGCGGCCAGAGTTCCGGGGTGACGCCGTCCGGGCCGGCCACGACATGGCCGTCGCTGCGGCTGTCGATCGACTCCCCAGGGCCGGCCAGCAGCGACCGGAACAGCTCGCACCGCTGGTTCAGCTCCTCCTCGGTGCCGACGTCGACGACGCGCCCCTCGTCGAGCACCGCGATCCGGTCGGCCAGCGCCAGCGTCGACCGGCGGTGGGCGATCAGCAGGGTGGTGCGCTGCGCGGTCACCGACCGGAGGGTGTCGTGGATGGCCGCCTCGGTCGCCGGGTCCACGGCCGACGTCGCGTCGTCGAGCACCAGGATCCGCGGGTTCGAGAGCAGCGCCCGCGCGAGCGCCACGCGCTGGCGCTGCCCGCCCGACAGGGTCAGGCCGCGCTCGCCGACCGTTGTGTCGTAGCCGTCGGGGAGGCTGGTGATGAACTCGTGCGCTTCCGCGGCTCTCGCCGCGGCGATCACGTCGGCCTCCGAAGCATCGGGGCGGCCGTACGCGATGTTGCCGCGAATGGTGTCGGAGAACAGGAACGCCTCCTCGAACACCACCCCGACCGCGGCGCGCAGCGAATCCAGCCGCAGGTCGCGGATGTCGTGGCTCGCGTCGCCGTCCTCGGCCGGCCCGATCCGGATGCTTCCCGCGTGCACGTCGTAGAAGCGCGGCAGGAGCAGCGAAACCGTCGATTTGCCCGAACCCGCCGGGCCCACCAGCGCCACGGTCTCGCCGGGGCTGACGCGCAGCGACGCGTCGCTCAGCACCGGCTGATCGCGGGTGTAGCCGAAGCTCGCGTCGTCGAGCCGGACCTCCAGCGGCCCGTCGGGCAGGGTCGCCGCTCCGGGTTTCTCCTGCACCTCGGGCTGGGAATCGATCAGCTCGTGGATGCGCTCGACACCGGCGCGGGCGAGCTGCGCCTGGATCATCACGCTCGACAACATCCGGGCCGGACCGGCCAGCATCGCCACGTACCCGGCGAAGGCGACGAACGTCCCGAGGCTCACCTGGTCCTGCAGCACCATCCAGCCGCCGAGGCCGAGCACCCCGACCTGCCCGGCGGAGGGCAGCGCGGCCAGGCTCGCCGCCGGTTTCGACGTCATCCTGGCAGCGCGCAGCCGCTCGGCGAACAGCCGCCGCGCGCGGCCCTCCAGCCGCCCGACCTCGCGGTTCTCCTGGCCGAAGCCCTTCACGACCCGGACACCGGTGACGGTTTCCTCGACGTGCTGCGCGATGTCCGCGGCGCGCTGCTGCGCCGACCACGTCGCGGGGAACAAGCTCTTCTTGCTGCGCGCCGAAATCACCGCGATCAGCGGCGCGACGATCAGCGAAACCACCGTGAGCAGCGGCGACAGCCACAACATCACCACGATCGCGAACAGCGCGAGCACCGCAGTACCGGCCGCCAGCGGCAACATCGACAGCAGCGAGTTGACCATCTGCAGATCGCTGATGGAGCGGGACACGACCTGGCCAGTGCGCAGCGCGTCCTGCTTCCCGCCGTCCAGCCGCTGCATCGCGGCGAACACCGCCCGGCGCAGGTCGTGCTGCACGTCGAGGGCCAGCCGCCCGGCGCTGTAGCGGCGGACGAACGCCGACGCGAACCGGAACACGCCGAGCCCGAGCAGCGCGATCACGATCCACCACAGGCGGTCGGTGCTGCGCGCGACGGCGTCGTCCACCGCCAGCTTGGTCAGCAGCGGGACCAGCGCCTCCAACCCGACCGCCGTGACGGACGCACCCATCGCCAACGTCAGGGCCACGGGGTGCCGGCGACAGGCGGCGAAGAGGCGACGGATCCAACCGCCGGAAGTCGGGCGGGGATTACCGGAGTCGCTCACCTCGCCAGGTTATGCCGCCCCACCGACCACGCAGCCCGGCCGGACGGTCGCTGTGACCCCCGCCAAACCGGGGAGGCGGTGCGAGCATGGGAACTTTCCTGTCACCACGACCGCCCAGACCGCGCCCGGTGTGACAGGAAGGTTCCCATGCTCACGTCACCGAGGGCCTCCGCTGCGTGGGGTGACAGGAAGGTTCCCATGCACCACCCACCGGGTCCTGGGTTCGGGAGGCGCTCGGTGGCCGGTGGCAGGAAGGGAACCTTTCTGCCACCGGCGCCGCAGTGACAGGAAGGTTCCCTTCCACAGGTGGTGCGCGTCAGGCGATGTCGCGCCGACGGCCGGCCAGCCAGCCGCCGGCGATGAACACGGCGGCGTAGCCGACGAAGGTGAGCAGGCTCGCCCACCACGGATGGCCGTAGCTGCCGCCGAAGAAGAAGTGCAGGATCTCGAAGATCGCCCGCGGCGTGTTCGGTTCATCGGGCCCGGCGACCGCGGAGACGAACAGCGGCACCGCCATGTTCGCCACGATGCCGTTGCCGGCCGTCCCGGGCAGGTACGGGCTGACGCCGGAGATCGGCGATCCGATCAGGACCAGCGACAGGATGAACTCGACCATGAACTTGTAGATCAGCGGCAGGATGACCGCGAGCACGGCGTTCGCGACCAGCGCGCCGAACCCGACACCCAGCACCGTCCACAGCACCATCGTCAGCACACCGGCAGCGCCGACGCTGAGCCAGTCGGCCAGGCTGCCGAAGGTGCCGAAGTCCATGCCCGCGCCCACCAGGCTGCCGAGGCTCGCGAACAGCACGTTCGTCACGCCGTAGATCAGGCCGATGCCCGAGTAGGCGAGCAGCTTCGCCGCCAGCACCGCGCCGCGCGGGTTGCCGGTGAGGTACGTCGTCGAGATGGTCCTGTTCCGGTGCTCGCCGGCGAACGCCATGGCCCCGAAGAGTCCCGCGAAGATGGTGCTGAAGTTCGTCGACATCGAAAGCGCCAGCAGGCCCAGCGGGACCGGCCGGTCGAGCTCCTGCACCGAGTCGATGAGCGCCGCCATGGGGCCGCCCAGCGAGCCCGCGCCGAAGCCGAGCAGCACCACCGGCGCGAGCATCCCCCACCACAGGCTCGTGGTGAAGATCTTGCGGAATTCCGCCTTGACGAGCGCGACCATCATGCGGTCCCCCCGAATCCGCGGGCGTCCGGCGCGGCCTGCGCGCCGTGCTGCTGGACGCCGGTGTACTGGCCGTGGGTGAGCTGGAAGAACAGCTGTTCCAGGCCGATCCGCTCGTCCTGCATCGCGTACAACGCGATCCCGGCTTCCAGCGCCAGGTCCGCGACCGTGCGGGAGTCGGCGCCGGTCACCGCGAGCCGGCCGTCCGGGACGTAGTCGACGCTCAAGCCGGCCGCGTGCAGCTTCTCGATCAGCTTGCGGGGGTCGGCGGCCTGCACGAGCGTCCGCGATCGCTGCGCGGCGCGCAGCTCGTCGAGGTGGCCGTCGAAGACGCAGCGCCCGCGGCTGATGATCACCAGCTGGTCGACGGTGTGCTCGATCTCCCGGAGGAAGTGGCTGGACATCAGGACCGTCCGGCCGCTCGCGGCGAAGGCCTTCAGGAAGTTCCGCAGCCAGGCGATGCCCTCCGGGTCCAGCCCGTTGGCCGGCTCGTCCAGCACCAGTACCTGCGGGTCGCCGAGCAGTGCGGTGGCCAGTGCCAGGCGCTGCCGCATGCCCAGCGAGAACGTGCCTGCTTTGCGCTTCCCCGCGGAGCCCATCCCGACGAGTTCGAGGGCCCGGTCGACCTGCGTGTCCGGCACGTTCATCGCGGCGGCGTAGCACCGCAGGTGGTGGCGGGCGGTGCGACCGGGGTGGAAGCTCTGCGCGTCGAGCACGGCGCCGACCACGCTCGCCGGGTTCGGCAGCTGGTGGAACGGCAGGCCGTTGATGGTGGCGGTGCCCGAGGTGGGCATGACCAGGCCGAGGAGCATCCGCAGCGTCGTCGTCTTGCCGGACCCGTTGGGGCCGAGGAACCCGGTCACCGCCCCGGGGCGGACCGTGAAGCTCAGGTCCTGCACCGCGCTGACCGGGCCGAAGCTCTTGCTGAGACCCTCAACGACGATCCGGCCACTGCCGTCGTGCACGCGCCCTCCATCGTCACCCGTTCAACCGACGGGGCCCATCCTGCCGGACAGGCCCGGGTGGTCAGGTGCGAAGGAGCGTTTTCCCAGCTTGTTCTCAGCGCCGGGCGTGGTCGCGGCCCTGCGGTGTGACGGACATCGCCACGCGTGGGCGCCTAGGGCCAGCGGATGGACCGGTCGATCACGGCGGCCCGGTAGATCGTGCCGCGATCCGCATCGAGGCGACCGGTCGCCAGCGGCGGGGCCGGGTCCGTGGTCAGGTCGGGGCGGAGGAATTCGTTGGTGTCCCAGTCGCTGGGCCCGGGGCCGGTCGAGGAGATGATCGGCTCGGGGATGACCGCGATGTCCTTCGCCTCGTCGTCCCGCCTGCGCCGCAGCCTCCGGCGCAGCGCGTCCAGACCGCTGCTGCGGGCGTGCGCGGGCTCGCCGGTGTGGTCCCCGATCAGCAGCCGGTGCGCGGTGACCCAGATCGTGCACGGCCACGGACGGCCGCGCAGCGTGCCCTGGCAGGACCGGCACCTGCCGTCCTCGGCCGGTTCGTGCTCGTCGAGCAGGGTGCGCAGGCCCTCGGTGAGCCGGTAGAGCTCGGAGCGGGCGAGCGGCAACAGCACCTCGGGTGCGTTGTCTTCGGATGCCAGATCCACCCTGTCGAGTCGGTCGAGGACAGCTTTCCGCAGCGCCGTGTCCGTCACTTCGTCTCCCACCGTCGAACGTTGCGAGTGCGTCGGTGTTGCCGGTGGAGATCGCGGAGCGGAGCACCCCGACGACCCCCATCGGGTGACATCGGCAGTCGAGGCGCACGCCTGCACACTCACCACTCGAGGCTCACTCCATCGAGTGGTTATCGATTCGGTCCGAAATTGGCGGCCGAGCAGGGGCTCGCTGCTTCGGCAAATGGGCGATCGTGGCCTACACTAAAAGTGGCGGCCTGCTCCCGGTGACCCCCAGGCTGGTTGAGCGGGCCGCCCCGTTCGGCTGTGTGAGCCCATTACCTGTTCGGTGCATTCGCGGCGACGATCCGAGAACACCTCCCAGACGGGCTCCCGCATGCGAAAACGCCGCGAGCGGGGAAACTCCCTGCCGCGCGGTGACAGGAAGGTTCCCCCGCTCGCAGGCGAGATCAGGCGAGCACGCTGCTGATCGGCGTGCTGGTCAGCCCGTGCGCCTCGGCGACCGGCTCGTTGACCAGCTTGCCGTCGTGGGTGTTGAGGCCACCGGCGAGCGCGTCGTCCGCGCGGCAGGCCTGCTGCCAGCCCTGCTCGGCGATGCGCAGCACGTACGGCAACGTGACGTTGGTGAGCGCGTGCGTCGAGGTGTTCGGGACCGCGCCCGGCATGTTCGCCACGCAGTAGAACACCGAGTTGTGCACCCGGTACGTCGGGTCGTCGTGCGTGGTCGGGCGGGAGTCGGCGAAGCAACCGCCCTGGTCGATGGCGATGTCGACCAGCACGCTGCCCGGCTTCATCTCGGAGACCAGGTGGTTGGAGACCAGCTTCGGCGCCTTCGCGCCCGGGATCAGCACGGCGCCGATGACCAGGTCGGCGGCCCGCACGGCCTGCTCGACCGAGTAGCGGTTGGACGTCACGGTGCGGATCTGGCCGTGGAAGTCGCGGTCGATCTCGCGGAGCTTGTCGACGTTGGTGTCGAGCAGCTCGACGTTGGCACCCATGCCCAGCGCGACGCGCGCGGCGTTGAGGCCCGCGACGCCACCGCCGATCACCACGACCCGCGCCGGGTGCACGCCGGGAACACCGCCGGGCAGCACGCCGCGGCCGCCGCTGGGACGCATCAGCGAGTAGGCGCCCACCTGCGGGGCGAGGCGCCCGGCGACCTCGCTCATCGGCGCGAGCAGCGGCAGCGCGCCGTTGGCCGTCTGCACCGTCTCGTAGGCGATGCCGGTGACCCCGGACTTCAACATCGCGTCGGTCAGCTCGGCGGAGGCCGCCAGGTGCAGGTAGGTGAACAGCACCTGGTCCCGGCGCAACCGCGGGTACTCCTCGGCGATCGGCTCCTTGACCTTGAGGACCAGCTGGCCCTCGCCCCACACCTCCTCGGCGGTGGGCAGCACCTTCGCCCCGGCCGCGAGGAAGTCCTCGTCGGGGATGGAGGAACCGGCGCCGGCGTTCGTCTCGACGAAGACGTCGTGACCGCGGGTGGTCAGCTCGTGCACGCCCGCAGGTGTGATCGCGACCCGGTACTCGTTGTTCTTGATCTCGCGCGGTACTGCGATCTTCACGGCGGAATCCTTTCGTCTCCTGTTGCGCACCACGATCCGCTGCCGCCGAAAGGGGCGCATCATTCCCGCAGGATGAGATTGCCCCGCGCGCTTTGTGCCCGCAGCACAAAGCCGGCTGCCACGAAGCCAACGCGCCGGCAGGGCCGGAACGGCGCGGCGAGGATGCCGGGGTGACAGAAAGGTTCCCTTGCTCGCAGCCACCCGGGCGGCCGGTGGAAGCAAGGGAACTTTCCTGTCATGCGGTGGCAGGAAGGTTCCCTTTCGCACGTCACCAGGGGTGCGTCATCGGCCTGGTGGTGACAGGAAGGTTCCCTTGCTCGCATCCCGCCGGACCCGTTGTGACAGGAACCCTTGCTCGCAGCCGCCAGGGGCGCGGCTTCGGCGGGTGCGGGGTGACAGGAAAGTTCCCTTGCTGTCAGCCGTGCTGGGCCCAGCGGTCGGCGAGCAGTTGCACGAACAGCGCTGCGCGGACGTTGGGGCTCTCCAGGTCGATGTCCACGAGTTGGGTGAGCCGCTTCATCCGGTAGCGGAAGGTGTTCGGGTGCACGCGCAGCTCTCGGCTCGCCTGCCGCGGGTCGCCCGGGTGGCGCAGCCACGCGTGGAGGGTTGCCAGGTATTCGGTGCCCTGCGTTCGGTCGTGCTCGCGCAGCACCGGCAGCGGGCCCAGGGAGCCGACACCCGCGTCGGTCGACGCACCGGCCATCCGGCTGAGCACCACCAGGTGCCAGTTGTCCTCGTACACCGCCACCCGGTCGCGCAGCTGGCCGGTGCGCAGCAGGCCGACCAGCTCCTCGGCCTGCGCGCGCGACTGGGGGAGGTCGGCGACCGCCACCGCATTGCCCACCGCGATCAGCGGGCGCGGCGAAGCGTCGTGGGACATGAGCGCTTCCCGCAGGTCCGGCCAGCCGCCCGCGCCCGCCCGGTCCGGCACCAGGGCGTAGAGCATGGTGCCGATCTCGGTGACCAGCGGGCGCCGCCCGATCCCGCGCGTGATCCACTCCCACATCGCCAGCCGGTGCCCCTCCGCGGGTCCGGCGGACGACGGCATTTCGATCGCGACGACCCGATGCGCCTCGTTGGGCACCGCCAGCTCGTTCACGGCCACCCGCCAGCCCTCGCCCCCCTCCAGCAGCAGCCGCACCTGCTCGGCGGACCGGCGGCGCTCCGCGTCCGCCACCGCCCGCCACCGCAGCAGTTGCAGCGCGACCAGCGGCGCGGTGTCGGCGAACGCGGTGGAGCGCTCCTCGGAGACCTCCCCGGGCACCACGGCCCACATCGAGCCGAGCAGCTCGCCTCCCATCCGGATCGGCACCACCAGGCGGGGCAGGGTGCCGTCCTGCTGGGCGGGCACGAAGATCGCCGAACTGCCCTTGCTGAGCTGGCGGAACGTGCCGCGGGCCCGGAACTTGGCGAGCACCTCGTCCGGCTGCTTCCGGCCCATGATCGTCGAGACCCGCGCCGGGTCGGTCAGGTCCTGCCTGGCGGAGTAGGCCAGGACCTGGGAGTGCGCGTCCTCGATCGTGACCGGCGCGTCCACCACGTCGGCGACCGCGTCGGCGAGGCGGAACAGGTCGCCGACCCCGGTGCCGCGCGCGTCGGCCTCCTCGATACCGGTCCCGGCCAGCGCCGCCCGGATCAGCCACACCAACTGCGCCCAGCCGGCACCCGGCCGGACCTCCACCAGGGCCACCCCGGCTTCCTCGGCCGCCGCGGCCACCGCGTCGTCCGCCGAGATCGGCGGCTTGAGCAGCACCGCTGCCGCGCCCTGCGCGCCGCAGGCCCTCGCCAGCCGTTTCGCCTGCTCGCGATCCGTGACTGCCACGCCCAGCACGAGGTCGCCGCCCGCCGCGGTCGGCGGCTCATCGGGTTCGGCGATGACGACGTCCCCCACGCAGACCGTCGGCTCCGGGCTGACCACTGTGCGCAGCAGTGTGGGGCCGACCCGTTCGACCAGCGCCCGGATGTCCAGCATCACCGGCCTCCTGAGTGCTTCGGGCCGCCGCCGGTCAGGTGGGGGAGGGCATTGACACCAGGGCTGGCCCGTTTATCGTTGCTGAGCACATCGACAATCGCATACCGGCCGTCGACCCCGTGCGGGAGAGACCTTGAGGGCTCACACCGAGCCGTCAGGGCGCCGAAGGAGCAAGACTCCCCACAAACTCTCAGGCACCCATGACCGTTCGGGCGAGGCAACTCTGGAAAGCGCGCGTCATCCCTGACGCTCCACCCACGGTGCAAGCCGCGAGAAACCGCGGCGAAGCTCTCAGGTTCCGAAACAGAGGGGGAGGCCCAGCCCCGCTCGGGCATCCCTGCCCCCGAAAGCCTTGGAGCCTCCCGTCATGTCCCTGCCTGCGAACCTGCGCTACACCGAAGAGCACGAGTGGATCGAGGACCGCGACGAGCTGGTCCGGATCGGCATCACCCAGCACGCCGCGGATGCGCTCGGCGACATCGTCTTCGTGCAGCTGCCCGAGGTGGGGGAGCAGATCGAGGCGGGCCAGGCCTGCGGCGAGCTGGAGTCCACGAAGTCCGTCAGCGACCTGTTCGCCCCGGTGACCGGCGAGGTCGTGGCGATCAACGAGTCCGTCGTGGACGATCCGGCGCTGGTCAACTCCGAGCCCTACGGCGAGGGCTGGCTGCTGGAGGTGCGCACCTCCGACACCGGCGCTCTGCTCACCGCCGAGCAGTACGCCGCGGTGATCGCGGAGTAGCGGGGAATAGGCGAGGGAGGAGACGGTCAATGGCGATCAGCGTCTTCGACCTGTTCTCGGTCGGTATCGGGCCGTCCAGTTCGCACACGGTCGGCCCGATGCGCGCGGCCCGGCTGTTCGTGCAGCGGTTGCACGGCGAGGGCCGGTTGCCGCAGGTCAAGCGGATCAAGGCGGAACTGTTCGGGTCGCTCGGCGCGACCGGGCACGGGCACGGCAGCCCGAAGGCGGTGCTGCTCGGTCTCGAGGGGCACAGCCCGGAGACCGTCGACCCGGCGGCGGTGGAGGGCCGGGTCGCCGAGATCCGGGAGACCGGGCGACTGCGCCTCGACGGCGTGCAGGAGATCCGGTTCACCGTGGACCGCGACCTGGTGATGCACCGGCGCAAGTCGCTGCCGCTGCACCCCAACGGGATGCGGTTCACCGCGACCGGCACCGACGGGGTCGAGCTGGAGAGTGCGGTCTACTACTCGGTCGGCGGCGGTTTCGTCGTCGACGAGGACGCCACCGGCACCGATCGGATCAAGCCCGACGCGACCGCGGTGCGGTACCCGTTCCGGACCGGCGCGGAACTGCTCGCCCGCACTGAGGAGTCCGGGCTGCCGATCAGCGGCGTCATGTTGGCCAACGAGCTGTCCTGGCGCGGCGAGGACGCTGTGCACAAGGAGCTGCTGGGCATCTGGCAGGTCATGCGCGAATGCGTGGACAACGGATGCCGGAACTCCGGGGAGCTGCCCGGCGGGCTCAAGGTCCGGCGGCGGGCGGCGGAGCTGGCCGCTTCGTTGACCGAGCAAGACGATGCGCTGGAGTGGGTGACGCTCTTCGCGCTCGCGGTGAACGAGGAGAACGCGGCCGGCGGGCGCGTGGTGACCGCGCCGACCAACGGCGCGGCCGGGATCGTCCCCGCGGTGCTGCACTACTACATGCGGTTCGTGCCGGGTGCCGACGACGCCGGCGTGGTGCGCTTCCTGCTCGCGGCCGGTGCGGTCGGCGTGCTGTTTAAGGAGAACGCGTCGATCTCCGGTGCCGAGGTCGGCTGCCAGGGCGAGGTCGGGTCCGCGTGCTCGATGGCGGCCGCCGGGCTCGCCGAGGTGCTCGGCGGGACCCCGAGCCAGGTGGAAAACGCCGCGGAGATCGCGATGGAGCACAACCTCGGACTCACCTGCGACCCGATCGGCGGTCTCGTGCAGATCCCGTGCATCGAGCGCAACGCGGTCGCGTCGGTGAAGGCGATCACGGCGGCGCGGATGGCGCTGCGCGGCGACGGCACCCACTTCGTCTCGCTGGACAAGGTCATCAAGACCATGCGCGAGACCGGCCGGGACATGAAGGTCAAGTACAAGGAGACGGCTCGCGGCGGTCTCGCCGTCAACGTCATCGAGTGCTGACCCGCCGCACGCCCGGTGAGTGCATGGGAACCTTCCTGTCACCACCGGGCGGTGCGGTGCGAGCTGGGGAACCTTCCTGTCACGGGCCGACCGCAACGAGGCCCGGTGGCATGCGGATGGGAACTCCTCCGTCACCGAGCCCGCGGCGCGAGCTGGGGAACTTTCCTGTCAGCGCCGCTCAGTACCGCGGTGACTGCATGGGAACTTTCCTGTCACCACTGAGCCGTGTGGTGCGAGCTGGGAACTTTCCTGTCACCACCGAGCCGTGCGGTGCGAGCTGGGGAACCTTCCTGTCACGGGCCGGTTCCTGCGGTGAGTGCATGGGAACTTTCCTGTCACCGATGAGCCGGCGGACGCCTGTTGTGGAGCTCGGCTCCGGTGCGAGGATGGGAACCTTCCTGTCACCGCTCCCCGCCGCGCACCGGCCAGATGCCGTGCACCGGGGACCAGCCGAGGAGGCGCCGCGCCGCTTCGCTGCTGACGCGGTGCGACGGCTCGGCCGCCTCGTCCGGGGCCTGCCCGGGGGCCGGGCTGCCGTCCACGCGGGCCAGCTCGCGGTAGTAGTCCGCGACCCGGACGGGCTCGTCGGCGATGTTCAACGTCTCGCCCGCGCAGCCGCGCTCCAGCGCGCCGACCACCGCCTCCGCGTAGTCCCGCGCGTGCACCATCGCCGCCCACGACCGCCCGTCGCCCGGGATGAGCAGCCGCCCGGCGCGCAGCCGGGCCCGCTGCTGGTCCTGCACCGTCGCGGGGCCCACGAAGCGTCCGCCGCGCAGGATGCTCCACGCGATCTCGTCGGCGGGCAGTTCGCGGACCGCGGCCTCCATCGCCTGGACCGGGGCGACGATGGTCGTCCGTTCCGGACGGTGGTCGAACGGCGCCGTCTCGGTCAGCGGGGTGTCGCCGCCGTCCGCGTAGGCCATCGTGATGCTCATCTGGACGAAGCGCCCCACCCCGGCTTCCTGCAGCGCGTCGGTCACCACCGCGGTTCCGGTGCTGCGCAGCGCCGTGTTCAGCGCCCAGCTGCCCGCGGTCGGCGGGACCGCGGTGGCCGCGTTGACCACCGCGTCGACGTCCTTGAACTCCGTCGCCAGCAGTCGCCCGGCGACCGGGTCGAGCAGCGACGCCCGGATTCGGCGGGCTGCTTCCGGCAGGCGGTCGAGGCGGTCGCCGGGCGCCATGGCGGTCACGTCGTGTCCGCGGCGCAGCAGCATCGGGACGAGGTGGTGCCCCAGGACCCCGCTGGCCCCGATGGCGAATACGTGCATCGGTTCCCCTTCAGTTCCGCAGTTGCTCGGCGAGTCCGGCGGCGAACGACCGGTAGTCGCGCGGTGGTCGGCCGGTGATGTCCGCGACCGCCGTCGTCACCACCTCCGCCTCGCCGGCCCGGTAGGTGGCGTAGAGCTGGAGGCGCGCCGCCACCGCCCAGTCCGGCACTCCCGCCGATCGCATGGCTGCCGCGACCTCGGCGGGCGCGGCGTCCACGTGCCGGATCGGGCGTCCGGCCACTTCGGACAGGATCTCGGCCACCTCCCGGTAGCCGAGGGCTTCCGGCCCGGTGAGGTCGTAGTCGCCGGCCGCGACGTCCGCGGTCAGCAGGCTCACCGCCGCGAGGGCGATGTCCTCGACGTCGATCATGCTGACCCGCGCCGCCCCGACCGGTAGCACGATCGCGTCGCGCGCCCGGATGGTCGGCAGCCACTGCAGCGCGTTCTGCATGAAAGCGTTGGGGCGCAGCACCGCGTGCGGAATGCCCGCGGCGCGCAGCTCGTCGTCGCCGACGCCGTGCTGGTGGTGGATGCTCGACTCGGCCCCGGGCTGCGCTCCGAGTGCGGACAGCTTCACCACCCGGCTCACCCCCGCCTCGCCGCTGGCCGCGATGAGATTCCGTTGCAGGACAAGCTGTTCCGGGTGGAACGGAGTGAGCATGAACAACCGGTCCACGCCGCGCAGCGCGCTCAGCGTCGACGCGCGGTCGGTGAGGTCGCACTCGACGACCGCCGCGTCGGGCGCGCGGTTCGGCGAGCCGGGGCGCACCAGCGTGCGCGGGCGGTGGCCGAGCCGCACGAGTTCCCGCGTCACCGCGCGCCCGACGGCGCCCGATGCGCCCGCGACGGCGATGACCGGCCCGCTCACGCCGCCCCCAGCGCGCGTGCCCCGGCGAGCTCCAGGTCCGCCGGGAGCCGGTCTTGCACCGCCGAGTCCGCGAGCAGTTCGCCCAGTTCCGGGGCGAACTTGAACAGGTTGTGCCCGGCGATCGCGGTGACCCCGGGGGCGTGCCAGGCGCGGAGCGCGTCGCTGCCCGCGGGCAGCTTGCTCATGATGCACACCCGCACCCCGATCGGCTCCGGGATCAGCCCCGGCAGGGCGCGCTCGACGTAGCCGGTGACCCGGCGGACGTGGTCCTCCATGCCTTCCTCGCCGGTCAGCGCGCCGCGGGCGTCGAACGGCACGTCGACGCCGTCGCCGATGAGGCCCAGCACGTACTGGTCGGTGTAGGGGATCACCGAGCCGTACACCATCTCGCCGAACTGGCCGGACTTGTCCACCCAGCACGGGGTCGGCGCGCCGCGCAACTCCTCGCGGATCCGGTAGTGCGGGCGGGCGTGCAGCGCGCAGTCCAGCGGGATGTCCCAGCCGAGGCGGGCGGCCAGGCGCGGCGTGTCGACGCCGGCGCAGAGCACGACGTGCCGCGCGTGGTAGATCGCGTCGGCGGTCTGGAACTCGACCTTCCCGTTGTCGAGCACCAGGAGGCTGTGGATGTCGTTGGCGATGATGTGGTCGCCGACCCAGCCGGTCAGGGTCTCGATCACGTGGTTGACGCGCAGCGCCCCGGCGGTCGGGTCGACCAGCAGCGGGCCGTCGATGGGTCCGAGCGCGCCGAACACCTCCGCGCGGTCGGACGCCGGCGCGTAGTGGTGCGGCACCTGGTGGGTCTTCAGGCCGGTGGTGTCGGCGGGGGTGGTGCCCAGGTACGCGCAGCCCTCGGTGCCCACCATCTCGACGCCGGAGCGGCGCTCCCACTCGCGGTAGCCGGCCAGGCCGCGCGCGGCCAGGTCGACGATGTGCGGATCGTCGTGCCGGTGCCGGAAGGTGCGGGACAGCCCGCCCGACTGGCCCGACCCGGGCCGGCGGCCGTCGAAGCACTTCACGTTCGCGCCCCGCCGCAGCAGGGCCTCCGTGGTGGACAACCCGAGTACCCCGGCGCCGATCACCGCGATGTCCAGTTCCCTCTTGTGCTCAGCCATCTTTCCGCTCCTCCAGCCGTTTGCCGGCGTCTGGTTCTCCTTGCGGCAGCCGGACCCCAGCATGCTTCGCCCGGCCCGGCCGCGACATCACGTGTTCTCGGGAGCCGGTCGCGAAGCGAAGATGCCGCCTCGCTCGGGCGAGGCGGCATCTTCCGGGGAAGGAAAGGAAATCGGATCGTCTACAGTGGCCTGTCAGCCCTCCACGAACTTGAGGCCGGCGATGCCGACCACGATCAGTGCCAGGAACGCCAGTCTCGAGAACGTCACCGGCTCGCTCAGGAAGATCATCCCCACCGCCGCGACTCCGACGGTGCCGATGCCGACCCAGATCGCGTAGGCGCTGCCCACGGGAAGGTCCTTCAGCGCCACCGAAAGCATGCCGAGGCTGATCATGGCGACGCCGATGCCCAGCACCGCGGGCCACAGCCGCGTCATGCCCTCGGCGTGCTTCAGCGCCAGCGACCAGACGATCTCGAGCAGGCCCGCTGCGACGAGGATGACCCAAGCCATTGCTGTTTCCCTTGTTCCAGGAGGTCGGAGCAACGCCGTCAGGCGTTGGCGCCGCCGTCGACGAGGATGCCGGTGCCGGTGATGTTGCGGCCGCCCTCGCCGGCCAGGAACGCGACCGCGGCCGCGATGTCGGCCGGGTCGTTGTAGCGGCCCAGGGCGGTCAGGGCGCGCTCGCCGTCGGCCTCTTCGCCGTCGGCCGGGTTCATCTCGGTGTCGGTGGAGCCCGGGTTCACCAGGTTGACCGTGATGCCGCGCGGACCGAGGTCGCGGGCGAGGCCCCGGGTGAAGCCGGTCAGCGCCGACTTGCTCAGCGAGTACAGGCTCAGGCCGGGGCCGGGAGTCCGGTCGGCGAGGTTGCTGCCGACGCTGATGATCCGGCCGCCCTCGGGCAGGTGCTTGACCGCGGCCTGCACGGCGACGAACACCGCGCGCACGTGGATGCCGACGGTCTCGTCGAACTGCTCCAGGGTCAGCTCGTCGATGGGGGCCCACGGGAAGATCCCGGCGTTGTTGACCAGGATGTCCAGCCGGCCGAACTCGGCGACCGTCTGCTCAACAGCGCTGGTCACCGCCGCGGCGTCGGTGGCGGGGGCCGCGAACGCGGCACCACGCCGGCCCGCCTCCTTGATCTTGTCGACCACGCCGTTGGCGCGGTCGGCCGAGGTGTTGTACGTGATCGCGACGTCGGCGCCGTCCGCGGCCAGTCGCTCGGCGACCGCCGCACCGATGCCGCGTCCGCCACCGGTGACCAGCGCGACCTTGCCGTCCAGACCTGTCATGAGCCCCTCGCTTTTCTGTGTCGAACGATATATAAATGGCTATCATCGCTACTCTCGGGTGTCAACAGGGGAAGGCCCGGTGCGAACCGGCGCCATCCGGGGAGGAGGGAAGCCGATGTCGCCACGCGGACGTCCGCGCAGCTTCGACCGGGAAGCCGCCCTGCGGACCGCCATGGAGCTGTTCTGGGAACGCGGCTACGAGGCCACGTCGCTGAGCGACCTCACCGGCGCGATGGGCATCAGCTCGCCGAGCCTGTACGCGGCGTTCGGGTCCAAAGAGGACCTGTTCCGGGAAGCCGTCGCGCTCTACAACAGCGCCGACGAGGCTGTCGGCGACCGGTCGCTGCAGAGCCAGCCGACGGCGCGGCGCGCGATCGAGGCGATGCTGCGCGACAACGCCGACGCCTACGTGGATCCGGACACGCCGCGCGGCTGCATGGTGGTGCTCGCGGCCACCAACTGCACGCCGGAGAACGAGCGGATCTGGGATTTCCTTGCGGAGTGCCGGAAGGACGACTTCCGTGCGGTGCTCGCGCGACTGGAGCGCGGCGTCGCCGACGGCGACGTGCCCGCCGGCGCGGACCTGGAGAAGATCGCCTCGTTCTACCTGACCGTCCTGCAAGGACTGTCCATTCAGGCCAGAGACGGGAGCTCCCGCGAGGCCGTGCACGCGGTCATCGACTGCGCGATGCTGGCCTGGGACGGGATGGTGGCCGCGCCGGAGGTGCGTCGCGATGACGCCGTGTCCGCCTGATCCGAGCGCGTCGACCGGGCACCGGCGCAGGCCGGTGCCCGGGGTGCGCGCCCGCCGCGGTGGGCCGGCCGGACTATTCGATGCCGTACTTCTCCGACGCGATCCGCATGGACCGTTCCACATCGGCCTCGAATTGGCTCGGCGGCGGCGCCGGCTGACCGGGCACCGCCTCCACGCCGACCTCCAGGAAGAATTTTTCGAACCCGCTCGGAACGAAAAGCATGAGCATTCTCGCGGGCGTTTCGGAAATATTCTTGAACCGGTGGGCCGAACCACGCGGAAGATAAATGAAAGAACCCGGTTCGGCGGTGAATTCACGGTCCCCGTCGAACACCTGGAGGCTTCCTTCGACGAGGTAGAAAGCCTCGTCTTCGTACTGGTGGACGTGCAGCGGCGGGCCACTGCCCGGCGGGATCTCGCCCTCCATGACCCCGATCATTCCGCCCGTGTCCTCGGCTCCGACCTTCAGCGTGTAGCGGTCGCCGCTGAAGGCCCAGACGCTTTGGCCCGCGCCGGGCGGGACGTGGATCACCCGGCGGGTGACCTCCGGTGCGCTCATGTTCAGACTCCTCTCGACCAGCGGGTGCGCGCTGTCGAGCCTCTGCGATCGGCCCGGGTGCGGGCATCACGTCATCGCGGGATTCCCATTGACCGGCCGTTCCCAGCCGACCACCCCGCGCGATGTGGCCAATATCACCCGCTTCCGGGGTGTTCGCGCCTCGCTGGGCCGAACGGTGGCGCACGATTCCGCCGACGGGAATTCACCGGATGCTTCGCGGCGGATATGTCGTGAAAAGGAAATGGACGGAGGGTTACGGACTTTGATACCAAAAAAGCCCCGCGCGGTAAAGATCTACCGGCGGCATCCTCCTGCGACACTCGGGTGAATGCATTCCCTTTGGCGCTTTTGGAACAACCCGCCTCCTGCTGATTGTTCGGGTACTGTCGCGTCAGCTATCTGCGTTCGTCTGATGCTGCTCACCGAGGGGAACACACGATGGACACTGATGCGTTACCGCTGATCGGCCGGGAACGTGTCTTAGGTGAATCGCGCGAGTTATTGCTGCAGGTCGCCGAGGGAGCCGGGAACTGCGTCGTCGTGGAGGGGTCGGCCGGCATCGGCAAGAGCCGACTGCTGCAGGAAGTGGAGGCCGAAAGCCATGCACTGGGTCTCGGAGTCATCTCTTCGCAGGCCGTGAAGCTGGACAAGAACACGCCGTTGATCACATTGCGTTCGCTGTTCCGATCGTGCCATCTGCTCGGACCGCAGATCCCGGCGGGCCCCGAGCTGAACACCTCCACCCTGTGGGCCGTGGACCAGGTCGGCGAGATGATCGCGCAACAGGCCCGGAAGCAGCCGATGCTGATCGCCCTCGACGACGCGCACTGGGCCGACGAAGCGACCGCGCTGGCGCTGCGCGTGCTCGTGCCCGCTCTCCGCTCGGAACCCGTGCTCTGGTACTTCACCCGCCGCCCCTACCCGATTCGCAGCTGCGCGCAGGAAGCGCTGGACTGGCTGATCGGCGACGGGGCCCAGAAGCGGCAGCTCGAACCGCTTTCCGACGGCGCGGTCGCGCAGCTGTGCGCCGAGGTGCTCGGCGTAGAACCGGACGAGGTGACCCTGGCCTACGCGGCGCGCAGCGGCGGGAATCCCTTCCTGCTGCGGGAGATGCTGCGTGGGCTGCCGGGCGACGGACCGCAGGAGCCGCCCGCGGCGATGACGCCGACGTTCTTCGACGCCGTCGGCGAGCGGATGCAGGACTTGCCGGAGGACACCCGCCGCGCGCTGGACGCGATGACGGTGTTCGGCCGGCCCTTCGGGGTGCACGAGGTCGCCGCGCTGCTCGGGCGCCCGGCGGTGGACCTGCTGGGCACCGTCGCGATGCTCGTCGACGCCGAAGTGCTGGTCGAGCAGGGTGCGAAGCTGAGCTTCCGGCACGAGCTGATCCGCGAGGCGCTCTACCACCGGATGCCGGAGCCGACCCGGGCGACGCTGCACCAGGAAGCCGCGTCGGTGCTCGCCCAGCACGGCCGGTCGGCCACCGAGCAGGTCAAGCACCTGCTGCTCAGCGGCGGCGGCTGGGTGGACGTGGCGACCGTGGTGAAGCGCGCGGTGCAGGAGATCGCCCCGGCGGCGCCGAACACCGGCGCCGACCTGATCCTCCGCAGCCTGCCGCTGATCGCCGAGCGCAGCCCGATCCGCGCGGAACTGGCCGCCGAGGCGGTGCGGCTGCTGGTGCTGGCAGGCCGCCCGGCCGAGGCGATCGAGCTCGGCCAGCGCTTCCGCGGCAGCGGGCTGCCACCGAACACCGAGGCGATGCTGCTGCTCGGCCTGACCGAAGCGCTGCACACCGTCGGCGAGCACGCCGCGGTCATCGAGCACACGGTGCTCGCCCTGCCCCGCGCCAAATCGGATTCGATGGTGCGTGCCGAGCTGCTGGCGATGCACGCGCACGGGCTGGTCGCGGTCGGCGACATCGAACCAGCGGCGGCCGCGGCGACCAACACCGTGCACGTCGCCAACCGGGCCCGCACGCTCGGCGCGCTGGTGTGCGGGACCGGCGCGCGGAGCCGGGTTTCCCTCGCGCAGGGCGATATCGCGTCGGCCATCCGGTACGCGGCCGAAGCGGTGCGGCTCGGCGACCGCGCCGGTGACATCGGGCGCACCCGGCATCCCCGGCTGCACCTGGCCGCCGCGCTGACGGCCGCCGACCGCCTCGGCGAGGCGGAGGAAGAGCTGTGCCGGGACGAGCACGACGTCGCGGAGCTGGAGACGGTGTGGTCGCAGCCGCCGCGCTACCTGTGCCGGGCCGAGCTGCTGTTCGCCACCGGTCGGCTCAACGATGCCGCGGCCGAAGCGGAAGCCGGAATCCTGCTCACCGAACAGCTTTCCGCGGAAGCGTTGGCCGTTCCGCTGCTCGCGCTGCGGGCCGTGGTGGCACTGCGGGCCGACGGCGTGTCGGCCGCGTGGCGGCACCTCAACCGCGCCCAGGAGATCGTGGAGACCGGGCGGCGGAGGATGCCGGACCTGCTGGTCTGGGCGCGGCTGCTCGCCGAAGGGGCGGAAGGCGATCCGGACCGGATCCGGCTGGAGCTGGTGGAAGTCCTCGACCGGCTCAAGCGCAGCAGGTCGCTGCTGGTCGGCTCGCCCGAACGAGTCCCGGTGCTGGTGCGGCTGGCCATGCGGGTCGGCGCCGACGACGCGGCCGCCCAGGTGATCGCCGCGGCGGTCGAGCTGGGCCGCCGCAACCCCGACGTGCACGTGTTCCTCGGCGCCGCGGCGCACGGTGCCGGCCTGCACCGCCGGGACGTGCGGTCGCTGCGCACCGCCGTCGAGCACTACCGGGCGGGCTCGCAGCCGGTGCTGCTGGCGCACGGGCTGGAAGACCTGGCAGCCGCCGAGGCGGACCTCGGCAACCTCGACCAGGCCACCGAGCTGCTCATCGAGGCCGAATCCGGGTATGCGCGGTGCGACGCGCTGCGGGACGCCGCCCGGATGCGCGGACTGCTGGCCCGGACCCCGAACCTCCCGGAGCCGCGGCGGCAGAGCACCCGCAAGACGGGCTGGGGCAGCCTGACCCGCGCGGAGCTGCGCGTGGTGCGGCTGGTCGCCGAGGGGCTCACCAACCGGGAAGTCGCGAACCGGCTGTACCTGTCACCGCACACTGTGGACAGCCACCTCCGGCACAGCTTCGCGAAACTGGGCATCACCAGCCGCGTCGAGCTGGCGCGACGCGTGATGACGCACGACCAGCCGGCAACTCACGCGAACACGTGATGACCGTCGGCGGCCCGGGCGGGGATGCTGGTTGCGAGCCGGTCGGAGACCCGCCGAAGAAGGCGGAAGTCCTTTCCACCGGCCCCAATCACCCGATTCCCGTTAGGAGCTGTGGTGTCCACAAACGTAGTCGGACCGGACTTCCTGACCCTGCAGGTGCGCGACCTGGAGCGGGCGCGGCGGTTCTACACCGAGGTCGTCGGATTCTCCACTGTGGAATCCAAGGTGCCCAACGCGGCGGTGCTGGCCGCCGCGCCGATCCGCATCGCGCTGCGCCAGGCCACGATCGACCTCGACGAGGTCGCCAAGGTCGGGCACGGCGTCGTCGTCTGGATCAAGGCGGAGAACCCCGACAAGCTGCACGAGCAGCTCACCGCCGCCGGCGTGCCGATCAGCAAGCCGATCTGCGACGGTTCCTGCGGCCGTGAGTTCATCTTCGAGGACCCCGACGGCTACCTGATCACCGTCTACGAAGGTCAGCCCGTCTAGCAGGCTCGTCCTGCGCGGCGGTGCGGGTGGCCGAACCTCAGAGGGACTGTTTCCAAACTCGTTCTGCGTAGCGGTGCGGGTGGCGGAACCTCAGACGCCGCCTGGCTGTGGGATCCCCGACTTACGTATGTCCAATACGCGGCATCGGGGCTGTCCTCGTCAGGCGACGTCTGAGAACCCGCGGCGGTGCGAGTTGCGTAGGTGGGCTAAGCGGCTTCGCCGCTTCAAAAGACAAAGCCTGCGGTACTACACCCGACTGCACCACTTCCAAAACAGCCTCTGAGAACCCGCGGCGGTGCAGGCCTGGTCCAGCGCCGCTGAAGAAGCAGGGCATTGTCCCCTGTGGACGATTGTGTTCGTCGGCGCGGCCCCGTTCGCGGTGCGCCGTGCCGTTTCCTCCTGCCGTCCGCCCGGGCCGGTTCGCGCCCCGGGTGGTCCCCGAAGGAGCACCAGCATGATCGCACTCGAGAACATCCGTCCCGACGCGCGCCTTCCGTTACCCGCGCGGCTGAAGTTGCTGCTGGACCGGGAACTGGGGATGGGCAACTTCCTGGACCGCGCGGCGGCGCACAACCCCGCCCCGGACCGGGCGTTCCTGTTCGCCCAGCGGCCGGAAGGCGAGATCGAGGCCTACGGCCTGGCCCGGCTGGTGGAGGTGCGCAACGCCTACGCGGCCTGGTACCACGCGCACGGCGTCGGCAAGGGCGACGTGGTCGGCGTGCACGTCCCGGAAGGCGTCGACTCGTTCCTGCACTTCCTGGCGTTGACCTCGCTCGGCGCGATCGCCGCGCTGGTCAACGGCCGGATGAAGCCGGAGGTCGCGGCCGAGTACCTCGGCCGCATCGGTGCGCTCGGCGTCGTGGCCGACGGGCCCCGCCTCGAGCGGCTGCGCGACGCCGGCCTGGACACCGAGCGGCTCGCGTTCCACACCGAGCCGACCGCGCTGTCCACCACGCCCGCCGCCGACGCCACCCACCCCGGCGTCTTCCCGTACGTCCACGCCGACGACGACCTGGTGATGGTCTGCCACACCTCCGGCACCACCGGCCCGCCGAAGGCCGCCAGCTTCGGCCACCGCCAGTTCTTCCTCGGCAAGCGCGGGCGGCTGTGGAACTTCCCACCGGCGGCCCGCAACCGGCTGCTCACCGCATTGCCGCAGTCGCACTCGGCGGGCATCAGCTACCTGATGACCGCGACCCTGCTCGGCCTGCCGACGCTGGTGATGGCCGACACCGGGGGCCCGGCGGTGCGGGCGGCGATGCGCCGGTTCCGGCCGACCATCGTCGCCGCGTTCCCGCAAACCTGGGCCGACCTGGCCGAAATCGGCCTGGACGCGGCCGACGCCCGGCATGTGCACACGTGGATCAACACCGGCGACGCCGCGCACGAGGCGCACATCAAGGCGCTCATCCAGCACGGCCGCCGCCCCGGCCGGCTCCGGTCCCGGCCGGGCAGCCGGTTCATCGACGGGCTCGGCTCGTCGGAGATGGGCATGGCGCTGTTCCGCAAGGTCAGCGAGCTCGGCAGCACCGACTACGGCCGCTGCGTGGGCACGCCGATCAAGGTGGTGCGCCGCGCCGTGGTCCTGGACGACGACGGCCGCGAGCTCGGGCCGGGCCGCGCCGGGCGGCTGGGCGTGCTGACCCCGACCCGGACCCCCGGCTACTGGAACAACACCGAGCAGACGGTGAAGTCGTCGTTCGCCGGCTACTGGCTGACCGGCGACGTCGTCTACCGCGACGAACGCGGCCGGTTCATCCACCTCGACCGGGTGCCTGACGTGATCCGCACCTCCGGCGGCCCGGTCTACAGCCTGCCGCTGGAAGAGGCGATCCTCATCGGCTGCCGGTTCGCGGCGGACTGCTCGGTGATCGGGGTCAGCGATCCCCGCTCGCCCGGGGCGCAGGTGCCGCTGGCCGTGGTGCGCCTGCGCCCCGACGCCGAGCCGGTGGCGGACCTGACCGCGTCGATCAACGCGGCGCTCGCCGCCGCCGGACTGTCCGAAGTGCACGGTTCGGTGGTCGCTCGCGACGACGCGGACTTCCCGACTGGCGCGACCGGCAAGGTCCTCAAGCGGCAACTCCGCGAACGCTTCGCCGACCACCTGATCATCACCAACGTCTGACGCCCGTTTTACAAGCGGCGCAAACCGTTTCTCGATCACTGCGCCCGGGCGCGCCTGCGCCCGGATGGGGAAGGGGAGTCATGAACGAACCCGGCTCGGCGACGCCCTACGGCGTGCTCTCGGAGGGAACGCAGGCGCCGCCCGCGGTCCGCATGTACGAAATGCTCTACAGCTCGCTGGTCAGCCAGCTGCTGATCGCGGTGGCCGAGCTCGGTGTCGCCGACGCGATCCACGGCGAGCCGACGCACGTCGACGACATCGCCGCGCGCGTCGAGGCGGACGCCGACAGCCTCTACCGGGGCCTGCGGGCGCTGGCCAGCGTCGGGGTGTTCACCGAGGTCGAGCCCCGGGTGTTCGACCTGACGCCGCTCGCGGCCACGCTGCGCAGCGACGGCGAGGGCTCCATGCGCGCCCTGGCCCGCTACGTCGGGCTGCCGGAGCGGCAGCGCTCCTTCGGTGCGCTCGCCTACAGCCTGCGCAGCGGCCGCCCGGCCTTCGAGCACGTGCACGGCCGCGGGTGGTGGGCGCACTTCGCCGACCACCCGGAGCTGGCGAAGCTGTTCAACGACGCGATGGGCAGCATGGCCCGGATGGTGAACTCGGCGATGCTGGAGGCCTACGACCTGACGGGCGTGCGGCACCTCGTCGACGTCGCGGGCGGGCAGGGGCACCTGGTGGCCACCATCCTGGCGCGCTACCCGGAGATGACGGCGGAGGTCTTCGACCTGCCGCGGGTGGTGCCGGAGGCCGAGGAGGTGCTGCGGGCGGCGGGCCTGTCCGGCCGCGCGAAGTGCGTCGGCGGCGACTTCTTCGACTCGGTGCCGACCGGCGGCGACGTGTACGTGCTGTCCTGGACCATCCACGACTGGAAGGACGAGGACGCGATCAGCATCCTGCGCAACATCCGGGCGGCGATGTCGCCGGAGAGCAAGCTGCTGGTGATCGACGAGGTGCTGCCGCCCGGTGACACGCCGCACTTCGGCAAGTTCGAGGACATCGTGATGCTGAGCCTGCTGTCGGGCCACGTCCGGACGGAGCCGGAGCTGACGGCGCTGTTCGAGAAGGCGGGCCTGCGCCACGAGGAGACGCGGGCGACGAGCTCCCCGACCAGCGTGCTGGTGGCGTCCCCCGCCTGACCGTTCGAGAGGACCGTGCCCGGCCGGGCACGGTCCTCTCGATCATATGTCCTATGTGGATTAATCGCACCGGATCGTGCATTCGGCATCCTGGCGGTACTTGCTGGGGCTGACGCCGTGGAACCGTTTGAAAGCCGCGCTGAAGCCGAAGGCGTCCGCATATCCGACCCGGTGCGCTATCGCGGCGACCGGGGTCGGTGGATTCGGCCAGCAGGTCAGCGGCCAAGGTCATCCGCCAGTACGTCAGGTACGTCAGCGGCGGCTCGCCCACCAGCTCGGCGAACCGGCCGGCCAGCGTCGTACGCGACACCCCCGCACGCGGTACGTCGCGGTCAGCAGCACAGCCTGATCGGCCGACGCCGCGCGTCCCGGTTCGGGCCGGTCGGAGATGGCGAAGGGCCCCGGGCCGCGCGCGATCGCGGTGTCACCGGCCCGCGCCAGCCGCGCCTTCCCGCCGTCCCCGAAGGAAATCCAGCCCTCGCCCGACAGCGGCGCGAGCAGCGTCAGGGATTCCGCGTCCCCGAACCGCAGCGCCCACGGCGGGGAGAGCTCAGTTCGGCTGAAACCGGCACCGACCGCGCGGACGCCCGCAGCAGGTCGTCGAACAAGTCCATGAACTCCACGACAGCGGCGGACGATCGGACATGGTCCGCGTACGACGAGCCATGGCCGCCCCGCGCCGCCGCCGGTTGACTGCTTCCCATGACGACACAAGCGGATTCGATCCTGGTGCTGGGAGCGACGGGCAAGACCGGACGCCGGCTGGTGAGCACGCTGCGCGCGGCGGCCGAACACGTCCGGGCCGCGTCTCGCTCCGGCGAGGTTCGGTTCGACTGGGCCGACCGGGAAACCTGGCCGGCCGCGCTGGACGGGGCTCGGCGGTCTACCTCGTGGCCCCCGAGAACCCGGCGCTGACAAGGCTTTTCGTCGAGAATGCGGTCGCGGCGGGTGTCCGCCGGTTCGTGGCCCTGCCCGGACGCGGCGTCGGCTGGTTCCCCGGAGCCCTTCAAGAGCGGGGTCGCGGCGGGAGAGGCAGTGCGCGACTCCGGCGCGCAATGGTCGATCATCCGGCCGAACAACTTCAACCAGAACTTCGACGAGGGCCTGTGGCGCGCGCCGCTGCGAGCAGGTCTGCTGGCCCTGCCCATCGGTTCCGCACCGGAGCCGTTCATCGACGTCCAGGACGTCGCCGACGTCGCGGCGGCCCTGCTGGCATCGGACGGCCACCACGGGAAGGTGTACGAGCTCTCAGGGCCTCGGGCGCTCACGTTCGGTGAGGCCGTCGAGATGATGGCCGATGTCGCGGGGCGGTCCATCCGCTACGCGGAGCTCACGCTCGAGGAGTACCGGGCCGAGCTCGTGGCCGGGGGAGCGTCGGAGGACGAAGTCGAGGAGGTCGACGCGATGTTCGCCGCGATGCGCGCCGGGCACCTCGCCGAGCCCACCGACGCGGTTCGGCAGGTGCTCGGGCGCGCACCGGTCGACTTCGGCGACTACGTCGCCCAGGCCGCCGCGGCGGGCGCGTGGTCGTAGTCGCGTGGCCGGGGTCCCGTCGTTCGGGTAGGCCGATCGGAGCAGCCACCGAGAGTGAGTCAATCACGTGATCACGTGATGTCTTTTGGCGCAGAGATCTACACGATTGGGTGTAGCCGCCCGTGATCGACGCTGCGGCCGCGACTCTGCGTCATCTGTCCTTTGCTCCATGAGGTCGATGCCGGTCCGGCCTGTCCGCGGATCGCGACGGCGCAGGGGACCAAGTCACTCTCGGAGGAGTTCGCATGAGCGCGTTATCGCGCCGCAACCTGCTCACCTGGACTGCGGCGCTCGGCGGCTCGGCCGCCGTCCTCTCCACCACCGAAGCACTCGCGGCACCAACCGTCCCGCAGCAGGTGGGACCGGCCGCCAACCCGGCCATCACCGTCGGCCCCGCGGACGTCCGCTTCGCCGGCCTGACCAGGGGCCAGAACCAGCGATTCGTGAGCAACCCCGAAAGCGTCTGCCTGCCGTCCACGACGGAGCAGGTGGTCGCGGCCGTCGGCGACGCGGCGCGGCGCGGCAAGCGCATCGGCGTGCGCAGCGGCGGGCACTGCTACGAGAACTTCGTCGACAACCCCGACGTGCGGGTCCTCATCGACATGACGCAGATGAACGCGATCGCCCACGACACCAAGATGAACGCGATCATGGTCGAGGCGGGCGCGGAGCTGGGCGACGTCTACGACACGCTCTACAAGCGGTGGGGCGTCTGCCTGCCCGGCGGCTCCTGCTACACCGTCGGCGTCGGCGGGCATGTCACCGGCAGCGGCTACGGGCCGCTGAGCCGCCGGCACGGCTACATCAGCGACCACGTGTACGCGGTGGAGGTCGTGGTGGTCGACGCCGGCGGGAACGCGCGGGCGATCGTCGCGACCCGGGAGGCCGACGACCCCAACCGCGAGCTGTGGTGGGCGCACACCGGCGGCGGCGGTGGCGCTTTCGGCGTCGTCACGCGGTTCTGGTTCCGCGCCCCGAACGCCACCGGCACCGACCCGGCGAAGCTGCTGCCGGTCCCGCCGCGGGAGGCGTGGATCCACCGCCGCGAGTGGGCCTGGGACCAGATGACGCCCGAGCGGTTCGCCCGGCTGCTGCGCAACTACGGCACCTGGATGGAGCGCAACAGCGGCCCGGACAGCCCCTACACCGGGCTGTTCTCCCGGCTGGAGCTGACGACCCGCGCGTACGGCCCGTTCCACCTGGTCGTGCAGATCGACGCGGGCCTGCCCAACGCGGCGCGGCTGCTCAACGACTTCCTCAACGCGGTCGGCGAAGGCGTCGGCGTGACGCCCACCGTCACCGACCACCGGAAGCTGCCGTGGCTGCACGCGACCGGCTGGCCCGGGATGTGGATGAGCAACCCGACCGACCGCTACAAGTACAAGTCCAGCTACCACCGCAAGGGCTTCACCGACGCGCAGATCGCCGCGCTGTACGAGCAGCTGACCAACACCGACTACGCGCAGCTGCCGTTCGTGGTGTCGATCGCGTCCTTCGGCGGCAAGGTCAACACCGTCGCGCCCGACGCGACCGCCAACCCGCACCGCGACTCGGTGATGAAGCTGCTGTGGGGCACCGCCTGGCAGGGCCCCGCGGACGACGACCGCCACGTGGGCTGGCACCAGCGGTTCTACCAGGCCGTCTACCGGGACACCGGCGGTGTGCCGGTACCCAACGACGTCACCGACGGCTGCTTCATCAACTACTGCGACATCGACATCAGCGACCCGGCGTGGAACGCCTCGGGCGTCCCGTGGCACGACCTGTACTTCAAGGGGAACTACCGGCGCCTGCAGCAGGCGAAGAAGGCCTACGACCCGAGGGACGTGTTCAAGCACGCCCAGTCGATCAGGCTGCCCTGACCGGACGCGCAGCGGCCGCGGGAGGCAACCCACCCGCGGCCGACTCGCGCCAGGACCGGACCATGCCGGATGACGATTTCGCGCGAAACCGCCACCCGGCACCCGCGAGGTGCGCCGTTTTCGCGCGAAAACGGCGCACCTCCCTCACGGGAAACGCCGGTTTCGCGCGAAAACGGCGGGTTCCCCCGACCGGTTAGACACATCTATCCACAGTGGATGGGGTTGTCCACAGATCTCCGCAACGCTGATGACAGCTCCCGAACCGAGCCCGCATGCTGCGATGCATGACAACTTTGATCAGTGCCACCACGCCGGTCGATTTCGGACTGATGACCTGCGCCCAGGCGCATTCCCAAGGGATCACCGACCGCCAGCTGCGGAAGAGCGGCGAATACCGGCGAGTGATCCACGGCGTTTACTGCAGCAGCGTGACCGAGATAACCCATGCGCTCCGCTGCCTGGCCGCAGCCCTCGTCCTGCCGCCGGAGTCGATCATCACCGGTCGGTCCGCCGCCACCCTGCGCGGGGTGCCGTTGGCGAGGGCTCACGACCGGGTCGAAGTGCTCGTGAGCGGGCACAAATACATGAACAGGCGCTTCGGCCTGCGATGTTGGTCGGTCCGAAGCTGGGCGTTCGAGCGGGTGGGATGGGCGG
>NZ_SMKW01000003.1 GCF_004348985.1 Saccharopolyspora elongata | reverse complement strand
TTGGGGGGGTGTTCGTGGGGCGGGATTTGGTGTTTTGCTGGGGTGTTGTTCGGGGTTGGGACCTTTAGAGGTTCCGTGTGCCTTTGGGGCCATCCCCGCGATGGGTGGATCGTGGGGGCTGCGCGCCGGAAGTCAAGCCCGGCCTGGCGGCCGCCCCTTCGGGGTTTCAGGCTTGACATCCGACCCGCAGCCCCAGAGCGGCTTTGTATCGCGGGGATGGCCCGGAGTGGGCTAGCGGATTGGCGGCTTGCGTTGCGGGGCGGCCGTTTTCGGGTCGGCCGGGGCTGGTGGGGTTTTGGTTTCGGGGTGATCCGTCGCAGGGAGTGGGCCGTTGTGGGGATGGCGCGATTTCGTGGGAAATCGACCGCTCGGAAGCCGGGCGCATGGCACGCATGGCCGATGGTGGCGCGGTGGGTTTCGTGGTGGATGAGGTCGCCTTCGGCGTGTCGTGACACTTTCCCTTGGCACGTCGTGGTTTTCGCCGCTTTCGGCGGGGTGTTTCACCTGATCAAGCGACCATAAAAACAGTGCGAACACAAGTTCGAACCAGGAGAATGGAGGTATGACACCGCTACTGAACACCCAGGACACGACTGTGCAGGCCATGCCCGCACAGTCAGCGGTGTCATGCACCGATGCCGAGCTCGCGGCCCGTATCCAAGAGCTAGAAACCGAGATGCGGATGCTGATGTGGGAACAGCTGCAATACATCGCCGAGGCCGACCACCGGGCAATTCACGCCGAGACCACCGCCCGATCGCTGCAAGTCTGGTTGCAGGGACTGCTCAACATCGACCCGCGTGACGCGAAAACGCGTGTCACAGTCGCCCGCAATATCGAGGACCGGCAAACCTTCCACGGCGAGCTCATGCCTCCTGACCTCCCCGACACCGCCGCCGCCCTGGCCGAGGGGGCGATCGGACTGGAGCACTCGCGTGTCATCGTCAACGGCATCCGGCGGTTGCCCGACTACGCCCACTGCCACCAGGTCACCGACGTCGAAACAACTCTCGCCGGGTACGCGCGGACAATGTCGCCGAGGGAACTGGAGAAACTCGCCGAACGCATCCGCTACCTGCTGGATCAGGACGGTGCCTACCGCGACGAGGAAGCCCAGCACGAAGCACGCGAGTTGCACTACGCGACCACCCGGGACGGCATGACTGTCATCAAGGCGAAGCTGGACCGGGAGACGGGTGCGAAGTTCGCCGCGCTCATGCAACCGCTGGCCGCGCCCCGGCCCGAGATCGATGGAGAGAAAGATCCCCGCACTGCGGGGCAGCGCAACGCCGATGGGTTCGCAGCGTTGCTGGATTTGGCGCTGGACCACGACGGGATGCCTCGTACCGGCGGGCAACGGCCGCAGATGACCATCGCCATCGACTTCGACGACCTCAAGCGAGGCTTGGAGGTCATCGGCGAGGACGGCATGCCCGGCACACTCAACACCGAACGCGCCATCACCGCCCACAACGCACGCCGCATCGCCTGCGACGCCGAAATCCTGCCCATCGTCCTCGACGGCCACAGCCTCCCACTGGACGTCGGCAGGACGAAACGCACCGCGCCCACTCACATTCGAGCCGCGTTGCTTCGGCGTGATGGCGTGTGCGCCTTCCCCGGGTGCGACCGCCCGCCAGGGACTCCGGAAGCGCACCACGTCGAGCACTGGGTCGACGGCGGTGCCACAGACCTCAACAACATGATCATGCTCTGCGCACACCACCACCGCACACTCCACAACCAACGCTGGGACATCACCATGCACGACGGACGACCCGAATTCATCCCACCGCCCACAGTGGACCCCAGACGAACACCCAGACCAGGCGGCACAGCACTGCCCACCCAACACCGCGAACACCTCCGGGAACTCATCCCCCCACCACGGGACCCGGCGGGCGAATCGTGACGCCTGAATGCAGTTCAGATCGTTCCGGGTGGCGCTTGAGGCTTACTAGAGCGTCACTCGAGCCAATGACGCCGAGAACAGCAACGGGCCGTCCAGCAGTCCTTAACGCTCCGCAATTCGAACATAGTGACGAGAAGATCAGAATGGCGTCCTGATCAATCCGAACCGTGGCCCTCTTGCAAGATCGGCCGACACTGTGGTCGTGACGATCTTGTCGCTCGCGCGCTTCTCCTTGATCAACGGCCGGTCATTCGTCACCGCATAGGAAAAAAGATCTCTACGGCCGTCCGGGACCAGCTTTGCGAGCCTCAAGCAGCACCGGCGCACTGCCGATGTTCAGCAACCTGGGCAGTGCTCGCCCGCGCCCTCGATGTGACTGGGCGGGTGGCGGTCAGCGGCGCGGGCCGGGACGGCCACCTGCGGGGCGCTGCTGCTGCCTGGACCCCTGACCTGCCGGGTTGCGGCGCGGTTGGTTGGCGACGCGCGTTGCGCTGTTTCGGGCCGTGCCTCCGCGCGGGGCTGCCGCGCGCTGGGGCGGGGCCTGGCGCGCCGGCCTGCGGGCGGGCTCTCGGGCGGGCTCGCGGCGGCGGGGCGGTTCGGGTTCCGGCTCACGTCGCGGGCGGTAGGACTTGCGGCGGCTGTTCACCCACAGGTCGAAGCCCACCAGCACCAGTGCGCCGATCAGCAGCATCAAGCCCAGCAGTGGCACTCCGATGAGCGTCGTCACGAGCGCCAGGACCAGCATCGGCACCACGGGGATCCAGACGAACCGATCGATCCGGCTCATGACCCCCGAAGAACCGCCGCGGTCCCCATCACGTGCCATCAAGACTCTCGCTTCCACTCTTCGCCCCTGGCCGGGGAAGTCTACCGGAGCCCGTCCGGCATCAGCCCCGACGCCATCGACTGCTCGCCGCCGCAGTAATACCGTGCCTGCATGGGCAAAGAGATCAGCAGGTTCGGGTCGGTTCGGTTGACAGACCTCCCCGAAGACCTCCGGGACCGGATCGGCGCCATCGCTGAGAAGTCCGGGTTCGTGCCCAACGTGTTCCTCGCGCTCGGCCACCGGCCCGCCGAGCTTCGCGCGTTCTGCGACTACCACGACGCGCTGATGGAACGCGACTCCAGCCTGTCGAAGGCCGAGCGGGAACTCGTCGTGGTGGCCACCTCGGCTGCCAACCACTGCACGTACTGCGTCGTCGCGCACGGCGCGATCCTCCGGGTGCGGGCGAAGGACGACCAGCTCGCGGACCTGGTGGCCGCGAACCCGTGGGGAGCGGCGCTGAGCGACCGGCAGCGAGCCATCGTCGACCTCGCCCTGTCCGTCGCGCAGGATTCGGCGCGCTTCGGCGAGCGCGAGCTCGCTGCGGCCCGCGCTGCGGGATTGTCCGACGACGAGATCTGGGACATCGGCGCGATCACCGCGTTCTTCGCCATGTCCAACCGGCTGGCGCACCTGATGGCGCTGCGCCCGAACGACGAATTCTTCCTGATGGGTCGCGTGCCCCGGGAGAAGTGAGTCGCCTCAGTCCCGGCTCATCTGGGCCAGCAGGTCGCGCAGCAGCCCCTCCAGCTGTCGCTGATCGTCCACCGGCATCCCGGCGAGCAGCTGCCGCTCCCGGCCGATCAGCACCTCGATGTTCCGTTCGATGACCTCGTGCCCACGCGGCGTCAGCTCGACCGTCACCGTCCGCTTGCCGGACGCCGACCGCTGCGACCGCACCAGGCCCGACTCCTCCGCCCTGGTCACACGCTGCGTGATCGCCCCTCCGCTGACCAGGCAGTTCTCCGCGATCTCGGCCGGGCTCAGCCGGTACGGCGATCCGGCGCGGCGCAGCGTGGCGAGCAGGTCGAGGATCGCGTTGTCGATGCCCAGCTCCGCCAGCACCCGGCGCCGCTCGTCGGTCAGCAGCTTGGCTATGCGCAGGATCCTGGCGACCACACCGATGGAGTCCACCGGCATGCCCGGGCGTTCTCGCGCCCACTGGTCGACGATCTCGTCCACGGCGTCGCTGCTCATGCACCCAGTCTAGATCGGTTGTCTTTAGGCCTAAAGAAGAGCTAGCATCGGGTCATTCTTTAGACCTAAAGAACTAGGAGGAAGCATGCCTCGCAATGCAGTGATCACCGGCGGTGGGACCGGGATCGGCCGCGCCGCCGCCTCCCGCCTGGTGGCCGCCGGCGATCAGGTCGTGCTGCTCGGACGACGCCCCGAGAAGCTCGCCGAGGCGGTCGCCGAACTCGGCGCGACCGCGCGGGCGGTGCCGGTCGACGCCACCGATCCGGCCGCCTTGCAGGCCGCGCTGGGCGAGCTCCCCGAGCGGGTCGACGTGCTGGTCAACGCCGCCGGCGGGAACACCGATCTCGTCGACGGCGCTCCGGCCGCGAACGACCTCAAGGCCGTTCGCGACTCGTGGTCGGCCAACTTCGAGGCGAACGTGCTCAGCGCCGTGCTCGTCACGCACGCCCTGCTGCCCCGGCTCGCCGACGACGCCCGCATCGTCAACCTGGGCTCCGTCACCGCGCGATCCGGGCAGGGCAGCTACGGCGCCGTCAAGGCCACATTGGAGCCCTGGACGTCCGAACTGGCCTTCCAGTTCGGCGCCCGCGGCATCACCGCCAACGTCGTCTCCCCTGGCCCGACCGAGGGCACCGACTTCTTCCGCGGCGGCGACTTCCCCGCCGCGCGCAGGGAGTTCGTCGCCTCGCGGTCCGCCGACGGCCGGCTCGGCCGCGTCGACGAGGTCGCCGCACTCATCGCATTCCTGGCCTCGCCCGAGGCCTCGCACATCACCGGTCAGGTCCTGCACGTCAGCGGCGGCATGCACCTCGGCCGGTGACACCGGCGGCCCCGGCGGGACGGGTCGACCGCCGGGGCCGACCCGGATTCCGGATTGCAATTGTCGAGATTGTCGACATTACGACAAATTCATTGTTGACTTGGCCAACCAAACGGGCGTGAACACGGTCTTCCAGAACGGTCAAGTCGAGATGAACTTCGAAATAGTTACCAGCCGTGGTTAACGGTAGTTCCAATTGGAGTCCCTAGCAGTTTCAATCTGCCTGGTGAACCTTAGTTTCATTACAAGTTGATCTCGGAGATGCGTCCGCGAGCTGCCGTAACGCTACGTATTCGCTTCGAGTTCCGCCAGGCGGATTGGGAGATGTGAAAGATCACCCTGCGAGGGGTGGCGAGCCTGGAACCGGCGTATTATCGTGACCGGCCGTCACTTGAATCCGAAACTTGTCGCATGACGAAATCGCACGGATCGGGGTTCCAATGCGCGCTGTCGATGCCACGCTGGGTGAAGTAGCCGGAAACCAGTTGCAGAACCTCTGTCGCATAGTGGGCATCGACGAGACCGATCCCGTCCGCTTACTCGGGGACGTCCTCTCCGCCACCCGGTCCAGACCGCTGTCCCAGCCTCCCCTGTGGCCGTCCGATGTGGCCGACGACAACACCCCCGTCGAGTTCTCCGTCCAGTTCGAGGACAACGGCTCGCGGCACCTCCGGATCCTCGCCGAGACCATCCCCGCCGCCCCCGGCCCCGCCGCGAACCTGCAGGCCGCCCGCGACCTGATCGACGCCCTGGCCGGCCGGTACGACCTGTCCCTGGACCGGCTGCACTCCGTGCAGGACCTCTTCTCCAGCGCCTCCCCGCAGGGCAAGTTCTCCTGGTGGTTCTCGCTGATCTTCACCCCCGACGGCGCGCCGAAGTTCAAGGTGTACTTCAACCCCGGCGTGTGCGGCGCGGAGTCGGCCCCGCACCTGGTGGAGGAGGCGTTCGCCCGCCTCGGCCTGCCCGAGGCCTACTCGACGATCAGCAAGTACGCGCTGCGACGCGGCGAGCTCGACCGCCTGACGTTCTTCGCCGTCGACCTGGACCACAGCCCGCAGTCGCGGGTGAAGCTCTACGTCAGCCAGCACGCCGCGCGGCCCGCCGACGCCGAGTTTGCCGCCTCCGCCGTGCCCTGCATCGACCCTGGGCTGGCGCGCGCCCTGTGCTCGGTGCTCGCCCCCGGCACCGAGGTCTTCACCGGCCGGCCGCTGATCTCGAGCTACTCCTTCGTCGAGGGAGACCACGAGAAGCCCAGCAACTACAGCCTCTACCTGCCGATCCGCGACTACGTGCCCAACGACGCCGTCGCGCGGGAACGGGTGCAGCAACATCTCCGCATGCACCGCATCGACCCGGCCGTGGTCGATGAGGTGATCGATGCGGTCACGGATCGGCGACTGGAGGACAACGCGGGCCTGCTCGCGCACGTGTCGCTCCGGCTGAGCCCGAACCGCACCGGGACCACCGTGTACGTCTCCTCCGAGGCGTACGGCGGGACGCCCCGGCGGGACCGGTAACCCACTCCGAATCCACTTAGGAGCAACGCGAACATGCCGCACCTCCGCCCATTCGTCGCCGCCGTCGTGCGGCCGATCCCGATCACCACTCGGGAACAGCGGATCCAAGAACTGGACCGCGCCGGGCACAACCCGTTCAACATCCAGGCCGACCGGGTCAGCATCGACCTGCTGTCCGACTCCGGCACCGGCGCGGTGTCGGTCGACCAGCAGGCCTGGGCTCAGCGGGCGGACGAGCGATACGCGGGTGCGGAGTCGTACTACCGGTTCCGCGAATCGGTGCGCGACATCGTGCCGTACCGGCACGTGCTGCCGGTGCACCAGGGCCGGGCCGCCGAGCGGGTGCTGTTCACCGCGCTGCTCGGCCCCGGCAAGATCAGCCTCAGCAACACCCACTTCGACACCACCCGGGCCAACGTGGAGCGGCTCGGCGCCGCGGCCTGGGACCTGCCCTGCCCGGAGGCGCAGGACCTCGACGCCGACCTGCCGTTCAAGGGCAACATCGACGTCGAGGCGGTGCGCAACGTCCTCGCCGGACCGGACGGCCACCGCGTCGGGCAGATCCTGGTCACCATCACCAACAACGGCGGCGGCGGGCAGCCGGTGTCGATGGCCAACCTGGAGGCGATCAGCGCGGTCGCCCGCACGCACGGCGTGCCGCTGATCCTGGACGCCGCCCGCTTCGCCGAGAACGCCTGGCTGGTCACCCAGCGGGAGCCCGGCTACGAGCAGTGGAGCCCGCGGGCCGTGGCGCGGCGCGCGTTCGAGCTCGCCGACGGCGCGGTGGCGAGCCTCAAGAAGGACGGCCTGTCGCCGGAAGGCGCGTTCATCGGCCTGCACGACACCGACCTGGCCGACCGCTGCGAGGTCGACATCATCGCCACCGAGGGCTTCCGCACCTACGGCGGCCTCACCGGCCACACCCTCGAGCAGCTCGCCCAGGGCCTGCGCGAGGTGCTGGACCCGCACTACCTCGCCGACCGCGAGCGGGAGGCCGCGTTCCTGGCCGACCGCGCGCGCGAAGTCGGGGTGGACACGGTGCGCCCGTCGGGCCTGCACGGCATCTACCTCAACGCGGGCCGCCTGCTGCCGCACCTGCAGCCGCGCCACTTCCCCGGCCACTCGCTGGCCTGCGCGCTGTACCGGGAGGGCGGGATCCGCGCCGCCGAGCTGGGTTCGCTGTACCTCGGCGAGCTGGACGCGAACAACGAGCTGGTCACCCCGGCGCCGTTCGAACTCGTCCGGCTGGCGCTGCCGCGCCGCGTCTACGACCACAGCCACCTGGAGTACGTGGCCGACATCCTCGCCGGGATCGCCAAGAACCCCGAGCGGGTGCCGGGCTACCGGATCAGCCACGCGCCGCAGGTGCTGCGACACTTCCGCTGCCGCACCGAACCGATCGCGGTCTGAACACCGAAAAAGGGGCGTGGCCGGGATCTTCCCGGCCACGCCCCTTTTTGCCGCACACCTCAGCCGACGTCCGCCGGCGCCCGGTCGATCGCGTGGCGCACCAGCGTGATCAGCGAGTTCTTCGCGAGCTCGCGGTCCCGGGCGTCGCAGATCACGATCGGGACCTCCGGCGGGATGACCAGCGCCTCGCGCACCTCCTCCGGCTCGTAGTGGTACGCGTCGTCGAAGATGTTGACCGCCACCACGAACGGGATGCCGCGCCGCTCGAAGAAGTCCACCGAGGCGAACGCCTCTTCCAGCTTCCGGGTGTCGACCAGCACGACGGCGCCGACCGCACCGAGCGCCAGGTCGTTCCACAGTGGCCAGAACCGGTTCTGGCCCGGCGCGCCGAACAGGTACAGCACGATCTCTTCCGAGATGGTGATGCGCCCGAAGTCCAGCGCGACCGTGGTGGTCTCCTTGCGCTCGACACCGGTGAGGTCGTCGACGCCTTCGCTGGCGACGGTCATCTCCTCTTCGGTGGTCAGCGGCGGAATCTCGCTCACCGCACCGACGAGGGTCGTCTTCCCCACCCCGAAACCGCCCGCGACCACCAGCTTCACGGGAATCGGCGCCGCGTTGGACTCGCCGCTGCGGTCGGACGACGAGCCGCCGTCTCTGTTCTGGGGTGACCGGCCTCCGGCCAATCTAGAGTCTGCAAAGCCCACGGTAAACCTGCTCCAAGATGTCTCGGCTGACTTCTGTACGAGGCGAGCGCACGAAGACGGCGCCATGGTCGAGCAGGTCGCCGCACAGGACCCGGACCACGCCCAACGGCTGGGTCAGCATGACGCTCAGCTCCGCCAGCGACACCGGACGCATGCACGCGTCCAGGATCAGCCGGTGCTCGGGGGCCAGCTCCAGCCTCGGTGCCTCCGGACGCGGCTCGGCGGTGATCACCTGCGTCGCCGTGTCGAGCCGCGTGTGCTTGCCGGGGGTGCGACCGCGCGTGATCGTGTATGGGCGGACTATCGGGCCCGCTTCATCGTCATACCACGCCTCGTCCACGGTCAGAACCTTTCCGCCGCCACGCCGCGAAGTTCCCGCGGAGCGGCCGACAAGAAGGTGCCAACCCGGGTGATCAGCCGGCCCATCTCGTAGGCCACCAGTTCGATGTCCGCCTCGGACGCGCTGAGCACGGCCAGGCAGGCGCCGTTGCCGGCGGCGGAGATGAACAGGAAGCCGCGCTCCATCTCGACGTGCGTCTGCGCCACCACGCCGCGGCCGAAGTCCTTGCTGACGCCCTTGCCGATGCTGCGCATGCTCGACGACGCGGCCGCCAGCTTGTCGGCGGAGTCGCGGTCCAGCCCGGCCGACTTGGCGATCACCAAGCCGTCGTTGGACAACACGACGGCGTGGTCCGCGCCGTGCACGCCCTGCACGAAGTCGTCCAGCAACCAACTCAGTTTCGAAGCTGTTTCGGTCATGCCCACCTCACACACACTTGCTTTTTGTCTGGTCTGCTCACGAGCGGTCGTCGGGCGTGTCGCCGAAGCCGCCTCGGAACGCCCGCCGGAAGCCCGCCAGCTTGCTCGGAGAGGCGACGATGGCCTGCTCCTCCTGGTCCGGGTCCTCCCGCAGCCCATCCGCGAGATGGGTCTGCGGCACGCGCTTGGGCAGCGGCGGACGACCGCCCGCGGCCCGCCGCCGTTCCGACGAAGGCATCGGGGCCGGGGCCGGAGTCGGCTCCGGCGGCAGGGGCTCGAACTGCGTCGTGGCTGGGTTCGCTTGCGGGATCGGCTCCGACACGGGCCACTCGTAAGTGGTTTCAGCCGGTTTCGGCTCCGGTGCCGAGGGCGCTTGGGTGGGCTGGTCGGTCATGACACCATTCCAGCTCAACTCCCGCGGCCGCGGCACCACCGCCGGTTCGGCGAGTTGGTGTTTGCCGCCACTGTTGGTGTGACCGCCACCACTCCCGTTGCCGTTCAGCGCGGCGTTCCCACCGTTGCTGGGCGGCGGGAACGCGCCGCCGCCGTTGCTGGTGGTGACCGCCGTGTCGGCCTCCAGGATGCGGTCGGGGAACAGCACCGTGGCACGGGTTCCGCCGTAGGCCGAGATGCCGAACTCCACGGCGATCTCGCGGCGGTGCGCCAGTCGCGCGGCGGTGAACAGGCCCAGCTGCTCGGCCTTGTTGTTCTCCAGCACCAGCCGGTCGAACTCCGGCGGCTCGGACATCATCGAGTTGGCCCGGTCGCGGGTCCCCGGGTCCATGCCGAGGCCCTGGTCGGCGATGTCGACGGCGACACCGCGCGCCACCGCGGTGGCGTCCACGTGCACCTGGGTGTTCGGCGGCGAGAACGCGGTCGCGTTGTCGATCAGCTCGGAGATCAGGTGGATCGCGTCGCCGACGGCGGCGCCGTTGACCATCACCTCCGGGACGTGCCCGATGACCACGCGCGAGTACTGGTCGATCTCGGAGACCGACGAGCGCAGCACGTCCATCAGCGCGACCGGCCGGCTCCACCGGCGGCCCGGCTGCTGGTCACCGAGGACCAGCAGGTTCTCGACCGTGCGCCGGGCGCGGGTGGTCGAGTTGTCCAGGTCGAACAGCTTCGCCAGCTGCGCGGAGTTCTCCTCGTTGCGCTCCAGCTGGTCGATGGTGCCGTGCATGTGCCGCAGCAACCGCTGGATTCGGTGCGCCATGCCGACGAACACCACTCGCGCGCCCTGCCGGGCCCGGGTTTCACCGACGGCCGCGGTGACCGCTTCCTCCTGGAACAGCTGGATAGCTTGCGCCACCTGGCCGACCTCGTCGGTGCCGTAGTGCGCCAGCGGGACCATCTCGGTCTCCACGTTGACGGACTCGCCGTCGCGCAGCCGGCGCACGACGTCGGGCAGCTTCTCGGCCATCGCCAGCGACTCGGTGCGCAGGTCCTGCAGCCGGGTCAGCAGCGCCTCGTCGACGACCGTGCGGTAGACGCGGCGGGCGAAGAGGAACGACACGACCGCGACGGCGAGGGCGGCGAGGCTGCCCCACAGCACGTTCCACAGCGTGGCCGTACCGCTGGCGACACCGCCCTGCGAAACCTCGTCGGCCTGCTTGAACACCAGGTCGGACATGCCGGCGCCGACCTCGTTGGTGATGCGCTGCCATTCGTCCGGCCGCACCGGCGGGTTGCCGCCCTTGAACGAGCCCCCGGCGATGATCCGGTTCTCGGCGTCGATCAGCTGCTTCCAAGCCGGGCTTTCGACCAGGCGCTGGTAGTCGGCCTGCACGCTGGGCAGGAGGCTGTTCGCGTTCACCGCCATCGTCGTGTGGTGGGCGTCGATGTAGCTCACCAGCAGGCGGTACTGGTCGGGCGTCAGCTCATTGGCGGTCATCGCGGGGCCGACCAGCGCCGCTTCCCGGGAGAACATGTCGGAGGCCCGGAACAGCGAGGTCGCGGCGAGACCGCCCTGCAGCGTTTCGGGGTCCGGCACGATCCGGGACTGGACGTCGAACAGGCCGGTGGCGGTGTCGAACAGCCCGTTGTAGAACTCGTTGATCTCGTTGGCCGAGGCCTGGCCACTGGAGATCCGGGCACGGAGGCCGGGCAGCCGTTCGAAGTAGCCGGTCAGCTGTCGCATCGGCTGCTGGACTTCCACCGGGGCCGAGTCGATGAGCGAACTGGCCTCCGCCTGCATCGCGGCCAGCGCCTCGTCGGTTTCCTTCTGCTGCGCGGCGAGTTCGGGGCCGCCGGTGCCGGGCCGCGTGATCACTTCGAGGCTGCGCAGGCGTTCCCGCTGCACGTGGTCCAGGGCCGTCACCGCGGGCAGCGACATCTGCCGGACGCTGGCGGCGACCTGCTGGGTGTAGATGGCCTCGAAGGCGAACAGCGAGCAGCCGAAGACCCAGAGGACGCCGACGACGACCCACGGGATGGCGACCGCCCACGTGAGCCGGGATCTGATCGAGGTGTCGGAGCGTTTCGCCCGGCGTCTCCTCGCTTCTCCAGGGGGTGCGAAAGACTCGTTTTGGGTTGTCACTTCCAAGCACTTTCCATCGTCTTGCCTCGCCCGCGCCCGGGCGAAGCGATCTGAACGTCGTGCGGACGCGTGTCATGGCGCAGTGGTATCGGCGGGGCGCTCCTCTCCACTTCCACGTCCGTGTCCCCCTGGTGCGAACGCACTGTATCGGATCAAGATCACTCGATCGAGATCGGATTCACGCGTTCTAACCGTAACTCCGAGCACATCGCGTATACATCGTGAAAGTTCACCGAACCGACCCTGTTCTGTAACCGGATCGGTGGCGGTTGTTGCTGGATCGGTCGAGCACGATGCCCTTCGCTGAGTCTCGCCAATGCCGCGATCACATTCTTGAACGGCACGGAAATTCGGGTCGGAAACTGTTGCCGGGCTTGACCGATCGCCCTTTTCTGGTGTCTGCTTTGCGATTGCCGGGGTTCTCCCGGCAGACCGCACCGCCGCCCGGTCGACGTCGAATCGGATGCGAGGTGTACGACGTGACCAAACGACGTGCTTTCCGGCGGACGAGCGGTCTCGCCGGGTTGTCGCTGGCGGCCGTGCTGGCGCTGGCCGCCCTGCCCGCGGCCGCGGCTCCCGGCGCCCCGGCGGCCGAGCCGTGGACCGGCGGATTCGCCGATTTCCCCGGCGATTCCTGGAAGCAGCAGTGGGGGTTCGTCGCCGAGGGCGACTGGGGCTTCGACCGGATGCAGCCGCAGGGCGAGGAACTCGACGTGTTCTACGGCAAGGGCTCGTCGGCGCCGTCGTGCGGTGACTGCCCGAGCGAAGGCGGCGGGCAGTTCTACACCGACTTCCGCTCGATCGGCCGCGACGACCTGGCCGACGCCGCGGTCCTGAACCTCAGCTACCAGGTGCGATTCCCCAGCGACTGGGACTTCGGCGAACGCGGCGGCAAGCTGCCCGGCCTCTACGGCGGGCCACCCGGCCAGGCCAGCGGCGGCCAGCACGGCGACGCGTGGTCGACCCGGTACATGTGGCGGATCCGCAGCGACGAGCCGAAGGCCACGGTGTACGTCTACGACCCGTCGCAGGGCGACGGCTACGGCAAGGACGTCGGGCTGGGCTCGTGGGCGTGGCAGGCCGACGGGCAGTGGCACACCGTGGAGCAGTCGGTGGACCGCAGCAGCGGCACCATCGCGATCCGGTACGACGGCCAGGAGGTGCTGCGCGAGCAGGGCATCCAGGACGTCGCCGGAATCCCGTTCTCGGGAATCTTCTTCTCCACGTTCTTCGGCGGCCACGACACTTCTTGGGGCCCGAGCCGGGATGTGCACGCGCAGTTCCGCGACTTCCGGGTGAGCGCCGGCTGATTCGCAATTCGCGCGGCAATTCCCGGCTCACGTCGGCCGGCCGTGCGCCTGCTCGACGGCTCGGCGCAGGTCCGGCCAGCGGGCGGGCCCGGCCAGCCCGAGGTGGTAGAGGTGCAGTTCGGTGGCGCCCGCCCGCCCCAGCTCCCGGACGTACCCGGCGATGTCGGGCACTTCGGGCCCGGCAGCCGTCACGTAGGCGCCGATGTCCACTGCGGCCGGTATCGATCCGGCCGTGGCGGCGACGTTCGCGACCGTCGGCGCGCCCGGCACCCAGCAGGGCAGCACGACGGCGTCGACGTCGTGGGCGGCCTGCGGGGTGAGCCCCGGCAGCGCTCCGGTCACCCACGGGTCGATCGCGCCGTGCAGCACCACGCGGCGGTCGCCGCCGATCTCCTTGAGCACGTCCTGCCGCAGCCGGTCGGTCGCCCGCTGCCGGGTCGACAGGAACGCCGCGCGGAGTTCGCCGGGCAGCCGGTCCTCGGTGGCGGTGAGGTCGCCTTCGGCGATGAGCCGCCGGACCTCCTCCCGCAGCAGCGCGCGGGCGGCCTCCGGCAGCACGTCGTGCTCGGCCCAGCCGGCGGCGCACGCGGCGCAGCAGCACACCGAAAGCAGCCGGGCCGTGGCGGGCGACCACACCGCGTCGGTCTTCTCGTGCTGGTGCTGGTGGATCGCGCCGAGCTGCCCGCACGCCTCCAGCACGACGGACCGGACATCCAGCTCCGCCAGGGATTCCGCGGTCAGCCGGGCGGCGAACGCCCGCACCTCCGCCTGCGCAGGGCACAACGCCCAGGGATAGATCTCCCCGAAGCAGTTCTGCACCGCGAACTCGGGAAACTCCGCGCCCAGCAAGGAGTTGTGCGTCAGCACCAGCCACGCGGCGGCCGGGATCCCGGCCGCCGCCAGCGCACGGATCGCGTCTCCGGCGCTGTCGGCGGAGTCGACCCAGTCGGCGGGCGCGGGGCGCAGCCTGCCCCACCCGTCGCGGATCGGCCGGTAGAGCGCCGCGTACCGTGCGGTGACGCTGGTGCCCTGCTTCGACCACGGCGTCGCGGCCCGCGCGCTGTGGTAGGACACCGCGACCGCAACCTCGTCGACGCCGAGATCCCGCACCCGGTCGGCGAATTCCGGCCCCACGTCCCACGGATAGGCGTAGCCCGTCACGTGCACGTCAGCCCACCTCCGCCAGCGCGTCCAGGCTGGACGGTCGCCGGTGCGGCCGCGGCCGACTCCTGGTCCAGGGCTTCGAGCATCTCGTCGACCCGCTCGGTGCGCTCCGAGGCGACCAGGCCCAGGCCGACGTACAGCGCCAGCGACACCAGGATCGGGGTGGCGACGGTGGCGGTGGGTCCGGCGTCGAGGCCGTAGTAGAGGACGCCGTAGGTGAGCAGCCCGCCGGCCCAGGACGCGATGGCCGCCCGCGAGCCGCACCGCCGGAACCACGGCAGCATGCCCAGCAGCAGCGGCACCGAGATCGGACCCATCAGCGCGGCGACCCAGGAGACCACGATGGACAGCACGCCGCCGAGGTGCTCAGCCTGGGTGGCCACGACCATGCTCAGCGCGATGAAGCCGAAGGTGGCGATGCGGCCGGTGCGCAACCGCTGGAACTCGTCGAACCCGCGCGCCTTCCGCCACAGCACCGGCAGCATGTCGCGGGTGATCACCGAGGAGATCGCGTTGGCGTCCGAGGCGACCATGGCCATGGTGTGGGAGAACATCCCGGCCAGCACCAGCCCGATCATGCCCGGCGGCAGCAGCGCTTGGGTCATCGCCGCGTACGAGGTCGTCGGGTCGGCGAGGTCCGGCACGAACAGCGGCGCGGCGAACATCGGGAACATCAGCACCAGCGGCCAGACCAGGTACAGGGCGGCGGAGAGCACCGCGCCGCGCCGGGCGGCGCGGGAGTCGGGCGCGGCCATGTAGCGCTGCGCCAGGTTCCACATCCCGCCGTTGTACTCCAGCGTCTTCACCAGCACGTACACCAGCAGGAACACCGTGGTGTACTGCCCGGTGACCGGCGAGGTGTGCCCCGCTGGCAGCCGGTCCCAGAGCGTCCACAACCCGGAGACGCCGCCGAGTTCGGCCAGCACCGCCCAGATCATCACGATCCCGGCCGCCGCCTGGATGACGAACTGGCCGAAGTCGGTCAGCGCGTCGGCCCACAGCCCGCCGGCCGTGCAGTACAGCAGGGTGACGGTGCCGGTGATGACGATGCCCCAGATCAGCGGCAGCCCGGCGAAGGAGTGCAGCAGCACCGCCACCGCGAACCACTTGGCCGCGACGTCGAAGACCTTCAGCGACGAGCCGCTCCAGGCCAGCACCTGCTGGGTGGGGATGTTGTAGCGGCGGGCCAGGAATTCCAGCGGCGACGCCACGCCGAAGCGGGCGCGCAGGCGGTTCCAGCGGGCCGCGAACAGCCACGACCCGATGGCCACACCGATGCCGATGCTGGCGAATCCCCAGAAGTAGACCGTGATGCCGTCGGTGTAGGCCACGCCCGCGTAGGCGACGAACAGCACGGCGCTGTAGCCGGACATGTGGTGCGAGATCCCGGCCAGCCACCAGGGCATCCGGCCGCCGGCGATGAAGAAGTCCTTGTCGGTCTTGACCCTGCGGTGCGACCACCAGCCGATGACCAGCATCAGGCCGAAGTAGCCGCACACCGTTGTCCAGTCGAGAGCATGCACTGGGCCGATCCTTCCGGCGTTCACATACTTGAATGGATACTGGGTTGTGAATTAATTCGACTATCGGAAATCTGCCGGAGGACGCTAGTATGACCGCGATCACATGTCAACCGGCGTCTGGGCGCTGCCCGGGGAGGAGGTCGGCATGCCGGCCCGCATCGCCACCGCGACGGACTCGGCCGGGGTGAAGTCGGCGCGACGCACCATCGAGCTGCTGGAAACCTTCGCCGGGCACGAATCCTGGCTGTCGCTAGCCGAACTGCACGCCCGCACCGGCATCCCGCGCTCCAGCCTCCACGGCTTGCTGCGCACCCTGCTGGAAACCGGCTGGCTGCAGGCCGACCGCACGGAAACCCGCTACCGGCTCGGCATCCGCACGCTGATCTGCGGCACCGCCTACCTCGACCGCGACCCGGTGGTGCCCTACGCGACCGAGGCGATGGAGCAGGTCCGCGAGCAGACCGGGTTCACCGCGCATTACGCGCGCCGCAACGGCAACGAGGTCGTCTACCTGGAAAGCCGGGAATCCCGGCGCTCGGTGCACCTGATCTCCCGCGTCGGCCGCACGCTGCCCGCGCACGCCACCGCCCTGGGCAAAGCACTGCTGGCCGAGCTGACCCGCGACGAGGTCGCCGCGCTCTGCGCCGGTCCGCTGGCCGCGCTCACCGCGAACACCATCGTCGAACTCCCTGCCCTGCACGCGGAATGCGCATTGATCCGCGACCGCGGCTTCGCCGCGGAACTGGAGGAGGGCACCACTGGGATCCGCTGCGTGGCCGCCGTGGTGCCCTACCGCATCCCCGGCACCGACGCGATGAGCTGCTCGATGCCCACCGACCAGGCCACCGACGCCGACGCCCGGCACGCCGCCGAGCTGCTGGTGCGCACCACCGCCGAACTCGGCCAGCGCCTGCGCCGGGCCGGAATCCGCTGAACGCAGAAGGGAAAGCCACGTTGCAGCAACGCATTCTGATCACCGGCGCGGCCGGGGTCGTCGGCACCATGATGCGGTCCCGGCTGCGCCGCGAGGGCCGAGTCCTGCGGCTGCTCGACCGCGAGCCGCTGCCGCCCGCGGAGCCCGGCGAAGCCGTCGAGCCGGTCACCGGAACGCTGACCGACCCGGACGTGATGGCCGCCGCCTGCGACGGCGTCGACGCGATCGTGCACCTCGGCGGCCACAGCCGGGAGAACTCGTGGGCGGAGACGCTCGCGGTGAACATCGACGGCACGCACACCGTGCTGGAAGCGGCCCGGAAAGCCGGTGTCGGCCGGGTGATCCTGGCCTCCAGCAACCACGCCGCCGGGTTCCGCCTGGTCGCCGACGCGGGACCGGACGGCCTGCCCGCGGATTCGCCCGCGCGGCCGGACACCTACTACGGCGTGAGCAAGGCCGCGATCGAGGCGCTGGGCAGCCTGTACCACTCCCGGTTCGGCATCGACGTGATCTGCATCCGCATCGGCGCCTGCTTCGAGCGCCCGTCGGACGTGCGCGCCCTGTCCCTGTGGCTCTCCCCCGACGACGCAGGCCGCCTCTTCGAGGCGTGCCTGGGCCATCCGTCGCCGGGCTACCGCGTGATCTGGGGCGTCTCGGCCAACACCCGCGGGGTCTGCTCCCTGGCCGAGGCGGAGGAACTGGGCTACCGCCCGCAGGACGACTCGGAGCGGTTCGCCGCGGGGGCCGCCCCGTCCGACCCCTCGGCCCGCTACCTGGGCGGCCCGTTCACCACCGCCGCCCTCGGCGAGCCGAACTGACCGCAGTTTCAATTGAAACTGTCGTCCTCGGTGCACCGGGACCGGCCGACTGCGTGAACAGTGTTCATGTATGCGAACGGGTCGTACGACTGACTAGGATCGTGGCGCTGCCGTGGAGCGAAGGAGGATGCCGCGATGCCTCAGCCGGCCGAAGTTTCCAGCGCGGCGGGCGGTACCGACGCCGCCGGCGTGAAGTCCGCCCGCCGCGCGATCGACCTGGTCGAGACCTTCGCCGCGCAACCGTCCTGGCTGTCGCTGTCCGATCTGCACGTCCAGACCGGATTCCCGCGCTCCAGCCTGCACGGGCTGCTGCGCACGCTGCTCGACGCGGGTTGGCTGGAGGCGGATTCCAGCAACACCCGGTACCGGCTCGGCGTCCGCGCGCTGATCTGCGGCACCGCCTACCTCGACCGCGACCCGGCGATCCGCTACGCCACCGAAGCGCTTGAAGAACTGCGCGAGCAGACGGGCTTCACCACGCATTACGCGCGCCTGATCGGAAACCAGGTGATCTACCTGGAAACCCGCGAGTCGGCGAACTCGACGTACCTGACGTCCAAGATCGGCCGCACGCTGCCCGCGCACGCCACCGCCCTGGGCAAGGCACTGCTGGCGGAGCTGACCCGCGAAGAGGTGGCCGAGCTCCTCCCCGACCCGCTCCCCGCGCTCACGCCGAACACCCTGGTGTCGCTGGACGACGTCCTCGAGGCGTGCGCGACGACGCAGGAACGCGGCTACGCGGCGGAAATCGGGGAGGGCACGCCCGGCATCCGCTGCGTGGCGGCGGTGGTGCCCTACCGGATCCCGGGCACGGACGCGATCAGCTGCTCGATGCCGATCGAGCAGACGACGGACGCGAAGGCGCGGAAGGTGGGCGAGCTCCTGGTGAAGGTCACCGCGCAGCTCGCCCAGCGCCTCCGCCGCGAAGGCATCCGCTGAACGGCGCGCTGCATCAGGTCCAAAACCGCTCGTCCACGCCGAGTTGGACGAACAGTTCGCTCGCCTGCACGCGGTGCCCGATGCCGTGCCGGCCGAGGGCTTCGAGGGTCTGGGCGAGTCCCCAATGCGCACGGGCCAACTGGTACGGGTCGCTGGCTGCAGCAAGCGCCGACTCGTGCTGTGCCAGCGCAGGGCGATGCTCCCCCAGCTGTCGGAGGGCCGCGCCGAGATCGTTGAGCACACCACTGTCCGATGCCGGGCTGCCCAGTTTCGAGATCAGGTCGAGGGTCTGGTCCACGAATCGCCGGGCTTCGCCGTCGTTCCCGGCATCGGCGTGAACCAGTGCGAGATTTCCCAGCGAGTCGATCTCCTGCCCCCGGTTGCCGATCTCCCTGCACAGCGCGATCGAGTCCTGACAATGCTCGATCGCTTCTTCGTACCTGCCGGTTCGCCCGCAGACGTTGCCGAGGGTGTCGTTGGCGGCGGCCGCACCGTACCGGTCACCGACCTGTCGGTAGAGCAGCAGCGCATGCCGGGTTTGCTGCTCGGACCGTTCGTAACGACCAAGCCTGGCGTTGACGATGCCCAAGGCGTTCAGCGAGTTGGCCTGCCCTGTGATGTCGCCGAGCTCCTCGGAAAGGCTTGCGGCGCGCAGCGAATTCTCGATGGCTTCGGTGTAGCGCCCGCGAAGCACGCACGCGATGCCGAGGTTGCCGAGCGCGTTGGCTTCGCCACGACGGCTATCCGCGAGGCGCCACAGCGGCAATGCGCGCTGGAGGTGATCGATCGCTTCGTCGAGGCGTCCCGTCACCGTGAACCCGGTTGCCAGGTTGGTTTGCGTCTCGGCCCGGAGCTCGGCGGGCACCGAATCACCGGCGTTGTCCAGCACCAGCCGATGCGTGCTGATCCAGTCCGCGAAGTGGCCCCTCAGCAGGAAGAAACGCCCGAGGGCCTGGGCGAGTTCGGCTGCGTGCGGCGGCCACCCGCTGGTGCACGCCATCTCGATTGCGGCCACCAGGTTGCGGTGCTCGGTTTCAAGCCAGTCCATCGCCGCGTCGAGGTCGACGAGTTCGGGCAGCGGTGCCGTCGAGGCCGCGGCAGCACCCCTGAATCGACGCCTATTCGGGTGTACCAGGTCCATCGCGGCGTGGGCGGCGTGCACGTACCAGTTCATGAGCCGCGTCAACGCCGGTCGGGTTCGCCCCTGATCTGCGCCGTCGGTGGCGAAGGCGCGGACCAGGTCGTGCATCCGGAATCGGCCAGGCGATCGCTGCTGCACCAGGTGCGCTGTCTCCAACTCCCTCAACAGCAACCGCGTCCGGGAAATCGGCGCAGCGGCAAGGGCCGCGGCGGCCGGCAAACCGATGTCGCCGCCCGGGGACGCACCGATCAACCGGAACAGCGATGCCGCCTCGGTGCGCACCGCCTGGAACGACCAGGAGAACACCGCTCTCAGGTTGGTGGCGACCTCACCGGCGTCCAGCGCATCCAGGCGTTCCGAGGTGTCCCGCAGCTCCGCGGCGAGGACCGACAAGGGAAAATCCGGATTGGCGTCCGCACGAGCGGCGACGATGCAGACGGCGAGCGGGAGCCCGCCGCAGGCCCGCAGCAGCTCGGCGACGGAATCGGGTTCGGCGGCGACCCGTTCCCTGCCGATGTGGTCGGCCAGCAGATCCATTGCTTCCGCGTCGGCGAGGACGTCGAGGTCGAGCACGTGCGCGCCGCGCGTGCGCAGACCGGTCATCTTGTGCCTGCTGGTAACCACTACCGCGCAAGCGGGGCTGCTCGGCAGCAACGGCTCGACCTGCGCCGTATCGCGAGCGTTGTCCAGCACGACCAGCAGCCGCTTGGTGGCCACCAGACTTCGGTACAACCCCACCTGGGCCTCGAAATCCACCGGTACGGCGGCTGAATCCACACCGAGGGCATCAAGGAATCCGCGCAGCACCGTCGACGGCGGCATGGGTTCGCCGCTCGGGTCGAACCCGCGCAGGTTCACGTAGAGCTGCCCGTCCGGGTACCGGTCGGTGTTCTGGTGCGCCCAGTGCAGCGCGAGACAGGTCTTGCCCGCGCCACCGATCGCCGAGATCACCGCGATGGCACCGTGATCGGGCCGGGATTCCACCGTCTTCGTGAGCCACCGGAGCTCGTCGGCGCGGCCGGTGAAGAGTCTCAGCGGCGGGGGAAGCTGGCGAGGGGCAGGTGGATGCGCGTGCTCTGCCGAAGATTCGACCGGCGGCGCTGCGAGATCCGGGTCGCCAGTCAGGATCTGCTGGTGCAGGCGTCGCAGCGCCGGACCGGGGTCGGCGCCGAGCTCCTCGGCGAGCAGCCGGGTCTGCTCGAAGCACTCCAGGGCCGTGGCCTGGCGGCCGCACCGGTACAAGGCGCGCATGAACTGGCCGATCACCCGCTCGTCCAGCGGATACCTGGCGGCCCTCGCCAACAACTCGGCGAGCATCTCGTCGTGCTGCCCCAAGCGGAGTGCGACGTCGGCGCGATCGAGTTCGGCCAACAACCGCTGCTGGTGGAGCGCCTCCCGCTGGGCGTTGTACCAAGGCGTGTCCAGCTCGCCGAAGGCTTGGCCACGCCACAAGCCGAGCGCGCGGTCCAGCGAGCCGAGTGCCTGCCGGTCATCGGAATCCTCGCGGGCTTCGGCGACGAGTTGGTGGAACAGGTGCAGGTCCACCGATCCGGGGTCGATGGTGAGGACGTATCCGCCGGCACGTGCGCTGAAAGACACGCCTTCGACACCGGCCAAAGCACGTCTGAGCCGCGACAGGTAGCTGTACAAGGTCTCGCGGCCCCGGCGTGGCGGCTCGTCTCCCCAGACCCGATCCACCAGCTGCTCGGCCGACACCGGCTTGCCGGCGTCGACGAGCAGGGCCGCCAGCACCGATCGCTGCCGGGCATGCCCGGAATCAACAGGCACGCCATCGACGACCACGCCTATCTCGCCGAGCACGCGGAACTCCACCGTCACCGCGACCCCCAATGGCAGACCGGCCGGACAACTTGTATATCGGCACCGACCAGCACATTCAAGGTCGCTCGCAAGGTTCCCCCAGGCCCGGCCGAGCACCGTTACCTGTACGGCGTAATCGCCGAACCACGAAACTGCGGGGAAGGAAAGTCCGATGCGAAACGGCAGACGAAGCAAGGCGAGGCTGGCGATGGTGGCCGTGGCGACGAGCGCGCTGTCCATGGTCGCGCTGAGCGGGGTCGCGCCCGCGGCGGAGTCCGCAGGCGGCAAGATCAACAAGTACCGCGTCATGACCTGGAATTCCCACGGGCAAGACTGGTCCAACCCTGAGATGATCGCCGGCGTGATCAAGGAGCTCAAGCCGCAGGTCATCGCGCTTCAGGAAACTTGCCTGAACGATGTGGCCGAGGCCCAGAAGATCCTGAAATCACAGAAATTGGCGTACTACATCTCCTATGGCCCGAATGTCCCGAACTACGCCTGTGGCCATGGACCTTTAAACCATGGTATGGCAATCCTGTCCGCTGCCGAGGTCACCGAAGAGCGCAACGTGGAATACCCCTACGACGAAGGCCCCACGGAAAAGCGCGGCTACCAGATGCTCACCACCACGATCGCAGACAAGAAGGTCCGGGTGTTCAACACCCATCTGACGGCCAGCGAGAAGGGCGGTACGGACGATTGGCTGCGGAACGATCAGGCCAAGCGGTTGGCGCGAGAGGCCGGCCGACACGACCGGGCGCTGGTGCTCGGGGACTTCAACGCAGAGCCGTGGTCGGCGTACGGAAAGAACCGCCCGATGCGCCACATGTTCAATGCGGGCTTCAAAGACGCCGACCGCGACTGCCGGCCGGCGAAACGCAAGGCGGAAGAGGCTCCGAGCAACCACCACACCAGTGCGGAGCCGGACGGCGCGTGCCTGGCAACACTGGTCAACAATGAGGCGAACCCGCCAGCGATCAGGAAGTTCGACTACATCCTCCTGCGCGGTCTCACCAACAAGAACATCCAGCTGCACACCTCGCATCCGACCGACCACCGGATCTTCGTCACCGATGTGAAGTGACCGAACCGGCGAGGCGCTGTTGGTTTGGCGCGAACGGCCTGTTCGCCTCGATAGACGAGGTGAACAGGCCGTTCGCTTCACCCACCGTCCGCTCAGGTGCCCTGCCAGCCCGAGCCGCGGGCGGTCGTCACGTACTCCGGCCACGGGTAGTCGTGCGGGGCCTCGAAGTCCTTGGGCAGCAACGGTTCCGGGGACTCCGCGCGGCGCTCCTCGAACTCGGCCTTGGCCGCCGCCAGGACCTCCGGGCTGCGGGCCAGGTCCAGGAGCGTTCCGGCGATCGTCTTGGCCGCGCAGATGATCGTCGGGTCGATCGTCGCCGGGATGCCACCGAGGGCGTTCATCGCCCAGCTCGGCGTGGGGCGGCCGTCGATCGGGGCCAGCGCCGGGCGGGCGATGTAGAGGCGGGCCGTCGGGGCGTAGTGGGTCATCTCGACGTAGTCGTCGGACGTCCAGTTCCGTTGCGACGGCGGGATGTTCTCGCGCAGCAGGCGTTCCGCCTCGGTCGGTTCGACCAGCCGGGAGCACTCGGCGAGCAGCGGGTCCTCGGTCGGCTCGACGCCGAGCGAGCGCTGCACCTCGCGCGCCACCTCGACCGCCTCCGGGCCGTACTCCGGCGGCCCGACCTGCGCCAGGTTGCGGTAGGTCACCTCCGCCATCGCATGGTTGGCCAGGCCCGGCCGGTTCCGCGACACCCAGCGGGTTTCGAGGCCGCAGTGCGCCGTGCGGGCCGCGGCCTCCGCGTTCGCGTCGAGCACCCGCAGCACCTGCTCGGCCGTGGCGATGTCCGGGCAGCGCCAGGAGTACTGGATCTGGGCGATCCCCGCCGGGAGGTTGTCCGCGGTGGCGTTGCCCGCGCTCAGGATCGCCTCGGACAGCGACCAGCCGCCGAACGCCGGGGCCATCGAGTCCTGTGTGGACTTCGTCAGCGAGTACATCGTCATCAGCGCGGCGTTCGCGCCGGGCGCGCGGGCCGCCGAGTGGGACGCCGGGATCGGGCTGCCCGGGTCCGCGACGCCCCAGGTCTCCGGTTCGTCGCAGCGGAAGCTGTAGATGCGGCTGTAGTACGCGCCGCAGTGCGTGTCCCACCGGACCGTGTTGCACAGCGGCAGCATGTAGAACGGGTGGAAGCTGATGATCGCGTCCACGTCGTCGTAGTAGCCGCGCAGCCCGTGCACGACCTTGGAGCCCTGCACCTTCTCGGCCGGTTCTCCGGTGTAGCGGATCGTGCCGCCGATCCCGTTGCGCTGCATCGCTTCCTTCGCCGCCAGGACGGCTCCCAGGGTGCTGATGCCCAACGCCGAGTGCGGGTCGGTGTGCCCGGGCGCGTGCGGGCTGACGCCGGACCGCGGTTCGGGGCGCGGCGCGCCTGCCTGGCAGTTGCCCGGCACCGCGTCGTACTCGGCGTAGGTCAGCAGCGTCGGGCCCGGGCCGTTGCGCCAGGTCGCGGAGAACGCGGTGGGCATTCCGCCGCTGCCTTCCTCGACCTCGAAGCCCTCGCTCCGCAGCAGGTCCACGTACCAGGCCGCCGAGCGGTACTCCCGCCACGCGGGCTCGGCCAGCTCCCAGATCCGGCCGTGCCACTCGGACAGCCGGGACCGGTTGCGGTCCACCCAATCCCACGCGGTGGATTTCGCGGTGTCGCTCATGCCCGGTACGCCACCTCTCCGTCGAGGATCGTGCAGTGCGCGTCGACCTTCCGCAGGTCCTCGTCCGCCGTGGTGCGCAGGTCGTGGTCGAGCACGACGAGGTCGGCGAGCTTGCCCGGCGCGAGCGAACCGAGGCGGTCTTCCAGCCGCAGGGCGTAGGCGGCGTCCAGGGTGTGCGCGCGCAGCGCCTCGTCCAGGCTCATCGCCTGCGCGGCACCGATCTCGCCGCCCTCCCGGGTGCGGCGGCAGACCGCGTTGGCGATGGTCTCCATCGGGCGCAGGCTGGAGACGAACGAGTCGCTGGAGAGCACCGGCACCACTCCGGCGTCCAGCTCCTCCCGGATCGGCTGCAACCGGTGCGCCCGCTCGGGGCCGAGGCGGCGCACGAAGTCGGTGCCGCTGTCGTAGAGGAAGTTCGGCTGGTTCACCGCCACCGCGCCGAGATCGGCGAGCATCCGCACCTGTTCGCGGGTCGGGTAGCCGCAGTGCTCGATGCGCGGCCGCGGGTCGTCGCCGGCCACCCGCACGGCCTCGACGAGCCCGTCGATGGTGTTCTGCATCGCGAGGTCGCCCTGCGTGTGCACCGCGACCTGCCAGCCCGCCGCCGACGCCCGGCGCAGCAGGTCGGTGAGCTGCTCGGGCTGCCAGTACGAGCTGCCGGTGAACTCGCCGCGCTCCCCGTACGGCTCGCGGAACAGCGCGGTGCCGCCGAGGAGGCTGCCGTCGGAGTAGAACTTCATCGCCCCGAGCCGCAGCCAGTCGTCGCCGAACGGGCCCGCGAGGCCGAGCGCGGTGAGGCCGTCGAGCTGGTGCGACAGCGGCATGCAGACGGTGCGCAGCGGCAGCGCACCCGCGGCCTTCGCCGCCCGGTAGACCAGCATCTCGCGCCGGGACACCTGCGGGTCGCACACCGTGGTGACCCCGGCGGACAGGTAGTTGTCGCGGGCATCGGCGAGCCAGCCGAGCAGCTGCTCGTGCGGCAGGTCGGTGTGGAAGTTGGGGCCGTGGCAGCCGATGTCGGCGGCCAGCGGCAGCAGCAGCTCCATCGCGCTGTCCAGCACCATCCCGGTCAGCCGGCCGCCCTCGTCGCGGACGAACGCGCCGCCAGCCGGGTCGGCCACATCGGTGGCGATGCCGCGCCACTTCAGCGCGGCGCTGTTGACGACCGCCTGGTGGCCGGAGACGTGGTAGATGATCACCGGGTGCTCGGTGGTCGCCTCGTCCAGCTGGGCCTGGGTGACCCGGCCCTCCGGGTACTTCGCGTCGTCCATGCCGAACGCCCGGATCCACTGGCCCGCCGGGGCGCTCGCGGCCGCCTTCGCGATCGCCGCCACCAGGTCGGCCGCGCTGGACACCCCGGGGCTGCGCACGTTCACCGCCGCCAGCGACTCCGCGGTGGACAGCAGGTGGTTGTGCGGGTCGATGAACCCGGGCACCACGGTCCGGCCGCCGGCGTCGAGCTCCATCGCGCCGGGTCCCGCCGCGGCGCGGACCTCGGATTCCGCGCCGCAGAGCAGGATCTTGCCGTCGCGGATGGCAACGGCCTCCGCGCGCGGCCGGCGCTCGTCCACGGTGCGGACGTCGGCGTGCGTGATGACCAAAGTGGACACGGTTGACCTTTCGAATCGTTCTGGAAGCTGCAATTCAGGCGCGCTGGGTGATGGCCGCCGGCTCGTCGTCGACCTGCCGGGCCTTGGCCGTGCAGGCGATCGCGACCAGGCACATCACCACCAGCAGCACCACCACCGGGATCGGGGTGCCGAACGCCGCCAGCAGCGCGGTGCAGGCGATCGGTGCCAAGCCGCCGAAGACCGCCCCGGCGATCTGGTAGGACAGCGAGATGCCGGTGTAGCGGACGCGCGGTTCGAACATCTCCGCCAGGATCTTGGGCAGCGGGCCGTAGGTGCCGGACATGCCGATGCGCATCACCAGCAGCAGCGCGACGATCAGCGCGACGTTCCCGCTGGGCACCACCAGGAACTGCGGTGCGGCCAGCACGGCCACCGCGATCAGCCCGCCGATCACGATCCGCCGGGCGCCGACGCGGTCGCCGAACCAGGCGGTGATCAGCGTCGCGACGATCTCCAGGAACGCCGCCGCGCTCAGCGCGTTGAGCATCGTCGTCTCGGACACGCCGATCTCGGGCGTGGTGGCGTAGGCGAGCAGGAACGTCGTGACGATGTAGTAGCCGCCGACGGCGACCGGCAGCGCGCCGATGCCCATCAGCACCGACCGCCACGAGGTCCGTAGAACCTCCTTGACCGGGGCCTCGTTCGAGGTGTCCTGCTCCCGCAGGGCCTCGGCGAACACCGGGGACTCCTCCACCCGGAGCCGGATCACCAGCCCCACCAGCACCAGCACTGCGGACGCCAGGAACGGGATCCGCCACGCCCAGCTCAGCAGCGCCTCCTCGCCGAAGGCCGACACGATGCTGAACGCGCCGGTGGCCAGCAGCGCCCCGGCGGAGTTGCCGATCTGCGGGAAGGATCCGAAGAAGGTCTTGCGGTGCTCCGGCGCGTGCTCGACCGCGATCAGCGCCGCGCCGCCCCACTCGCCGCCGACCGCGAGGCCCTGGATGAACCGCAGCACCACGAGCGCGATCGGCGCGAACGGCCCGATGGTGTCGTAGGTCGGCATCAGGCCCACCAGGAACGTCACCGCGCCCATGATCAACAGGGTCGTGACCAGCGCGGACTTGCGGCCGACGCGGTCACCGAAGTGCCCGAACACGATGCCGCCGAGCGGCCGGGCGAAGAATCCGACGGCCAGCACCGCGAACGAGGCCATCATGCCCACGAACGGGTCGGCATAGGTCGGGAAGAACAGCTTGCCGAGCACCAGCGAGGCGGCCGTGGCGTAGACGTAGAAGTCGTACCACTCGATGGTCGTGCCCACGAACGATGCGAACGCGGCCCTGACGGCCATTCGCGGCGAAGCGGTCGAATCGCTCATGAAGTCCTCCGTCGGCGCTGGGAGCGAGTGCAGCGACTGTAGGACCGCGGGCGGAAAAACGCCCTGGGCGAACCGTACACTTTCGCCGTCTGAGTTGGGCGATTCGCACAAGGGTTGATCTATGGCGCTGCGGATGGCGGATGTCCTGGGCCTGCCGGGACTGGACCTGCGCCTGCTGGCCGGGGCGGGCGGGCTGCACCGAGAGGTGCGCTGGGCGCACGTCATCGAGCTGACCGACCCAGTGCCGTGGCTGCGCGGCGGCGAGCTCGTGCTGACCGTCGGGCTCGGCCTGCCGGACGACCCCCAGGGCCAGCGCGACTACGTGCGGCGGCTGGCCGACGCGGGGTGCGCGGGCCTCGGCTTCCCGCCCGGCGAGATCCGGACGGAGCTGCCGCCCGCGGTCCTGCGGGCCGCAGATGAATGCGACTTCCCGGTGGTCGCGGCCGTCGAGAGCACGCCTTTCATCGCGATCACCGAAGCCGTCGCCCAGTGGTACGCCGACCACCGCTCCCGCCAGGAGCGGCAGGCACTCAAGGCGCAGGACGCGATGGCGCGGGCGGCGCTGCGCTCCGGGCCCGCCGGGATCGTGCGCGAGCTCGCCGCCGGAGCCGGTGGCGAGGTCCTGCTGCTCGACTCCGCCGGTCACGTACGCGCGGCGGAGCCGCCGGAGCGCCGCGACTGGCACGAGGCGGTGCGCGCGGCCGTGCGGCGCGGCACGCGCGGAGCGCTTGGAACGACCTTCGGCGACTGGGAGATCCACGTGGCGAGCACCGGCATCTCGGGCAGCCCGAGCGGCTGGCTCGCGGTGGCGTCCGCGCCGCCGGTCGCCGCGCACGTGCGGATCCTCGCCAACCACGCGGCCAACCTCGTCGGCGTCGGCGTCGAAGGCGTGCGCTCGGCGCGCGCGAAGACCCACCAGCAGCGCGCAGCGTTCTTCGCCGCCGCGCTGGAGGAGAACTCGGCGACGCTGTGGGACCGGCTGGAGGACGCCTGCCCACTGCCACCCCCGCCCTACGAGGTGGTGGCGCTGCGAGCCGGCGGCGCCGAGCCGCCGAAGCTTGCGCGCCTCGTGCTGGACACCCTCGCCGAGGTCATAGACGACCCGGCGCTGGAGGAACGGCTGGTGGTCTGCCCGCTGCCGGAGGCGCTGGTCGCCGTCCTCCCCGACGCAAAGCCCAGGACCGGCCGTGCGCTGGCCGAGCGGCTGACCGCGCGGGCCGGGCAGGTTCGCGCGGGAGCGGCGACCGCCCGGGACCGAACCGAGCTGCCCGCGACGATCTATCGCGCCACGAGTGCGATTTCCCGCTCCGAAGACGTCTACCGGCACGCCGACGAGCTCGCCGCGAGCGCCCTGTTCCAAGGCGTCTTCGACGGCCCGGCGGTCGACCGCTTCGTCGACTCCGCGCTGGAACCGTTGCGCCGCCAGGACGAACGCCGCCGCGCGGGCACCCCGAGCCTCGTGGACTGCGTGCGGACTTTCCTGGACGAAGGGCAGAATCTGGAGGCAGCGGCGCGAAAGCTCGACATCCACCGCAACACGCTTCGCTCCCGCCTGCGCACCGCCGAACGCGTCACGAACCGCTCCCTCGACCAACCCCAGGACCGCCTGGAGCTCTGGCTCGCGACCACTCTGGAACGTCCGGACGCGACGGCCGATTACCGCCAGACTTGATCCGCTTTCGCCGGAAGTATCGGGCTTGTCCGAGAAAACGGCGAAGCGATCGAGGAAGAGATGAACACGGCACGTTTCGAGTCCAAAGTGGTCTTGGTGACCGGGGCGACCTCAGGCATCGGCGAGGCCACGAGCCGGCGGCTGGCCGCCGAGGGCGCGGCGGTGGTCCTGGGCGCGCGAAGCAAGGACGTCGGCGAGCAGCTGGCGGCCGACATCCGCGGCACCGGGGGCCGGGCGCTGTTCGTGCCTACCGACGTGACGGTGGAGAGCGAGGTCGCGGCGCTGGTGCGCGCGGCGATGGAAGAGTTCGGCCGGCTGGACGGCGCGTTCAACAACGCGGGCGCTGTCAGCGCGTTCGGCGCGGTGCAGGACATCGACGACAACAGCTGGCGCGCGGAGATCGACCTCAACCTGAGCGGCGTGTTCTACGGGCTGAAGCACCAGGTTCCGGCGATCCTCTCGTCCGGTGGCGGCGCGATCGTCAACAACGCATCGAACCTGGGCGTGGTCGGCATGGGCAGCGTTTCGCCGTACACCGCGGCGAAGCACGGCGTCGTGGGCCTGACCAAGGCGGTCGCGCTGGAGAACGCCGCGCAGGGCATCCGCGTCAACGCGATCGCTTCCGGCGCGGTGGACACCCCGGCGTTCCGCAGCACCATGGGCGCGACTCCGGAAGGGGAAGCGCAGATCGCCGGCCTGCACCCGATCGGCCGGGTCTCCAAGCCCGAGGAGATCGCAGCGTTCGTCGCGTTCCTGCTCAGCGACGAGGCCAGCTTCATCACGGGCGCCAACCTGTCGATCGACGGCGGCTTCACCGCGCAGTGAGAAGACAGCCGTGGCCGGCGGCGGCCCCCCGCGCCGCCGACCACGGCCACCGTCATTCCGGCTTGCGCAGCCGGTGCTTGGCGGAGCGGCGCAGCTGCAGAATCCGGGCGGTGCCGACGAGAGCCACCAGCAGGGCACCCGCGAGCACCGCGAAGATCATCGCCACGCCGAGCGGCAGATTCCCCGCGAGCCACAGGAAGTGCACGGTCACGCTGTCGGAGTTCTGCACTATGAAGACGAGCAGGAACACCAGCACGATCACCGCGACGACAACGGAAACCCAGATCCCACCGGTCCGGGTCCGTTCCAACCGCTCCTCTTCCGGCCCGTGCCCAGCACCGCCGACGCCCTCGCCCTCGCCCTTGCCAACTCCGTTCTCAACCATGCGGATCATCATCAACGCCGGTCGGCCCGAAACCCCCCACGCGCGCCGCCCCATCCCCCGATCGAGTAAGCCCGAAAGCCGACCGTCGCAGCGCGTGACGCCCGTAGGCTTCGGCGGTGACGGCGGATCCGAGGAGAGCGGCCATGCCGAGAGTCCCTTCTGGGACGGGCCTCGCCGCGCCGGGGGAAATACTGCGGCGAGGCCGGACTGGGGGTTGATCAGAAGTCCCAGACAGTGGAGGGCGAGCCGCGCAGCCGGTATTCCGCGACGCAGCCGTCGCACTGGATCGTGATGCTAGCGGTTCTCGGTGTCTCGGGATACGGAGTGCCGAACGGGATCTTCACGCCTTCTCCGCACAGCGCAACGACTTCCGTACCGGCGGGCCAGCGGCCGGGCTTGTCGGTGATGCCGTGCCGAACCTTCGCGCCGGACGGCACGATCCAGTACACGACGTCGTCCCGCCGAGCCAACACAGAAGCCGCATCGAACTCCGCCCACCAGGCCACGCCAATCAGCCCCAATCCACCCATGATTCTGACACTGTCAAAGATATTCTTGACAGTGTCAGATCAACAGTCGATGGATCGGGTGAATGATCAACGGTTCGTTCGCGCATAAGGTGGCGGCATGTCAACTGCACGGCGGCGGCAGCTGGGGTCTTGGCTGACCAAACTTCGAAACCAAGCAGGCTGCAGCGTCGAAGACTCAGCCGAGCGCCTCGGCTGCTCGACATCGAAAATTCGCCATCTTGAGGCGGGACGGAGCAAGATCAAAAAGGTCGAGCTCACGAAGCTGCTCGACCTGTACGAGGCCAGCGACGAGGTCCGAGCCCAACTCGACGAGACGCGCAAGCAGGCCGAGGAACGCGGCTGGTGGTCGAGCTACCGTTTGCCCGAGTGGTTTGAGCCCTACGTCGAATTCGAGTCGACGGCCGTGGAGGTCGCAAACTTCGAACTCGACCTGATTCCTGGTTTGCTTCAGACAGAGGAATACGCACGCGAGATCCACCGAGCTGGGCGCTACGACACCGATCCCCGCGACATCGACCGACGTGTCAAAGCACGGATGACTCGACAGAACCGCCTCTCATCTGATCCGCCTCTGCAGCTGCGCGCAGTCGTCAGCGAGGCCGCCTTTCATCGTCAGGTCGGCGGCCCTGACGTGATGAAGGAACAGATCACGCACATCATCGAGCAATGCCAACGCCCGAACGTGATTCTCCAGCTGCTGCCCTACGAAGCTGGCGCACATGCATCGCCGAGTGGGACATTCGTCATCTTGTCCTTCCCTGACCAGGAAGAAAGCATCGGCTTCCTCGACACCCCGCTTGGCGGGCACACGGTCGACGACGAGGACGAGGTGTCGGCCCTGCGCTACCTGTTCGACGAGCTGAGGTCTGTCGCTCTGTCTGCTCCCGCATCACTCGACCGGCTACGTAGGCTGGTCCAAGCTGATTAGCAGGCGCGGGAGGACCAAATGGAGCTATTACCGACAAACTGGCGGACGTCGTCGCGCTCGAAGAGCGGTGGCCAGTGCGTCGAGGTCGGGAGGGTGGCGTTAGACGCGGCGGTGCGGGACAGCAAGGACCGCGCCGCCGGGTACTTCACCGCGACTCGCGCGCAGTGGTCGGCGTTCATCGCCGCAGTGAAGGACGACCGCTTCCCTCGTTGACCCCGATCGTGTCTGGGTGAGGGGCACTCTTAGCCAAGTAACTTGGTTAAGAGTGCCCCTCACTTGTTGAACAGCACCGAGCGAATCAGGTTCCAGAGCTCGAAGAGGACCATCAGGTCGACTATCGCCAGCGTCAGGTGAGCTCGGACCCAGTTCCGGCGGTCGCTTTCCTTGAGTAACTTGAAGATGCGGATGCTCTGGATCACGCTGCGCGGCGCGCAGGATGCGAGCCCGACCAGTGCTCCGACCGTGGCCAGGTCGCTGATCAGGCTCGTCACCTTGACTCCTGCCGCTTCCGCTCGGTCTGCGACCATCAGGGCCAGGAAGGTTCCGGCGAGGGTGCAGATCGCGGTTCGCGACAGCATCAGTTCGGTGAGCTGGCGAGTCGAACGCACTGCCGCCGTCGGTTGAGCGCGGGATGCGCCGAGCCACTGCGTGGCGCACAGGCCGCGCAGGATCAGCCAGATCGCGAAGAGACCGACTGCGAGAGCGCCGGTTTGGGCCCACGCCGGCGCTTGGTCCCGCGACCACGTCAGCCAGATCTCGGGCTTGATGACGGCGGAACAACCCAACGCCAGAACAAGAACGAGCCATGGCGGCTTCGGGCTGGACGAACGCTCGTCGGAAACCTCGACAGGCTCCGGAATCGACCGGGCCGGAACGGTGGTCGTCCGGCCGGCAGGGCCGCGCTTCTGCTTCTTCCGCTTGTTGTTCGCCACGTGCCCCGCTGTCCACCGGCCCCGATCTTTCCCGCGATCGAAACTACCAGCCGCGAGTGCTTGCTCTGGCTAGAATCAGGCACGCACTCACGAGCGATTTTCCCAGCGCTGCAACCGCACTTCGTCAGGTCGGGCCAGAAGAGGTTTCAGAGCACGCTAACCGGTTGCGCCTGGTCCCGATGTGGTGCCGTCGTCCAGCGTGTTGAGGTGAGTGCGAACGGTTTCGGCGTCAGGATGCCCGAGCTCTTCAAGAACGGCGAGTGCCGACTGCCAGGCTTTCCGAGCTTCCTCCACATCACCACTGGCGTATAGGGCCGCGCCGAGGTCGTTGAGGCTGGTCGCCTCACCCAACCGGTGCCCAACGCCGCGACAGTGCTCCACGGCCCGGCGGGAAGTACGTACCGCGTTGTCGATGTCTCCTACGCGGAGGTATGCGGATCCGAGGTAAGTTAACGCGTAGCCCCGCGAGAACTCATCGGCAATGATCTCGAGGGAGCGGTGCAGATGGGCGAACGCTGCGGTGAAGTCGCCGAGGTGGACCAACGCGCGCCCCAGCACGTAATCAGCTGTACCCGATTTTTTGACCTTCCCATCGGAGTTGTCCTCCATGCGTAGCGCATGGCGCGCGGAAGCCGCCGCGTCCGCGTAACGCCCCAACTCGTTGAAATTCGCCCCAAGTGCGGTATACGTAGTGGCTTCCCAGTGGCGCTCGTCCAACTAGGCGAACAATTTCGCGGCAGCTTGTTGGTTGTGAACAGCTGCATCGAACTCCCGATGGAAATAGTTTGCCGTAGCGAGGTCGACGAGTAGGCGCGCCTGTGCAGGGCGGTCTCCGCTTACCTTGGCGCCCTTGAGCCCAGCAGTACAGCTGATCTTCAACTCGTCGATCAGTCCACGCAGTTTGAACGGGTAGGTGGCTACGTGCGCTAACCAGGGGCCACGCGTCATTCCGAGTGCCACCGCCTGCCGGATGGTGGCCAGCACGCTGGTGTGCTCGGCATCCCACCAAGCTAGGGCTTCTTCGTAGGTGGTGAAGTTGCGGCGCAGATGCTCATCGGTGTGCTCCAGGTCAGGCAGCCATCGGATCGGTTCCAGTCGTTGACTGGCGGCGTGGGTGGTGTAGAGGTGGTGGTCGAGCAGGCGTTGTAACGCCGTCGTGCGTTCCTGCTCGCTGTCGTCGGTGTGTGCGCGCTCGCGCGCATAAGCACGCAGCAAGTCATGGAAAACGTAGCGGTCTCCCGCACGCCGGGTGAGCAGGTGTGCCCGAGAGAGCTCGGCCAGCATCCGCCGAACTCGGGGCTGGTCCACCCCGGCCAGAGCGGCAGCCGCCCCGGAACTGATGTCCGGCGAGTTGGGTAGTCCGAGCAAGCGGAACATCCGAGCGGCTTGCGGGGAAAGCGAGCGGTAGGACCACGAGAACACCGCCCGGATACCGGTTCTTCCGCCCACATCGAGAGCATCGAGCCGGGCGCGCTCGTCGCGCAGGTCGGCGGCGAGGTCGTCCAGTGGCACGTCGGGCTCGGCGGCGGCCTGTACAGCGACCAGCGTCAGCGCCAGCGGCAGCCCCGCACAATGCTCCAGCAGTGCCGCAGCCGCCTCCGGCTCATGGGCCAGGCGCTCGGCACCGAGATAGCTCGCCAACAACTGGCGACCTTCGTCGCGGGTGAACGTGGTCAGCGAGAGCCGCTGCGCCCCGTGATGGGCGACGAGCCCGTCCAGTCGCTGGCGGCTGGTGACGACTACAAGGCACCCGGACGAGCCTGGCAGCAGCGGCAGCACCTGCTCGGCATCGCGGGCGTTGTCCAGCACCAGCAGCATCCGCCGCCCATGCAACAGCGTGCGAAACTGCGCCGCGCGGGCATCTTCTGTGACGGGCACCGCCTCCGGAGCCATTCCCAGAGCGGTAAGAAACCCTGCCAAAGCCTCAGCTGGAACCATCGGCTCGGCGGCCGGGTCGAAGCCCCGCAGGTTGACGTAAAGCTCCCCGTCGGCGAACTGCTCCCGCTCCTGGTGAGCCCACTGCACCACCAATGTCGACTTACCCACCCCAGCGAGCCCATCAATAGTCGACACCAGGACGGTATGGTCGCTGCCAGCGCCCTTGAGCAGCGTGGTCAACGCGTCTTGTTCAACGGCGCGGTTGATGAAATACCGCACCGTCGCGGGCAACTGACGCGGCACCACACGTGAACCCGACCGACCGGCCGGGCCGTGAATGTGCACGTCTCCATGCACGTTCTGGGCCTGGACGACGTTCTCAGCGGCCGACGCGCTGTTGTGCGTGCCCTCGTGCGGAGATCCCACGCTGACCCTCTCGTGCATGCCGTTCCGGCGACCGAACTTACCAGTCATGAGTGCTCGCTCCGCTGAGAATCGGGCACGCGCTCACGACCGGTTTCCCCAGTGCTGCAACCGCACTTCGTCGTTCTGGTGGATCACGGCCGTTGCGGTCGTTGAGCTTGTGGTGTTGTTCTTGTCTCAAGTCGGTAGAACGCCCGGTCCTGTCCGTGCCGCTTCCCTCCGGGCGTTGGTTTCGTTGTTCGCGGGGCGTTCAGGGGAGATTCAGCAGGGCGATTCGCGTGCGTCGTCATCAGCCATTGAGGTGCATCGAGCGAGTACGGAGGGAGAACTCGATGTTCAAACCTGATGGGCGGTCGCTGGGCGCGGGATTGCTCGCGATGGCCCTGGTGGTGACCTGTCCTGGGACCGGTGTTGCCGACGGTGCCGCTCCAGATCCGGTACGGGATTGGAAACGCACCGACGTGTCTCCGGGAGTGACCCTGTACCAGGGGGAGGTGCGTGGCAGGGCCGGCTCCGACTTCTGGACCGTGACCGTACGATTCGCCACCCCGAACGGTCCTGAGCACCTGGCGGCCGAGGCCGATGCTCAGGCGCTGGCGGACGAGCTCCGCAGTGGCGGATTCGAGCCGAGGGTGGAGCGCGTCGACTGGACGTCCCTGGTCGATGTCGCCCCGGGAACGGTCGGGTGGCGGGTCCGGACCGGCGGATTCGGCGGCCGGGATCAGGCTGCGGAGCTGGAGCGGAAGGTGGACGAAGCGGGCTTCGACGGCATCGTCGAGTGGACCGGGGCGGACGCCCTGCCGGACACCGGCATCGCCCGCACCACCGTCGCGATCGTCGACCCGGCGCAGTTCGACGGCGAACTGGCCGCCGACTACGGGACGTCGGTCGCGGGCCGGGAGAAGCTGACCGACATGTCGGCGCGACGGGACGCGATCTTCGGCATCAACGCCGGATTCTTCGTGATGGAGGACAAGGACGGGATCCCGGGAGCCTCTGCGGGAATCGCGGCCTACAACGGTCAACTTCAGAGCGCGGCGACGAACGGCCGCGTCGGGCTGGTCCTCTCCGGAGACGGCTTGCGTCCGCGGATCTCGAAAATGTCCACGGCCATCATCGCGACCGCTCGCGGGCAGCGCCGCCTGGTAGACGGGATCAACCGCATCCCCGGCAAGATCCGCAACTGCGGCGGCGTCGGCGGTGACAGCCCGACCGAGCGGCCGCAGCACGACGTGACTTGCACGGACCCGGACGAACTCGTCCTCTTCACCGACGAGTTGGGAGCCCCGACCCCGGCAGGCAACGGCGTGGAAGCCGTTCGCGATCGAACCGGCCGGGTCACCGAGGTCCGCCCGTCAGGTGGGCTGGTTCCGGCCGGAGGCACAGTCGTGCAGGGAGTGGGCGAAGCGGCCCACTGGCTGTCCGCGAATGCGCGGCCGGGCGAACCGCTGCTGGTCGACCAGCAGATCCACGACGAGGCGGCTCGGCCCGTGCGCCTCGGGCCGAGCGACGACATCATCAACGGCGGGCCGGAGCTGGTCCGCAACGGTCAGGTCCGGGTCAACCTCCAGGAGGACGGGATCATCCACGACTCCCCGACCTTCGCCTACACCTGGGGGCTCAAGCGCAACCCGCGAAGCATCATCGGGGTCGATGAGCAAGGCCGGATCATCCTTGCCACGACCGAAGGCCGCATGCCCGGTTTCAGCGACGGATGGGGGTTGCAGGAAGCCGCCGAGTTCATCCGCTCCCTGGGCGCCGTCGACGCGATGGCGCTCGACGGCGGCGGCTCGGCTGGAATGGTCGTCAACGACAACATGGTGACGACACCCTCCGACGCGGCCGGTGAGCGCGCCATCGGCGACGCGTTGTTCCTGTTGCCTCGCCGCTGACCGTGACCGACGGGGCATCCGGGCAACTCGGATGCCCCGTTCCCTCATGGTCCAATTCGGACTGCCGCGGTCGCGCCGCACTGCCGGAAAGCCGGAAGCCTCGATCACCACGACGAGGCTCGAAAGTCAGGGGCGCGGTGGCAGGACGGCGTGCACTCGATCGCCGAGCAGCACGTCGTTGTCGCGGTCGATCCACTGGCGGCGCAGGACCGCGAGCGCCGTCGACATGTTGAGGCCGTTGATGCCCGGGAGCTCGCCGATGTCTTCGGTGACGAACCGGGACAGGTGGTCCTCGTCGCGGAACACCGCGTGATGGGTGATCGATGCCGGCCCTGCCGTCATCACCGTGAAGCGGCCGGACGGGTGTGCGCCCAGCGCTGCCAGCACCGCGGGGATGTGCTGCGGTTGGACGTCGAGGGTGATCAGCGCCGTGAGCGGGAAGCCGAGGACGGCCGGTTCGATCTCCACCCGGGGGCGGGCGGCACCCGCTTCCAGCACCGATTGGATCAGCCGGTACGCGGTCGACCGGCTGACGTCGAGTTCGCGGGCGGCTTGCGCCGCGGTGATCCGGCCGTCGTCGAAGAGCAGTCGCAGCGCGTTGAACTCGGCTTCGCCGAGCGGTCCGACGGTCTCCGGCGGCGAGCTGGGGTCGGCGTCGACGTGCCCGCGCAGTGCGGCGGTCTGCTCGTCGGTGAGCCGGTCGAGGTGCCACGCCACGGCCTGCCGCGCCGTGCGCAGCACGAGGTGCGACTCGATGGACGCGATGCCCGGTATGGCGGGCAGCGTCCGGGTCAGCAGGCGGCGCAGGTCGGTTCCCGCCAGCGGGTAGATGGTGCAGTGGATGTCCGCGTCGCCGCTGGTGATCAGGATGGACTGGGCCTCGGGGACCTGCTGGATCGCCGCCGCGACGCTGGAGGTCATGCCGGGCTCGCACTTGATCCACACCACGTAGGGGTTGGCCGTGAGGATCAGCGACCAGTGCACGGTGGAGATGAAGCGCAGCAGGCGGCTGTCCTGCAGCCGCTGGATCCGCCGGCCCGCCGTGCTGGCCGACGTGCCCAGGACCTCCGCGACGGCGTTCAGCGGCGCCCGGGGCGTGAGTTGCAGCGCGGCGACCAGATCGAGGTCCGCGTCATCCAGTGTTTGCAAAACCTCACCTCGCGTTGAACGTTCCACCCGTTTCCTTCGCCTACGTTGACACAAGCCTGCACCTGAATATTAGATGCGGGATCAAATCACCGTATTGCGAAGGCGGAGGGGCATTTGAGCGAGGTGACGACTCGACGACGTTCGGTGACGTCGTTGGTGATGCGCGTGCTCGACGTGGTGGACCGGGTCGGGAACAAGCTGCCGCATCCTTTCTGGCTCTTCGTGATCCTGAGCGCGGTGGTGGTGCTGGCGAGCTGGCTGCTGGCCGCGCTCGGCGTCTCCGCGATCTCCCCGGTGGACGGCAAGGAGGTCGGGGTCAAGAGCCTCGTCTCCGGCGCCGGGGTCCAGATGATGCTCGGCGACCTGATCAAGCACTTCGTGAACTTCCCGCCGCTCGGAATGATCGTGGTGGTCATGCTCGGCGTGGCCATCGCGGACAAGACCGGGCTGCTGGCGGCGATGATGCGGGCCGCGCTGGCCAGGGTGCCCGCCGGACTGGTCACCTTCTCCGTCGCGCTGACCTCGATGTTCGCGCACCTGGCGTCGGATGCCGCGTTCGTGGTGATGATCCCGCTCGGCATGATCGTGTTCCGGGCCGTGGGCCGCAGCCCGATCATCGGCGCGGTCGTGGCCTACGTCGCCGTCGGCGGCGCAAGCAGCATCAGTCCGGTGATCGAGGCGTCGGACGCGGTCTTCGCCGGCCTGACCACGTCGGCCGCGCACACCATCGACCCGGGCTACCTGGTCACCCCGGTGTCCAACTACTACTTCTCGGCGGCGTCCTCGCTGCTGCTGGCGGTCTCGATCACCGTGGTGACCGAACTCGTCGTCGCCCGCCGGGTCGCCGCGATGAACGCCGTCGAGCCGGAGCTGACCGATGTCGACGAGCTGCCCGACATGTCCCTGTCCGCCGCCGAGCGCACCGGGGTGCGGCGGGCACTGATCGCCGCGGCGCTCTTCCTCGCCGCGGTGGTGCTCGCCGTGCTGCCGAGCGGCTCGCCGCTGCGCGGTGAGGGCGGCTCCATCGTGGACTCCCCGCTGATGGAGAACGTCGCGGTGATCATGATGCTGTTCTTCATGGTCATCGGCACCGTCTACGGCCTGACGGTGAAGACCATCAGCTCGGCCAAGGACTTCCCGGAGCTGATGGGCCAGGGGCTGCGCGAACTGGTCCCGGTGCTGGTGTTGTTCTTCGCGGTCTCGCAGTTCCTCGCGTACTTCAAGTGGACCAACATCGGCCAGGTCATCGCGATCTCCGGCGCGGGCGTGCTGGACTCGATCGACGCGCCGCCCGTGGTGATCTTCGTGAGCGCGGTGCTGCTGATCAGCGCGCTGAACCTGCTGCTCACCAGTGGCTCGGCGATGTGGGCGCTGGTCGCCCCGGTGCTGGTGCCGATGCTGATGCTGCTGGACATCCACCCGGAGACCACCCAGGCCCTGTTCCGCGTCGCCGACGCGCCGACCAACAGCCTCACGCCGATGAGCCCGTACTTCGTCATCGCGCTCGGATTCATCCGCCGCTACCGCCCGTCCGCCGGGATCGGCACCCTGATGTCGCTCGTGCTGCCGCTGGCGCTCGTCAACCTGTGCGTCTGGGTCCTGATGTTCCTGGCCTGGTACGCGCTCGGCATCCCGCTCGGCCCCGGCGTTCCCGTCCGATGAACCACCCCCGACGCAGGAAGGCGCACGAATTGTCCGCGAAGCCGTTGTCCACTTGGTGCCGAGACCGGCTGGACGAGCTGCTCGGCGATGTGTCGATGCTGGTGCACCACGAGTCGCCTAGCAGCGAGAAAGCGTTGCTGGACAAGACAGCCGACTCGATCACGACGTGGCTGCGGGACCGGCTCGGCGCACCGTCCCGGCTCACGCGGCACGAACACGCCGAGCACGGCGACCTGCTGGAGGTGACCTACGCCGGCTCCACCGAAGCGCCCGTGCTCATGATCGGCCACTACGACACCGTCTGGCCCGCGGGAACTGTGGACGGGTGGCCGTTCGCCGTGCGGGAGGACGGGACGGCGACCGGGCCGGGCATCTACGACATGAAAACCGGCCTCGTCACCGGAGTCTGGGCGCTGCTGGCGCTGCGCGCGTTCGACCTGCCGTGCCCGACCGTCCGGTTCATGTTCAACGGCGACGAAGAACTCGGCAGCCCGATGTCCCGCCCCCACATCGAACGCGCGGCGCCGGACTGCTTGGCGACGCTGGTGCTGGAACCGGGCGTCGGCTGGGACGTCAAGGCGGAGCGCAAGGGTGTCGGGATCTTCACCGTCACCGCGCACGGCGTGGAGGCCCACTCCGGGAACAACGCCACCGACGGCGCCAGCGCGGTCCACGCGCTCGCCGAGATCATCCACCGGCTCGCCGGCGAAGCCGACCACGAGCGCGGCACCACGATCAACGTCGGCACGATGAGCGGCGGCACCGCCCGCAACGTCATCGCGGGCAGGGCGAGCTGCCTCATCGACATCCGGATCAGCGACCAGGCCGAGGCCGACCGGATCGACGCGGTCTTCGCCGGGCTCCGCGCCGGCGACCCGCGGGTACGGGTGGAGGTCGACGGGAAGTGGAGCCGCCCGCCCATGCGGCTCACCCCGGAGAGCAGGCGGCTGTTCGGCCTCGCCGACGAGGTCGCCGCGTCCGTGCGCGCGCCGCTCGAACCGATCAGCGTCGGAGGCGGCAGCGACGCGAACTTCGTTTCCGCACTTGGCCTTCCGGTGCTCGACGGCCTCGGCGCCAGCGGCGACGGCGCACACGCCCTGCACGAGCACGTGATCGTCGACGACATCCCGGACCGGGTCGCACTCGTCGCCGGACTGCTGCGCCGAATCGCCGAGTGAGCCGGTGCGGGCTTGGCGCTGGTGCCAAGCCCGCACCGGCCGCCACTAGGCCCAGCGGGAATGGCCCTCGTTCATCAGGATGTTGGCGTTGGTGGCGAGGAGCTCGAACGGATCCTGTTCGGTGGAGTCGATTTCGGCCACGTGCCAACGGATTCCCGATGCGCCGCGGAGCGCCGCGGCGATGTCGACCTTTCCGGTGCCGATCGGCGTCTGGGGCGCTCCGGGCAGGGCCGGGCCGTCCTTGAGGTGCACCGCGACCGCCCGGGGGCCCAGGGACGCCAGGACCGACGCCGGATCGGCACCCGCCGCGACAGCCCAGTAGACGTCGAGTTCCGCGAGCAGGTCGTCGCCCGCGCGGGACCAGAAGCGGTCGTAGCCCGTGGTGCCGTCCGGGAGTTCGGCCCATTCGAACCAGTGGTTGTGGTAGCCCAGGTGCAGGTCGGCCGCGACCGATTCTGCCGCCGAGCCCAGGGTTTCGGCGAGGGCGTCGACCCGGGCCGGGTCGGCGAACGTCTCCTCGCCGAAGCCCGGGACCAGGCGCGGGTGCGGGATGAACGCCGTGTCGGCGCCCAGGATCGCGCACTCCTCCACCAGTTCCGCCACGTCGCCTGGCAGCCCGGCGTGCACCGCCGACACCGCCAGGCCTGCCGCGTCGAGGGCGGCGCGCAGGGCGCGGGCCTCGGCCAGGCGATCGGCCGGCGGCTTCTCCGGGGCGCAGAGGCCGAACGGCTCGACGTAGCGGAAGCCGATCTCGGCCAACCGCGCCAGGGTCGCGTGCCGGTCGGTCGCCAGTCGTTCGCGGACGCTGTAGAGCTGCACGGAAAGCAAGGCCACCTCCGGCTCAGCCGACGATCAGCGGGCGCAGGGTCCGGTGCGCGATGTTCAGGCCCTGGGTGATGCGCTCGTCGTCGCCGCCCCACACCGGGTCCTCGTGCTCCACCGACAGCGTGCCCGTGAAGCCGTGCTCGTAGAGCCGGTCCACGACGCGCGCCCAGTCGACCTGGCCCAGGCCCGGCACCCGGTAGCGCCACCAGCCCATGTCCCAGGGGTTGCCGCCCTTGTCCACCTTGCCGAAGAAGCCGTAGCGCTGCCGCGCCGCCGGGTCCAGCTCCACGTCCTTGGCCTGGGCGTGCACGATGCGGTCGATGTAGGGCGCGATGGTCTCGACCGGGTCGATGCCGATCCACGTCAGGTGCGACGGATCCCAGTTCAGGTACAGGCCGAGGCCGAACATCCACTCCCACAGCTCCGGCGAGTACGCCAGGTTCCCGGGATATCCGTCCGGGTGCCAGCCCTCCATCACGCAGTTCTCGACGATGATCTTCACGTCGCGCTCGCCCGCGTACTCGACGATTTCCGGTAGCACCCGTTCCGCTTCGGCGAGGTTGTCGGCCACCGGCTTCGTCCAGTCGCGGCCCACGAACGTGCCGACGTAGGGCACACCGAGCGCCTGCGCCGCGTCGATCGCGTGCTTGAGGTGGGTGCGGATCTCCTCTCGCCGCGCCGGGTCCGGGTGGAGGTTGTTCTCGTAGTAGGCGAACGCCGACAACGTCAGGCCGTGCTTGTCGAACAGCGCGAGGGTCTCGTCGACCTCGCGCGGGCCGAAGTCGGCCACCGGCAGGTGCGCGGCCTCGAAGTCGCGGCCGCCGGTGCTCGGCCAGACGGCGACTTCCAGCGCCTCGTACCCGGCCTGCGCGGCCCAGCCGGCGATCCGGTCCAGCGTCCACTGTGGTAGACACGCGGTGAGCATTCCGAGCTGCATCATCACACCTTCGTCCAGGAACCGTTGTGGGCGGAGCGGAGGACGGCGTCGACCAGCCGGGCCGATCGCAGGCCGTCCTCGAACGTGGGCAGCCCCTCCGGGCTGCCGCCGTCGATCGCGGCGTAGGTGTCCGCGACGAACGCTTCGAAGCACTGCGCGTACCCCTGCGCGTGCCCGGCGGGCAGTTTCGACAACCGGCGCTGCTCGGGCGAACCGTGCTCGGGGTCGCGGACCAGGATGCGGTTGCCGTCCACGCCGCCGAGCCAGATCCGCTCGGGCTCCTCCTGGTCGAACACCGCGCTGCCCAGCGCGCCGTCCAGCTCGAACCACAGCCGGTTCTTCCGCCCCGCGGCGACCTGCGAGATCGTCGCCGAGCCGAGCACGCCGGCGGCGGTGCGCAGCAGCAGTGCGGCCGAATCCTCGGTGCGGACCTCGACCCGGTCGCCCGCGACCTCGGTGGGCCCGGCGAAGGTCGGCCCGGCCGCCGCCGGACGGGTCGGGACCACAATGGACAGTTCGGCGAGCACGTCCGTGAACGTCTCGCCGGAAACCCACTGGACCAGGTCGCACCAGTGCGACCCGATGTCGGCGAACGCCCGCGACGGCCCGCCGAGTTCCGGATCGACCCGCCAGCTCGACGCGTCCGGCGAGAGCATCCAGTCCTGCAGGTAGCTGCCGTGCAGCAGGTTCCAGGCGCCGAACTCGCCGGCCTGCCACCGCGCCCGGATCTCCCGCACCACCGGGTGGTAGCGGTAGACGAACGGAACCGACGCCACCAGGCCGCTCCCCGCCGCCGCGGCGGTCATCCGCTCGGCCTCCGCCGTCGAAATGCCCAGCGGCTTCTCGCAGATCACGTGCTTTCCGGCGCGCAGGGCGGCTTCCGCGAACGGCGCGTGCGTGGCGTTCGGCGTGCAGACGTGGACCACGTCGACGCGGTCGTCGGCCAGCACCTCGGCGAGGTCCTGGTACGCGGCCACGCCCCAGGCCGCCGCCACCTGCTTCGAACGCTGCGGGGACGACGCCAGTACGCCGACCACCTCGGCGCCCGCGAGGATCGCCGCGCGGCGGTGCACGTCGCCGATCATCCCGGCGCCCAGGATCGCCACGCCTCGCCCGGAAGGTGCAGGGCTCACGAGGAGCCTCCTTCGGTTGGAACTGTTGACAACTACGGGTGTCTCACGCCCGATTTTCGTCGCGGTTAAAACTAGATCGCAGGTTTTAAGTCGGCAATATCTGTGATTTATTTTCTTTTCGGTCATTAATCGAGCGCATGGCACGACGGGAGCAGTGACGATGGGGTGGGAACCGGTCCGGTTGGCGGTGCCGAGGACGTCCGGGCGGGCCGACGGCAACCTGGTGCACAGCGGGCTGGCCCGGCTGATCGCGTCGGGAGCAGCGGAAACGCGGGTCGAACTGGTGCGTGCCACCGGGCTCGCGCGGTCCACGGTCAACAGCCACCTCGACGCGTTGATCGCGGCCGGCGTGGTCGTCGAGCGCGGCCCGGTGGGCAGCGGCGGGCGCGGCCGGCCCGCGCACCGGCTGGCGATCGCGCCGCGCGCCGGGGTCGTGCTGGCCGCCGACGTCGGCGTGCACAGCACCCGTCTGGCGGTCGCCGATCTGGGACAGGACGTGCTCGCCGAGCGGCAGGTGGCGCTGGACATCGCCGACGGCCCGGAGCATTCGCTGGACGTGCTCACCAAGCACCTGCACGACCTGCTGGGCGACTGCGAGATCGCGCGGGACGAGGTGAAAGCGCTGGTGATGGGCCTGCCGGGGCCGGTCGATCCGCGGCTGGGCATGCCGGTGCGGCCGCCGATCATGCCCGGCTGGGACGGCTTCCCGGTCGGCGACGCGATGGCCGAGCGGTTCGCCTGCGCGGCGTCGGTGGACAACGACGTGAACCTGATGGCCCTCGGCGAGGCCCGCGCCCTCCCGCCGGAGGAATCTCCCCTGCTGTTCCTGAAGATCGGCACCGGCATCGGCGGCGGCATCGTGTCCGCCGGCGGGGAGCTGCACCGGGGCTCCGACGGCGCGGCGGGCGACATCGGGCACATCCGGGTGCCCGGCGCGGACGACGTGGTCTGCCAGTGCGGCAACGTCGGCTGCGTGGAGGCCGTCGCGTCGGCCGAGGCGGTGATCCGGGCGCTGCGCACCGAGGAAGGCGGCCCGCAGAGCACCGAGGACCTCGCGCGGCTGTTGCGCGACGGCGATGCGACGGCCGTGCGCCAGGTCCGCTCCGCGGCCGCGACGATCGGCGAGGTGGTGGCGATGCTGGTGCACTTCTACAACCCGAAGCGGATCGTCCTCGGTGGACTCATCACCGCCGCCGGCGACGACATGCTCGCCGGCATCCGCGGCGTCGTCTACCGGCGCGCGCTGCCGCTGGCCACCCGGAACCTGTCGCTGGTCAACAGCGCGCTCGGACGCTCCGCGGGGCTCGCGGGCGCGGTGGTGGCCGCGATCGAGGACGTGCTGTCGCCGGACGGGATCCACCGGCTGATGCTTGACACGCCGCATCCGCGCGGCTAACTATTTGAGCCGTCTCACGCCGCAGTTCTGCCCCGGAACCGGGACGCCGACGCGCGATCCCGATGTCCCGAACCGCGAAGCGGAGATGATCATCGATGAGGCTGAGAAGCGCCGCGTCCCAAGCAATCGCCGTGACCACCGTGCTCGCGCTCGCGGGCTGCGCGGGCGGATCGCCCGCCGGCCCGACCGCCGAGCAGGCGCCCGACGCGAAGGTCGTCGAACCGGCCGCCGCGCAGGGCGCCGCGGGCGAGGTGACCGCCTGCGGCATCCGGGACACCGGGGTGTTCAAGACGCTGACGGATTCCTTCAACGCCGGGGGAACCGGCGTCACCGCCCGCTACGTCGAGCTCGGCCAGGACACCGACGCCGCGCGGGCGCAGGCCATCCAGCGACTCGAAGGCGGCTCGTCCGAGTGCGACGTCTACCTGATGGACGTCACCTGGGTCAGCGAGTGGGCCGCGCAGGGCTGGGTGCAGGACCAGACCAAGCTGGTCGAGCAGCGCAAGGACGGCTTCATCCCGTCCACATTGGAAACCTCGCGCTACGCGGACCGCTACTGGGCCACGCCGTTCTACACCAACGCGGGCCTGGTGTTCTACCGCAACGACCGGGTACCGCCGCCGACCAGCTGGAAGCAGGTGTACGAGCAGGCGAAGCAGGACCCGCAGAACAAGGTCGAGATCCAGGCCAAGCAGTACGAGGGCCTCACGGTGAACTTCCTCGAAATGCTGTACTCCGCGGGCGGTTCCGTGCTCGACGAGAACGGCACCATCACCATCGACTCGCCGCAGACCCGCGCGGTGCTGAACCTGATGGCCGACGGCGTGCAATCCGGCGCCGTCGACCGCGCCTCGCTGACCTACGAGGAGGACGCCTCGCGGCGCGCCTACGAATCCGGCGCCGCCGGCCACCTCCGCCAGTGGCCCAGCGCGTACAAGCTGATCCAGCAGACCGCCTCCGGGCCGGCCACCGCCGTCGCGCCGCTGCCCGCGTTCGACGAGAACAGCAAGCCGTCGGCCGTGCTGGGCGGCTGGAACTGGGCCATCGCCGCCGCCTCCGACAACGTCGGCGGGGCCGTGGCGTTCATCGACCACGCCACCAGCCCGGATTTCCAGAAGACGATGGCCCTCAAGCACGCCCAGGCGCCCGTCTTGGCGAGCACCTACGACGACCCCGAGGTGCAGGCCGCGCTCCCGTTCATCACGCAGCTGAAGCAGTCCGTGATCAGCGCCAAGCCGCGGCCGAAGTCGCCGGTGTACGCGCAGATCTCGAAGGCCATCAACAGCAACGTCTACCCGGTGCTGGCCGGACAGGTCGACGTGGAGACGGCCGTGCAGAAGATGGCCGCGGACATCAAAACCGCCCAGGAAACCTTCTAGAAAGCATTTCAACAGTGGTTTGCATAGCGGTGCAGGTAGCGGAACCTCAGACGCCTTCTCGCTGTGGGATCCCCGACATCATGAATGCCAATTCACCACGTCGGGGCTGTCCTCGCGAGAAGACGCCTGAGAACCCGCGGCGGTGCCAGCTGAGTCCCACACCGCAAGCGGCTACCGCCGCTTGTAAGACAGATGAGGTGTCATGACCACCTTGACGAAGCCGAAGAAGCAGCGCGTCGACCACCAGCAGCGGCGCACCGCCGTGCTGATGGTCGCGCCCGCGCTGGTCGTCATGTTCCTGGTGGCGGCGGTCCCGATCGGCTACGCGATCTGGCTGTCGCTGAACGTCTACAGCGTGCGGCAGGCGGGCCTGTCGAAGTTCGTCGGCCTGGGCAACTACCTGGAGGCGCTGGTCTCCCCGGCCTGGTGGCACGCCTTCGGGCAGACGTTCCTGTTCGCGATCGTCTCGGTGGGCCTGGAAGTGGTGCTCGGGGTCGCGATGGCGCTGCTGCTCAACATGGCGTTCCGCGGCCGGGGCCTGCTCCGCTCCACGCTGCTCATCCCCTACGCCGTGCTCACCGTGGTCAGCGCCATCACCTGGCAGGCCATGTTCGAGTCGAACCTCGGCCTGGTGACCGGGATCCTGCGCGGGCTGGGGCTGCCCGGCGGCGACATGGTGTGGCTGGCCGAGCCGGGCTACGCCATGGCGGTGATCATCGTCGCCGACGTCTGGAAGACCGCGCCGTTCGTGGCGCTGCTCGTGCTGGCGGGCCTGCAGGTCATCCCCGCCGACGTCTACGAGGCCGCCGACCTCGACGGCGCGGGCCGGTGGCAGACGTTCTGGCACGTCACGCTGCCGCTGCTGCGCCCGGCGATCGCGCTCGCCGCGATCTTCCGGCTGCTGGACGCGCTGCGGATCTTCGACCTGCCGTTCGTGCTCACCAAGGGCGCCAACGGGACGCAGACGATGTCCATGCTCGCCTACCAGGAACTCCGCGAGGGCAGGCTGATCGGGCAGGGCTCGGCGCTGTCCATCCTGACGTTCTGCACCGTGATGGTGGTGTCACTGGTGTACATCCGCTTCGCCGGGGGCAACATCCGCGACGTCTCCAGGGAGGCCTGATGGCGATGGTCCTCGAAACCCCGAAACCCGCCCCACCGCGGCCCGCGCCCCGGCAGCGCGGGCGGGCGGACCGGAACCGGTTGCGGCCGGTGACGATGGTGTTCGTCGCGCTGGTCATGCTGGGCTCGCTGGTACCGTTCTACTGGCTGATCAACACGTCGCTGAAGACCGGCGCCGACCTGTCCTCGGGCAGCCTCTACCCCACCGATCCGTCGCTGCAGAACTACCTCGACGTCATCCACAACGGCAACTTCCTGACCGCGCTGGGGAATTCGGTGCTGGTCGGCATCGTCACCACGGCGCTGGCGCTGCTGTTCGCATCGTTCGCCGCGTACGCACTGGCGCGGCTGAAGCTGCCGCGCAAGGGCCTGATCCTGGGCCTCGTCCTGTCCGTCACCACGTTCCCGGTCATCGCGATCGCCGCGCCGATGTTCAAGATCTGGAGCGACATCGGCCTCTACGACACGCTGGCCGGGCTGATCATCCCGAAGCTCACCTTCGCGCTGCCGATGGCGATCTTCGTGCTCACCTCGTTCTTCCGCGAAATCCCGTTCGAGCTGGAGGAATCGGCGCTGATCGACGGGGCCACGCCGTTCCAGGCGTTCCGCAAGATCATCCTGCCGCTGGCGGTGCCGGGCCTGGCCACCACGGCGATCCTGGTGTTCATCTCGGTGTGGAACGAGTTCCTGCTCGCCGTCACGCTCACCTCCACCCCGGCGGCGCGGACGGTCCCGGTCGCCATCGCGTTCTTCGCCGGCACCAACGAGTTCGAGCAACCGATCGGCACCATCAGCGCGGCCTCGGTGCTCGTCACCATCCCGCTGCTGGTCGTGGTGCTGATCTTCCAGAAGCGCATCGTCGCCGGGCTCACCGCCGGCGCCATCAAGGGCTGAACCCACCTCTCACGAAGGAGTCCCGTTCATGAGCGACCCCACGCTTCGGGTCGGAGTCATCGGCATCGGCTGGGCCGGCCAGCAGGCGCTCGCCGCCTACCAGGCGCTCCCGGACGTCGAGATCGTGGCGATCGCCGGGCAGGAGGCGGACCTTCTCGCCTCGCTCGGCGAGCAGTACGGCGCGAAGCAACTGTTCGAGAGCTGGGAGAAGCTCATCGAGCTGCCGGGCCTGGACGCGGTCAGCATCGCCGTCCCGACCGTCCTGCACGCGCCGATCGCCATCGCCGCGCTGAAGCGCGGGCTGCACGTGCTCAGCGAGAAACCGCTGGCGCGCAACGGCGTCGAGGGCCAGCAGATGGTGGACGCCGCGCGCTCGGCCGGACGCGTGCTGGACATCGTGTTCAACCACCGGCTGCGCGGCGACATCCAGGCCCTCGGCGAGATCATCCACCGCGGCGACCTGGGCCGCCCGTACTACGCGAAGGCGTCCTGGATGCGGCGGCGCGGCATCCCGAAGCTGGGCAGCTGGTTCACCAACCAGGAGATGTCCGGCGGCGGCCCGCTGGCCGACATCGGCGTGCACGTGCTCGACTACTCGCTCTTCCTGCTCGGCGAGCCGCGCGTCACCTCGGTCAGCGCCGTCACCTACGCCGAGCTCGGGCACCGCGACATCGGCGAGATGAAGTGGAGCGCCAAGAGCGAGGCCGCCTCGAAGTTCGAGGTCGAGGACTTCGCGGCGGCGTTCCTCCGCCTGGAAGGCGGCGGCACGCTCGTGCTGGAGACCTCGTGGGCGGCGTTCCGGGACCCGCTCGACCTGATCGACTTCAGCGTCCTGGGCACCGACGGCGGCGCCGAGCTGCGGGCCGTCGGCGCGACCAAGGCCAAGGTCGGCGACCTGCGCGTGTACCGGGACGTCGACGGCGAGATCGCGGACTACACCCCGCCCGCCGAGCCGGGCCGCGCGCACGCCGGGGTCGTGGAGAACTTCGTCCGCGTACTGCGGAACCCGGAAGAGTGGGCCGCCAACGACGGTTCCACCGCCCTGAAGCGCGCCCGGGTGATCGACGCCTGCTACCAGTCCGCCGCCGAGAAGAAGGAGATCGTCGTCGAATGAGCCCGCTTCGCATCACCGTGTGGAACGAAGGCGTCCATGAGTCCACACAGGACCCCGCTGGGATGGCGGAATACTACCCCGGCGGCATCCACGGCGCGATCGCCGCCGGGATCGGCGAGCAGCTGCCGGACGCGACGGTGCGCACCGCGCTGCTCAGCGACCCGGAGCACGGGCTGCCCGAGGAAGTGCTGGCCGACACCGATGTGCTGCTGTGGTGGGGCCACAAGGCGCACGGGCAGGTCGACGACGAGGTGGTCGACCGGGTGCAGCGGCACGTGCTCAGCGGGATGGGCCTGCTGGTGCTGCACTCCGGGCACTTCTCCAAGATCTTCACCCGGTTGCTCGGCACCACCTGCTCGCTGAGCTGGCGCAACGCCGCCGAACGCGAGGTGGTGTGGACGGTCGACCCGACGCACCCGATCGCCGAAGGCGTGCCGAACCCGCTGGTGATCCCCGAGCAGGAGACCTACGGCGAGTTCTTCGACATCCCGGCGCCGGACGAGCTGATCTTCATCAGCTCCTTCACCGGCGGCGAGGTGTTCCGCTCCGGCGTGACGTTCAACCGGGGCCGCGGCCGGATCTTCTACTTCAGCCCCGGCGACGAGCGCTACCCGGTGTACAACCAGCCGGAGATCCGACGCGTCCTGGCCAACGGCATCCGCTGGGCGGCCCAGCCCGGAATCCCGCGCACGCCACCCAGCGTCTCCAACCCACCCCGCGACTGGTACCTCCCGGAGTAGATGAAGCGCGAAAGGCACCTTTCTCTAACGTACTTGGTGAAAGGTGCCTTTCACCTTGCTGCTTCCGAACCTCTTGCTTGGCATTGGCTCAGATCTGGATCCCGGCCCAGCGTGCAAATCCGGCGAGGGAAGTCGTGGCGCGTCGATCGGCGGTCGCGAGCGCGCGAACAGTCTCGCGCACGGACGGGTGCGTGCGGGTGTGGTGGGGCGAGACCCGGCGCGCCATGTTGAGTTCTCCGAGCGCTTTTTCCCGGTCGCCGTGCAGCATCCACGCACGCGCTTGGTCGATGTGGTGATGCCCCACGCGTTCCGGTCGTGTCGCATCCGCGACTGCTACGCGACTGGCGCGGGTCACGGCCTCGGTGCCGTCGTAACGCTCCACCGGTACCGCGCACCAGTGGATCACGACGTTGAGCTCGCTGGCATCGGTGTTGTAGTACGGGGCCGTCACCGCGCCCAGGGAGACTCTTGTTCGCGCTTCCCGGATGTGGTCGTCGGCGCGTTCGCCGTCACCGTTGCGCGCCGCCATGACCGCTGCGCGGAGATGCAGTTGCGCAGCGACGCCATGAACTGCGGCGTCGGGCCGTTGATCCTCGACGTGTTGCAAGGCGCGATCGAGCAACCGCAGTCCAGCCGCGTAATGGCCGTTCTGCAGGAAGTGCGTCGACCGGTGCCAGTCGGACACCGCGCTCCGAAGCGGGTCACCGGTCGCGGGCGCGAGCACCACATGTCGCTCGGAGGCGGTTGCGGCGATGTCCGGATGACCGAATCGCCCTCCAACGGTCGCGGCGAGCCGATACGCGTCGTGCAGCAGTGCGCGGTTCCGCTCACCCTGCCACGTCGTCGGTGATGTCTCGGCGACGTGCACGAAGAGATGGTGAAGCGCCTGCGGGAGAATCATCGCCAGTTCGGCGTATTTCTGCCCCTTGCGAAGGGACTCGGCTCGATCGAGTTGTTTCCGGATGCTCTCCGGGTTCAGGGCTGGATCCGCCGGTTGCGGGTCGTCGAAGCACTGAAGTGCTACCCGCAGCTCGGAGATCCCCGAAGTTTCGCTGTGGAACTCGGAAATGTTGTCGGCGACCTGCACGCCGTAGAGCTCGCGGACCTCGACGCCGAACGCCGACGCGCACGCGGCGACGAAGGCCGGGCTCGGCGGTGTCCTTCCCTGTTCGACCTTCTTGACCAAGCTGGTCGAGACGAAGATGCGCCCCGCCAGCTGCGCCTGGGTCCATCCGGCCAGCTTGCGGAGCCGACCAATCCTGGCCCCCGCTCCCGCATCCGCGTTCATACCGGCATTGTCCCTTCCTTGTCCCTCCAGATCACGAGTAACTCATAGTGTCGATGCTGTCACAGGAGGTGATTCCATTGTTGATGTACCGCCCACATCCGTTCAGCTGGCGACCGGGTGACGGCGCGCGGCACGCGACCGCTGATGAGCGCCCCGGTCACGGCTGGCCGGTGGGCACGCGGATCAGCACGTTGTGCGGCACGCAGGTTCTCTCCGACGAGTCGGTCGAGGCGTGGCTGTGGGTTACCTGCCCTCGCTGCAACGTCGAGGCGCACAAGCTCGCTGGGATTCCAATGCCGGGAGCGGGCGATGAACCGCGCTGAAGTTGATGAGCTGCTGCGCGAGCTACGCCGTCGTGGTGGAGTGTTCTACGCGTTCGGCCCGAAGGATGCCCCCGAGGTAGTCGCCCATGCGCACTTGTGGCCCACCTGCGCGGATGTTGTGATCCTGCGCGGAGAGGACGATGCGACGGCCTACCGGACGCCGACGATGCCGGGAGCGGATGTGTTCGCTCCTGTGCTGGTGTCGTGGCAGTACCACGCTACCGCCGCGTGGACGCTGCGTGCGGTACTGACGCTGCCGACTCCGGGCGATGTTCATGCGCCGATCGCAGTGCTGAAACCTGATCCGCTGTGCTTCCTGCCTCTTGATCTCCAGCGACCGGTCACCATTCGCCCGACGCCGCCCACCGAACCGCCACTGCCACGCCGCGCCGACGACGTCGAGCGACTGCTGCCGACTGCCGGAACCGTCGTACCTATCAACGATCAGGCTGCGATGACGCGGAATCCGGAGGTGCTACACCGAATCCAGCTCGGCTTGCAGCAGCTATAGACGGCCTGTGCCCCCACCAGCACGAACCTGCCCACCGTCAACCCCGAGGCGGTCGGGCACCAGATGGTCGGGCGGTGTGTCGCCCCCCAACACCGCCCGACCATCCCCGACGTGGCACCCGAATCCCTTGCGCTTGAAGGTGCCCTTCCTCTGGTCAGGCCCCTCGCCGCGTTTTCACGGGGTGATGCTGAGGATCTGGTCGTCGTCGGGGCCGGGGTCGCCGTTGTTGTCCTGGTTGGACGTGGTCACCCAGAGGGTGCCGTCCGGGGCCGCGACGGGCGTGCGCAGGCGGCCGTACTCGCCCTGGAACAGCGCCTTCGGCTCGCCCAAGGTGCCGTCGTCGGCGAGCGGGATCTGCCACAGGCGCTGGCCGCGCAGTGCCGCGACGTAGACGTTGCCCTGGTGGATGGCCAGGCCGCTGGGCGATGCCTCCGACGTCTTCCAGGTGACCAGCGGGTCCACGTACTCGTCGTTGCCGCAGGTGCCCTCGCACACCGGCCAGCCGTAGTTCTTGCCGCCCTCGATGCGGTTGACCTCGTCCCAGGTGTTCTGGCCCAGTTCCGCCGAGAACAGCCGCCCGGCCGAATCCCAGGCGAGACCCTGCGGGTTACGGTGGCCCATCGAGTAGACCACCGAGTCGCCGAACGGGTTGTCCGGCGCGGGTTTCCCATCGGTCGTCATGCGGAGGATCTTGCCGTTGAGCGAGTTCACGTCCTGCGCGTGGTCCGGGTCCTGGGCGTCGCCGGTGGTGGCGTAGAGCATTCCGTCCGGGCCGAAGGCCAGCCGGCCGCCGTTGTGGAACCGGTTCTTCTTGATGCCGGTCAGGATCGGCTGCGGTGCCTCGCCGAGGCGCAGCTTGGCGATCCGGTTGTCCTCGCTGGTGCTGTAGAAGACGAAGACCGTCTGGTCCGAGGCGAAGTCCGGCGACGCGGCGATGCCCATCAGGCCGCCCTCGCCGTCGGTCGGCTGGGAGTCCTCGATGCGCTGCACCTCGGTGACCTGTCCGTCCTTCAAGGACATGATCTGGCCGGTGTCGCGCTGGGTGAACAGCGCCGAGTTGTCGGGCAGAAACGCCAGGCCCCAGGGGATGTCGAGCCCGGTGGCGACCGGGGTGGCCTCGGCCGCCGAGGCGGTCGGCGGGAACACCAGCGCCGCTGCTGCGGCGCAGGCGATTAGCGCACTGGCACGACGGATCATCGCGCGGCCTCCTTCTGTCGGGGTGAGGCGGCGGATCACCAACAGCGATCCAAGCAAACCGCGACCACGCGCAATACCGCCGGGAGGAGGCATCAACCAATGGCCGGCGAGTAGTGCTTCGGGTCGTCGCGCCGGTCGGGCGGCGGGAGGTTGCGGGGCGGCGTTTCCACCAGCGGGGCATCGGCCGGGATCTCGCCGCGCTCGCGCCGCCATCCGGCGCGGGCGCGCGGGTGGTAGCGGAGGTCGAACGGGACCAGCTTCCAGGCGAGGCCCAGCGCGCGGCCGAGCGCCCGCAGCAGCCGTGCGTCGCGGGAAGTCCAGCGGTAGCCGAGCTTTTCGCGGATGGCAGGGTCGTAGACGCCGACGGTGAGCCAGACGAAGCCGCGGCTGATCAGGATCCGGGCGAGCCTCCACAGCGGATCCGGCAGCCACTTCATGGTGGGCGGCTTGCCGATGCGCGCGATGTCGAGCACGTCGCGGGTGGCCTTGTTGTCCTCCAACACGTTTCGGCACATGTGGTCCCAATAGCGCCGGAAGCTCGCCCAATCCGGCGGCACCGGGCGCATGCTCATGCCGTAGAGCCGGTACCACTGGACGCCTTCGGCGTAGACCTGCTCCTTCTGCGCCTCGGTGAGGGGCTTGCCGAAGTGCTCGTTGATCAGGATCGGCATCACCAGGAACGTCGAGTGCGCCCAGAAGTAGGTCTCGGGGTTCAGCGCGTGGTAGGGCCGGCCGTGCTTGTCGACGCCCTTGATCGTGTCGTGGTAGCCGCGCACCTGCCGGGCCGTTTCGCGGGCGCGCGGGCCGTCGTAGAGCACGCCGCCGATCGGGTACAGCGACCGGTAGAGCCGTTCCCAGCGTTCGTCGAAGAACCGCGAGTGCTCCTCGACGCCCGCGCCGAGCTGCGGGTGCATGTTCTGCATCGACCCGGCCCACAGCGCCAGCAGCAGCCCGCGCCAGTCGCCGAAGTAGCGCCACATCAGGGAATCGGGCCCCAGCGGGGTCGGCTCGGACATGGCGCTCCCTTCAAAACTGAGGACACCTGTATTCAAAATATGGCGACCCCTGCAGGCCGTCAATCGTCCCTTCCGGGCCCGAGGCCGCAGGCCATATTTGACTGATCGTTCTCGAACCGGGTAGCGTTCCGGCCGTGGCGAGGACCAAGGAATTCGATCCGGACGCGGCGCTCCAACGCGCACTGGAGCTGTTCTGGGAGCGCGGGTACGAGGCCACCTCCATGGCGGATCTCGTCGCACACCTGGGGATCGCGCGGGCGAGCATCTACGCCACCTACGGCGGCAAGCACGAGCTCTACCTGAAGGCCCTCGACCGGTACCTCCAGTTCCGGGACCCCAAGGTCGTGGAACGACTGTCGCAGCCGGGCCGGGCACTGCCCGCACTGCGCGAGCTGCTGGACTCCTACATCGCCGAGACGCTGGCCGACCGGCGCGGCTGCATGGTGGTCAACGCGGCGGTCGAACTGGCTCCGCACGACCGGCAGGTGGCGCGCGGCGTCCATTCGAGCTGGGACGTGCTGGAAACCTCCCTGACCTCGGCGCTGACCCGGGCCCGCGCGCAGGGCGAAGTCCCCGAGAGCTGCGATCCCCGCGCGGCGGCGCGACTCATCCTGGTCGTGCTGCAGGGAATCCGGGTGCTCGGCCGGACCGACCCCGACCCCGGGCGCCTGCGCGACGCCGCCGAGCAGGCACTGGCCTCGCTTCGCTGAACCTCCGGACGCGGAGCGGTTTCGCGCGTCCGGATTCAAGACCGATCGATCTGAAAAGAAGGACATCATGACATCCCGCTTCACCGGCAAGGTCGCCCTCATCACCGGCGGCGGCTCCGGAATCGGCCGGGCCGCGGCCCTGGCCTTCGCGCGCGAAGGCGCCACCGTCGTGGTCGCCGGGCGCAACCCGGAGCCGCTGGCCGAGACGGTCGAGCTCATCGAGGCGTCGGGCGGCCAGGGCAGCCCGGTCACCGCCGACGTGTCGGACTCCGACGACGTCGCGCGCCTCGTCGCGACGGCGGTGGAGCGCCACGGCGGCCTGCACGTGGCGTTCAACAACGCCGGCGTCCTCGCCACCGGTCCGGTCGCCGACTTCGACGAGCAGGACTGGGACAGGCTGATGGCCATCAACGTCACCGGGGTCTGGCTGTCGATGAAGCACGAGATCGCCCACATGCGCGAGCACGGCGGCGGGGCCATCGTCAACACCTCCTCCAACATCGGAGCGCACCGGCGACGCCCCGGAACGGGGGCGTACGCGGCGACCAAGGCGGCGGTGAGCGCGCTGACCCGCACGGCGGCGCTGGACCACATCGGCGAGGGCATCCGGATCAACGCCATCAGCCCCGGTCCGATCGAAACCACCATGTCCCTGCTGCCGGGCGAAACCGAGGCGGAGCGAACGGAGCGCGCGAAGACGACGCAACCCATCGGCCGGGTCGGCACGCTGGAGGAAGCGGCTGCGGCGGTGCTCTGGCTGGCCGCCCCCGAATCCGGCTTCACGGTGGGACACGACCTCGTCCTCGACGGCGGCGCCAGCGCCTAGCCAGCACGGGCCCGTGAGCACTTTGTGCTGCCATAGCAACACAAAGTGCTCACGGGCCGGCCGCGGTCAGCTCACAGGCCGAACACGCCCTTGGCCCCGTTCCAGGCGTCCTTGGCCTTGTCCTTGGCACCGTCCACGGCGTCGCCGGCCAGGTCCTTGGCGCCGTTCCACAGGTCGCCGGCGGCGTCCTTGGCGTGATCCGCGGCGTCGCCGACGTACGGAGCGGCCCACTTGATCCCGGCGTCGACCACGAACGCCGTGACCCCGCCCAGCACGATCGGCGCCACCACCCAGGTCGGCGGAAACGCCATCGCCACCGCCGTCGCGGCGAGCAGGCTGCCGCCGCCGGCCAGCACGCTGGTGGTCACGTGCCCCGGGTCCGTCGGATCCTGGGCGATGTCCCACCCGGTGAACGCCGTGGTCACCGCCAGTCCCAGCAGTGGCACGGACTTGACGACCTTGGGTGCGAAGTTGAGCGCGCTCGTCGGGGTGGCGAGATCCCCGACGGTCGTGGTCAGGATGAACCGGGCGTCGCGCAAGACCACCGCGAACTTGCCCTGGTCCTTGGCCAGGAGACCGCCGAAGAGCTCGTGCATTCGCCGCTTTTCGAGCACGTTCGCCAGCGCGGTGTCGAGCTTGGCCAGCAACGCCGAAGTCCGGGCCGCCTGCGCGGCCACCGGGTTCGCAGCGACCAGCGCAGCCCGCATCTCGGCCGAATCCGCCGCGGGGCCGAGGCGTTCCAGCGCCTCCTGGATCCGGAACCTCCTTCCGACGAGCCAGGTCGCGTACGCGCCGGGGGCGAAGTCCGCCCAGGTCATCCAGCTCTGGGCCTTCTTCTTCAGCTCGTCGAGCAACGTCGCCTGCGAGTCGTTCTCGGTCTGCCGCGCCTCGGCGGCGGTGTGCGCGCATTCCTCGTACGCCGCGCACTTGCCCGCGAAATCGGCCAGCGCCTGGTTGCCCGCGTCGAACGCCTGCCGTTCCGCCGTGCTGGGGCATCGCCCCTTCGGCAGCGGTGCGGGCGCCGACGGCGGCGGGCCAGGCGGCTCGCAGATGGTGGTCTCGGTCACCGGCAGGCCCGCCGCCAACGCCACCCCGCGCGCCTGGTCCATCCGCGCTCGAACGGTGTCCAGGTCCGTCGCGTGCGCCTCCATCGCCTGTGCGGCGCCTTCTAAGTTCCCCGACAAGCCGTCCACCTGGGGACCGGCCTGCGCCATCAGGCCGCGGAACGCGTCGGCGGCCGGGCCCGTCCAGCCCGCCTCCGACTGCCCGCCGGCCTTGCGGATGTCGGTGCCTGAGTTGTGCGCGGCCGCGGCCATCGCGCGGAGCCACTGCGCGCTCGCCCGGACGCTGCCGGGATCTCCCAACACATGCGTGTCGATCGGCATCGTCGCCGACCTCCCTTCCGTTCCGGCCGGTCAGGGCCGCTCGTCGACGAACTGCCCCTGATCGATCCCCACGTACTCGACGCCGCTGTGCGCGACCTGCTCCCCCGCGGCGACGAGCCCGCGCACGGCCCCGAGGGCGGACTGGCACAGCAGCGCCATCGCCGCGCACACCGCTTCGCTGCAGTCCCCGGCCTGCGGGACCGGTGGCACCGCGCCTGCGGTGTCCAGGGCGTCCGCGCTGGTCCGCAGCACGTTCGCGATCTGCTCCAACGTGGCCGGGTCGGCGGTGAACCCGCTCATCAGGCCGCCCCCCGTTCCCGGAGCTCGGCGGGCAGCGGCGCGTCCCAGATGACGAGGTCCGCGGCGCACCGGTGCCGGACCTCGTGCAGATCCCCGGTCCGGATGGCGATCCACGACTGTTGCTCGCCGCAGCATTCGGCGAGCAGCTCGGCCGAGGAGTAGACCAGCAGCGCGAGCCGGCCGTCGGGGAGTCGGCGCAGCGCCACTCCCGCCTCGGAGCGGTCGGCCGCGACCTGCTGCACCGGGACGTAGAGCCGCTCCGGCCCGTCCCCTGATTCCTGGCCGCTGTACTCCGGCCCGAGCACCGGCGGCGCGACCTGCGGCCGGTAGCTGTCCGTGCGACTGAACGACATGACGATCTCCTGTTCACGACATGCGAAATCACACCTGGAAAAGTGGAACCGACCGAATTCCCCACGCATCTCGGTCGCAAGGCAAGGACGGTTCCGACTCCCCGGCGGTTCCCGCCCCGCGCGGAGACTTCGCATTCGCGATCGCCGCCCGCCCTCGCAGGGCGAACGTCAGCAGTGCGGTCCGCGGAACGCGGCCAGATCGGTCAAGAGCTGTTCGGCGACATGTTCTTCCGACACCGTTGCGCGGTGCCCGCGCATGGCTTCTGACAGCTCCGGATCCCAGGGGGCGTCGGTGATGTTGCCGGGATCCGGGCGTCCGGGGCGAACCGCCGCGAGGTAGTCGGCCGCGGACATGGCCCACGGTTGCGCACCGGTGCGGGCGACGACGTGCGCGGCGATGCGCACTCCTTCGCCGTCGAAGTCGCCGTGATAGCGCACCTGCGCACCTGATTCGGCAAGCCGGCGCAGAAGGTGGATGGCGGCGCTGTTCGGCCAGCCCGATGTCGTGACCAGTGGTGGGCACTGCGACCGGAAGCGGGCGGTCGCCATCGCGACCATCGCCGGGTTCTCCACCACGTGCACCACTGTCGCGCCTCTCGGCGGGCCGAAGTCGCGGAGCTGGGCCAGCGTCACGACCGCCGCGTGCCCCGCGTCGGTCCACGCTTGCAGCGTGACCGAGAGCGGATCAGTCCCACCGGGCCGGAAACCGGCGGTGAGCACCGAGGTGGAAAGCGCGTCGCATTCCACTCCCGCGCGCTCCCAGCACGCTCGTCGCTCCTCTGCGTTCTGCGGCGGCGCCTCGTCGTGGATCGCCGCCAACGCCTTGAGGACCAGGGCCGACGTCCGGGTTCCGTCGTCGAGCGCGTGCGTGTCATCGCAGACGTCACCAGCCAATGTGGACAATGGGCGACCGTCCGAGGGCAATGCCGCCAGCACGGACAAAGCTTGCGCGATCACCTTCCGGGTCCGGGCCGCCGACCCGCCGATCAGGCCCCCGCGCCTGATTCCCGCCGCCCACCCGGCCAGAGCGGGCTCGGCACGGACAACGGGATGCTCATCGAGCCACACCCAGAGCTCGGCGCGGGCGTTGGTTGCCGCGAGGCGCGTTTCCGCACGGTTCTCCAATCGGCCGACGATGAGTTCGGCGATCTCCCTGGCCGTCAGCCCGGTGGCCGGTCCGAGCGCCTCGTCCAACGCCCGCACCGACACCGACGCATCCACTCCCGGCAGCCGGTCCAGGCCGAGCAGGTCGGCGAGCGCCGCGCTCTGGTCCGGTTCCAGCCCGCGCAACCGCACGCTGCTGACCGCTCGTCCCGAGGAGAACCGTTCCCACAGCACGCGCCACAACGGCGCGAGTTCCGGGATGTCGTAGCGGGCCCGCACATCAGGCATCGAGCGGCTCCTCGGCAGCGCGCAACTCGCGGCCGTCCCAGGTGAATCGGACGGTCGTCACCGCATCGTCGTCAGTGCCGGTGATGAGCTGGTGGATGGCGATGCCGGTCAGCTCCCGGTAGTCGCACCACTCGTGGTCGGAGGTCAGCACCAGGTCCAGGTCGAAGCCCACCAGCAGCTCCAGGAGTTGTCCGCGGTTGGTGCTGTCGACCCCGACGAACACCTCGTCCAGCAGGATCAACCGCGGCGCGAGTGGCGTGGACTGGTAGTGCGCGGCAGCCGCCGCGAACAGCGGGAGGTGCAGCACGATCGCCTTCTCGCCGCCGGAGAGAGCGCCGTGCAGGCGCTTGGTGACCGGCTGCCAGCCCTCGCCCCGGCCACGGTCCACCTTCACCACGAACTGGTGCCACGCGGTGTAGTCCAGCACCTGGAGCAGCTGCTGCTCCCAGCCGGTCGCGGTGTCGGTGGAACGGGCCTCGTCCACCCGCTCCCGGAAGAACCGGTGCAGCGCGTCGCGTTCCGGCTCCGCCAGCGTTGCCGGGTTGCGCAGGAGCAACTCGCGCGCCTCCCGGGTGCCCGCCGGCAACTGCTGATCGACCTGCCAGACGAGGCGAACCCGCACGTTGGACGCGGTGCGAACGCGTTCCAGCCGGTGGTTCATCGTGTCGACGAGCTCGTTGGCGGCCCGGATGCGTTCGGCGATGTGCCGCCTGGTGTCCCCGGTCAACGTCTGGTCGAACAGCTTCCGCTCGTCGGCGGTGATCTGCTCAGCGGTGCGCTCCCGGTCGGCCCGCAGCAGATTCAGCAGCGCCACCGCGCCGTGTCGCACGCCGTCCACCGTCGCGGTGAACAGGCTGATCTCCTCGCCCTGCTCCAGGTCCAGGTCGGCGCGGCCGGCCAACAGCGGCTGGGCATCGTGCACGGCCTGGGCAAGCCGTCCTTCGGCGTCGCGCACGTTCTTCGGCTCGTGGAGCACGCCGGAGAGCTGCTCGGCGAGCTTGCGCGCTGCGTCCAACGCGGACCGCTTGCCGTTGAGCGGCCCGGGATCGAGCTCGACGCGCGCGTCTTCCGGCAGGCTCCCCGCGACCTGCTCTCGGAACCGCTCCTCCGCGCCGTCCCGAGCCTCGGTCGCATCCGCCATCCTCGACTCGTCTTCGCGCTGCCGTTCGGCCAGCGTGCCGATGCGCTCGTCCAGCCGCCGCTCTGCTCCGCGCAACCGATCCCGCTCCGCGACGATTTCCTCGCCTTGCTTCCGAAGAGCGGCGAGGTCTTCGTCCAGCTTCCGGTACTCGGTTCCGACCGATTCCTCGACGGTGCGTAGCTTGATCGCGGCATTCTCGGCTTCCTGGCCGCGCTCGTCGGCGGTTTCCTTCGCGGCTGCGGCGTTGTCCGAGGATTCGTCCGCCCGATGCCCGGCGTCCCGCGCCTTTTCGGCAGCGGTGCGTGATTCCGCACGGCTGTCGAGCCAAAGGTCGGCAACGTCGCGCAGGTTCCGCACCGCGGCGTCGACGTCGACGAGCTTGTCCTCGCCGGTCGGCAGGCCGTGCGTAGCCGCTTCGCTGGTCAACTCGCGCCACGCCGCCGCGACCTCGTCCTCCCGGGACCGCCGGTCCTGCTCGGCGGCCGAAACCGCATCCCCGCGGGTCGCGCAAAGCAGTTCCGCTTTGGTGAGCTCGTTTTCGGCGGCATCGACTCCGTCGAAACCGGGCCGCTGCGCGAGCTCCGCGACGAGTGCTTCGCGGTGCTGCGCGACGTTCCGCAGCCGGTCGTCGACTTCGTCGACGCTGACCTTCAGAGCCTCGATCAGTTCGTCCAGCTCCGCGATGCGCCGACTGCGGGCGCGTTCCCGGGCGGCGGTGCCGATGAACTCCGCTTCCGACTTGTGCCAGCGACCGTGCACGCTGGCCAGCCGCCAGGTGCCGTCGCCGCCGATGGCCGCGGGATGGTTCGGTGCGGTGTCGCCGAAGGCGATCCCGGCCAGCAACCGCTGCACCCGGTCCGTGCTCACCGGGGACCTCTCGTCCACGACCAACAGATCGGCCAGGCAACGGCCGGGCGCGGACACCGAGAACAGCGTCTCGGCGAAGGTGTCCCGGTCAGGGGCGCTGAGCGTGCCCTTGGGCAGCACCCACGCGTCGAGCAACCCGGCGGCTTCCAGGCCGGCCTCTACGGCCGCGCGCACCGCATCCGGCACGTCCGCCCGGAACTCCAACAGCCTCCACAGCGGGGCGCCGTCCACGCTCGCCCGGTCCATGCCGCGAGTGTGCGGAGTGGGCGGTGGGCGATCAACGCGCCGCTCCAGCTCACCACGCTCCGCCGCGTGCCCGGCGATCTCGGCCAACAGCCCGGACCGGGTGGCGCGCAACTCGGTCTCGGCGATGGAACATCGTTCGAGCACAACGTTTTCCGCCTCGCGAACGACGTCGAGCAAGGCGGCGCGATCGGTCACCAACTCGGCGAGCCGTTCGGGATCTCGCATCACCAGCTGCCGACACGCCTGAGCCCATCGCACAAGCTCCGCCGCCAGCTCCCCGAGTCGCCGCTCCAACGCCTGCCGCGCCGCTGCCGCGTCGCTCTCCGCTGCGGCGAGCTGCTCCCGCGTCGCCTCCACCCATCGTTCCACGTTGCTGCGGTGCTCCACCGCTTCGCGGTGCGCGCCCGCTGCGCGCCGCACCTGCGCGACTTGCTTCGCCTTGCTGTCCACGGCGGCTCGCAGCAGCCTTCGGCCGCTCGCGGTGTCCGCGCTTCGCGCGATTTCCGTCAAGACCGCCGGCATGCCGGCTCGCTCCGCGGCTTGCCGCGCCTCGCCTGACCTGCGGTCCGTCTCCTGTTCTGCCATTTGCGCCTCGCGCGCGAGCTCCGCCGCGCGTTCGGCGTCCCGTATGGCCTGGTCGCGCAGGTTCGCCGCGTGTCTGGCGGCGTCGGCGGCGTGACGCTCGGCTGCTTCGACCGACTTCCGCAGTTGGGGCAGTCGGCTGCCTTCGCGGTATGCGGGCGAGTCGACGATTCCTTCGATGCGGGTGTCGGTCCGGCTTTTCTCCGCCGCCAGGGCGTTGTCCTGCTTGTTCACCTCCGCGAGTTCGGCCTTCGCCTTGGCATGTTCTTCGCGGCTTTCCCGGGCCTTGCGGGTAACCTCGGACATCTGCGACGTGGCGGTGATGAGTCCGGCCGCCGTGAACCGCAGGACGCGTTGGGCGTAGGTCTTCTGCCTAGTGGCAAGTTTTTCGGCCTCGGCGACCTCGCCGTCGAGGATCTTGAGTTCCTCGCGTTGCCGGTCGAGGCGTTCGAACCCTTCGGCGATTTCGGCGATGTCGGTGTGGTCCAGTGGTGGCAGGGCCTTGGAGAGCAGCGTGGACAGCACACTGGGGTCCAGCCGTTCTGACAGTTTCGGCGTGCGCAGCTGCAGCAACGCGGTGATCAGCGCGTCGTAGCGCTGTTCGCTCACTCCGGGGAAGAGCGCCTGCCGGACTGCGCGCCGGTAGTCGGCCGGTGAGCCGTACACCTCGCCGTCATCGCCGATCTCGGCCGCGAGATCACTCTTGATCAAGGGCCTGCCCGCGTCGTTGACCAGTCGCACGCCGCCCGGCAGGCCGACGCGCCGCGTGGTGGTGAAGTACGTGGACGTCACGTTCTTGGTGTTGGCGGTGGCCTGCAGTCGGGCACCGCAGCTGAACCAGGCCTGTTCGCCATCGATGACACGACCGAATTCCAGCCATACGTAGCCGACCCGGGTGCTTCCGGTGTTGCCCTCCCCCATCAGGTTCCAGTGCATCGTCCGGTCGCCGCTGCCGAACGTGGACAGCCGGTGCGGCCGCAGGCTGGCGTCGAACAGGTACGGCAGCAGCAGTTCGAGTGCCTTGGATTTGCCGGTGCCGTTGGGGCCGCGCAGCAGCAGCCGCCCCTGGTGGAACTCGAAGGTTTCCCCGTAGTAGCGCCAGATGTTGACGATCCCGGCGCGGGTCGGCCGCCAGCGCCGCTGGTTGTTCCGATCGGGATCGAGTTCGGTGACGGTCATCGGTGTCCTGCTTCGTCGGTCCGGATGCGCTCGACGGCGTAGCGGGCCGCCGCCGGTAGCGCGCGAATCGCTCCGTCGGCACGCCGCTCGGCCAGGCCGAAGGCGCGGAGGATCTCCACCGCGTCGTGGGCGAGTCGCTGGGTGCCACCGTCGGAGCGATATGCCCTGCCCCAGGAGCGGAACCGGTCGAGCAGTTCGGCAGCGGCGTGCGTCAGTTCGGCGGCCGGCAGCCAGTCTGCGGTCTCGTTGAGCTTGTCCAGTACCAGCAGCGCCGCAACCTTGGGGTGCGAGCTGTCGTCCGGGAACTTCGTGTCGGTCGCGATCGCGTCCGGGTCGATCACCAGGTAACCGTCGGAGCGTTCCTCCAGCACGCAACCCGCCTGCTGGACGCCGCGGGCGATGATTCGCCGGCCGGTCGGCGATGCGAGGTAGCCGAGCTGTGCCGTGGTCAGGTCCGCGCGGTACACAACCGGGTCGTCGATCAGACGCCGCATGATCGAATGCCGTAGCCACAGGTTGCGCTGGTTCTCCGACACGGCTGCGTCCGGGTCCGCGGCGTCGCCGTAGCGGGTTTCGGCCAGCAATGCGGCGATCTCCAGCTCGGCCAGTCTGGATGGTGGCACGGGCGCGGCCAGCAGTCGCACCAGCAGCGTTGTGTCGATCTGGTACAGCACCTTGGCGTCCGCGTGGTCCAGGTAGCTCTCGGTGCTGCCGTCCACCGGGCGGATCGCGCCGCAGCGCTCCAGCCACTTCAACGAGTCCACGTAGGCCGATCGCTCGTCGCGGCGGGTGGGGTCGAACGTCGGCAGCGCCGGCTCCGCGGCAGTCGCCTGCACCATCCGGTCCGCGAGCAGCCCGATCGTGGTCACCGGGGCGGCCAGCAGTTCCGCGGCAGCGACGCACAGCAGCGTGTAGCGGCGGCGGTCGAACGGTGCTCGTGAGGAGCGCAACCTGCGGACCGGGCGGGTCGGGTCCGGGCGGTCGGTGACCTTGCCGAGCCGCGCGTAGCCGAGCCTGGGCTCGACGAGCGCACGCCAGCCGCAGTAGTAGTCGAACCACTTCACGATCGGATCGCGCCGCCGCCGCACCAGGTCGAAGCCGTCCTCGTCGGCGGCGGCGGTGAGCAGCGGCCTGGCCAGCAGCAGGCGGATTCCTCGGGCGACCTCCTCGGTTTCCTGCTTGACGAGCTGGTTGTTGAGGTTGCTCACTGCGCCTCCTCAGCTCGCGATCGCGAGCCGGTGGTGCGAATGTCGATGACGAAGTCCGGCCCGTTGAACACTCCGTGTGGCGTGCGCACAGCGGCTGTGGCCGCGTCGTGCGGGCTGCGCAGCAGGATCTCCACACGCCCGTCGGAGGTCATCGCCCGCCGCACGCCGCTGCCGTCCTCGCGGGCGGTCAGGGCACGGCCGATCAGCTCCAGCAAGCGGTGGAAGCTGTCGCGGTCCAGCTCGCCGATGCCGGACAGCCGGATCGGGCCAGGGGTGGCCAGTTGCCGCCAGGCGACCTCCAGCTCGGCGCGCTGCTGCCGGGCCTGCTCACGCCGGAGTCGTCGCACCTCTTCGACGTCGCGGACCTTGCCGGTGCGAGCAACCCGTTCGGTTCGGCCGCTGCTGCGCAACAACGGCGATACCGGCACCGGTGGGGCCTGGGCCCAGCTTTCGCCGCTGGAGATCAGCTCGCCGTCGTCGTGCGCGAGGTGCGCGTGCCGGGCCGGCCACATCCCGAACGCGGCGTTGAACAACCGATGCGCTTCGTCTTCACTGCCGCTTGCGGCGAACCACCTCGCAAGGGCACGGAAGTCCGCCGCCGCACTGGTGGACCGCCGGCGCACGTCGCTCATCCGGTCCAGTGCCCGCAGCAGCTGGACGATCGCGCGCCGGGCGATGTCCTGCAGTTCGTCCACCCGTGGCACGGCATCGTCCACAGGCCGGAACCAGCCGCGCAGCCCGGCCCACTTCGCGGCGCGGTGCCGCAACCATTCCGCTTCTGGATCCGAGGTGCTCAGCTTCGGCAGCTCAGCGCCTGCCACCGCGTGCCGGTGCAGCGCGTCGACACCCAGCTCCTCGACCAGGCCGACAGCCTCCTGGATGGTGTGGCGTCGCTGGTCCAGGTTCGTCACGAACTCCTGCAGGTATCCGACGGTGGCGCGCTTGACCTCCTGGAAGGTCGCCAGGTCCGGCTGGTCCGCGCGCAGCAGCCGCTGCAGTTCGCTGTTGAACTGCTTGGTGTTGGTGCGCAGCGCGTCGAGATGGCCTTCGAGTTCCATCAGCGTCGTGTAGATACGGCGGTTCGACGCAACTTCCGAGCTCATGAGGCTGTGCAGTTCACCGAGCCGCTCGGCGATCGCATCCAGCACAGCAGTCTGCAACGCCCCGCTGGAAGCAAGCACGGACAGCGCGTGCTGCACGCCTTCGTACGCCGCCTCACCGCGTTTGGTGAGCAGGTACTGGAGGTTCTTGCGCTCGTAGTCCTCGGCTGTGGTGTAGTGCGCGGCGTGGTTCTGCACCACGTCAACCAGGCCCCACTGCCGCAGCCGGGACAGCGTCGCGTCGAGTTCTTCGTCGGAAACCGGCTCGAACCAGCCGACCGATCGCAGCCGGGCGTGCACGTCGTCGAAGGTCAGCGCGGTTTCCAACCGCTCATTGGCTTCGCCGAACGCGTAAAGCGCGGCGGTGTGCAGGTCAGCACGTTCGGTGGTGGTGAAAACGAACATCTCCCGCGGAATCCGCGGAAACGCAACCAATGCCCACCCCCGGCCTGACCGAATACCCCGTCCACGGTAGCGGGAGGCACAACCGCCGGGTGGACTCCCACCGGTCAAGATCGAGCCGCGGATCCGCGGCCTGGAGGCCCGGTCATGACCGTCCCCGCGCACGCAGCCGGACATATCGGGCCGCCTACACTCGCGGTGGCGGATGTCTGCAGGAAGGTGCCCCGGAGTGATCAACAAGAGTCGGCTCAGCGTGCTGCTGGTGCGCACGGCGCTTTTCTTCGTCGCCGCCGTGGTGCTCGGCTTCATCTACGAGTGGCCTGCGTTCGCCGTCATCGCCGCCGTGATGACCGGCGCCGCCACGCTGGTGCAGCTCGGCGGGGTGCTGTGGCTGCGGCGCACCGAGCGCCGCGACCCGGAGTCCGCCAAGGAGCCGGTCCGGACGGACGGCTTCCTCTGAGGCCACCTTGCCGACGCTACCCCCTGGGGGTATAACGGAGGTGTCGCCGAGGACCCGAGGAGGTCGCGATGCACGGCTACACCCAGAACAAGGACGACTACGCCAAGCGACTGCGCCGCATCGAGGGCCAGGTGCGCGGCCTGGCCCGGATGATCGACAACGACGAGTACTGCATCGACGTGCTGACCCAGGTCTCGGCGACCACCAAGGCCCTGCAGGCGGTGGCCCTGGGGCTGCTGGACGAACACCTCCAGCACTGCGTCGCCGAGGCGGTGGCCGACGGCGGCGGGCAGGCCGACGAGAAGATCCGCGAGGCCAGCGACGCGATCGCCCGGCTCGTCAGGTCCTGAAACCCAGCCCGGGTATGGTTGGTGTCGTGCAGGCGCGTTCAAGGCTGGTGCGGTGGGGACTCCTGGTGGTCCTCGCGCTCGGCGTGGTGCTGATGCACCACGTGCCCGCGCAGCACGACCAGCCACACCCGTCGGCCGCGGTAGCCATGCATTCCGCGACGCCCACCGAGCACGGCGAACCGCCCGCAGCACCGGACCACGGCCTGCTGCACCTGTGCCTGGCGATCGCCGCCGGGTTCATCGCGCTCCTGCTACCCCTCCTGCGCCGCATCGCGAGCGCCTCGGCGGAGAACCCGAAGCCGCTCGCGATCACGGCGTTCACCCGCTTCCGGCCGCCCACCCCGGTCCCCCGGCGGTTAGCGGTGTTGTGCGTGCTTCGGCGCTGATCGGCAGCTGAGCGGCCACGGATCCACGTGGCCTGCTTCCGCATGCCCTTTTCAGCTCACGAAAGACGAGGACAACACCATGAAGCGCACGCGCGTGCTCACCGCTGCCATCGGCGCGGTCGCGGCGGCGGCCGTCCTGGCCGGTTGCGGCGGCGGTGACGACATGAGCAACATGCCCGGCCACGGGGCGCCGACCAGCGCCACCCAGCCCGGGGCCGACCAGCAGGCGGCGAACAACGCGGCCGACGTCACGTTCGCGCAGGGCATGATCCCGCACCACGAGCAGGCGATCGAGATGTCCCGGCTGGTGCCGGAGCGGGCGCAGTCCGAGGAGGTCAAGAACCTCGCCCGGCAGATCGAGGCCGCGCAGGGCCCGGAGATCCAGACGCTCACCGGCTGGCTGCGCGACTGGGGCGCCCCGGAGTCCACGCCCGGCATGGACCACGGCGCCATGGGTCACGGCGACATGGGCGGCATGATGTCGGACACCGAGATGCAGCAGCTCGAACAGGCCCGCGGCGCGGAGTTCGACCGGCAGTTCCTGACGCTGATGATCAAGCACCACGAGGGCGCGGTCACCATGGCTCGGACCGAGCTCGACAGCGGCCGGTTCCCGGCCGCGAAGCAGATGGCGCAGCAGATCATCGACACCCAGCAAGCCGAGATCGACACCATGCGCGGCTTGCTCCCCCAGGGCTGACCACCCGCAGCGAGGGGCACCCGCGACCAGGTCGCGGGTGCCCCTCACCCACCACTCGACTTCGGCGCGGCGGTGGCGCGGGTCAGGACTTGACCAGCCGCGCGATCGCCTCGCTCGCCTCGCGCACCTTCTCGTCGGCGTTCTTCCCGCCCTCGGACAGCGCCTCGGCCACGCAGTGCTTGAGGTGCTCGTCCAGCAGCCGCAGCGACACCGCCTGCAGGCCCTTGGTGGCCGCGGAGATCTGCGTCAGGATGTCGATGCAGTACTTGTCCTCCTCGATCATCCGGGCCAAGCCGCGGACCTGCCCCTCGATGCGCGCCAAGCGCTTCAGGTAGTTGTCCTTGTCCCCGGTGTATCCGTGCATCTCCGCTCCCATCGCCGCCGGTCCGGACTAGAGAGTACCCCCGACCGGTAGCAGGGCGGACGGCTCGACGGGACCGTCCACTGTGCACATCCGACCCGTTGGCCGGGTACGCGAACGATCAAGTGAATCCCGCTCGATCTTCCCGGCGGCACGTGTGCCGGGGCGCCGACCTGGGTAGGGCGACTGAGTGCCGGCGAAAGCGAGATCACCGGAGGTGGTAGCAGTGGCCGCAACAGCTCGGTTGCCCAAACCGGTCAGCGAAGCCTGGCACTGGCAGCTCCAGGCCGCCTGCCGCGACGTCAAGGCGAGCAGGTTCTTCCACCCGGAGAACGAACGCGGCAGCGCCCGCGAGAACCGCGAACGGCGAGCGAAGCGCATCTGCCAGGACTGCCCGGTCATGCGGCAGTGCCGAGCCCATGCACTGAAGGCCCGCGAGCCCTACGGGGTCTGGGGCGGCTTGGGCGAACGCGAGCGGCGAGACCTCATCGCCAGCAGCCGAGCCGCCTAGCGAGGGCGATTTCGCGCGAAATCAGCGGTTCCCCCTTCGCCGATTTCGCGCGAAATCGCCGCCGGATCGATCCGGTGTTGCAGCACCGTTTCGCCCCTGGAAATTCATTTGACATTTTCCCGACCCGCATTCCAGTCCACAATGGATACTTAGCGGCTCTAACATAAATCGGTCGAAATCCGGCACGCGCCAACGAATTCCAGGACGACCACGACCCATGTAGCCCGCATCACAGCGAATTCGTCGCGACAGCGGGAACAAACGGATCGGCGTGATCGCTGAAGCCCGCGTCAGATTCCCTGAAATCTTCCGCGGTGAATTCGAAAGGCAATGATGGACAACGTTGCGGTGCAGAGCCCACCGGAGGCACACCGTGCGCGCCCGGTGACCGAAGAGCCGACCGGATTCGAGCGATTCCGGGTGATCCTCGTGCTGGGGGCGCTCATCGCCCTCGGCCCCCTGACCATCGACATGTACCTGCCGGCGCTGCCGGCGATCGGCAACGACCTGCAGGCCTCCGCGTCCACCGTGCAGCTCACCCTCACCGGCACTCTGCTCGGGCTCGGCTTCGGCCAGCTGCTGATCGGGCCGTTCTCCGACATCGTCGGCCGGCGAATCCCGCTGATCGCGGGCACGGCCGTGCACATCGCGGCGTCGGTGGCCTGCCTCTTCGCGCCGAACGTGGCGGTCCTGGGCGTCCTGCGCGCGCTCCAGGGCGTCGGCGCGGCGGCCACGATGGTCGTCGCGCTGGCCGTGGTGCGCGACCTGTTCACCGGGCGCACGGCGGCCACCGCGATGTCCCGCCTGATGCTGGTGATGGGCGTGGCGCCGATCCTCGCGCCGACGCTGGGCGGCGCCATCCTGCTGGCCGGGTCGTGGCGCGGCGTGTTCGGCGCGCTGGCGATCATCGGCGCGGGCCTGCTGGTCGTCGCCATCTTCGCGCTGAGGGAGACGCTGCCTCTGGAGCGCCGCCAGGTCGCGGAGTTCCGGCCGGTGCTGCGCACCTACCGGACGCTGCTCACCGACCGCGACTTCGTGCTGTTGGCGATCGTGGCGGCGCTGGCGATGTCGGCGCTGTTCTCCTACATCTCCGGCTCGTCGTTCGTGCTGCAGGAGCAGTTCGGCCTCAACCAGCAGGCGTTCGGGCTGGTCTTCGGCGTCGGCGCGGTGGCGCTCATCGGGGCGTCCCAGTTCAACGTCGTGCTGCTGAACCGGTACACGCCGAAGCAAATCGTCACCGGCGCGCTGGTGGCCGCGACCGTCGCCGGCCTGGTGCTCACGGCGCTGACCACCACCGGGACCGGCGGGCTGTACGGGTTCATCGTGCCGCTGTGGCTGGTGCTGGGGGCGATGGGCTTCGTGCTGCCGAACGCCCCGGCGCTCGCGCTGTCGCGGCACGGCGAGGCCGCCGGGACCGCCGCCGCGCTGCTCGGCGCCGGGCAGTTCGGCCTCGGCGCGCTGATCGCGCCGCTGGTCGGCGTCCTCGGCAACGACGGCCCGGCGATGGCGATCACCATGACCGGCGGCGCGGCGGTCGCCCTGGTGGCCCTCGGCGTCGTGGTCAAGCTCGACCGGCGTGCCGGAGCTGCGGCGTGATCTCCGCGGCCGCCCTTGGAGACAGGACATAACGGGCGGGGTTAGCATCACGGCTGGGCGGCGGATGGCGTCGCCCAGCCGTGAGGAGGACCGGATGCCGCAGACGCCGACCGAGCCGGAGAGCATCGACCTCGAGAAGCCCAACGCGGCCCGGGTCTACGACTACTACCTCGGCGGCAACCACAACTTCGCGATCGACCGCCAGATGGCCGAGGAGGCCATCCGGATGTGGCCGGAGCTGCCGCTGATCATGCAGGCCAACCGCGCCTTCCTGCGGCGGGCCGTGCAGCACTGCGCCGAGCAGGGCATCCGCCAGTTCCTCGACCTCGGCTCGGGCATCCCGACGGTGGGCAACGTGCACGAGGTCGCCCAGCAGGCGGCGCCGGGCGCCCGCGTGGTCTACGTGGACACCGATCCGGTCGCGGTGGCCTACAGCAAGAACCTGCTGCGGGACAGCCCGAACGCCTCGATCATCCGCGCGGACCTGTGCGACCCGGACGCGGTGCTCGACTCCCCCGAGGTCGCCGACCTGCTCGACCTCAGCCAACCGGTGGCGCTGATGATGGTCGCGGTGCTGCACTTCGTCGGCGACGAGGCCCGGCCGTACGAGATCGTCGCCAAGTACCGGGACGCGCTCGCGCCCGGCAGCTTCCTGGTCATCTCGCACGCCGCCCCGGAGGGCCGGCCCGACGTGGCGTCGTCCCACGCCGACCTCTACCGCCAGCGCACTGCGACCCCGATGACCATGCGCCCCAAGGCGGACGTCAAGGCGTTCTTCGAGGGCTTCGAGCTGCTGGAGCCGGGCGTGGTGCCGCTGCCGCTGTGGCGCCCGGCGGCCGAAGCGGACGTCGACGAACACCCGGAGCGCTTCACCGGCCTCGCCGGGGTCGGCCGCAAGCCCTGATCACGCCGGCGTCAGCACCGCTCCGCCGCGACGGCCGGTCGCGGTGCCGTCGAGCAGCGCCGGCACGCCGTTGACCAGCACCGTCGAGCAGCCCGTCGCCAGTCGCCACGGCTGCTCGAAGGTCGAGTTGTCGATGATCGCGCCGGGATCGAACACGGCGATGTCGGCGGCCTTGCCCGCCGCCAGCACGCCCCGGTCGGTCAGCCGGGCGCGGGAGGCGGGCAGGGCGGTCATCTTCCGCACCGCTTCCTCGATGGGCAGCACCCCGCGCTCGCGCACGTAGCGCCCGAGCACCCGCGCGTACGTGCCGAAGCTGCGTGGGTGCGGACGGCCCTCGCCCTGCTCGGACAGGGTCCAGCCGTCGCTGGCCACCGACACCCACGGGTGCCGGAGCACCGTTTCGACATCCGCCTCGCTCATCGCGTGGTTCACGATCGCCACGTTCGCCGCGTGCTCCTCCAGCACCCGCAGCGCCGCCTCGGCGGGATCGGTGCCCGCTCGGCGGCCGATCTCCGCGATCGACAACCCCATGTGCGGGCTTTCCGCACCGATCGGCAGGTCGGCGATGATCACGCCTTCCGGATCGATGTCGCGGCCGAACCTCGCGCGCAGCTCGGCGGCGATGCGTTCGCGGACGGTGGTGTCGGCGAGCCGCGCCAGGAGCGCGTCCTTGCCGCCGTCGACCGCCCACGCCGGCAGCCGGGACACCAGCGAGGTGCTGGAGGCGGTGTACGGGTAGACGTCGGCGGCGACGTCCACTCCCCGCTCGCGTGCCGCGTCGATGAGCGCGAGGGCTTCGACGACCTTGCCGTGGTTCTCCGGCCCCATCGCCTTGAGGTGCGAGATCTCCAGCCGCGCACCGGAAAGCTCCGCGGCCTCGATCGCTTCGCGCACCGCGTCGAGCAACGTCGCCGCCTCGTTGCGCATGTGCGTCGAGTACAGCAGGCCGGCCGACGCCGCCGCGGCGACCAGCGCGCGCACCTCGGCGGCGTCGGCGAACACCCCCGGCGCGTAGATCAGGCCGGTGGAGAAGCCCACGACTCCTTGCTGCGCGGCGGTTTTCACCAACGCGCACATCCGCGCCAGCTCGTCTTCGCCGGGCGCGCGGTCGACGTCGCCGAGCACCGCGAGGCGCACCGCGTTGTGCCCGACCTGGAGCCCGACGTTCAGGGCCGCGCCGTCGACGATCTCGCGGAAACCGGCCGCGTCGCGCCAGTTCCAGCTCAGCGCGCGGTCGTCGATGATGCTCGCCCGGCGGATCAGGTCCGGATCGGTGAACGGGAACGGCGAGTGCCCGCAGTTGCCGGTGATCAGCGTCGTGACGCCCTGGTGGATCTGCGTGGCGGCGCCGGGATGTCCTTCGAGGGTGTAGTCGGCGTGCGAGTGCAGGTCGATGAAGCCCGGCGCGACGACCTGCCCGGTGGCGTCGATCTCCCGCTTCCCGGCCAGCTTCGCGGTGCTGACCTCGGCGATCCGGTCGCCGACGACGCCCACGTTGCCGCGCCGTCGCGGCGTTCCGGTCCCGTCGACGACGTCGCCGCCGTTGATCACGATGTCGAACATGGAGCCTCTCCCGGTCAGCTGGTTTCGAAGAACAGGATCGCGGCGTACAGCAGGCAGCAAGGCACGAGCAGCGCGAAGCCGGTCAGCAGCGTGTTCTTCAGATTGGTGGAACGCGCCAGGCTCATCGCGCTGACCATGTTGGCGTTGGGGAACGGCCCGTAGGTGTCCGCCTTGGACGCGAACAGCAGCACCACGACCCAGGCGCCGGTGGTGACCCCGACGCTGGCCGCGAGCTCGCCGAAGACCTTGTCCAGCAACACCACCTGCGCGGCGGTGGCGCCGGGCACGCCGACCCAGCCGAGCGCGGCGATCACCAGCGCGAACACGAACGGCGGCAGGCCCTGCAGGTCGGCGCCGTAGGTGTCGAGGACGACCTGGAACGGCTGCAGCTCGTCGATCGCGGCGAACAGCACCGCCAGCAGCCAGAACAGCAGGAACACGTTCACCAGCCGCGCCGCGCCCCGGTACATCTGGGTGGCGATCTCCACCGGCCCGAGCCCGCCGGCCAGCCCGGCCACGATGCCCAGCACCGGCAGCGCGAGCAGCGGGAACGTGGTGCCCGCGCCCGAGACGATCGCGTACGCGACGCTGGCGACCAGGACGATGCCGAACGCCGCGGTCGCACGGCCGCTGCCGCGCACCGGCTTCTCGTCGGTGGCGCCGAGATCGGCCGCGTCGTACTCGTCGCCGGTGCCCTCGGTGCGCCGCTGCATCCACGGCACGATCAGCAACCCGGCGACCAGCGACAGCACCGCCAGCGGCCCCGCCCCGTACAGCAGGTACTGCAGGTAGCCGACCTCGGCCGCGCTCATGATGGCGACGTTGGAGCCGGCGAACGGCGCGAGCGCGAGGCCCGCGCAGCCGCCGATGAACATCATCGAGGCGGTCGCGGAGCGGGTGAAGCCGAGCCGGGCGACGATCGGCAGCAGCAGCGGAGCGGCGATGGCCAGCGCACCGGCGAGGGTGCCGAGGCTGGCGACGAGGATGAGGCAGGAGACCATCACGCCGAGCGTCGCGGCGGTGCGGCTGCGGTCGCCGACCACGCGCATCACGCCGCGCACGATGGTCGCCGCGATGCCGGTGCTGCGCAGGATCTCGCCGACCCCGGCGCCGAGCATGATCACCAGGCCGATCACGGTGACCTGCTCGCCGAGGGATTCGCCGAGCAGCTCGCCGACCGCGACGGGCGTCGGCAGCATGATCAGCAGCGCGGAGATCACCGCCACGACGGTCGCCACGATGATGTCCATGCCGATGAGCGCGAGCACCGCGTAGAGCACGATCGGCACCAAGCCCCACAGCGTCGGTGCCTGCGCGAACGGGCCGACGGCCGCGGACAGCACGAGCCCGGCGATGGCGCTGCAGGTGATGGTCAGGGACCGGACGCGAGACCGTCCGGCGGGGGCATCCGCGCCCGTCGAGGCGTCGGCACTGTCCACATTGCTCATGAGGACTGCTTTCTGTGGGTCTGGTGGCTGTGCTGGGCGATGAAGTCCTCGTCGACCTCGACGCCGAGCCCCGGGGTGGTGGGCACGGCGACGGCCCCGTGCTGCGCGACCAGCGGCGGGAACACCACGTCGCGGGCGTAGTACTTGTCGGATGCCGAAACGTCCGATGGCAGCGTGAAACCGGGCAGGCTGGACAGCGCGACGTTGGCGATGCGGCCGATGCCGAACTCGTGCATCCCGCCGCACCACACCGGCCAGCCCGCGTCGCGGGCCAGGTCGTGCGCGGCGACCGCAGTGGTCAGCCCGCCCATCCGGGACGCCTTGATGTTGAGGATCCGCCCGGCCCGCAGTGCGATCGCGGTGCGCAGATCGTCCAGGGTGTCGACGGATTCGTCAAGGCAGACGGGGGTTTCGATGCTCTCCTGCAGCTGCGCGGACGGCAGCAGCGCGCGCGGCGCGAACGGCTGCTCGATCATGGCGAGCTCGAAGTTGTCCAGCTCTCGCAGCAGCGCCCGGTGTTCCGGGATGTCGAGGTAGGCGCCGTTGGCGTCGACGTGCAGGTTCAGCGCCGGGAACGCGGCGCGGACCTGCTTCACCGGTTCGACGTCCCAGCCCGGCGCGATCTTCAGCTTCACCCGCGGGTACCCGGCGTCGACCTGCCGCTGCACCTGTTCGAGCAGCTCGTCGATGGTGCGCTCGATGCCCAGCGACACCCCGGCCACCACGGTTTCCCGTTCGCCGCCAAGCGCTTTCGCGAGCGGCACGCCCCGCATCCGGCTCCACAGCGCCCATCCGGCGGCGTCGACGCCGGCGGCTGCGAAGCGGTGCCCGCGCACCTTGCCGTAGAGCTCGCCGAGCCGGCCCGGGTGCTCGACCTCGCGGCCGAGGATGGCGGGCAGCAGGTATTCGGTGGCGATCAGCCAGCTGGTCTCGACGGTGTCGGGCGCGTAGAACGGGTCGGACGGCGAGGCGATCTCGCCCCAGCCCACCGCGCCGGTCTCATCGGTGAGCCGCACCAGGACGTGCTCCAGGTGGTCCTTGCGGTGCGAGCTGGTCTGGAAGCTGTGCTTCAGCGGAAGCCGAACGCGGTGCAGCGTCGCGCTGTCGATCTTCACGGGTTCTCCGATTCGGGGTTGTCGGCCTCGTCCAGGTAGATGCCCAGGGAGCGAGAGAAGCGGTCCCGCTCGCCGAGGCGGCGCTGGGCGCCCTTGGCGCTCGCGGTGGTCAGGGTGGCCAGCACGTGCGCGACGGCGGCGACGGCGGTCGGCGAGTCCGAATAGGACGCGCTCTCGGTGGGCACGACGATCACCGCGTCGGCGACGGCGGACAGCGGCGCGTCCTCGGCGTCGGTGACCACCACCAGCGCGCCGCCGGCGGCGGCGAACTGGCGGGCCACCTCGACGCTTTCGCGGCGGTAGCGGCGCAGCGAAAAGACGACCAGCACGTCGCTGGAGCGCACCTCGGTCAGCACGTCGATGGCCTGCACGATCCGGCCGTCGATGGTGGTCACGTTCGACAGCGACGCGCCCAGGTCGGCGGCCAGCAGGCACGCGTAGCCGAAGGACTTGCCCGCGCCCAGGATGAACCGGCGGCGGGCGCCGACCACCAGCGCGGCGGCCCGCTCCACCGATCCGTCGTGGCCGATCGACGCCATCGCCGCGTCCAGCGACCGGATCTCCTGCTCGACGACGCGCTGTTGCAGGACGGCCGCAGAGCGGCGCTGCACCCGCGCGTCGAAGCGCTGGCGAGGGCTGGCGAGGTCGCGGTTGGCGTTGCGGGCGGTCACGTTCGGCTCCGATCGTCGGTCGGTGGGGCGAACCAGTAAACCGAGGTCTCCGCGGAGACCTGGCGGCAGGACCGGGCGACGAGCCCCAGCGCCAGGAACTCGTGGAAACCCGCGCGGACCGCGGCACGCACCTCGGCGTCCTCGGCCGGGCCCAGCAGCGTCGGATCGGTCGGCAGCGCGAGCCAGCCGTGCGCGCCCCGCTGCTGCGGGCGGCCCCAGTCGGCGCGGGTGGCGGGCGGGTTCGGGCCGGTCGTCGCGGCCGGGGTGGGCGGCCGTTCGAGATCCCACTCGACGACCACCCGGTCCGAGCGCTCGTGCAGGTAGAAGTCGTCGACGTACCAGCGGCCGAGCGCGCCGAGGACGTCCAGGTTGAAGTGCGCGTTGCGGGAGATCAGCGGGTCGTAGGACCAGCGCATGAAGCGCATGCCGGTGTCGCGCGCGACGGCCGCCTGCGCCAGCTTCAGCCGGCGGCCCAGCCCGAGGCCCTGGCTCTCCGGTGCGACGACCGCGGCCTGCGAGTAGTGGTACATGCCTTCTCCGTCACCGCCTCGCATCCCGTAGGCGAAGCCGAGCAAGGTGCCGTCGGCGGCGACGGCGCCGACGGCGGAGCCGCCGTTGCGCAGCAGCCCGGTCAGCAGCGGCGGGCTCAGCCCGACGTCGGAATTCTGGTAACCGAAGACGCGCCGGTACAGCGCGGCGGCCTGCCGCTGCAGCTCGGCGGTGTCCAGGTTCTGCACGACGAAGTCGCCGGCCAGGACAGCCGATTCCGGTCCGCGCCCCACGACCCCTCCTCGCCCGGCGCATCGGGATGAACACCCGCTGCAACCGAACATATGAAACGTAACCCGGACAACATGAGCCGCTAAATCCGTTTTGTCAACAGGGTTGTCTCCCTGGTTCTCAAGTTATACGTTCCGTATCTGTGACTGATGCGTTGATCGATGCCCGGCCCGCCGACGCCGCGCGGATGCGCGACCGGCTGCACCGCTACGTCCGGCTGGAGACGCCGAGCGGGCAGACGCCCGCGCTCGACGCCCTTCTCGACCTGCTGGAGCAGCGCTACGCCGAGCTCGGCGCGCGCACCGAACGACGCGCGCACGCCACCGGCGCGAACCTGCTCGCGCACTTCCCCGGCACCGGCGGCAGGCAGGGCGAACGGCCGATCCTGTGCCTGGGCCACCACGACACGGTGTGGCCGGCCGGCACGCTCGACGGCGCGGTGCCGTGGCTGGAGCGCGACGGCCGGATCCACGGGCCGGGCGTCTACGACATGAAGGGCGGGCTCGTCGTCTTCGAAACCGCCCTGGAAATGCTCGCCCGGGCCGACCACCGGCCGATCACGATGATCGTGGTGGCCGACGAGGAGGTCGGGTCGCCATCGGCGCGCGAACTGATCGCCGAGCACTGCGCGAACGCGGTGGCGGCGCTCGGCTTCGAGCCGCCGCACCCGGATGGCGCGGTGAAGACCGCCCGCTGGGGCAGCACCCGCGCGCGCATCAGCGTGACCGGCCGGGAATCGCACGCGGCGCTGGCACCGGAGGACGGCGCTTCGGCGATCGAGGAGCTGATCGACCAGTTGCTGGCCGTGCGCCGGATCGCGGCGGCGCACCCGGACATGCTGTGCAACGTCGGCACCATCGCCGGCGGCGGCCGGACCAACGTGGTCCCGGGAGAGGCGTGGTGCGAGATCGGCATGCGCTTCACCGACACCTCGACCGAGCGCACCGTGCTGGCGGCCCTGCGCGACCTGAGCCCGATCCGCCCCGGCACCACCGTCGCCGCCGACATCCTCACCAGCCGTCCGGTGTGGACGGATCCGGGGCCCGGCGAACTCGCCGGAACGCTGGCCCGCGCGGCACGAGCGGTCGGGCAGGAAACCTCGGGCCGCCCGGCCTCGGGAGCGGCGGACACCAATCTGACGGGATCCCTCGGCGTCCCCAGCCTCGACGGCCTCGGCCCGGTCGGCCGCGGCGCCCACGCCCCGGACGAGCAGATCGTCGCGGCCTCCCTACCCGAGCGAGCGGCCCTAGTGGCCTCCCTGCTCACCCACCTGTGACCTGCGGGGTGTGCAATTTCAATGGAAATCGAAGGTCCGATTTCCATTGAAATTGCGGAAGTTGTCCACAACCTCCGGCATGTCGTGGCCCGACACACCGGAGGACCGCAAGTTCCATTGAAATCGAAGGTTCGATTTCAATGGAACTTGCGGAACCGGACACCCCGCACGTCCGCAGTAGGACGACACCGCTCCAGACGGCGAGGCGGGCTGTCAGGCCGCCGTCGACGAGGAGGGTCCTGCCGGTGATCCCGCTGGCCTCCGGCGACGCCCGGAAGGCGATCGCCGCGGCCACCTCCGCCGGCTCGATCAGCCGGCCGATCAGGTGCTGGGCGCCCCACTCCGCGAACGCCCGCTCCGTGTTGCCGCCGGCGGCGGTGACTCAGTGGCCGCGGAACACCGCCGATCGCTTCTCCAGGAACGCCGCTACGCCTTCCCGTGCATCATCGGTGGTGTAGAGCCAGGACAACACCTGCTGTTCGCAGGTCAGCGCGGCGGCCAGCCCGGTCTCCAGCCCGTCGTCGACCAGCCGCTTGCCCTCCCGCACCGCCAGCGGCGCCTGCCCGGCGATCGTCGTCGCCAGCTCCACCGCGCGCGGGACCAGCTCCTCCGGCTCCACCAACGCCGTGAGCAACCCGAGGCGTTGCGCCTCGTCGGGCTTCATCCGGCGACCGGTGAGCACCAGTTCCTTCGTGACGCGCGCTCCGACCGCCCGGGCCAGCCGCACCGTGCCGCCGCCACCGGGCAGCAGGCCGAGCGACACCTCCGGCAGGCCGAACCGGGCTGCGGTGGAGGCAACGATGAAGTCGCAGCACAGCGCCACCTCGAAGCCGCCGCCGAGCGCGTAGCCGTTGACCGCCGCGATCGTCGGCTGCGGCAGCGCGGCGAGCTGGTCGAACACGCCGCGCGAGAGCTTCTGGTAGTCGTCGAAGGCGGTGCGGGCGACGCCGGAGTACTCGTTGATGTCCGCCCCGGCGATGAACCCGCGCCCGGTGCCGGTGAGCACCAGCACCCGCACCTCGTCGTCCGAACGCAGGCGCACGAGGTACTCCCCCAGCGCCTCGACCATGCCGCGCGACAGCGCGCCGAGCGCGCTTTCCCGGTCGATGCGCAGCACTGCGACGCCGTCCTGCCGCGTTTCCACCAGGTTCTCGTGCACCTTCATGCCACGGCTCCGTCCGCGCGCAGCCGCTCGATCTGCTCGGCGCTGAGCACCTCGTCGAGAACGTCGCTGGTGTGCTCCCCCACCGCCGGCGGCGCGTAGCGCAGCTGCCACGGCGTCTCCGACAGCCGGATCGGGCAGCCGATCAGCTCGATGTCCCCGGCCTTCGCGTGCCGGGTGCGCACGATCAGGTCCGAGCCGTCGGCCCGCAGCTCGTCCACCGCCTCCTTCGTGCTGCGCACCCGTGCGCACCACACGCCCGCGGGCAGCAGCGCGTCCAGCCAGTCCTGTGTGGGCCGCTGCGCGGTGCGGGCTTCCAGGATCCGCTTGACCTCGTCGCGGTCCGCCCAGGCGTCCAGCTCCGCGACCTGCGGCGCGCCGAACAGCGGGCCGACCACGTCCAGCGGCGCCATCGCCACGGCCAGCCAGCCGTCCGCGGTTCGGTAGATCCCGAACGGCGCGTCCAGCCACGCCTGGCCGACGCCTTCGGTCGACCGGGAGAACTCCGCGCCCTGGTTGACCATCGACGAGATCTCCTGGCACTGCAAGGAGATCGCCGTCGAGTACAGGTCCACCTCGACGCGTTGGCCGACGCCGTGGCGCAGCCGGGCTACCAAGGCGGCGAGGATGCCGTTGGCCAGGTTCAACGCCGTGGCCGCGTCCACGATCGCGGTGCCGGCCGGGGTCGGCGGGTCGCCCGCCCGGCCGCCATTGGCGGCGAGCCCGGACATCGACTGGATCAGCAGGTCCTGGCCGGGCCGGTTCTCCCTGGCGTAGCGGGTGTCCTGGCCCCAGCCGGAGCCGGAGCAGTAGATGATGTCCGGATTGACGCGACGGAAGTCCTCGAAGCCGAGGCCGCGGCGGGCCAGCACGCCGGGCCGGAAGTTCTCCACCACCACGTCGCAGGTCCCGCCGATCTCCAGCAGCGCGTCGCGCACCGCATCGGAGCGCAGGTCCACCGCCACCGACCGCTTGTTGCGGTTCATCGCCAGGAACGCCGCCGAGTCGCCGCCGACGAGCTCGCCCTGCATGTGCAGGCCGCGCTCCCATTCGCCGTCGAGCCGCTCGACCTTGATGACGTCGGCGCCGAGGTCGGCCAGCAGCTGGGTGCCGTAGGGGCCGAGCATCATCTGGGTGAAGTCGAGGACGCGGATCCCCTGCAATGCCTGCTCCGGCATGACTTTCGCACCTGCCTTTCGGTTTCGGGGTCAGCTGAAGGCGGCGCGGAGCCGCTTGCGATCGGGCTTGCCGGTGCTGGTCTGCGGCAGCTCGGGCAGGAACACGACGCGCCGGGGTTTCTTGTACCCGGCGAGCCGCCGCGCGCAAGCCCGTCGAACGTCCTCTTCGGACACTTCGCTGCCCGGCCTGCGGACGACGGCGGCGGAAACGGCCTCGCCCCAGCGCGCGTCCGGCACGCCGAGCACGGCGACCTCGGCGACGCCGTCCAGCGCGGCGATGGCCTGCTCGACCTCCGCCGGGTGGACGTTGAAGCCGCCGGTCACGATCAGCTCGCTGCGCCGCCCGGCCAGGTGGACGCGTCCGGCGGCGTCCAGGTGGCCGAGATCACCGGTGCAGAACCAGCCGTCCCACAGCGCCTCGCCGCCCCAGTAGCCGGGCATGATCTGCGGCCCGCGAACGGCGATCTCACCATCCACGATGGACAGTTCCACCGAGTCCACCGGTCGCCCGATGGAGGAGAGCACCTGCGGGTCACCGGTGGCGTGGTCGGCCGCGGAGAGCACGGTCAGGGGCGCGAGCGCTTCACTCAGCCCGTAGAACTGGTACAGCACCGTCCCGAACGCCTGCTGCGCGCGGCGCATCGCCGGGACCGAGATCGGGGCCGCGCCGTAGACGACAGCGCGCAGGCTCGCCGGCCGGTCGACGACCTCGGCGAGCCGTTCGAGCATGGTCGGCACGAGCGTCACGGCGGTCACCCGGTGCCGCTCGATCGCCTCGACCGCCTCGACCGCGTCGAACCTGGTCAGCGGCACCGCCGCCGCGCCTGCCAGGGTGTAGGCGGAGCCGACGGAGCCGCTGAAGTGGCTCATCGGCGCGACGTGCAGCACGACGTCGTCCGGCCCGATCGGCGGCAGCTCCTGCCACATCGCCTCCACCATCGCGACCCACGCGCCGCTGGTCACCCGCGCGCCCTTGGGCCGTCCCGTGCTGCCCGAGGTGTACATCAGCGCGGCGAGCTCGTCCGGGTCGTGGCGCGGCTCGAAGTCGTCGGCCGGGCCGGCGAACAGCTCCGCGCCCGGCGCGATCACCCGGCGCCCCGGCACGTCGAGCTCGGTCACGATCGCGGCGGCAGCGCAGTCGTCGGCGATCGCGGCGATCTCGGCCGGGTGCAACCGGGTGCTCACCGCGACGCGCACGAATCCGCCCAGCCACAGCGCGTGTTCCAGCGCCAGCACCTCCGGCCGGTTGTCCAGCGCGATCAGCACCCGATCGCCCGGCCGCAGGCCGAGCCACCGCAACGCCGTCGCCGCGGCCCGGGCCTGGGCGCCCAGATCGCCGAAGGTCAGCGCGCCGATGGCAGGACGCGCGGCGAAGGTCCGGTGCGCGGCGGCGACCAGCTCGGCGAGCGTCGTCACGGCTCCAGCTCCGCATAAGTCGCCGCGCAGACCTCGTTGAACCGGCGCACGATCTCCCCGGCCGCCGTCCCGCGCCGGACCAGCGGGTGGATCTCCTCGGACGCCCGGCGGTGCACCACGGGGTAGGCGATGTGCCGGGGCCGCACGAAGGCCCGGTCCAGCGTCCGCAGCGTCGCGGAGTAGAACCCGCCCGACGCCGCGTCCACCGCCGGATCGGTCCACGCCGCCCGGTTGCCCGGCTGGCCACCTGCCGCCGCGTACGCGCCGCGCTGGCACTCCGGGCTGACGACGTGCGACAGGAACCGCGCCGCCGCAACGGGTTCCGCGCACTTCGCCGAGATCGCCAGACCGACGCCGCCGAGCAGCGATCCGGCCGGCACACCGTCCGGCGACGGGATGTCGGCGAAGCGGACCGCGTGGTCGCTCGCGTAGTTCACGTAGCCGAACACCATCGGCGAATAGGCCACGTCGCCGGCGGACATCGCGGTCAGCGCCTCGATCGGGTCGAGGTCCAGCGACCGCGCGTCGACCAGCGCCAGCAGGCCCAGCAGCCGCTCAGCGGCGGGCACCGCCACCTCCGGGTCGAGCCCGGCCCGGTCCAGCCAGCCGCTCCCCCCGATCTGCGAGCACAGCGTCAGCAGGCCGCAGAGCAGGTGCGTCGGGTTCGCGGGCAGCACCGCCTGGTGCCGGGGCAGCTCCTTCAGGCAGGCCGTCACGTCTTCCCAGGACGTCGGCACCGCGTCGAACGTTTCCGGTCGGTACGCCGAAACCTGGGCTGCGGAGTCCATCGCCACCGCCCACTGGCTGCCCGCCCAGGTGTAGCTCGCGAAGCTCGGGCCGGTGCTGTTCTCCCGCTGCTGCGCCAGGAACGGCTCCGGAAGCAGTTCTTCCAGCGGCACCAAGGCGGCATTGGCGTGCGCCTGGCCGACGTACGGGTGGTCCATCGCGATCAGGTCGTAGCGGGCGGCCAGCTCGACGATCGGCACGTCCTCGAACTCCCGCAGGGACCGCGAATCCCAGCTGATCCGCACCCCGGGATGCCGCCGCTCGTACGCGGCCGAAACCTCCCGCAGGCAGCCGACGCCGCGCTGGTGGCCCCACGCCATGCCGTGCAACACCGTCATCGAGCGGCCTCCTCGCGAGCCTCGGAGATCTCCCGATCTCCTCAGGGCGTCCGGAATGATCGGTAAATCGTTTTACCGTACCGGTATGCTTACCTCCGTGTCCGAGAGCTGTCAACCCGCCGATCCGCCGACACCGGTCACCGGCCGGGCCAAGATGAGCGACGTGGCCCGGATCGCCGGCGTCAGCCAGGCGGTGGTCTCGCGCCTGCTGCGCGGCGACGAAACGCTGCGGATCAGAGAGGAGACGCGCAACCGCGTCCTGGAGGTGGCGGCGCAGCTGCGGTACACGCCCAACGAGGTCGCGCGGGCGCTGCGCCGCGCCGAGTCGGGCATCCTCGGGATGGCGGTGCACGACACCAGCAACCCGGTGTACAGCGAGATCATGGCAGGCGCACAGGAGGAGGCCAGCGCCTCCGGCTACGCCCTGCTGCTCGCGGACGCCGACGAACTGGCCCGCAGCGACCGGACCTTCGAGCGCATCGTGCGGGGCAACCGCATCGACGGCCTCCTCCTGCAGCGCGGCAGCAGCACTGCGGACGAGACGATCGCCAAGATCGCGGCCACCCGGCTCCCGCTGCTGCTGGTCAACGACCGCACGCGTGGCGAGATCGGCAGCGTGGCGCTGGACGACGACGACGCGACCTACCTCGCCACGCGGCACCTGGTCGAGCTCGGGCACACCGCGATCGCGCATCTCAAGCTGGGCAACCCGAAGGCCCGCTCCGAAGCGCGCACGCGAGGCTGGCGGCGAGCGCTGCGCGAGGCCGGGCTACCGGACGGCTCGCAGCTGCGAGGCGGCCACACACCCGAGGAGGGCGCGGCGGCGCTACCCCGCCTGCTGGCCAGCGGAACGGCTCCGACGGGCGTCGTGGTGAGCAACGTGCTGGCGGCGGTGGGTGCCATGACGGCGGCGCGCGAAGCGGGCCTGCGAATCCCGGAAGACCTGTCCATAGTGGCCGTGCACGACGTGTTCTTCGCCCGGCACCTGTCGCCGCCGCTGACGGTGGTCCGCCTCCCGCTGCGCGAACTGGGCCGCCGCTCGGTGGCGGCGATCCTCCGCCAGCTCGAAGGTGCCCCGGCCCGCCACGAGATCATCACGGAACTGGCCCCGGAACTCATCGTCCGAGGCTCGACGGCCCCGAGGAGGAAGCAACCATGATCCAGCGCTGGAGCCCGGAAGGCGTGGCCCCGCCGATCGGGAGGTACAGCCACCTGGCCCGGGTACCGGACGGACATGAGTTCCTGATCATCTCGGGCCAGGTCGGAACGTCACCGGACGGCGAACTGGCGGGCCCGGACGCTGAAACGCAGACCCGCGCGGCGCTGGCCAACATAGAGAAGCTGCTGGCAGCGGCAGGTGCCACGCCACAGCACCTGGTGAAGCTGTTCGCGATGCTGTCGAGCACGGAGCACCTCACGGGCTACCGCAAGGCCCTGCAAGAGGCGCTGACCAGGTGGTACCCGAACGAAGACTGGCCGACGCACTCGCTGATAGTCGTAGCGGCGCTGGCAACCCCAGAACTAGCGGTAGAAGTCGAAGCCACAGCAGCAGTCCCGGAGCACTGACACGGGCGACTCCGGCCTCGCGATCCGCGCAGCTAGCACGACCGGGGGCAAGTTATGCAACATCGCGACTAGACCACGGTGGGAGCTTGATCCTCCCCGCCCGATCTCCAAGGCTGTGTCCATGAAGCTACGCAAGGTGTCAGGGTGTGCCGACAGCGATTGCCCGTCCGTCTACGTCTCCGACCGGGGCACGGAGTACCAGCGATACCAACTGGATTGGGTCATCCCCGGCAACATCGAAGCCGGGGAGGACGTCCGGATCCTGGACCTGACCGAACTGGACCTCGACCTGCCATCGCATGACTTCTGGTTGTTCGACGACTCGATGGTCGTCGACCTGAACTTCAACCCGGATGGAACGCTGCTGAACCGAGACCAACGGGAAGCCCCGGACCTGGCGCAGTACCGGGAGTGGCGAGACGCGGCGTTGGCCCATGCCGTGCCGTTGAGCGAGTGGAATGCTCGAACCTGAAACCGACCAGCAGCAGCGCAAGAACCTCGCGGACACGCTGAAGCAGCTACGCAAAGCGGCCGGACTCTCCGGGGAGAGGCTGGCCGCTCGCACCGCCATGTCCCAGTCGAAGATCAGCCGGATCGAATCCGGCCGAGTCCTGCCGACCGTTGCCGACGTGGAACGGATCATGAAGGCGCTGGACGTGCCACCTGGTGCACGGGAAGAACTCCTCTCGCTCACCCGTTCAGCGAACGTCGAGTACACCTCGCTAAGATCTGCCGCCCGGTTGGGAATCTGGCGCAGCCAAGCGGAGATCAAAGCCCTCGGGGAATCCTCCTCGACGATTCGGCAGTTCCTCCCTGCCATTCCTTCCGGGCTCATCCAGACACCCGAGTACGCCCGTGCCGTGCTCACGCCGGAGGTGGAGGGACGACCGGCCAGGGACGTGGACCGCGCCGTGCAGGCGAGGCTGGACAGCCAAGGCGCCTTGAACGATGAATCCCGCCGGTTTCACTTCCTGTTGACCGAGCAGGCCGTACGCGTGAAGCCTGCGGCCGAATCCGTCATGGTCGACCAGGTGCGGCACATGATCGCGGTGTCCAGGCGCCCGAATGTCGAGCTGTCCATCCTCCCCGGCCGCGCACTCATCGGGGCGGCACCGTTGAACGTCTTCGTGGTCTACGACGACCGGTTGGTGACTACCGAGATCTTCGCGGGGAAGGTGGTGCTGCGGGACTACCGCGATATCGCTTATCACCTGAACCTGTTCGAGCACTTCCGCGAGCGCGCCGCGTCCGGCGAAGGTGCGAGGGAGATCCTCGAATCGATCGCCGACGAGTTCATGCGAGTACGCGACTAGAATTCGACGGTGCATATCGCCGCCTTCTAGCGTCAGGACCATGGGGGCCTTGCCCCCGGATGTTGGACACGGGGTTATGCGGCTTCGGGCAGCGTAGCCGATGACGGGATCAGACTGTCCTCGTAGGCGATCGGGGATCGCTGACCGAGATAGGAATGACGACGGCGGGTGTTGTAGCGGTGCAGCCAGCCGAACGCGGCCAGCCGCGCGTCGCGTTCACTGTCCCACCACCGGGCGCCCTGAAGGGTTTCTCGCTTGAAGGCCGCGTTCAGGCTTTCGGCGGCGGCGTTGTCCGCGGAGCTTCCGACCGCGCCCATGGACTGGGTCACTCCGGCTTCCCGGCAAGCGTCGGCGAAGGCCCGAGAGGTGTACTGCGCCCCGTGATCGGCGTGAAAGATCGCGCCGGCCAGGCTGCCCCGGGTGCGTTCGGCGGCCCGCAGGGCGTCGATGACCAGCTCGGTGCGCATGTGATCGGCGATGGCCCAGCCGACCAGCCGGCGCGAGCACAGGTCCATCACGGTCGCCAGGTAGCAGAACGTCCCGTCGGCGATCGGCAGATAGGTGATGTCACCGACATAGTGGGTGTTCGGCGCCTCGGCGGTGAAGTCCCGCTGGATCAGATCAGGGGCCTTGGCCGCCGCGGGGTCGCCGATCGTGGTGCGGTGTCTGCGGCGCAGCCGCAGCCCGGAAAGCCCGATCCCGTGCATGACCCGGGCGACCCGCTTGTGGTTGACCAGATGCCCGGCTTCGCGCAGTTCGGCGGTGATGCGCGGGACACCGTAGGTGCCGCCCGATTCCTGGTGGACCACGCGGATGCGGGCCGCCAGCCGGTCATCGGCGGCACTGCGGGTGGCTCGGTCCGCCGCGGTGGCTTTCCAGTGGTAGAAGCTGGACCGCGCGACACCGATGACCTGGCACAACCGCTTCACGCCGTAACGGCGCTGGTGGTCGGCGACGAACTGGAAGCGGTTCACCAGCGCGTCTCCCCGGCGAAATACTTGGCCGCCTTGCGCAGGATCTCGCGTTCCTCTTCCAACTCGCGGACCCGCTTGCGCAGCGCGGCATTCTCACTCTCCAGCGTGCCGGAAGCCGGTGCGGCCGCTGAGGTTTCCGTGGTCTCGGTACGCGGTCCGGCGCCTCGTCGGTCATCGATCCGGATCCAGCTCCGCAGCGTCTCGGCGTTGACCCCGAGATCAGCGGCCACCGCGGCGATCGTCGTACCAGGGCGAGACCGGTAGAGCGCGACCGCTTCGGCTTTGAACTCCGGCGGATAGTGCTTCATGACCATCAGTACAGGACTCCAGTCCACCCGGACCATCAAGATCCAAGTGTGTCAGGTGTCCAACATCCGGGGTGAAGCCCCTGGCGCGTTCGACCGCCCCCGAAGGGGAATTCGCACTCGAACTGGACGACCTGCTCGGCGAGCTGCGCAGGCGAGGTTGGACGCTGATCCTCTGGGGGCCGCGGGAGGCGCCAGAACTGTACGCGGCCATGTATCACCGTGCCACCAGCGCGGACGTCCTCATCATCCGCGGCGAAAAGGACGCCAGCGCCTACCGCACACCGGTCGTCGGTGATTCTCCCGTGTTCTGCCCGCCAGTCGTGGCGTACCAGTACCACGCCGAGCCGACGTGGGCACTGCGGGCTGTTCTCAGCCTTCCGGCACCAGGAGAGCCAGGGGCGCCCATGGGCATGGAGAAACCGTCGCCCAAGTGCGCCATCCCGGCCGGCTTGCCCAAACCCGTTCTGATCCGCCCGCTGTCGCAGCTCGCGAACTAGATTTCATCGCCGATCAGACGCACTCCCCCGGCCACGGTCTCAACTCGCGCGGGTTGCCGGGCGTCGTGAGTGGTTTGGGCCGCTATGGCGGACCAAAGCGCTCACGACTCTGCGATAGTCGGCCGTGTGATCGATTTGCTTGGGCGTCGGGATGTTGCGCAGCGGCATGAGGCTCGGCTGCTTTGGGCCAGCCGGCCCGCGCTGTACCTGCTGCTTCGGCTCTCCTCTCGGGGCGGGCCGATCCGGCGGGTGCCCCGGCTCGGGTGGGTGGTCAACGATCCCGTCGTCGCTCGCCGGATCCTCAACGATGGTGCGCACTTCACGCTGCTCGGCGAGGGCGGCGTCGGGCATCTCTGGGCCCAGGTTCTCGGCGACTACGTCTACCGCATCTTCGACGGGCCCGGGCACGCCGACCTTCGCTCGCGGGCTCGAGACCTGTTCACCGACGCCACCGCCCGCCCACTGGTGCGGCGGGTCTTCGATCCGGCGTTGCAGCCCGCCGTGGAGCGGTTGCGGGCCGGTGAAGTCGTAGATCTCGCCGACCTGGCCCGGCTGCTGGTCGGGCGGATGATGGCCGATCTGCTCGGGCTCGACCTGCCGCCGGGGGACGAGCACTACCGCGCCGTGTTCGGCACCGGGGAGCGGTTGGCGAAGCTGGCGCTGGGCAGTGCCGCGTCGACCGAGCTGCCGCCCGAGGTCGTCGCGCAGGCCAAGCCGATCATCGCCGACCTCACCCGCAACGTGCCCGCGGCGTTCGCCGAGGCTCCCGCCGAGACGCTGCTGGGCCGCTGCCGGGAGCTGGGCCTGTCGCTGGAGGAAACCTCGGGGATCGCCGCGCTGCTCATGGTCGCCGGCACTGAAACGGCCGCCACCGCAATGGCCCGCACCGTCGCGCTGCTGCACGACACCGGCCAGCAGCACCAGCTGCGCGAGTCGCCCGAGCTGCTGCCCGACGCCGTGCGGGAGGGCCTGCGGGTGACCACGCCCGCGCCGCTGATCGGGCGCAGCGTCAGCAACGACGTGACCGTGGACGGGGCCGCGATGCGGGCCGGTGAGCGCGTGATGCTGCTGACCTACGTCGCCAACAACCGGGTCGGGCGCTTCGACATCAACCGGCCCTACGTGCCCGAGACCCGGCAGCTCTGGTTCGGCGCCGGGCGGCACCTCTGCCTCGGTGCCACGCTGGCCCGCGCGGAGATTTCCCACCTGCTGCAGGCGATCCTGGACGCCGGGCCGATCCGGGTGGTGTCCCGGCGGCCCGCTCGCGGCGTGCTGATCCCGTCCTACGCCGAGCTCGGCATCACCACCGCGCCGCCCCGGTGAACGACGTCGGCTCCGGCCGGTAGCCGAGGCCGCGGCGCGCCGCGGTGATGTCCATGGTGCGCTCGAACCCGAGGTGGCTCACCGCGTAGCGGCTCAGCTGGGCCAGCCCCGGTGGCCGCCAGGTGTTCTCGGCGATGGCCGCGAGGTTCCAGGCCAGGCGCACCGGGAGGTGGCGGACGCGCACCCGGAGCCCGCGCTCGCGGAACATCTCCCGCAACGCGTCTTCCAGGGCCACGGGCTCGGCGTCGGTGATGTTGTAGATGCCGGGTTTTCCGGTGCAGGCCAGCAGAACCGCGTTGGTGAGGTTGTCGATCGACGTCAGCGAATGCCGGGTGCGGCCGTCGCCGACGATCACCAGGTTGCGCCCCCGGATCGAATCGAGCAGCCGCGGCAGCAGCGTCGTGTCACCGGGCCCGTACACGGCGTGCGGGCGCAGCACGACGGTGTTGGGCCGGTAGGTGAGCAGCCGTTCGGCGGCGGCCTTGGATTCGCCGTAGGCGTTGAGGTATCGCGCGACCGGTGCCGCCGTCTCGTCGGCATCGACCGTCGCGGTGAACGGGTCGTAGACGCTCGCGGTCGAGATGTGCACCAGGCGCGCGCCGGGGAAGGTGTCCGCCACGTGCCGCGTACCGTCCACATTGGTCCGCCACATCTCAGCCGACGCCGTCTCGTCGGCGACCGCCGCGGCCGCGTGCACGACCGCGTCGACCTCGGGCGGGTCCGCGAGCGGACCGCTCGCGATGTCCCAGTGGCGCACGCCCGGTCGCCTGCCGAAGGCGTGCACCTCCCAGCCTTCGGCAACTGCGGCGCGGCACACGGCGGCGCCGACGAATCCGGTCGCGCCGGTCACCGCGATCCTCATCCGGCCACCATCTTCCGCAGCGCGTCCCGGTCCAGCTTCCGGGTCCGCCCGGACACCGGGAGCTCCGGCACCACCACGACCTCGTCCGGCAGCGCCGCCGCGTCGATGAGCCGCGGCAGCTCCGCCCGCACCGATTCCGCCAGTCCCGGCCGCGTTCCGGCCACGACGAGCACGATCCGCTCGTCGCCGATCTCGTCCGGCACCCCGATCATCGCCGCGCCCTCGACGTCCGGCAGCGCGGCGATCGACGGCTCGTACAGCCCGGGGTACACGTTGGTCTTGCCGCGCAGGATCATGTCCTTCTTCCGGCCGACCAGCACGATCGAACCGTTCTCGATGCGCGCCAGGTCGCCCGTCGCGTGCTCGGTCAACGGCGGCTGCCCGAGGTATCCGCGGCACATGTTCGGCCCGGAGACGAGCAGCTCGCCGTCGTCGGCAACGCGCGCGCGGACCCCGGGCAGCGGCTTGCCGAGCAGGTCGCCGTCGTGCGCGAGCTTCTCCTCTGCAGTGGCCACCGCGATGGGCAGGATCTCGGTCATCCCGTAGATCGCCAGGAACTCGGTGCCGGGAAGCGCGGCCTGGGCCCGGAGCAGCAGCGGCGGCAGCACCGGGGCGGCACCGAGCCACACCTGACGCAACGAGCCCGGCAGCGCCACCTCCCCCTGTTCGGCGGCGTCGAGCAGCGCGGCCAGATCCGCCGGGACGAAGAAGGTGTGCGTAGCTTCCGAAAGTCCGCTCGCCACCGAGGAAAGGTCCGCGGTGGGCGAGAAACCGAAGCGCGGCATCGTCCAATGTGCACCGGCCACCAGGCTCGGCAATCCGAGCAGGAACTGGTCGGTGTGCACCCGCACGCCGGGTGCGAGCGCGCAGCGCGTGGCCAGCACGTCCAGGGCTGCGCCGAGCGAACCCCGGGTGTGCACAACGGCTTTCGGGTCACTCGTGGTTCCGGCGGTGAACACCACGACGGCGTCCTGGTCCGGCGCGGGAGACCAGTCCGCCCACGGCTCGGCCGGTTTGGCCAGCGCTTTCGCCGACACGGCGCGCAGCGGGACGCCGGGCAGCCACGGGCCGGACCGCACGTGCCGGACCGGCAGCGACGAGTAGTCCGGCAGCAGCACGCCGCGACGCCGGGCCAGCGCCCGGCCGGGGCCGGGCGCGCTCGCCGCGTACAGCAGCGATTCCGCGGCCGCCCACGCGGGCCGGGCCAGGTCGAGCCTGCTGGCGAACAGTTCCGGACCGGAACCCGGATCGATGAACACCACGGTGCCGCCCGCCGCCACGGTCCCCAGGGCCAGCACGACGGCCTCCGGCCCGGGCCGGACCGAGAACAGCATCCGGTCGCCGGGACGAAATCCCTTGCTGTACAGCCGATCCGCGGTCGCCGTGACGCGCCGGGACAGGTTCGCGTACGTCAGCGTGCGGCCCGACGGCCCGGTCAGCGCCGGTGCGCCGCCGTACTGCCGGCCGGCGTCGAGGACTTGTGCAAGCAGGTCAGGCACGGCGCACCACCAAGCTCCGGTAGGCGGGGATCAGCACTCGGCGGGCGACCTTCCGGTCCACGACGGCCGCGCCGCCCGCGGCGAGCACGGTGTCCAGCACCGTCCGGATCTCCGCGCCGGCCAACGGCATTCCGAGGCAGAAGTGCGGGCCCGCCCCGAACCACAGCCGCTGCACCTCCGGCGGGTGCGGGCGATCCGGGTCGAAGCCGCCGAGGCCCTTGGCGGCGGAGATCGTTGCGATCACCACCCGGTCCCCCGGCCGCACCCGCACGTCGCCGATCGTCCGCTCGGCGGCGACGCTGCGCAGCATCACCGGCGACGGCACGGTGAACCGCAGGGCCTCCGACACCACGTCGTCGGCGCGCTCGGGCTCGGCGACCAATCGAGGCAGCCAGCCGGTGTCGTGCGCCAGGGCGATCAGACGCGGCACGTAAGAGACGAGCGTTTCGGTGCCGGTGAGCACGAAGGCCGCCACCGCGCCCAAAGCCTCCTGCTCGGACAGGCCGAGCTCGCGCATCCGGCCGGGAACCGATTCCGGGTCGCCGTGCGCGAACGCCTCGGCGGCGGGTCCGGTCAGCTCCGACAAGGCCTTCCGCCCGCGCGCCACCTGCGCCGGGGTGAGCCGCGAACGCCCCAGCCGCACCATCGACGTCACCGCCGTCGCCGCGGCGAAGGCCCGGGCGAAGTCCGCCCGGTCGGCCCGCAGGCCGACGAGCTCGCAGATCACCGCGCCGGCCAAGTCGCGCACCACGGGCACCAGGTCCACGGCGCGTCCCGCGGCCAGCTCCGCGCGCAGCGCCGCCATCGGCTTCGCCGCCACGCGCGCGCACAGCTGGTCGACGAAGCGCGGCGTGAACAGCCCGGACAGCTTCCGGCGCAGCCGGGCGTGGTCGTCGCCTTCCATGTTCAGCAGCACCGACGGCCCCACCACCGGCGTCCACAGGTCCGCCGGGGAACCCGGCCCGGTCTTGGTGAAGCCCTCGGTGTCGGTGAGCACCTGGCGGGCCGGCGCGGCTTCGCTGACCACCACGCCGACGCGCGGCACCCGCACCACCGGCCCGATCCGCCCGATGCCGCGCACCAGCGGGTACGCCAGCGGGTGCGCGCCGAGCTGCACCCGCCGCTCCCACCTCGCGGCGGTCACCTGATGTCCACCAGCTCCGGCCGGTAGCGGTGATCCGCGTACCAGGCGAGGGTTTTCAGCAACCCCCAGGCACGCACCCGCCGCACCGAGCCGCGCACCACGACGTCGCGCCGCAGGCCGTAGTCGGCGGTGAGCAGCCGCACGGCGTTGACCAGGGCGCGGTCCTCGTGCACGTCTTCGATCTTGGTGCGCGGGAATCCGCCGGCCTGCAAGTAAAGCTCGCCGGTGATGGCCATGTTGCAGCCCGGCGCCATCACGTACGGGCCCCGGTAGCGCGGATCGCGGTTGCCGGGCCGGATCTTGCCGAACGCGCTGGCCACCTCGACGGCACCGACCAGCAGCGACCGCTGCCAGGCGGGCACGTCCTCGTCGGTGCGCGGCAGCAGTTGCCCGGCCACCATGCGCAACCCCGACGCGAACGCCGCGTTGATCCGCCGGGTCCAGTCCGGCGCGGGCAGGCAGTCGGCGTCGGTGCGGGCCAGCCGGACCGCGCCCCGCTCCACCGCGAAGCGCATGCCGGTGTCGGCGGCCGCCCCGGTGCCCTTCTCCGGCTCGTGCACCAGGTGGACCCACGGGCGCGTGCGGCCGAAGTCCGCGACGACGTCCGCCGTGGCGTCCGTCGACCCGTTGTCCACCACGACCAGCTCGAAGTCCGAATCCCGTTGCGCGTCAAGCGCTTCCAGCGTCGCGGTGATGCCGGTCGCCTCGTTGTAGGCGGGCACCACCACCCACAGCCCGCTCACAGCCGGATCACCACGATTCCGAGGCTGACCCCGCCGGCCATGCCCACCAGCGCCACCAGATCCCCCGGCCCGCAGCGGCCGAGCTGCTGCGCGACGGCCAGCTGCAGCGGCAGGCTGGCGGAGGCGACGTTGCCGTGCTCGCGGATCGTCACCACCAGCTTGTCGGCGGGCACCCCGGCCCGCTCGGCGAAGACGTCCAGGTACGGCAGGGAAACCTGGTGCACGCACACGACGGCGAAGTCCTGCCAGCCGAGCCCGAGCCGCGCCAGCGTCTCGTCCAGCACGCCGGTGCCCAGCCGCAGGAACGCCGACTTCAGCCGCCCGCCGTCCATCGCGAAGTAGCTGTACTCGGGATCGCGCGGGTGCGCCGATCCCCCGCACGGCAGCGTGCCGACGTCCCACTGCGACGAATCGGCGCTGAACCCGCTGCCGAGCACCCCGGCGGGCCCGTCCGTCAGCAGCATCGCGGCGCCCGCATCGGAGAGCGTGTAGCCGGGGAAGGCGCGCAGGAACGTCCCGATGTCGGGCACGTTCCACCGGATCGCCCGGGACGGCGACTCGCCGCTGACCAGCAGCACCCGCCGGTACCGGCCCGCGCCGATCAGCGCGTCGGCGACCTCGATGCCGTTGAGCACGCTGTTGCAGGCGTTCTTGACGTCCATCACCGGGCAGCGCAGGCCCAGCTTGGCGGCCACGATGTGCGCGGTGGCGGGCTCGACCATGTCCTGGCTGGCAGAGGCGAACAGCAGCAGGTCGACGTCGTCGGCCGAGGTGCCTGTCTCGGCGAGCAGCTTGCGCGCCGCGGCCGCGGCCAGGTCGGAGGCCTGCTCCTCGTCGCCGAGCACGTGCCGCGACTCGATGCCGGTCAGCCGCCGGATGATCCCGGCCGGTGGCACGAACGCCGCGCTCTCCGCCGCGATCCGCCGCTCCACCGCCGCGGTGCCGACCTCCCGCTCCGGCAGGTGCACGGCAACCCCGGCCAAGTGCGCGCTCATGAAGTCGGTCCTTCCCTAAACCCGGGCGACCGTATAACGCCGAGCACGCATCGCTCCTGAGTAGGGCTACTCAACTCCGTCGAGTGACGCTTCGGCTACGACGTGGAGATCGGGACCGTCGGTGCCCGCTTCCCGCATTACCCGCGGGCGACGTTCGCCGCGGTCGACGTGACCGGGCACAACCTCCAGATCGACCAGCCCGAGCTGTTCAACGCGCTGATGTGGAACCGGCTCGACCGCGTCACCGCCGAATCCTGAGCAGGTCCACCGGGCGGACGACACGCCGAACGTAGACTCGTGGCCAGGAATGGTCTCGCGGAGGTGGATGGGGCATGTGGGAGCGGCTGTCACCGGGGTCGGTCGCCAACCAGGTCGAGCAGCAGATCACGCAGGCGATCGAATCGGGCCGGTACAGCCCGGGCGACCGGCTTCCGCCGGAGCGCGAGTTCGCCGAGCTGCTCGGGGTGAGCCGGCCGACGGTGCGCGAGGCGATCGGCGCGCTGAAGGCCAGGGGCGTGCTTCGGGTCGTGCACGGGCGCGGCGTCTTCATCGCCGAGCCCGAGACCGCCCGGGAACTCCGCGAGGCCCTGGCCACGCAACGGCATTCGATCAGCGAGCTGTTCGCGATGCGCGAGGTGCTCGAAGTCCCCGCCGCGGGGTGGGCCGCCGAGCGGCAGGATGCCGAGGCGCTGCAACGGGTTTCGAGCGTTCTGGAAAGCATGATCGAGGCCACCGAGCAGGTGCCGCGCGACTTCGAGCGCCTGCAGCAGCTCGACGAGGCGTTCCACCTGGCCATCGTGGAAGCGGCCGGCAACAAGTTCCTGCAGCAGACCCTCGGCGTCCTGCAGCAGATCCTGCACCAGGGCATGCAGACCACGCTGATGGTGCCCGGCAGGGTCGAGGCGGCCCGCGAAGACCACCAACGGATCCTCGACGCGCTGCTCGCGGGCGATTCCGAAGCGGCCCGCCAAGCCGCCCTGCACCACGTGCACTCAGCCCGCGCGACCGCCATGCAGCGCTTGGAGGAACGCGCCGAGAGCGAAGCGTCGACCGTGTCCTAGCTCGCGAACGGTCACTCGCGACAGGCTTCGGGGGCCGGTGGGGCCGCCCGGGCCCGATCCAGCAGGCTGTGCACGCCGGCCACGATGTCGGCGTCGCGATCGGCGAGCCAGGTCAGCATCGCGTGGTCGGCGCTGTCCAGGTCGACGCCGTTGAGCGGGGCGCGCAACAGCGCCAGGTTCACCGCGGTTCTGCGGGACCGGGCGTCCCGCAATCCTTGCACCTCTTCGCGCACCCACGGCCGGTCGGCGACCTGGACCAGTCGGCGCCCGCACGCTCCGGTCGGCCACGCATCCAGCGAATTGTTCACGACACCGTCCATGGCAGACTCTCCCGCGCGATTCGATGCGGCCACATTTCCGTGAGTACCACCGCTTCCGGAGGGTTCAAGGGGCGAAAGTCCCGCCGGACGGGTGCACTCCAGGTCGCGGTGATGCTGCCGCTTTCGCGCGCCGCTGACCACACCCCGGCCCGGCAAGATCCGGAACACTCCTGTTCATGCCGCGACTCCCGTGACCAAGGACCACCCATGTGGGTGATGTTGAAGGGTGCTGAACATCCGTTGCAGCGCTTAGACTTCCGCCCCGTGACTGCAGTACCGCACTCCTCGACCGAGGCAGCCCTGCGCGACGCGGTGGACACAGCACTGATCGACCTGCTCACCGCGCAGCACAATCCCGCCGACCGAGCCCACCGCGAGCTGGCCCGCGCGGTCGGTCTCCTCGACCAGCACCCGCACATCGAGATCCCCGCCGACGCCGCGAACGCGGTCCGCACCGCCGCCGATCGCCTGGCCCAGGGATCTCGCGACGACGCCCGAACCGCCCTGGTGACCGCCCGCAGCCAACTCGCCGCCCCCGGCTCCCGCCTGAACTCCCGCAACACCGGCTGAATCGCGGATCCGGCGCGGCATCCTCGTGATCCGCGTGGGTCGTTCGACCCTGCCCGTCTCCGGGCGGCTCTGGCAGCGTTGCCGTCGAGGAGTCGACATGCGACCGAGGAGTCGACATGCGACGGTTTCCCGCTGTTTTCGATCTCGTACCGGACCAGGTCGCGCAGGTCGTCCAGCTGGCCGGCCTCGCCCCCTCGCCGCGCAACAGCCAGCCGTGGCGGTTCCGGGTGCTGCCACACGTCATCGAACTGCACGCTGCTCCCTCCCAGCTGCTGCCTACCGGCGATCCCGGCGACCACGACCTGCGGCTGGCCTGCGGCGCGGCGCTGCTGAACCTCCGGCTCGCGCTGGCGCACGCCGGCGTCCTGCCGGTCGTGACGCTGCTGCCGCGACTGTCTTCCCCGACCGTGCTGGCGGAGATCCGCAGCGGCGGCCACCAGCGCCCCGACGCCGAGCAAATCGCTCTGTACGAGGCGATTCCGGAACGCCGCACGCAGCGGCGCCCGCTCCAGCCGACCGCCGTCGCGGCCTCGATCCAGCACGCCCTGCGGGTCGCGGCACGTGCCGAAGGCGCCTGGCTGCACCTCGTCCGGCCCGCCGAGCACGACGAGCTGGCGGGCTTGCTGCGCCGGCTGCAGGCCGACGCCGAACCCGCGCCGCTGCTGGCCGTGCTCTGCACACCGGGCAGCGGTGCGAAGAGCGAACTCGAAGCCGGGCAGGCCTGGCAGCGGGTGTGGCTGACCGCCACCGCGCGCGGGTTGGCCGCCACGCCGCTGCCGCTCGCGGAAGGCCAGGACATCCGCGACGCCCTGAGCAGGCTGCTCGGCGACACGCCCCATCCGCAGGCATGGCTGCTGATCGGCTACGGCGAGCCGGCTCCGGCGACGCCGCGCCGGGACCCCGGCGAACTGCTCATCGACGCGGTCCCGAACTCCGGCCACCGCTGACCGTCACTGCGGAACCGGCTCGGGCCGCGGCAGTTCGTCGCGGCGCACCCCCCGTCTGAGCCGGTCGGCCAGTTCGTCCAGGAACCAGTCCAGCACCGACTCCGCCGCCTCTACGTCGGCGATCGCGCCCCGGCCCAATGCCTCCTTGCGCGCCCGCCCGGCAATCCGGATCTCCTCGCACAACTGCTCGTACGGGAGGTCGCTGCACCTCGTAAGCAGATCCATTTCAGACCACTCCGTGGCCATCGAGCGACCGGGGACCCGCGCATGGCGAATCCCCGATCCCTCGCCCCCATTTTTTTGGTCCCCGAATTAGATCGGGGAAGTCTGCCGATCGACATCTTCGTGCGCACCTGTCCAAACCATATCGCCCGGCGCCACGTTTTTCCTCACCCATTCGGGGAAAGGTTGGAAATTCACCAGCGCAATGTAGGTAGCGGTCACAAATTGACGACGGCGGCCGGAGCCGGCACCGCAGGCCGGGACTGCGGCATAGGCTGCGGACCGGAACTTGATCACGGCAGGCCACTCGGCAAGGAGTCACGAGGATGACCACCGAAACCTCCGAGCTCTACATCAGCGACGAGTTCACCCCGCTCCGCCAACGGCTGGCCGCGCTCGGCCCGCTGTTGGCCGACAACGCCGACCGCAGCGACGAATCCGGCCGCCTCGCCGACGAGGTCGTGCGGGCCCTGCACGACTCCGGCGTGCTGAAGACCGGCATTCCGCGAGAACTCGGCGGCTACGAGTTCTCGCCCACCCAGCAACTGGAAACGGTCAGTCAACTGTCCTATCTGGACGCTTCGGTGGCCTGGACGTGCATGGCGCTGCAACTGGTGACCGGCACGACCGCGGCCTACGTCGCCCCCGACGCCGCGGCGGAGCTGTTCCCCGACGTCGCGGGCGGCCGGTTCGCGTTGATAGCAGGGCAGGGCACCAGACTCGGCACCGCGAAGCGGGTCGACGGCGGCTTCCGCGTCAGCGGCCGCTGGCAGTTCGCCTCCGGCATCGCGCTCGCCAGCCACATCCACGCCGGGGCCTGGTGCGCGGAAACCGAGCAGGCGCTGATCTGCACCTTCCCGAAGGAGCAGGCGACGCTGATCGACAACTGGGACGTGCTGGGCCTGCGCGCCACCGGGAGCATCGACTACACCTGCGAAGACGTGTTCGTGCCCGAGACGCACGTCTTCGACCCCGCCACCACGCGGGCCCACCACGGCGGCGCGGTCTACCGCATCGGCCTGGCCACCCTGTCCGGGATCTCGCACACCGGCTGGGCGATCGGCGTCGGCCGCCGGCTGCTCGACGAGCTCAAGGCCCTGGCCGCCGAGAAGACCGGTGCCCCGAACGCCGCGGTCGACACCCAGCAGTTCCACGCGGAGTACGCGACCGCGGAGAGCAGGCTGCGTTCCGCCCAGGCGTGGGCGAGGCAGGTCTGGGCCGACGTCGAGCAGACCCTGGCGAGCGGCGAAATGCCCAGCACCGAACAGGAAACCCTGGCCCGGCTGGCGCTGAACAACGCGACCTGGTCCGCCCACGCGGTCGGGCAGGCGGTCCACAAGTGGGCGGGCACCGCGGCGCTGCGACGTGGCCCGATCCAGCGGTTCCACCGGGACCTCGGCACCGGCACCCAGCACGTCACCTCCGGGGCCGTCGTCCTGCAGAACTGCGGCAGGTCGCTCAGCGGCCTGGCCCCGGGAGCCCGCTGGAACTTCCTGACCCTGGAGCCCTGAGCCGCAGCGGTGGGGTGACCCCGGGCGGCGAACGGTTGCGGACTCAACTTGTCCGGGCAACCATCGCCGGGTGGCCCGGGGGAAGGTGGTCGGTGGCCTGCTCCTCCGGAGGGATTTGGGGAGGCCGAAGGAGCAGGCCACCGGCGGGCGATCGCGGCACCGCGGCTGCATTGGGGGAGGACCGCGATCACTCCGGGCTAAGGTATGCCCGCGCGGCGCGTGCGGCGCGCCAGGCGTGCGGCCGTGCGCGGCCGCCCGCGCTCCCCGGCGCAAAGCGCTGAGCTGCTCAAATTGATCGAGCGGTGCCCAGCGGACCGCGCCGGATACCGGTCCGTTCCGGCCGTGGCCGCCGAGGCCCGCCCGGCGGCGGCGAACGGCGTTGGCCCAGCACAGCCCGGTCCTGTCACTCGACCGGGTAGTTCTCACGCGCAGTAGCCCGATCGGACTAGCAGAGGACCCGGGATCAGAACATCCAGGGCATCTCCTCGTGACCGAAGTCGTGGAAGTCGCCGAACCGACCGGAGTAGAACGCCAGACCGGCGCCCTCCCGGCAGCGGAGGTTCCGCACGAGCCCGTAGAAGACCCGGTGATCGCCGGCGTCGTGCGCGCTGTGCACGTCGCACTCGGCCTGCACCAGGGCGTCCTTGATCATCGGCAGCCCGAACTCGCCGTGCTCGCAGTTCATTCCCTCGAACCGCGCGCCACCGCGGGTGGCGAAGCGGCGGGCGATGGCCTCCTGGCGGGCCCCGAGGATCGAGACGGCGAACCGACCGGTCCCGGTGACCATGTCGGTGGTCCGCGAGCCCTCGGTGAGCGAGATCAGCAGGATCGCCGGGTCCAGGCAGATCGACGTCAGCGAGCTGATCGTCATGCCGCAGGCCTGGTCCCCGGCCCCGCTGGTCACGATCGCCACCCCGGTGGTGAAGCGGCCCATGCTGGTGCGCATGTCGACCGCGTTCGCCGCTTGGAAAGCTGGCAGGGACATGGCGGACCTACTTGTCGTAGTAGCGGACTTCGAAGGTGACGACGCCCTCGTCGGTGCGCCAGGGGCCGTGCGGCATCCCCGGCGGGCGGCAGGCGTACTGGCCCGCGGAGAACGTCTCGCCGAGCGTCAGGTCGGTGAACGAGCCCTCCAGGATGTACACCTCCTCCCAGAAGTCGTGCTTCTGCACGCCCATCGCCGTCGAGTCGGCGCCGGGCTCGTAGCGCAGGATCCGGGTGGCCACGCCGGACTCCGGGTCCCTGGCGAGGATCCGCTCGGTGATCTTCGGGTCGTCGCCGGGGCAGACGGTGAAGTCGACGTCGCTGACGGGGAAGAACTCGTACTCGGGCTTAGCCATGCTGACCTCTCAAAGCTTGCTGGTGGACTCGTTTTGCGTGGCGATGCGGGTGGCGGAACCTCAGACGCCGCCTGGCTGTGGGATCCCGTTCTTACGTATGTCCAATACGCGGCAAACGGGCTGTCCTCGCCAGACGACGTCTGAGAACCCGCGGCGGTGCCGGTTGCTTGGGTGGGCTAAGCGGCTGGCGCCGCTTCAAAGACAAAGAACAAAACGACATTCGCCAACAGGGCCTCAAACAGCTTCGATCTTGTAGGAACCCAGGAACTGCTCGACGTCCTCGAGCGCCTGCTCGTAGCCGTAGTTCCGGTAGCTGTAAACGCCTTTGACCACGAACGGCGCCCCGGCGTAGAACATCTCGTACTGCTGGTGCCGCCCGGCGAACTCGGATCCGACGATGTCCCAGGCCAGCTTGAAGAGCTTCACGCGCTCTTCCGAGGCCACGCCCGGGGACTGCACGTAGTGCTCGATGTCGGCGGCGGTCACCGGGCTCGTGAGATCGCGGACGCTCGACGGCAGCTGCAGCACGCCGCCGCCGACGAGGTCGCGGAGGATCGCCAGCACCCGCGGGTAGATCTCGGACTGCAACCCCATCGAGCCGTAGAGCGCGCGCTTGCCCGGCAGCCACTGCCCGGCTTCGTCGGGAGCGGCGGTGTACTCGGCGGCGAGTGAACGCTCCCTTGCGCGGCACCCGCCGGATGAAGCCCTCGGCCTGCAACCGGAGCAGGGCCTCCCGGACGGGGGTGCGCGAGATGCCGGACGCCTCCGCGACCTGCGCCTCGGTCAGGAACATCTCCTCGTCCCGGGGCAGCGTGATGATGGTGTTCTTGAGCCACTCGTAGGCCAGCTCGGGTGCCGTGGCCGCGGTGGTTCTCGTCGTGCTCATGAGATTTCCTCCGCCAGGTTCAGCGAACGCGCCGCCGGTTCTCCCTGCGCCGGCTCGGCCGCGCCGATCTCTGCCAGGTCGACCGACCGGGTTTCGGTGGCGATCAGCGACGCGCCGAGCGAGATGGCGCCCATCACCGCCAGGTAGGCGGCGATGGCGTAGCCGGTGCCGAACGCCGAGTGGAGGGCGATCGCGATGATCGGCGCCAGGGAACCGGCCAGGACCGACGCGAGGTTGCAGGCCAGCGAGACGCCCGAGTACCGGACCTCGGTCGGGAAGAGCTCCGAGAAGAAGGCGCCGATGACCGCGCTGTAGGCGCTGAAGATCAGCAGCCCGCCGACGACGGCGACGATGACGGCAGCTGGATTCCTGGTGTCCAGCAAGGCGAAGAAGGCGAACGCCCAGCCGATGGTGGCGATCGACGCTCCGATGTAGACGGGGCGGCGGCCGATGCGGTCGGCGAGGATCGCGAACAGCGGGATCGCCGGCAGCGCGACGACCATGCCCACCATCACGGCGTTGAGCCCGGTCGAGCGGTCCATCCCCTGGATCTGCGTGACTTGACGTCCTCCCCGCCTTGAAGGGCGGGGATTCCTTGATGTCATGGTTGCGGTGACATCAAGGCTGGTTCACGCGACCGGCTACCCGTTGTGGGATTGCCTTGCCCCGTTGCGGGACTGCGCGTGCTCTGTACTCCCTCGCGACCGCCCGCGCGGAAGCCCGCCTCACGCCGCATGGCGTGTTTCCGTCCGGCGGTGCAAAGTGCCCGATCGAGGATGGTGTGTGCGGCATTGCGGTCGGCGTGTTCGGTGTGCCCACAGTGTGTGCAGGCGAACAGCCGGCCACAGCCGGGCCGTGACTCGGGATCGATCGGTTGAGCCCAGCCTTCTGCTTGACGCCTCGGCCTGGTTGCTCGACGGTGCCGCGTGCCGAACGGACCATGTTGGACACCTTCAAATCCTCCACCGCGATCATGCCGTGGTTTTTGGCGAGATCATCGGTGAGTTTGTGGTTCCAGTCCGCCCGCCTGCGGGCCTGTCGCGCCTTCACCGCGCTGATCTGCGCGATGGTCTTGCGGAGCCTGTTGGAGTACCTTCCTCCGTTGTGTTTCTTCGCGAACGCCAGTTGCCGGGCCTTGCGTTGCTCCAAACCCTTGAGACGCTGGCGTTCTCCCGCGGTGAGAGTGTCGGGTCGCTGGCGTTCAGTGGTTTCGGCGGAGACGAACACCGAGCATGCGATGCCCACATCCACACCCGCTGCTGGCCCGGTGTTGATCGGCTGCTCGTCTGGTTCTTCAGCGTAGACGCCGAACGCAACATGCCACCCGAGCCCGTCCCGGCTCACCGTGGCACTGCGAACGGTTCCGCCCAGCGCACGGGACCAGCGGATCCGGACCCATCCGAGCTTGGGGAGCTTCACTTGCCCAACTCGGTGGGACACCCGACGCACCTGCACTCTGGCCAGGGAAGGTGATTCCTTGCCGATGTCCCTTGCGTTTGAACCGGGGGAAACCCGCAGGGTGGTTCGGGTTCCAGAAATTGTCGTATGCCGCGTCAAGCTGGCGAAGGATCTGCTGAGCACACTGCGCGGGCAGATCTTTCAACCAGACGTGTTCTTTGCGCGCATCGGTGAGGTCGGTGCACTGCTCGACCGCCCGCACTGTCAGCCGACGCTGATAGGCCCAGACACGTTGGGCTAGCGCGATGTTCCACACAGCCCGGCACGTGTGCGACCACGCGGTGAGCCGTTCCGCCTGCACCATGCTGGGGTACAAGCGGAACTTCACCGCCGTGTTCGCCTTCATCGGAGATCATCCTAGAGTGCCACGCTGACAGTCCTGACCGGAACGTACCGGTCTCAAGGCCGGTGGCGGTGCGTCCCTCCGCGCTAAAGGACAAGTAGAAGCCGTCGCGCTCCCTGGACGAACGCCAGCAGATCCTCACGATCCTCCAGCGACTCGTCCAGCCCCCGGCCGACCAGTAGCCGGGGCTCAGGCCCCGACCCGGCCGGCCGCCTCGCCCCCGATCATCCCGGCCATCGCGAGGATGGCGACCAGCGGCTCCAGCACCCGGACCGGCTCGAACCCGCGCGCGAACCGCTCCTCTCCCGGCGCGGCCTCGCTGCCGCTGGCCGACACGAAGTGCAAGGTGCACCGGTCGAAGACACTGAACGGCGCGAGCGCGGCGTGGTCGCCGCGGCCGTGCAAGAACGCGAAGGCCGAACTGCTCTCCACGTGCAGCAGCACGGGATCGACCGACGCGAGGGCTGCGTTGCGGTGCCGCAGCCAGTGGTCGATCGGCGGGAGGTAGCGCAGCCGGTCCGCCTTGGTCGCGACGATCGCCGTGGGCAGCCGCTCGAACTCCGGGATCGCCCGGAGCCGGGCCAGCGACATCTCGAACGCCTGGTCGCCGACGCGCTCGGGCACGGGTTCCAGCCCGTGCACGAAGATCAGGGCGCCGGTGCCGATCAGGAACCGCGCGAGCCGGGAATCGCCGACCGCCTGCAGGTCCTCGCCCGCCACGTCGAAGAGCACCAGCGGCCGGCTGCCTCCCGGCCCGCTGATCAGCAGGATCTCCGCCGGATCGGTCAGGCCCTCCGGCGTGCCCGGCAGCCGCTCGCCGCGTTCGGCCGCCGCCAGGACCTGCTTCCGGTAGCGGTCGTGGCGGTGCAGGTCCAGTGCGGTCGCCGTCAGCCCGTAGGGCGTCAGGCCGCCGCGGTCGACCACCTCCCGCAGCATCGCGGCGAGCAGGTGCGTCTTCCCCGCCGATGGGCGGCCGATCAGCGCCACGACCAGCGGCGGACCGTGGTCGAAGTACGTCGCGGGCAGGAAGTGCTCGGCGACGTCGTCGGACGGGTTCGGGCAGCGGCGGTAGGCGCTGAGGCTGCGGAAGTGCCGCTTCTGCGGGTCGAGCGAGGACGAGTCGTCCTTGACGAACCCGTCGTCCTCGTGGCGCCACAGCTCGTCGTCGGGCAGCGGCGGCGGATAGGAGTCGAGGCACACCGGGCAGCGGACGAGCACCGGTTGGTCGTCCACTTCGGACTTCGAGGCGCGCCGCCAGGGCAGCCAGGATCGTGCCGGGACGTTCTGCGACGCCTGCGCCGCGATCCGTTCCCGCTTGCGCCGCAACAGGTTCTTGTACGCCTCGACGCCCGGGACCAGGGCGCTGCCGGGCGCGAGGACCGGGACGTCCGTCTGCTCGCCGAGCCTGGTCAGCAGGTCCGCCGGCGTCGGGCGGAAGTCCGGCGGGTTGACGAAAACCCCGTCGAGCAGCGTGCTCAGCGCGCCGCCGTCCACAGAGAGGTCCGGGGCCCCGCGCCCGGTGTGCGGGTGCACGGTGCGCCAGAGCGCCAGCCCGGCGTCCCAGACGTCGTCGCGGACGTCGATGGGCCGGTCGTCGGCCGACCGGCGCTGCTCGCCGATCCCGGCGGCGTGCTCGAAGTCGACGAGTTGCACCGTCCTGGTCGCGGAATCCCACCGGAGCGCGCCGAGATCCACCCGCCCGTGGGCGATCCCGGCCACCGCGGCGAGGTGCAGCGCGCGCAGCAGGCCGGCCTGCAGCCGGTAGCGGTGCTGCGGCGCGAGCTCGGGCAACAGCCCCTCGACGGGCTCGCCGCGGTAGGGCTCGACGAGGACGAACGGCTCGGCGCCGTCCACGTCGTAGTACCACAGCCTCGGCAGCTCGGGCGGGTAGCTGTCGCGCGGGAACGTCAGGGCGAAGCGGTGCAGCGCCCGGATCTCGCGGTCCAGCGGGCCGAGCAAGCCCGGATAGCCGGAATCGTTGCGGGGCAACCACTTCTGCAGCAGCTGCGGACCGCCGTCCACGGACACCACGCGGGTGGGCAGGCCGCCGCCGGAGACGCCGGCATCGCCGACGACCGTCAGCCGGAGGGTGCGCGGCGTGCCGTCGACGGCGCGGCACCTGACCTCCGTCGTCACTGGAACACCCCCTCTCGGAGCGGGACGAGCCGCAGGGTGCCCGCGATCTCGGCGTCCCCGGTCCAGGTGACGGCAGGCCACGGATCCCCGTGCCTGCCAACGCGAACCGCCGCGGGCGCGAACCGGACGAGCTCCGCGCGATCGGCCAGCGCGCTGACCGCGCCGAGCTGCCGGGCGTGGCACAGCTGCGTCATCTCGGCGTCGACGTCGCAGCGGAGCGCGTCGCCGACCGGCGAGCCATCCCACAGCCGGGCGGCGAGTTCCGCGCGATGGGCGCGTTCGCGGGCGAAGGGCGGCGGCACGAGCAACCCGTACCGCCCCAAGTGTTCGCGGTAGGCGTCGAGCAGCCGCTCGGCCTCCCGCGCGTGTTCCTCGCGCGCCGCGGGCCGATCGGTCTCGATCCCGGCCCAGCACGGGCGGAGCGCGGCGATCGTCAGGTCGACCAGGTCGGTGACGACGACCTCGCACGCCTCCTGGTGGATGTCGCGGTCCGGCGGGCCGTCCGAACCGTTCTCGCCGGGCTTCCCGGGCGGACCGAGCAGGTCGGCCGCGCGCTCGGCGAGCGCGTCCCGGACCGCGGTCAGGCCGATCGAGACCTGGCGCAGCCCTTCGGCGAACAGCACGCGCCGGGCCGAAGGCCGCCACTCGGCCCGGATCACGCCGTCCACCAGCTGCGCGGTCCGGGCCAGCCGGTCCCGGACGCCGTCGAAGTCGAGCTCGCGCCGCCACTGCCGCACCGATCGCCGCCAGCCGACCCCCATCGTCCAGGCCGACAGCAACACCGAGAGCACTGCCGCGACCAGACCGAAGACGGCCGGGATTCCCGTGCCCGCAACGAGGAAGACCAGCAGCCAGCCACCGAACACCGGCAACCCCCAGAACAACGCGGCGGGCGGCGCGGCTTCGGCGAAGCCCTGCTCGCCGGTGGCGGTCGGTTGCCGCGCCTGCAGCAACAGACCGGCGGCGAACCAGGCCAGGGCCAGCAGCGGGACGAAGAACGCGGCTACGACGCCCAGCGCGGAGGTCCCCAGCGCCGCCAGGCCACCGGCCACCGCGGCCAGCGGCGCCGCCAGCGAAAGCGATGGCCACGTCGCGAGGCGCGGCACGGGACCGGCGAGCGGCGCGAGGGCCGCCAGCTCGGCGATGGCCGCCGCGCAACCCTGCGGTTCCTGGCCGACCCGCCCGGCGTCGAGGTCCGGCAGCAGGCACGCCACCGACCGGTACCGCCCGAGCCATTCCTCGACGAGCCGCCGCGTGCGGTCGCGGATGTCGCGCGGTCGCGCCGGAACCGGGCCGCGTACCCCGAGCCGCGTGACGACGTCCCGGTCGACGCGTTGTCCCCGCAGGTTCTCGTCGATGCGCTGCAACTGCTGGGTCGCCTTGTCGTGGAAGTCCTGCACCTCCGCCCGCGCCTCGGCGAGGGCCGGCCCGACGACCGGTCTCGGGCGCCGCTTCGGCAACGGAGCGAGGAAGTGGTCGACGCGGGTCAGCGCGTGGTCGGCCGCGTTGAGCGCCGTGACCGCGCGGGCATGCGCACCGGCCAGCTCGGCGCCGGGAACCAGGACGTCCTCGGCGGCATCGACCTCGATGGTTTCGCGCACCGCGGCGCGGAATTCGTCGCGCGGCAGCTCCCGGGAACCGACCCGGCCCGCGTCCGGATCGGTGAACCAGGCGATGGCCTCCTCCTGCGCCCGGCGCAGCTCGGCGTCGTGCAGGCTGGTCCGCTCCAGGGCCATGCCCGCGCTGGCCGTGCTGTAGGGCAGCGTGCTGACGGCCTTCACGACGGCGGCGAAGACCGCCGGGTCGGCGAGGGCGTCGATCAGCTGTCCCAGGCCGGAATGCCCGGTTCGGGCGACCGCGCGCACGAGGGGATCCGCCGGTCGCCACCGGATCCCCTCGGCGTGGCCGATCCAGACGGTCGCCGCGCGCTCGACGGGAGCCAGCGACGGCGCGGGCCGGATGCGCACCGCGCCGTCGGAGTTCCCGCCGTCGACGGCGACGCAGAGCACGCCCGAAACCGCCGGATTCCCGAGCAGCGCCTGGTAGAAGTCGTCGTGGTCGGCGGCGTTCTCCGCGTCGTCGAGCACCAGCACCGCGCCTTCGGCCTGCTCCGCGTCGCACTCGCCGTCGCGCAGGTCGACGACGAGGACGGGGTCGTCGCGGCGGGCGGTCACCGGTCGCCCGCCGGGGACTGGTAGTCGAAGTACTCGGTCATGTCCCGCAGGTTCGCGAACGGCGCCTGCACGCCGCGGAACGGCAGTCCCATCGCGGCGGGCAGGGTCCGCGTCCAGAACTCCTCGATCAGGTCGAGCTGCTCGCCCGCGCCGATCCCGGGCCGGTTGCGGATCTCGTCGAGCAGTTGCGCCTCCTTCTCCGGAAGTTGTTGGAACGCGGCGAAAAGCGGCGACGGCGGTGCGGGGTCGCGGTCCACGTTGCGCGGCTTGGTCGCGATCAGCTCTGCGGCGAGGGCGCGCTTGTTGCCGTTGTCGTTGCCGAGCACCCACTCCTCGTAGGCCTGCAGCAGGCTCCCCCACGACGAGAGCTCCCGGAACGGCGTCAGCTCCAGGGTCAGCGGCGTGGCGGCGGCGTTCCCGGGGTGGATCCGGATCCGCTGCGGGCTGCGGCCCTGACCGGGCGGGTCCACCTCCACGTTGCCGTTCCACATCGCGTTGAGGAAGCTCTGCAGGATCAGCGCGCGGTCGGCCGGGGTGGAGATCAGGTAGCCCGGGGCCCTGCCGAGGCGCTGCCTCCAGGCCAACCGGTCGTCGGGCCGCTCGTACCGCCGGGCCTCGGCCGCGAGCTGGATAGCCGCGCGCACCTCGGGCACCTCTGTGATGCCCATGCAGCTGCGGAAGAAGAAGACGACCAGCGAATCGGATTCGTTCGGCCGGAACTCGATCGACGGCGTGTGCACGGACTTCAGCAACTGGTTCTTCAGGAACGTCTCCACATCGCTGTCGGGTGCGCTGCCGGGGTAGGAGATGAGCACCTTCAGGTCGCCCTCCCCCGGCGGCGCGTACCCGCCGGGCACCAGCCCGGCCAGCTCCTTGCGGAAGTGCGCGACGGCTTCGTCGTCGACGGCCCGGTCGGCCCGGCCGACCGTCGCCATCAGCAGGTCGCGGATCGACGGGACGAGGGATCGTTCCCCGCCGCCGGGCCGGAAGCACTCCGAGACGGCGCCGCGAATCCGTTGGCGCACCAGGTGGACCGCCGCGTCGGGCCGCTCCCGGCCGACGCGGAAGGCGCCGGACCAGCCGTCCTCGCCGAGGATCAGCCCGACGACGTCGGCCGCCGTCGCGTTCGCGTCGAGCCGGTCGCGGAAGCGGTACTTCAGCGCGGCGTGAACCCGGGCGTAGAAGCCCTCCAGCCCGCCTTCGTCCGGAGGCTTCAGGTAGGACACCCCGAGCCGGGGCGCGTCGAGCTGCGCTGCGCGGTCGGAGAACTGCCGGTCGGCCGCGGCGATGTGGTCCGCGAACTCGTCGGTGATGGCGGCGAGCTGATCGCAGAACGAGCGCCAGCGCGGCTCCCAGACCCGCTCGTTCTTGCGCCACGCATCGTGCCACTGCTGCCGGACCCGCAACCGGTACCAGGCGTCCTGGTCCTCGACCGCCTCCTGGACGGTCGAGTCCATCCAGTGCAGCTTCCGCAGGCCGCGCCGCCGCTGCACGCTCTCGGGCTGCGGCGGGTGCAGTTCGAACTCACCCGGCGCCCGCCGGGATTCCTTGCGGTCGTTGAGGACCTTCTCGAAACCGCCCCGGTCCAGCTTCTCGGGGTAGCCCGGATCGCCGCGCATGACGCGCCGCAGCCGGAACGGGTCGACCGTGCGCGACAGCTCCTCCGCGGCCTTGATCGGGTCGAAGTCCCGGGCCACCCGGCCGAGGTGCGGGCCGAGCAGGCGCTCGTTCCGCTCCAGGCTCTCCTGCATGGTCCGCGCCCGGGCGTTCAGCGCCTGGATGATCGAGTCGTAGCCGACCGGGACGTCCTCGACGTCGGCGAAGGGCTCCAGCGGCGCGCAGGTGAGGAAGCCCTCCAGCCCGGCGGCGACGTCGAAGCGCTCGATGAGGTCGCGGTTGTGCACCCCGGCCCCGGTGGGCGGCTTCCGCATCTCCCGCACCGCCTCGGCGAGCAGCCGGGAGCTGACCACGTCCGCCAGCACCGCGAGCGGGATGTTCAGCGAGGCGACCGCCGATGTCGACACGCCGCGCCGCCCGATGCCGGTCTGGTCGAACGCCGAGCGGCCGACCGTGTCGTTGATGAAGCGGTCGGCGAAGGACTGATCGCCTTCCGATCCGGCGCCGATCAAGGTGGTGACCAGCGAGACCATCGACCGGACCAGGTCCTCGCCGCTCACCCCGTCCTTCGGGCGGCCGAACAGGAAAGCGGTCTGCACGGTGGCGGGCTGCAGGCTGATCGGGCGGGACTCGCCCGGGTACCAGACCGACAGCGGGCCACGGTCCTGCGCGCCTCTGAGGTCGTCCCCGGCCCCCTGCGCGTTCTGGTCGTCGACCAGGCGGAACAGGTCGACGAGCGCGGTGGCCGAGTTGAGCACGGCGGCGCGACCGCCGCCCATGCCCTCGTTGAAGGCGGACGGCATCAGCACCAAGGGGTAGACCCTGGCCTCGGTCCCCGCCTGCCGCAGGTGCTCGCCGATCAGGTGCAGGTAGTCGTAGAAGATGCCGCTGCCGGTGCCGCCGGCCACCGAGAAGGCGACGAACACGTCGACCTTGTTGGTCATCTTCCCGCCCAGCTCGTGCAGCACCGCGCCAGATGCCTTGATCCGCTGCATCGCCGCGGTCACGCCGTGCAGTACGGCGGCGGGTCCGTGGCCCTGGCGCATCGTCTCGAACAACACGGCCCGGCCGACCGTCGGCAGCTGGCCGGCGCCCGCGCTCAGCGGCGCCACCCGGGGGTCGGTGTCCGGTCCGGGCAGCCAGTCGATCCGCCCGTCCAGGGTGATCCGCATGGCCTGGGCGAGTTGCGCGCTGTTGTGGTGGTTCGGCGGCACGAGGTTCGCGATGAGGTGCGTGGTGTGCTGCGCGGCGGCGTGGTGGTCGGAGCTGGGCACCACGTTCGGCAGCACCTTGCTCAGCTCGTCGATGCTGAGGTCCGCGTAGGCGAACTGAAGGCAGGACGGCAGCTGGTAGGGCAGGTAGTCGTGCCCGCGCATGCGCGCGACGAGCTCGGTGCCGTCTGGGCCGCAGAGCGCCTCGCGAAGCACCCGCTCCAGCTCGCGGCCGACGCGGCATCCGGTGCCCCCGAGGCCGAGGAACAGCATCGGCTGGTGGATCTTCATGGTGAGGTCCTCACTTCAGAGGTCGTATGGGTCGTAGGACCGCTTCGGTCTCGCCGGAGTTCCACTGTGGACGGGCTTGCCCCGGGCAGGTTTCGCCCTGCGGCGCCGGGCAGGCCGGTCGTGGACGACCAGTTCCACGCCGTCGGCCAGTTCGAGCGAGCCACCCGGGGAGAGGCCGAGCGGTTGCCCCGCCGGGCCGGTCAGCACCGGCCTGCCCGCGGCCCGCCGCACCCGGTAGCGATCCCCGCCGGAACCGCCGGTGATGCGGGTGTCGGCGGCGCTTTCGCCGCGGTGGACGCCGAAGCGGAACTCCGTCCCGTGCTGGTGCGCCTTGACCGAGTTGCCGGTGGGCTGCCCGTGGCGGCGCAGCTCGACCCGGATGCCGCGGACGTCGCGCTCGGCGTTGCGCCGCCGCCTCCGCAGCAGGGTCGCCCCGACCGCCGCGACGACCGCGGCGAGGAGCAGGATCCAAAGCCACCAAAGGGTTTCCACTAGCGTCGGCGGTGCCACCACTTCGCGCTCGAACACCGGCTCGCGCAGCACCTCGCCGGTGGCCTCGTCCACCAGCCGGATGCGGCCCTGGTTCGAGCCCAGCGCCGTCGCCGGGTCGAAGGTGAGGGTGAAGCCCAGCCGCTGCGAGCCCGCCGCCGGCGGCACCACCAGCTTCTCCGGCGAGGCCCGCACCAGCGCGCCCTGGCTGAGGTCGGTCACCTCGAACCGGAGCGTCCGGGGCCGACCGGTCGCGTTGTTGACGTCGACGCTGCCGTTCAGCGAGGTTCCGGCGACGACTTCGCCGCCCGCGCCATCGAGGTTCAGCACGGTCTGCACTCCTCCCGATCCGGACGAGACCCGGGTGGGCATGATCTGGTGGTCACCGCTCACGCCGACCCCGGTGATGTCGGCGGCGAAGTCGAGCCGCCCCTTCGCGGTCGCGGGCACGACGATCCGGCCCCGGTATTCGCCGTCACCGTCCTCATCGGACAGTTCGACCGGCGGGATCGGCGCGAACCCGTCGCCGCTGAGTCCGGCGGTCAACGTCAGGCCCGTCAACTGCGCCGGGTCCTTGATCGCGGTCCTGGCGCCGCGCACCTGCATGAAGAACTCCACCGTCGACCCCGGGGCTGGGTTCTGCGGCGTGAAGTACGGCATCGCGCGGACCGCGCCCTGGAACACCGTCGTGGCGCCGACTTCCTGCGGCGGCACGCCCGGCGGCGAGGTCAGCCGCACGGTCCAGCGACCCGGGACCGGGTAGCGGATCCGCAACGCCTCGGCCTCGGTGTCCTGGCCGCTCAGCTCGAAGTAGGAGCCGCCGGGGTCCCCGGTGGCCGCCAGTTCGACCTTCGCGCCGTTCGGGTCGAGGTAGTCGACCCGGACCCGCCGGTCGCGCTTGAACACCAGGATGGTGCCTTCGCTGGCGATCGCCGGGACTTCCACCGGCAGGTCCACGGTCCCGCCGGAAGGCAGCTGCCCGGGGACCGGCTCCCCGACGCTCGTGCAGCGGGCCGCGCTGGACGCCCGCCCGATGGCGCCCCACAGGTCCGCGGATTCCTTGATCACCGTCGCGTGCGGCTTCTCGGTGCGCAGCCCGCAGCTGTGCTCCGCGGCCCCGGTGGCGAACCGGTCGAGCTGTGCGGGGTCGGCCTGGCCGAACCCCAGCGGCCACACGCTGACCCCGGCCTGCTTCAGCGAGTCCAGCACGCCGCGCAGCCGGAACCGCGCCTCGGCGTTGCGCTCGTCGTCGGTGGTGCCGTAGCCGGGGCTGTCGGTCACGTCCAGCACACCATCGGTCAACAGGTAAACGATCTTGGGCTGGTCTTCCCCACCCGGCGCGCTGAGGCTGCTCAGCGCCTGGCGCAGGGCCTCGACGTGGTCGGTGCCGTTGCCCTCGGCCGGGGTGCGCCGGTGGATCCCGCCGACGCATTCGGCGAGGGACTGCCGGTTCTGCGGCGAATCCGTCTTCGTCGGCGCGCAGATCGGGTCGACCGCCGACCGGCCGATCTCGTTCGCGCTGCCGAAGCCGAACACCGACACGGTGGAGTCCCGGGCGGGCTCGCCCTGGACGATCACCCGCGCGGCGTCGCGCTCGGCCGCGACGTCCTGCTCGGTCAGGCTCCCGGACTGGTCGACCAGCAGCACGATCTGCACCGGCTTCAGCGCGGGCGGCGCGTCCTGCGCCGACGCGGGCGGCATCGCGGTCAGCGGCATCGCGCCGGCCAGCAGCGCCGCTGCCCCGGCGATCCACCGCCCGGTTGCCGATCGCAATTCACGCATCCTTTCTCCCGAGGTGTCGAAGGACCGCGTCCCACCAGCGGGAAAGCGGCTCGTGCCAAACCTTCTGCGGGCCGACATCTCCGTAGAGCGTCCAAACCGCCCAGCGCGCCGGATGCCCGCTAGGGCCCGCGTGGTGCTTTTCGTGTTCCTCTTGCAGTGCACGAAAAAGCGCTATGTCGCGCGGGTGGCGGCGGAGGTTCTTCTCGAAGCTGTTCAGCACCCGGGCTGCCACATCGTCGAGCGCGTCCCATCGCGCGGCCACCACGGAGGACGCTCCGGCCAGGAACGCGGCGCGGACGAATCCGGTGCGCTCGTCGCGCCCGATGCGCTCGGCCATCCCGGACTCGCACGCGCCCAGCATCAGCGTGCCGGTGCCAACCAGGTTCATGGCCTGGAACTCGCGGGCGCTCAGCTCGCCGGATTCGCCCTCGGGCGCCAGGAGGAGGATCGAATCCCGGGCGGAATCCGGCTGGAACAGGCCGTGACCGTCGATGCGGACCTGGCGGTACCCGCCGGAGGCCAGCGCCTCGCGCAGGGCCGCCGGGGTCGCCGCGGCCCGGTCCAGCACCTTGCGGCCGGGCACCTCCTCGGCCGGTTCGAGCGCCTGCTCATCGACGGTGTCGGGGTCTGCCGCATTCGGTTGCACCAAAAGCATCTGACGGCCTCGCGTGCCGCGCTGGCCGCGAGCACGCCGACGCAGCGGCCGCCTGATGGACAGGCACGGAAGGTCGGACAGCGCGTACTCGCCGCCGAGCAGCTTCTCCGGCTCCCCGGGGCAGGGCAGCAGCGCGAACGGGACCTCCGCGAGATCACCACCGGCGACCACCGCGATCCGCTCAATGTGCTCGGGCAACTTTCCGAGCCGGCCGATCCCGAGCAGCCCCTCGACGGCGTTCAACTTCTCGTCGAAGATCGACCGCGCGGCCTTCCCGGGCGTGCGCAGCCGCCCCTCGAGCCGGACGCCGTAGCGCCAGCAGTCCTTCAGCTCGTCGATCGCGTTCGCGAGGCCGATCTTGGTCCTGCCGGGTTCTCCCGAGACCAACGTGTGCCGCACGTGCAACCCGAACGGCCCGCTGCGCCAGATGAACGCGTGGTGGACCCCGTCCGGGGTGGCGTGCAGCATCCAGATCAGCTGCTTGCGAGGAAGCCCGCGCACCGCCCGGCGGATCCAGCGCCACGCCCCGGCCAAGTCGCCGGTGCCGGGCAGGTCGCGCACCGGAGGCTCCTCGCCGGGCAGGATCCGGGGCAGGATCGCCGAACCCCTGGCGGCCTCCATCGCGATGACCGCCGCGGCCACCGCGTACTCCTCGCCGCGCTCGATCGCGCGGTCCGCCGCCTCGACCCGCTTGTCGAACTCCGTCGGGTTCGCCAGCAGCATCCGGATCCGGTTCTCGTCGTCCTCCTGCTTCGCCGCCAGCCCTTCCTCCAGCCCGTGCGCCTCGGCCCAGGCTGCCGCCGACCCCGCCAGGTGCTCCTCCCGGTGGGCGGCGTCCAGCTCGCGGAGCAGGTCGTGGGCGTCGCCCGTGCGCCGCAGCGCGCTGATCCGGTCGACCACCGGCGCATCCTGCGTCTCGGCGCTCTCCTGGAAGTGGCGGACCGCCTGCGCGGCGGTGGCCGGATCGTGGTCGAGCTTGGCGGTCGCGAATGCGATTTCGCCCGCGGCGAGGTGCCATTCGGCGACGTGCCACCCGGCGGGCTCGGGCGGCGCCTGCTCGGTGAGCAGCAACTGCTCCGCCTCGTCGAGCCGCTGCTTCGCCTCGACGCGCCGTTCGGCTTCGCCGGTTTCGGCGAGCCGCCAGGCGGTTTCGGCATAAGCCCGGGCGGCTTGCAGCAGATGTCCGCCCATTCCGATCACGCTGTAGCTGTCGGCGTCCGGATCGAGCCGTTGCGCGGCGCGCCGGTTCTCCTCCGGCTGCGCGGATTGCTTCGCCGCCTCGTAGAGATCCTTCATCAGCTCGGCGTCCACGGGAGCGTGCAGCAGGCGCAGCAGTCGGATCTCGGCGAAGAGAAAGGGAAACCGCAGCGCCGGATCCGGCAGCGCGTCGAGCGCCGGATCCAGTTCCGCGAGCGCCTTCTCGTACCACCCGCCTATTCGCAGCGCTTCCGAGCGAACCAACCTGGCCTGCGGCGAATCGTCGTCGCCGCGCACGGGTTCCGAAACTGCGCCGCGTTGCAGTTCGACCGCGCTGATGTCGAGCTCCACTGCGGCCACGGCTGCTTCGTCGCCCAGTTCCGCGAACGCCGCGCGAGCCTCACCGAGGTGGCCCAGCGCTCTGCCGGTGTCCTGTCGCTGCGCGGCGGCAAGGCCCCGAAGTCGGTGCAGCTGGGCTTCGCCCGCGCCCCGCATCGGCTGCTTGGCAGCGATCCGCGCGATCTCGTCGACCTCGGCGCCGATCCACGAGTCGTCGCCCAGCACCAGTCGCGTCTCGGCGCACAGCAACCGAAGTTGGAGGTTTTCCCAATCGCGGCCCAGGTATTCCTCGCAGCGCTCCAACGCGGTCGTGCCGTCGCCGAGGATGCGCAGCCGGCTCACGTGCTGCATGGCGAGCGTGGTCGTCAACTCCGCCGATTCCTCGGCGGCGAGCCGGACCGCCTCCCGGTACGCCAGATCCATCGCCCGCGCATCGCGCCTTGCGAACGCCTTCCGCGCCGCTTCGGTCTCCCGGGCCAACGGCGTGCCGTGGTCCACTACGAACTTCCGCGGTCCGGTCATGAGGCGCATTCCTCCGGAATCTTCGGCGGAATCCCGTCGTCCGGCCGGCACTGCGTGACGAACACGACCTGGAAAGCGGGCCTGATGAAAACCGGGGACCGACCGAACGGCCCGGATCCCCAGGCACCGCCGGCACCGGGCGGCAGGCCGAACACGATGTCCTGGTCGGGGTCGGGCGGAGCGCTGACGGAGCCCATGCCGAGCAACGACCAGGCCCGCTCATCCTCGGGGAACGGAACCAAGCCCGCTCGCACGGCGGCGTCCGCCTGCGCGAAGGGCACCGCGATCGGCTGCGCGATCTGAACGCTCACCAGATCATCGGGCTCGATCGCCCGGATCTGGTGCGTCGGCCGGTCGGTCGCGACGTAGACGGTCGCGGTGTCGGGCACCTGCCGCTGCAGCTCGCCGTACGTCATGATGAACGAATCCGGCACGGCCGCCAGCCGCGGCAGGTCGACGCCGGAAAGCTGCGCGGGCCGGTCGACGCCGAGGTAGGAGTGGCCGGGCAACTCCACGACGAAACCCGACGGCGGCGGCTCGGTGGTCTTGGTGACCCAGCCCTCGCCGAAGCGGTACCCGGTCCCGCCCGGCTCGGGGTAGCTGTAGAGGAAATCGGGCGCGTTCCGCAGCCCGTGTTCCGGGTCCTGGCGATCGCGCTCGACCAGCTCCCGGAACCGGCCGAGCAGACCTGGGCTCACGACGACGTCGGTCTGCCGCACCCGGCCGGCCTCCGGGTGCAGCACGGCCGCCGTGCCGAACGGCTGCCCCTGCACCTCGACGCCGGTGGACGTGCCGTGCTCGTTGGACCGGTACCCGACCTCGAAGCTGCGCGGGCCGTCCTCGCCCCGCAACCGCGCCTCGCCGAACGGGATCTCCCGGCGGGGCGGGCCTTCGGTCGCCACCGACGCACCGTCCGGACCGCGCCGGACGATCCGCGTCAGCCCCTCCGGCGACCCTTCGTCGCCGAGCTGCCTGATCCGGGCGGTTCCGGTGGCCGGGTCGACGTTGGTGGCGGCCGGGTCGATCGGCTCGGCCCGCCGCAACCCGGGCGGCAGCGGGTTGTCGGCAGGCATCCCACGCCGCTTCAGGGCTCCGCCGAGCGAGACCCCACCGTACACATTGGACAATCCGCAGTCGGTGAACGCGGCCGACGGAACGGTCAGCACCGACTCCGGCCGGCCGGGCAGCGACACGGAGGCGGGTCGGGCGCGCTCGCGCAGGTCGCCGTTCTGCTCGTGCCAGTCCGCGAACCGCAGGTCGGAGCGGATCTCGTTGTCCGGCATCCCCGGCAGGTCGTTCCCGCGCTGGGAAAGCCAGTCGAGCGCCCCGGACCAGCGCATCAGTTCTTCGAGTCGCCAGAACTCGGGCTCGTAGTCGGCGACGTCCGCGTAGTGCCGATCCCACCAGGCCGACGCGCGACCCATGCGGTAGGTGGGTTCGACCTCCCGCCCGTCCGGCCCGTTCGACCGCACGAACAGCCGGGTCGCCTGCGCGCCGACGTCGACGGCCTCCGTCCGGTAGCCGAACGCGCCGTCGGCCTGCCCCAGCCACAACCGGGCGGATTCCCGCGGCGGCGAACGCTCCCCCGCCGGCGGGCAAAGCCCGGGCGGGGTAGGCACTTCCGGGTTCGGCACGAACCCGGGAACCGCCCCGGAGGGCACCCCGGTGCCCACGCCGGCCACCCAGTCCTTCATCACCAGGTCGGAGTAGAAGGCCGTCATGCCCACCTCGGTGCCGGCGATTCCCCCGTCGTAGCGGGCCTCGTTGACGGCCGGGATCCCGCGCAGCACCTTGTACAGCGCCCAAAGCTGGGTCCGGTCCGCGGGCAGGCCCCGCGCGCGCAACTCATCGGCGGACGGACCGCCGCCGAACAGGTGCTCTTCGGCAAGCCGGGCGAGCTCAGGATCCAGGTTCCCACCGGCGACCTGACCGACCAGCTCGGTCGCCAGCTCGGGAATCGCGGCATGGATCTCGTCGACGCCCGAAATCCCCTTGGGATCCAAGGAGAATCCCGGCCCCGCTCCGTTCTCCGGTCGATAGGCGCGCTGGAGCACGGATACGTCCTCCAGGCTGACAGCGCCATCTGGCAGGTCCGGCCAGTCCCACCCGGCCGCCCAGACCTGGCCGCCCCGCACCTCCAGCCGCGAGAGGTGGTTGGTGTCGGCCAGGAAGTCCTCCAAGCCCGCCCGCTGGTCGACCGGCGCCTCGCGGTATCCGTTGGCCGCGCGGAACTCCCCGGTGGGGATCTTGGCCTGGGCGCGCAGCTCGACCTTCTGGTTCTCCGTGCGAATCCGGTACTCGTGCACCTGCACGTCGACCGGATCGGAACCCGCGTCGACGCGGTGCTGGTCGAGGAGGCGGCCCAGGGTTCGGGCCGCGTGCGGATCGTCCGCCGGGGCGAGCAGGTGCAGCGTCCGGCCGTCGAACAGCGAGCGGCCCGGGCCCACGGGCTGCTCGACGAGCCCGTCGAACAACGGATCCCGCAGCGGCGTCGTGTCGTGCATGGCATCGACGATGCGGTCCTGGTCCATGCCCAGCGACGACGCCAGCGCGAGCCTGACCCAATCGCGGATCTGTTCATCGGCCTCGGCCGGATCGAGCCCGGCCAGCCAGGGCGCGGACTTCGAGTACGAGACGAGGTGGACGCCCTCCTCGGTCGTACCTCCCGATCCCGCCGAGGAGCAGGCGTCGGTCACCAGCAGCGTGAGCACCATCAGCCACCCGGTGGCGGCGGTGCGCCACCGTCGGCGGGTCGGTTCGGTCATGGCTGCCTTCCGTGATCCGCGGTCCGCAACGGCCTGTGATCGTGCACTGACGGACGGGGAGGGGTCCCCGGCGTCGCGTCGCAAGATGGGCGCCGTTCGGGGGCGCGGCCGCCGCGGTCGAAGCGCCGCCCGTTCCGGTCGTCCGTCAGGGGTTGTCGTCAGAGCCACCACGCATGGCGTCTCTCCTTCCCGGTCCGGTCCGGCACGGTCCGCGGGGCGGCCGGGTTCGGCCTCCCGGGCCGGACAACCGGATGGCGAGCCGTCGCGGCGCGGCGGACACACAGCGAGCACGGAGGAAGCTCATGAGCGTCGTCACCTGGGACGGTCACCTGCGGATCGACCACGTCCCGGAGCGCGGCACGGTCGCCGTGACGCTGCTGACCACCGAGCCCACCTCGGAGGTGGAATTGCGCAGCGGACTCGTCGCCGGGTTCGCGACCTCCGACCCGGAAGGGCCGCCGACGTTCGTCTCGGTCGCGTTGCGGGACGACGGAATTCCGGACGACGTGGCGGAATTGCTGGGGCCGCGCGTGTCGGCGGCGGTCGCCGACGCGGTCGCCACGGGCGGTCGCGGCGGCTGGCTCGAACTCGACCTCGGCGAGGTGGACGGCCTCGCCGAGTCCTGGGCGCCGTACCGGGCGGCGGCGCTGAGCTCGGCGATCCCGGCGCCCCGGGGCACGTTGGGCGCCTGGGCGGGCGAGCTGTGGACGCGGCTCGACCTGGCGGGCTGGGCCGACGCCCTGCGCGGCCCGGAACTGCAGTTCAGATCCGGGAGAACCGGCGGCGAACGCGAGCCGGTCCAGTCGACCTGGCGGTTGCCCGACGAGCTCGCCGCCGCCGTCGGCGTGGATCCCGAGGTCACGTGGGAGATTCGACCGCGCGCTGGGGGTGCGGTCGAAATCGACCTGGGCGTTCGTCCCGCCGGCGGCGGGACGAACGCCGTGCTCCAGGCGAGCCTGGACGACGGCTCGCAGCAGTGGCAGACGTTCGAGCCGGACCCGTCCGGCGTCCTGCGCGCCCGGCTCGTCGTGCCCGGCGATCCGGTGGGCGTGCGGTTCCGCTCCGAGAGCCGGAGGTCGGCATGATTTCCCGCGACGAGCTGGTGGCGGCCGCCATCGAGGTGCTCAGCACGATCTACGCGAGCGACCTGCACACCCTGGCCGACAAGTTCGGTTCGCAGTCGGCGCTGCTCAACGCGGCCGTCGACCGGGCCTGGAAAGTGGCCGGGAAGCTGGCGAAAACCCCTGCTCCGGTCAACTCGGACGAGTGCGGCGTGCTCGTCGCGTCGTGCCTGACGTGGGGCCGCTGGCATTCCGGCGTGCACGGCAGCACCGGCAACGCGGTGGCGAAGTTCCGCCGCTACCGCAGGTTTCCCGCTCTGCCCTACGACATCCTGGTCCGGGTGGGCCGGGCCGACTCCGACGACGACCGCACCATCGCGCTGCTGGCCCGCACCGTGCGCGTCCGGCGGCTGATGGCCGACGTCCGCCCGGTCGGCGAACCGGAGCTGCTGCTCAACGTGGTCGTGCCGGCGATCGTCGAGGCGCTCGTGGAAACCCCCGGGCAGCAGGAGGTTCCCGACACCGACGCGGTGGGCGTCGTCCTCGACGTGCTGGAGCACGGGGCCCGGCTCAAGGCCGAATACCGGGCGGCGGGGCTACCGACCCCGAGCGCGGGAAACACGCTCCCGGTCAACGGGAACGCCGACTTCCTGATCCTCCTCGCCGCCTACCGGGTCGCCATCGCGGCGCGCCGGGGCCTGCTCGGCGCCGACCCGCTCGGCGAGTTGGCGAAAGCGGTGCCCGAGCTGGCGAGCATCCTGAACAGGGCGATGACGCGGCCCGCGGGTTCCGCGACGCGACGCGGGCCCGACGAAGCCGATGCGATGGTGGCGATCGACCAGTTCGCGGTGCACCTCGGCAGCGCCGGACCCGGCGGCCGCGCGGCGGTCAAGCGCGTCGGCGCCGTGCACCGCGTGCTGAACCACCGGCTCCGCCTCGACGAGAACTCCGACCAGGTGCCGGTCGACGACCTCGACCAGCGGCCGTCGCCCGGCGGGCGGGATCACGGCGACCGGCTCTCCGACGTCGAGCAGCTGGCCGCGTGGTTCATCGCGAACCTGTTCGCGGGCGCGGAACCGGCCGCCCGGGACCCGCTGCTGGCGTGGCTGCGCAGCAAGCACGACGAATACCCGAAGACCGGGAGCCTGCCGGTGCTCGTGCGCAGGCTGCGAGTCGCGACCGACCGGCTCACCCGCATGGCGCAGGAGGAACCCGACGAGCTCGCGACCGCAAGACCGCCCTGGCCGCAGGGGATCTCCCCGGCCCAGTTCAAGGACCTGACGGCAGAACTGGCCGCAGCCGCCGACCCGTCCGCCGTCGACGGCTGCACCCTGCCCGGCGTCCACCGGTTCGCGCTGGCCGCCTTCCCTCCACTGTGGTCGGATCGGCCGCGCGTCGTCAAAGCGCTCACCGGCAAGCTGGTGGCGGAGCTGACCCCGGGCGACAAGGAGGAGAGCACCGCCAAGGCCCGTGCCAAGGCCGCGATCATCGTCGGGCACGGGACACGGGCCCCGATGCAGTTCGTGGAGCGATCCACGCGGCCCCAGAACGAACCGTGCTGCCCGGGCACCGGCCGGAATGGCTCGCCCAGAGAACCCGTTGCGGCGGACGAGATCTGCCCGCACCGGCCGTGGGGCGAGACCGGCCTGGTGGAGAACTACCGCTCGCTTGGCGCAGCTGCGGACATCGCGCCGGACGCGGCACGGCGGCAGCTGGAGCGCTACCAAGGCCCCTGGGCCGAGCTGCTGCTCCGGTAATCGCCCTGCCGGACAACGGCTTTCAGATCCTGCCTGGAAGTGGTTGTGTTCTTTGTTTTTGAAGCGCCGAAGGCGCTTAGCCCACCTACGCAACTCGCACCGCCGCGGGTTCTCAGACGTCGTCTGGCGAGGACAGCCCCGATGCCGCGTATTGGTCATACATAAGTCGGGGATCCCGGAGTCCAGGCGGCGTCTGAGGTTCCGCCACCCGCACCGCCACGCAGAACGAGCCTGGAAACAGCCTCTGAATTCAGCCGATGGCGTCGATCCTGTGTCGGAGGTCGGCCAACAGCTCGTAGTGGCTGTAGCTGGCCACGTCGCCGCCGGTGACCCGCCGCACCCAGCCCTCGGCCACCGCGAGCAACCGCCCGGCCCGCTCTGCTTCGCCCGCCTCCGCCACCCCGGTCTCGACGGCCGCGAGCAGCGCGGGCACGGCGAGCAGGCAGAAGTGCGCCGCGGGTTCGGTCGCGCGGGCCAGCAGATCGGCGGTCTCCCGGTCGTCGAGCGCCTGGCGGATCCAGCCGTACCCGCGCTCGGCCCAACCGGCGGCCTTCTCGTGCTGCCCGGCTTCGGCGGCGCGCCTGCTCAGGGTCGTCGTCGCCCGGGTCGCGACCTGCAGCGACTGCCGCAGCGGCAGGAAGCTCTGCGTCCGCTTCCAGTACAGCTCGCGGGCGGGGATGACGGTGTCGGCGAACAGCTCGACGGCCGCGAGCAGATCGCTCTCGTCGTCGGGGTGGGACGCCAGGTAGGACGCGTAGTTGTGCAGGTGGTGCCCGACGGCCAGCCGGGAGTCCGGGTCGCCGGACCAGTCGCGGGTGATCTGCAGGATGCGCCGGTAGGCGGTCCAGGTGCGGCGCAGCCAGTCGTCGAGTTCCGCGGGCGCCGGCAGCTTCGCGTCGGGGTCGGCGGCGTTGGTCCGCCGCACGACGTTGATCTCGACGTTGGCCGACGAGATCGCCTCGGCCGCGGCGCCACGATCCACGACGCCTTCCTCGGCGAGCTCGATGCACCGCTCGACCTGAGCCATCAACTCCTCGACCGCGCCGCCCAGTTCGTTGCGCCGGTCGTGGCGCATCGTGTGCACGGTCATGTCGGCCGCGCGGCAGCGCGCGAGGACCGCCAGCGGATCGCCGGCCCCCAGGCACTCGGTCGCGAGCGCCGCCACCTCCGCGAGCAGCGGCACGATCGCCGCCCTGGTCCGCTCCCGCTCCTCGGCGTCGAACTGCACCCGCCGCAGCACGGTGAGCAGCCCGATCAGCACCGCCCGCCGCGCGAGCACCGGGAGCCCGGCCAGCTCGGCCGTCGCGGGGATGCGCGGCAGCACTCCCGGCCCGCTGCCCGGGGCGAGCAGGTGTCCGACCTGTTCCACGTAGCGGTCGACCTGCTCGGTGGGCGGCACGAGCGCCTCCACGACGAGCTGGCCGGGACAGCGTTCGCTCAGCCAAAGGTGGCTGGAACTGCGCCGCGTTCCGATGGCCATGAGCTCGCGCAACAGCCGGTCCACCACCTCGCCGGGCACGTCCGCACCGAGCAGCCGCGCGGTGCGGTCGGCCAGTTCGAGGTCGCGGGGCCGCGACGAGGTGCCCGCGCCGCCGTCGACGTGCGGCCCGCCGACCTCGCAGCGGGTGAGCGGCAGCTCGGCGGAACCGCCGGCGAGCGGCAGGAACCAGTCGACGAGCAGCTCGCGCTGGATGGTGCGGGCCCGGATCGCCGCGGCGACCAGGGCCGGTTGCGTCCGGAAGGCTTCGAGGACCAGCGCGGCCCACGCGGCGAGGCGCGATCGGGCCGGCAGCTCCGATCCGTCGGCGGCGACGAGCAGTCCCATCCCGGACTCGACCGCGCGGACGACCGGGTCCAGCAGCCGGTTCGTCGCGGTGAGCACGACCGCCGCCTTCGTGTCGGGCCCGAAGCGGTTCAGCGTGGCGTTCGGGATCTCGTTCGGCAGCGACCCGCCCGGGCCGGTCACGGCGACGCGGTCGACGATGGCCCACGAACCGGGTTCTGCCGCCGAGGCCGCGGCCGCGCGGCTGCGGGCCCGCAGCGGGGCTCCGCGCGCGATCTCCGACAACGTGATCTTGTTGTAGTCGGAGACCCAGGTCCGGGGGCCGAACGGGCCGTTCTCCCACGGCACGCCGAACAGCGGCGCGAGCTTGCGCGCGAGTCTCGCCGGGACGATCTCGGACCTCGCCTCCGGGATATCCGGCACCTCGGCGGGCAGCAGGCCCATTCACCCCTCCTCGACTCACGCGACATCCGCATCGTATGTCGCCCCATTTTAATCGAAAAAACCCGTTACGAGACTTTTTATGTTCTCGTAAAATTACGAGACATGACGACAGTGCTTCCAGACCTTCGCCCCGGCGGCGGCCGGTCGCAGCAGGCGGTCGGCATGCCCGAGCTGCTGCAGGTGATCTGGCACGAGACGCGCACGAGCCGCGCGGCGATCCACCGCGCCCGGCCCGACACCCGCTGCGACCTGCGGATCAGCGCTTCCGCCCCGGACCGGGAGCTGATCGGCACGATCCTGCTGGACGGCGACTGCGCCTGCCGCGACCTCCTCGTCGACATGCTCGTGGAATGCGACCGGCACCTGTCCGACCGGGCGGGCCTGCTCGGGAACCCGCTGGGTGCCGCGCGCGTGCACGTGCGCAAGAAGGCCGTGCACGACTGGATCCGGCGGCGCCGGACCGAGGTCGGCGCGCAGGCCCGGGTCGACCGGATCCGCACGTCGGCGCTGGCGCTCGGCCTGCCCGACGAGTTCCACCGCGCCCTGCTGGAATACCTGGCCGACGAGGCGGGCGTGATGGCGCCGCTGGACAGCGAGGACGCCCTGCACCGCAGGCTCGCCACCCGATGCGCGGCCGAGTTCGGCGGCGCGGCGGAGCACTACCGCGCGCGGGTCGCGGCCGGCATGACCCTCGTCGAGCGGCACTGCCGCTCCGGGACCCGGGTCAACGCGGGCACCGCAGCCGAGCCGGACAAGGTGACCTGGTGGGAGCGCTACATCGAGCGCCCGATGGGCCGCAGACCGCGACGCACCGACAAGCCGCTCGTCACCGCCGCCCCGGAGTGCGGCGACGGAACCCACCAGCCGCCCGAGCCGGCCAGTGCCGACGCCGCGGACTTCGACGCCCAGGTCGTCGCGGTCCTGGTCGCCGCCCTCCGCCGCCAGCCCGTCACCCCCGACGCGGCGCTGCGCGCCGGGCTCGACGACCTGGTCTCGCAGGGCCTGCTGCCGCAGCGGTGCGCCATCGAGCTGTGCTCCGACTGCAACCGCTTCGCCTTAGCAGCCAAGGAATTGTCCGCGCTGCGCTGACGCTTCGCCCCCTTCCCGAAGCATTCGAACGGCGAAAGGGGCGAAGATGCACCGAGGTCTGCCGCGGCTCTCCCGGCGGGAGGGCGGAAGGACCGTTCAGGGGCGGAGGGCGGTGGTCGTCCTGACGTTCACCGGGAACATCGGCACGATCTCCGCGGCGATCGGCGCGGCGGCGAACACGCCGATGCTGGTGCAGGTGCTGCTGGTGCTGGCATTCGCCGCGGCAGTGGGGCTGCTCGCCTACGGGGCGGGCCGCAGCCGGCACCGCGCCGGACCGGCGGCGCGTCGCGTCCTGCACCTGCGCATCGGGCGCGGCCGCGACGATCTGCCCGAATGACCCGCAGAACCCTTGTCCGGCAACACGATTCGCACTCCGAGGCCGGGACGGCCCGGCGGGCTACGCTTGCTCGCCCGGGCCGGCGCCCGGAACGTCGCGCCGCAGGATCACGATCCCGCGGTCCAGGTCGACGTCCTGGCTCGGCGGCGCGCCCTGGGCTTCGTCGTCGCGCATCATCGACATCGAGTCCCGGTGGTCCAGCTCCATCCGCTTCGTCCCGTAGAGGAAGGCCGTGACCTCGTCGACGTAAGCGCCTGCCAGCGGGGTGCCGGAGCGCTTCCGGCGCCGCTTCTGCAGCAGCTCGTACGCCCCGACCGCGACGACCAGCAGCACGCTGCCCGGGATGGTCCACAACAGCGCTGCCTCCACCGAGTCCACGCAACACGAACGATCCGGCAACGGCCCGTGTTCCCGCCGGTCGATCAGCTGCCCGCGAGATGCGCCGCCAGTTCGAGGTTCGCCACGGCCTCGGCGGGGGTGCGCCGGCCGTGCCCGCAGGCCGCCGCGACCCCCGCGACGCGCTGACCGAGCGCGGCCTCCGCCAGCGACAGCGCTTTCGCGGACAACTCGGGTTGCCGCTCGTCCACGCAACCGGCGATCACCTCGATGCCGCGAACGAGCCCGCGGAGCGGGGCGTAGGCGGCGGTGTCCGCCAGCGGCGGCTGGTCGCCGTGGGCCATCGGGATGTGGACGGCCGGCATCCGGCGGCCGAAGACGCGCAGGCGCGCGGCCAGCGCGTTGATCACCAGGACCGCCGGCCCGAGGTCCTCGGGGCCGAACAGCGACACGTGCCCGAGATCGCCGTGGCAGAGGTGCAACGTCCACCGCGCGCTGCTCGGCGCCGAAACGATCACGCGCGCGAGCTGGAACGCCAGCAGGTGCGCGAGCACCGGCCGCACCCGTTCCGGCGCGCGGTGCAGGGAGTAGAGGACCGCCGGGGATTCCAGCTGCAGCGCCACTTCGTCCGTCCCGTGGCGTTGCGCGACGGCGGCCACCTCGGCGGAGATCATCCGCTCGAAGAGCGGGAAGTACCGCAGCACCCGCGCCGGGGCGCCGAACGTGAACAGCGCGAGGTCCAGCGGCGATGGCACGCTGACCTGCACCGGCGGCAGCGACCCTGGACCGGTGTCCAGCTCCCGCCGGGACGCGACCGCCGGGGAGACCTCCGCCAGGCGGCCCAGCTCGACGTCCTCGACCGTCAGCCGGTGCCCCCGCCGCACCCGGTAGAGCGGCATGTCCGCGTAGCTCGCGCACTCTCCCGACCGGACCACCTCGAACGCGGGCACCTGCGCCCGCGACATCAGGAAGCGGACGATCCAGCGCGGATCGGCGTCGCACGGCACCGCGCTCAGCCGGGCACCGGCGGAGTGGTCGAGCACCCACCGCATCCGCGTCCGCGGGTCGGGATCGAGGCCGTTCGGCAGCGAACCCACCAGGTGCACGAAGCGCGGCGGGGCGGTTCGCAGGCCAGCGGCGGCGCGGGCCTGCGGTGCGGGATCGAGTCGCGAAGTCATCTGGGACCTCCGTGCGTTCTGCGCGGCGAGCGGCCGGCTCGGGAATGGTGATCGGCGACGATTGGGCCGTTGCGGCTGTGGCACGGTGCCCGGTTCACAACCGGGAGTGCCTCGAAGGTCGGCGGGAACGTCCGGTCCGGCACCGCTTGCGGGCGACCGGCTTCCGGCGAATCGTTGTGGTGGAACGATTCGATGATCGCATCGCGCCGCTCCGGGTGTCGGGCGCCGCCGGGGGAATCGGCCGCAAACCATCCGGTCCGGTGACGGGCACATCGACACCCCACGAGCGGGCGACGCACCACAGTGGACTGATCCACTTCATCATCTACAGTGGACGACTAGCCCGGACCGAAAGGCGGCTGGCCATGGGACTGATCGAGGCGGTCGGCCTGGTGCTGCACCCCGCGCGGCACCGCCCCGACGTGATCGGGACGATCGCGACCTGGGCGCGCGCCAGGGACATCGAGGTGCTCGGCACCCCGGCGGAAGTCGCCGGCTACGACCGGCCGATCACCGCCCTGCCGCCCGCGCAGCTGGCCCGGCGCTCGAATCTCCTCGTCAGCCTCGGCGGCGACGGCACCATGCTCCGGGCACTCCGCCTCGGCTGCGAACACCGGATCCCGGTGCTCGGCGTGAACCTCGGGCGGCTCGGCTTCCTCGCCGAGATCGACGTGCCCGAGCTGGACGAGGCGCTGTGCGCCATCGACGAGGACCGGTTCACCGTCGAGACCCGCTCCGGGCTGCGGATCAGCACCGCCGACCGCGAGGTGGTCGCGTTCAACGACATCGCGCTGGTGCGGGTGCCCGGCCACGGCATGGCCCTGGTCGAGGTGCAGGTGGAGAGGCACCCCTTCGTCAGCTACGCCGCGGACGCCGTCGTCGTCGCCACGCCCACCGGCTCGACCGCCTACAGCTTCTCCGCCGGTGGCCCGATCATCTCCCCCGGCGTCGAAGGCCTGCTGGTCACGCCGGTGGCGCCGCACTCGGTCTTCAACCGCGCGCTCTTCCTGTCGCACCGGGAGGAGCTCGCGCTGCGCGTCCTGCCCACCAGCAGCGAGCTGGGCGTGGAGGTGGACGGGCAGCTGGTCGCGCACCGGTCGGCGGGCACGGTCCTGGACATCACCGTCGAACCCGCCGCCGCCCGGGTGGTGCGGCTCGGCCGCACCACGTACTACCAGCGCGTGCAGCGCAAGCTCCACCTCACCGGCTCGGCGGCCGAAACCACCTGAGCCGCGCAGGCACCGGTCAGGACCTGGCCTTCCGGGCCTTCTGGTTGGCGTGCTTGCGGGCCGCGAAGCGGTGCGCCTCGTCGAGCAACCGCCGCACCTCGTCGGCGGTGTCCGGCCCCGGGTTCACCACGCACACCCAGTACTGGGAGGCGTAGTGCGGGTGCGGCATGACCTGGTCTCGCGCCGCGTAGTCGAACTCCGTGACGAGCACGCCGCTTTCGTCGCGAGTCGTGGGCGCCGGGCCGAACCTCTTCGTGTAGGTGTCCTTGGTCAGGCCGATGTTGATCCGGTACGCGCCCGGGTGGTCGAGGTCGGAGACCGCCTCGTAGTGGTCGCCGGTCACGATCGTCGCGAACGGCAGCCAGCGGTCGTCGGGGAGATCGCCGTCCGGGTCGTGGACGAAGAACGCGTCCCCGGCGTGCTCGACGGCTCGGACCCCGTCGAAGGTCTCCTCGATGTATCGCTTCGCGTCGGTGGCGTCCACCGGCAACCTCCTCGTTCTCACCGGTCTCGGTCCTTCAAGTTTCTCATTGAAGATGCTTTTGAGACTTTTCCAGGAAACCCAGAGCTCGATGCCGGAGAACCTTCAAATCGCAATTCATGACCCGCGGGTGCCGGACCGGGCCGCGCGGGGCCGGTGGTAGTTGTTGCTCATGCACGCACCGGAAGTGATGCTGGGGATCGACGTCGGGACGACGGCCGTCAAGGTCGCCGCCTTCGGCCTGGACGGGACGCCGGTCGCCGCGCACACCGCGGGCTACCCGATCGCCCGGCCGCGGCCGGGCTGGGCCGAGCAGGACCCGCTCGACTGGTGGCGCGGGTGCGAGGCCGGCATCCACGCCGTCCTCGCCGGGCTCCCGGCGGGCGCGGTGCGCTCCGTCGGCGTCGTCAGCCAGGTGAACACCCACGTCTTCGCCGACGAACAGCTGCGCCCGCTGGCGCCGGCGATCATCTGGCAGGACCAGCGCTGCGCCGAAATCGCCCGCGAGCTCGACGCGCGGTTCACCCCGGCGGAGAAGACCCGGATCTGGGGCGGGCCGATCGTGCTCGACGCGTCGTTCGTCGGGGCCCGCGCGGAGTGGTTCGCGCGCGCCGAACCGGCGAAGTGGGCCCGCACCCGGTGGGTGCTCAGCCCCAAGGACTTCGTGATCGCGAAGCTCACCGGCCGGCTGGCGACCGACCAGCTCTCCGGGGTCCGCGTGGCCGGCTCCGCCGGGTACCTCCCCGAAGCCGTGGGGGTCGTCGACGGGCTCGCCGAGAAGCTGCCGGAGATCCTCGAACCCGAGGCCCCGGTCGGTCGCGCGACCCATCCCGCGCTGGGCGCGGCCGAGGTCGCGGTCGCCACGATGGACGCGTTCAGCGCCGTCTTCGGCAGCCGCACGACCGAGGCCGGGCGCGGCATGGTGCTGTGCGGGACGTCGCTGGTGGTCGCGGGCGCGTCGCACGAGTCGGTGCCGGTCGGGGAAGTCGTCACGTTCCCGCCGCGGAACGGGCTTTTCGTGCACGCGGGGCCGACGCAGGCCGCGGGCGACGCGCTGCGCTGGTGGGGCGAGGTCGCGGGCCTGAGCATCGAGGAGGTGCTCGCCGCCGCGGCGACCGGAACCCCGGGAGTGGTCTTCACGCCGCACCTGATGGGCGAACGCGCCCCGCTGTGGGATTCCGACGTGCGCGGCAGCTTCTTCGGGCTGAGCTCGGCGACGTCGACGGCCGACATGTCCCTCGCGGTCCTGCAGGGCGTGGCGATGTCCGGCCGGCACGTGCTCGACGCGGTGGAGCGGGCCTGCGGAAACCCGCTGTCGTCCCTGACCTTCTCCGGCGGCGGCGCGCGAAGCGACCTGTGGACGCAGATCCACGCGGACGTCTTCCAGCGCCCCGTCGAGCGGCTGCGGGTGCACGACAGCGCCGTGCTCGGCGCGGCCCTGCTCGGCGCCGTCGGCGCGGGCATCTACCCGGACATCGAGACCGCGGCCGCCGAAACCGTCGCGGTGGACCGCGTCTTCGATCCCGCACCCGGCGCCGGCCGCCTGGCTCCCCTGTACGAGGCCTACCGCGGCTCGCACGCGGCCCTGCGCGATCTCCACGGCCACCTCGCGGAATGGCGAGCCGCGAACGCCTGAGGAACGAGCCTGTCACAACTCGGGGCGCTCCCACGTCCTATCGGCGAAAGCGCCCGTCCCCGATCGAACAGGGAGCGAACATGATCGAACCGTGGTGGCCGCTGGCCGTGCTGGCCGTCGTCCAGTTCGGCGATGCACTCCTGTGCATCAAGCCCGTCGCCTTCGTCCGCCAGTGCCTCGTCGACGTCGGCTTCCCCGAGCGGTTCTGGTGGCTGCTCCCGACGCTGAAGGTCGCGGCCACCGCGGGGCTGGTCATCGGCATCTGGTTCCGCCCGCTGGCGATCCTGACCTGCGCGGCCCTGGTGCTGTACTTCCTGATCGCGTTCACCTCGCACGTCCGCGCGAAGGACTTCGGCCGGAACCTGTTCCTCAACTGCACCGGCATGCTCGTCGCCTGCGGCGCGGTCCTGGTCTTCAGCATCGTCGCCTGACCACGCCCGGGGGCCGGCGCGGATCGACCACCGATCCGCGCCGGCGTGGAGTTGCGCGGCCCCGGCACCGGAAAAGCGTTGCCGCGCAACCGGATCACCGGGCGGCTCAGGCCCGTCGCAGTGCGTCCGCGTCCTCGAAGGTGAGCGCCTGGTAGATCGCGGAGAGCAGCTTGAACGCCTCGCCGTGGCCGGTGCTCCCGCCGCACGGCGCGCCCTCGTCCTCGCGATCGGCGCCGGTGGAAGGGCGGACGGACGTGGCCACGGACGCGATGATGCTGTTGCAGAGCGTCGCGAGCCTCCTGTGCTGCTCCTCCGGCGAGAGGGAAGCGAGCGCGCCGAAGAGCGCCTTGGTCGCCTCCCCGGGACCGAGGCCGCTTTCGTGTTCGGGGAACCGGATGTTGAACAGCGGAACTTCCTCGCCGGTCCGGAGCTTCGCCGGGTCCGGTTCCACGCGGAGCTGGCCGACGAGCTCGGTGAGCGTGATGCTCCCCGCCTCCACCGTCTCCCCCACGCTCGTTCGCAGAGCTTCCTCCAGGTTCGGAAGCTTGGGCGCCATCTCTTGCTCCTCGGGTAACGGCGTTCGCGGATCGGGTGCGCACACCCGGTCCGACCGTACGAACGCGGCACCGGCCACGCAGGCCGAAAGCGGACGCATTCCCTCCTCTGCCGGTGAAGATCACCGGCACGTTTGATGATCAGCACCGCGGGCCAACCACGGGAGGTGGACGGTTCGGGGCGGGGCGATGTCGCGGGAAAGGTTCCGCGCAGCCTGCGCATCGCCGCCGCCGTGGGGTGGCGGCTGCTGGTGCTGGTCGCCGTCGCCTGGGTGCTGTGGCAGATCTTCAGCCTGCTCTACGGCGAAGTCATGTCGGTGGCGGTGGCGGCACTGCTGGCCGCGCTGATGTCGCCGGCGGTGCGCTGGCTGGTCCGCAGAGGACTGAACCGCACGCTCGCGACCACCGTGGTGCTCGTCGGCGGGCTCGCCGCGCTCGGCGCCGTGCTGGCCGTGGTGATCAACACGCTGGTCGCGGGGCTGGCCGGGCTGAGCGACCAGCTCGTGGCCAGCTTCGAGCAGATCCACATCTGGCTGATCCGGGGGCCGCTGAGCCTGAGCCAGCAGGAGCTCGACCAGGTCTTCCAACAGCTTTCGGAGGCCCTGCGAATCGACCGGGGCGGCCTGCCGACAACCGCGCTGGCGACCACCGGCACCCTGCTGCGGTTCCTCGCCGGCGTGCTGCTCGGCCTGTTCACCCTGTTCTTCTTCCTCCGCGACGGCGACTCGATCTGGCGGTTCCTGGTGCGGGTCACGATGCCGCGCGCGATCCGGTTCCGGGTGCGCACCGCGGGCGAGGACGGGTTCACCACACTGGTCGCCTACATCCGCGCGACCGCGGCGGTGGCGTTCATGGATGCCGCCATGATCGGCATCGGCGCCACCGCGCTGGGCGTGCCGCTGCCGTTCGTGCTCGCAGTGCTGGTCTTCCTCGGCGCCTTCGTGCCCTACATCGGCGGGGTCGTCACCGGCAGCCTGGCGGTGCTGGTCGCGCTGGCCGCCAACGGCGTGATCACGGCGCTGATCCTGCTCGCCGTGGTCGTCTGCGTGATGCAGCTGGAAGGGCACGTGCTGCAGCCGCTGCTGCTCGGGCACGCCGTGCGGCTGCACCCGCTGGCCGTCGTGCTCAGCGTGACCGCCGGTTTCACCCTCGCCGGCGTCGGCGGCGCGGTCCTGGCGGTGCCGCTGGTCGCCACGGCGAACACCGTCATCCGCGCCCTTCACGAACAGGCGCGGACGCCCCCGGAACACGGCGGCAACGGCCACCACCAGCCGTGACGCAGGAATGACCACCGCGCGGAACGGGTACTGCCGGTGCACGCCCGAAGTTGTGTGGAGGGACGCCGAACGATGCATACCGAACCCGTGCACGCGCCGGACCTGTCGCAACGATCCACCGCGCGGCTCGTCCGCGACGTCGGCGAGCAGCTCGCGCGCCTGGTCCGCACCGAAGTGCGGCTGGCGCAGATCGAGTTGCGCAGCAAGGGCAAACAGGCAGGCATGGGGGCGGCGCTGATCAGCGCCGGAGGCGTGCTGGGACTGCTCGGCGGCGCCATGCTCATCGCGACCGTGGTGCTCGCGCTGGACATCGTGCTCCCGGCCTGGCTCGCCGCCCTCATCGTGGCGGTCGCGCTGCTGGCACTCGCAGGTGTCGCGGCGCTGGTGGGGCGATCGCGGCTGAAGCGCTCTTCGGGCGCGCTGCCGGAATCCCTGGAGTCGATCAAGCAGGACTACCGCGATCTGGGCGAGGCGCTCAAGCGATGACCAGACGTCGTGAGGAGGAGCAGGAGCGCGCCGGGCTCCGGGCCGAGCACGACCTGACCCTCCACGAACTGGGCAACACGCTCGACGAGCTCATGCGCCGCGCGGACATCCGCGGCCGGTCGAAACGGGCCCTGAGCGATGCCCTCGCATGCGCGGGCGAGCGCGCGGCTCGACTGATGCGCGGACCCGCGAAGCCCTTGCTGGCGATCGCACTCGTCGCCGGGGGCGTGCTCGCCTACGCGATGACCAGGATGCTCCGCAGGCCGGGGCGGTAGTGCCGGGTCAGATCCGGACGACGTCGGCGGAGACGAGGCCGGTCGTGCCGAGCTGGCGCCGCGGACGCCGGGTCCCCCACGGGCCGCGGATCGCGATCCGGTCGCTCGGCACCGGGCAGGCGCGGCGGCCTTCGACCGGCCGGTGAAGCACGACGTCGTTGCCGGACGTGGCGTGACTGGGCACAATCCTCACCCCGAGAATGGTGGTTGCGGCTCAAGAACGCAGCGGTCGGACAAGCGCTGCTTTAACCATTGTGCAACACGAGGCCGTTGTGGTAACGCCCGGCCCGCACACCCGACGCCATCAGGTGTTATGGACACGGAGAGCTACCGCGTGCAGCGGTCGCCGGAAGGCGGTTCGATGAAGATCGTTTCGTTGGAGACCTTTTCGGTCGCGCCCCGCTGGCTGTTCCTGGCCGTGCGCACCGACGAGGGCATCACCGGCTGGGGCGAGCCGGTCGTGGAGGGCCGCTCCGCGACGGTCGCCACCGCCGTCGAGGAACTCTCCGACCACCTCCTCGGCCAGGACCCGTTCCGCATCGAGGATCACTGGCAGGTCATGACCAGGGGCGGCTTCTACCGGGGCGGGCCCGTCCTGTCCAGCGCGGTGGCCGGCATCGACCAGGCGCTGTGGGACATCAAGGGCAAGGCTCTCGGCGTGCCCGTCCACGAGCTGCTCGGCGGCGCGGTGCGCGACCGCGTCCGCACCTACTCGTGGATCGCCGGCGACGAGCCGGACCGGGTCGCAGACCACGCCCGGGAACGCATGCAGGAGGGCTTCGACGCGGTCAAGATGAACGGCACCGGCAGGGTGCGCGCGCTGGAGTCCAAGGCCGAGCTCGACCTCCTGGTGGGGCGCGTCGCCGCGGTGCGGGAGGCGATCGGCGACCGCGCCGACATCGCCATCGACTTCCACGGCCGGGTCTCCCCCGCGCTCGCCCGCGAGGCCTGCCGGCTGCTGGAACCGCTGCACCCGCTGTTCGTGGAAGAACCGATCGTGCCGGAGCTGACCGCCGACTTCGGGCGGATCTGCGCGTCCACCACCGTGCCGATCGCCACCGGGGAGCGGCTGTACTCGCGGTGGGACTTCCGCGACGTGCTCGGCTCGGGCATCGCGGTCGCGCAGCCGGACCTGTCGCACGCGGGCGGGATCTCCGAGGTGCGCCGGATCGCGGCGATGGCGGAGGCGCACGGCGTGTCCCTGGCCCCGCACTGCCCGCTGGGTCCGATCGCTTTCGCGGCATCGCTGCAGATCGACTTCGCCTGCCCGAACGCGCTGATCCAGGAGACCAGCCTCGGCATCCACTACAACACCGGCTCGGACCTGCTGGACTACCTCGTCGACGCGAGCGTCTTCGACTTCCACGACAGCCACGTCGACCGGCTCACCGGACCGGGCCTGGGCATCGAGGTCGACGAGGCGGCGGTGCGCCGAGCCGCGGAAATCGGACAGCGCTGGCGAAACCCGTTGTGGCGAAACGAAGACGGCTCCCTAGCGGAGTGGTGACCGACCAGAACGGCAAGCCTTTTTCATTGCCGCAGAATCCGAAAAGCCGAATCATCCTCAGTGGACTGAACAACTCGCTCGCCCCGGAACTCGGATGGTCACGATGCCCCGACCGCGCCCTTTTCAGCGTCTGGGGGACAAGGCACGCAGCCCGAACGGGGCACGATCGACCACAGCCCGATACACGGCGGCCGGGGGTGACACACATTGGGGGCGCAGGCCCTGCTGGACACCCGGATGCAAGGCAAGTTCCCAGTCGCACCACCCTTTTCAAGCAATGAGGAGATTGAGAATGCGCACCACCGCCAAGCTCGCCCTTGCCGCCGCCGCATCCACCGGCCTCCTGCTGGGCGCCCAGGGTCTCGCCAGCGCCGACGAGAACCCCTTGTGGCAGCAGCCCCAGCAGCAGGAACAGCAGCAGCCGCAGCAGCAACAGCAGCCGCAGCAGCCGCAGCAGGAACAGCCGCAGCAGCAGCAGGGGAACGCCTGGAACGACACCAACCAGGGCTCCGGTTGGGGCGCCCAGAACGACGCCCAGCAGGACATCAGCCCGTCGGCTTGGGCGCTTTGGGGTGCCTGGACCAGCTGAGGGCAGTGACCTCGGCGTGATCACGACCTGATTCGCACCGGAAAACCTTCGAGGGGCGCCGCGCACCGGCGCCCCTCGAAGGCTGTCGAGCCGAAGAACGCGACCAGCGGGCGCTCGCGCAGTCGAAAACCGTTGTCAGGCAGCCGATTCCACCTCTCGGACCAGGTCGATCGCGCGGCCCAGCGTGGTCAGGCGTTCGTCGAGGGTTTCGCCCGCCGGGTAGAGCCGGACGGTGTCCACGCCGGCGTCCTGCCAGACGCGCAGCCGGTCACGGACCATCTCCTCGGTGCCGATCAGCGTCGTGCCGAGCACCATCTCGTCGGTGACCAGCGCCGCCGCGCCGTCGCGGTCACCGGCCTGCCACCGCTGGCGGACCTGCGCCGCCACCTCGGCCCAGCCCTGGCGGCTGTAGGCGTTGTTGTAGAAATTCGTGCCGGCCGAGCCCATCCCGCCCAGGGAGAAGGCCAGCTTCTTCTTGCGGTCGACCAGCATCCCGCGCAGTTCGTCCGCGTCGGCGGCGAAGGCGACCTCCGCGCCCTGGCAGACGTCGAGATCGGGCCGGGTCCGCCCGGCCTCGGCCAAGCCCGCGTCCAGGTGCGCGAAGTAGGCCTCGGTCGCGCCTTCGGGCACGAAGCTGGTGCCCAGCCACCCGTCGGCGATCCTGCCGGTCAGCCGGAGCATCCCGGGCGACAGCGTCGCCAGGTAGATCGGGATGTCGTGCTCCGCACGCGCCGACAGACGCATCGGCCGCGCATCGCCGCCGGGCAGCGGGATCTGGAACTGGCCACCGGAGAAGGAGATCTTCTCGCCGGACAGCGCCGCCCGGATGACCTCCACCGTCTCGCGCATCCGGGCCATCGGCTTCGCGAACGGCACCCCGTGCAGGCCCTCGATCACCTGCGGGCCCGACGGCCCCAGGCCCAGCATGAACCGGCCCGCCGACAGCTGCGACAGGGTGATCGCCGCCTGCGCGATGGCCACCGGGGTCCGGGTGCCGAGCTGGATGATCCCCGAGCCGAGCAGCAGGCGTTCGGTGCGCGCCGCCAGGTAACCAAGCGTCGACGGCGCGTCGGAACCCCACGCCTCCGCCACCCAGACGATGTCCAGGCCGAGCTTCTCCGCCTCCACCGCGAACTCGACCGGCTCCGTCCAGTCGGCGCCGCCCGATGCCTCGATCGACGTGGCCGTGCGCATCAGGAGTCCACCTTCCCCTCGGCGAGTTCCTTGATCGCGGCGAGGTTCGTGGCAATGGAGGTCTCGAACTCCCGCAACCGCACGAATACGATCTTCTGCTCCTTCTCCGGCATCTTGTCGATCGCCAGCGACAGCCCGGAACGGCCGGGGCCCAGCCGCACCCACTGCCGCAGCACCGCGCCGCCGTCGGCGGGCTCGACGGTGAACCGCCAGGTCGCACTCGGGTCGTCCGGATCCTCCACCGCCCAGGCGAAGACCCGCGCCGACTCGAACTCGACGATGTGGGAGGTCGTCGACCACTCGCCGAGTGCGGCGTGCTTGTTGTGGCCGACGAACTTGGCGCCCAGCGCCGGGCCGGTCGCCCCGTCCGCCCACTCCACCGACTGCAACTCCGCGCTCAGCCGCGGCATCAGCTCGATGTCGGACACCAGCTCCCACACCCGATCCGGCGGGGCGTCGATCCACGTCCGCAGCTCCACCGTCGGTCCGTCCGCATACCTCGCGCCCGTCCACTCCACCGGCCGACCTCCTCGTCGCTTCGACCCCTACCAGGGCGTTGAACACGAGAGTTGCTTAACAAGACTCGCATGTCAAGGGTCACAAGCGCGCGCTCCGGCGACTTGGTTCAGCGCGCGAACCGGCGCTGGACGTCCGGCCGCTCGGCGAGCTTGGGCGGATATCCCGGCCCCAGCCGCTTGCTCGTCTCCGCGGACTTCAACGGCTCGCCGCACACCGAACACACCACCTCGGCGTGGCAGTCGTGGCCGCAGCGGTCGTGGTGCATGGTCACCGGCGGCCCCTCCTCGCCCGCGAGCCACTTGTCGCCCCACCGCGACATCGCGGCGAGGACACCGAAGAAATCGCGCCCCTTCTCGGTCAGCACGTAGTCGTAGCGCACCGGGAAGCTGTCGTACTGCCGTTTCTCCAGCAGTCCTTCGTCCACCAGCCGCCGCAACCGCTCCGAAAGCGTGTTCCGGGCGATGCCCAGTTCCTGCTGGAACTCGTCGAACCGCTTGATCCCGTAGAACGCCTCGCGCAGCACCAGCGGAGTCCACCAGTCACCCAGCAGATCCATCGTCCGCGCGATCGAGCACGGCCACCGTGCGAAGGAAGTACGCCTCATGCCGGTGAGACTACAAGTCCCACGACGCAACCCACCTGCTGAGCGCGCCGGTCAGCGCAGCGCGGTCACCTCCAGGTCCGCCAGGAAGCGGTACGGCCGGTGGTCCAGCAGATCGCCGAACCGCTTGCGCAGCCGGGACATCTCCGCGCGCACCGTGATCGTCCGGGTCCGGTCCCCGAACAGCTGCCCGGCGAGCTCGGCGGCGGTCCGGCCCGCCCGGTTCTCGGCCAGGTCGAGCAAGATCTCCGCATGGCGCCCGCTGAGCCGGTACGTCCAGTTCCCGGAATTCCGGTGCACGGTCAGCGCGGCGCGACCCGACCGCCGCACGTCGACCACCACGCGGGCCGCCGACGGCGCGTCCGGCTCGCAGGGGCGCAGCAGGATTCCCTCCGGCAGCGGTTCGAGCGAGCAGGCGCCGAACGCCGGCAGCCACGCCTGCTGCGAATCCAGCCGATCCGGCAGCGCGATGCGGTCCAGCGGCGGCAGGCCGGTCGAGGCGGCCACCCAGCCGTTCGGGTCGACCACCAGGGCCTGCCCATCGATCTTCGCCAGCAGCGGCGCGGCCACGGCGCGCAGCCGGTCCAGGCTGGTGCGGTGCGCATCACGCAACTTCGCCTCCGCCAGCCCGGCCACCGCCCGGACCAGCGCGAGGGTGCTGGGATGCATGGTGCCAGCCGGCCCGCTGACGTCCACCGCGCCGAGCAGCCGTCCGTCGCGCGGGTCGCGGATCGGCGCGGCCGCGCAGGTCCACGCGTGGTGGCTGCGCACGTAGTGCTCGGCCGACCGGACCTGCACCGGCACGCCTTCGACCAGCGCCGTGCCGATGGCGTTCGTGCCCACCGCGTCCTCCAGCCAGCACGCGCCCTCGACGAACCCGAGGCGATCGGCCCGGCGGAACACCCCCGGCTGTCCGTCCCGCCACAGGACTCGTCCCTCGACGTCGACGACGACCACGATGTGCCCGGCGCTCTCGGCCGCCGGGACCAGGCCGCTGCGCAGCACCAGCAGCGCGTCCTCGGTGATGCCGCAGGTGACGCGGCGGCGCTCGACGTCACCTGCGGACACCGGCCGGCTCCCCGCGCCGTGGTCGGGGTCGATGCCCTGGCGGCGCGCGCGGTGCCAGGACTCGACGATCAGCTGCCTCGGCGAAACCGCCGGGCGGCAACCGCTCACCACGGCGTCGTGCGCGCGGGCGACCGCGCGGGCGTACTGCCGCGAATCCGCCCCCACGGGGAGCGCGGTCTCGTCGAGGCGATGGGTCCGCATGGCCAACTCCTGCCGCTCCCGCAACAACGCTGTGTTGCCCGCATCACGTCGCCATAGGAGACGACCGAGCCGGGCAGATGCGCAAGAGTTGCACGGGGTTGCATCCCGCGTCGAGGCCTTCGAGCCTCCGCGCGATCGATCCACAGAGGACGCGCCCTTGCCGAGAAGATCATTGCCACTGCGCGACATTCCGGATGCAACCTGCTGCAACGCTGGTCCGCGCTTCCGAAATCCGCTTACGTTTGCCGACCAAGAGCCACGGCGGGTCTGCACATCGCCAGGTCGCCGGACCGCACGCGGAAGAGGAGCGAGATGGCCTTGAACAAGCAAGAGCTGCTGCGCGCTTATCGAAGGATGTCCGAGATCCGCGCGTTCGAGGACCGCCTGCACGAGGAGAACGCCACCGGCGACATCCCCGGGTTCATCCACCTGTACTCCGGGCAGGAGGCGATCGCCGTCGGTGTGTGCGAGAACCTGCGGGACACCGACTACATCGGCTCCACGCACCGCGGCCACGGGCACTGCATCGCCAAGGGCTGCGACATCCGGGGAATGATGGCGGAGATCTTCGGCAAGGACGACGGCCTGTGCCACGGCAAGGGCGGGTCGATGCACATCGCCGACCTGTCGGTCGGCATGCTCGGCGCCAACGCGATCGTCGGCGGCGCGCCTTCGCTGGCGATCGGCGCCGCGTTGAGCGCCAAGACGCTGCGCAATGGCGGCATCGCCGCGTCGTTCACCGGCGACGGCGGCTCGAACCAGGGCACCACCTTCGAAGCCATGAACATGGCGGTGGTCCTCAGGCTGCCGATCATCTTCGTCATCGAGAACAACGGGTTCGGCGAAGCCACCGGCACCGAATACGCGGTCGGCGCGCCGGACATCGCCGCCCGGGCGGCCGCGTTCGGGATGCCCGCGGTGAAGGTCGACGGCACGGACTTCTTCGAGGTGCACGAGGCCACCCGGCAGGCCGCCGAGCGGGCCCGCGACGGCGGCGGGCCGACCACCATCGAGGCCCGGGCGAACCGCTTCTGGGGCCACTTCGAAGGCGACGCGCAGCTGTACCGGACCCCCGAGCAGGTTGCGGAGCTGCGCCGGACGCGGGATCCGCTGCAGATCTTCCGGGACCGGGTGGACCGGAAGAAGGCCACGGCGAGGGAGCTGGAGGCCATCGACGAGGAGTCCCGGGAGCTCGTCGGCGACGCCGTCGCCCGGGCCCGCGCCGCCGCGTACCCGCCGATCGAAAACCTGCTCACCGACGTCTACGTCTCGTACTGAAGGGCTGGCGACGATGACCACGTCAAAGAAGACGTACCGCGAGGCCGTGAAGGACGCCCTCTGCCAGGAGATGGAGCGCGACGAGACCGTTGTGCAGATCGGCGAGGACCTGCGCGGCGGCCACGCCGGCACCAACCCGGACCTGGAGACGAAGAAGGTCGAGGCGTTCGGCGGCGTCCTCGGCGTCACCAAGGGCCTGTGGACCCAGTTCGGTTCCGAGCGCGTCATCGACACGCCGATCACGGAGTCCGCGATCATCGGCATGGCGGCCGGGGCGGCGCTGACCGGCCTGCGGCCCGTGGCCGAGCTGATGTTCATGGACTTCTTCGGGGTCTGCTACGACGCGCTCTACAACCAGGCGGCGAAGTTCCGCTACATGTTCGGCGGCAAGGCGCGCACGCCGATGGTGATGCGCGGCATGATCGGCGCGGGGTTCTCCGCCGCCGCACAGCACTCGCAGTCGCCGTACAACGTGTTCGCCGCCGTGCCCGGCCTGAAGGTCGTGGTGCCGTCGAACGCCTACGACGCGAAGGGGCTGCTGATCCAGGCCATCCGGGACGACGACCCGGTCGTGTTCTGCGAGCACAAGACCCTCTACGACACCAAGGCCGAGGTGCCGGACGAGCCCTACGCGATCCCGTTCGGGGTGGCCAACTACACCCGGCAGGGCACGGACGTGACGGTGATCGCCCTGTCCGCCATGGTCGGCGCCGCCAACGACGCCGCCGACAGGCTGGCCGCGGAGGGCATCTCGGTCGAGGTCGTGGACCCGCGGACCGTCTCGCCGCTGGACGAGGAGGGCATCCTCGAATCGGTGGCCGCCACCGGCCGGGTGGTCGTCGTGGACGAGTCGGCGGCGCGCTGCGGTTTCGGCCACGACGTGGCCGCGCTCATCGCCACCAAGGCGTTCGACTCGCTGCGGGCACCAGTCGAGCTGGTGACGCCGCCGCACACGCCGGTGCCGTTCTCCCCCAAGCTGGAGAAGGCCTGGTTGCCGGACGCGGCCCGCATCGAAACCGCGATCCGCAGGCTGGTGGCGAACTGATCATGAGCGACATCAACCTGATCGAAGTGCCGAAGTGGGGCCTTTCCATGGAGGAGGGCACCATCACCAAGTGGCTGGTCGACGAGGGCGCCGGGTTCCGCAAGGGCGACGCGATCTGCGAGGTCGAGACCAGCAAGATCACCAACGAGATGGAGGCGCCCTTCGACGGGGTGCTGCGCCGCATCCTCGCGAAACCGGGCGAAACGCTGCCGGTGGGAGCCGCGATGGCGGTGTCGGCGGACGCCGGCGTCCCAGACTCGGCGATCGACGAGTACCTGGCGGCGAACGGCTCCCCCGCGCCGGAACCCGTTGCGGCAAAAGCAGTTCCGCCCTCCACAGAGGTGGCAGCACCGGCGCCGGTTCCGACGCCCGGCACGACCGTCATCCCGGATTCGCTGGCGGGCTCGACGAACGACGACGTCTTCGCGACGCCGCACGCGCTCAAGCTCGCGACGAAGCTCCGGGTCGACCTGGGCAAGGTGACCGGCACCGGCCGCATCGGCCGGATTTCGGTGGCCGACGTCCACGCCGCCATCCGCGCGGCGGGCGGCACGGTCGCAGAACCGGTCGCACCCCAGCGCAACGGCACTCCGGCACAGTCCGCACAGGACGACAGCGGGGTCAACGCCACCCCGGTGGCGCGGCGCCTCGCGGCGAGCCTCGGCATCAACCTGCACGACTGCCGGGCCACGGGTGCGCGCGGCCGGGTGTGCGTCGCGGACGTCCGCGAAGCGGAGCGGAAGTTCCTGCCCGCTGCTGACCCCGAGGTCCGCGAAGCCGCCCCGGCCGCTCCGGAATTCGAGATCGTTCCGCTCGATTCGATGCGCAAGGCCATCGGCCGGCGGCTGCAGGCCTCGAAGCAGAACTCCCCGCACTTCCGGCTGACCGCGGACCTGGAGATCGACGCGCTGCTCGCCCTGCGGAAGCAGATCAACGCCACGGTGCCGGCGGTCAAGCTCTCGGTGAACGACTTCATCGTCAAGGCGTGCGCGGCCGCGCTGCGCAAGGTCCCGGACGTCAACGTGCAGTTCGACGAGGAATCCCAAGCGGTGCTGCGGTATTCCGCAGCCGACATCTCCGTCGCAGTGGCGTTGCCCGCCGGCCTGATCACGCCCATCGTGCGCGGCGCCGACACCAAGTCCCTGGCCGACATCTCGGGCGAGGTGCACTCCCTGGTGACCAAGGCCAAGACCGGTCGGCTCCAGCCCGAGGAGTTCCAGGGCGGCACCTTCACGGTCTCCAACCTGGGCATGTTCGGGGTGCGTGAATTCGACGCGATCATCAACCCGCCGCAGGCGGCGATCCTCGCGGTCGGCTCCGGCGAGCAGCGCCCGTTCGTCGAGGACGGACAGGTCATCGCCCGGACGGTGCTGACGGTGACGCTCTCCTGCGACCACCGCGTGATCGACGGCGCACTCGGCGCGACGTTCCTGCGGGAGCTCAAGCGTTTCGTCGAATCACCGGCCCTGATGCTGGTCTAGTGCTGCGCAGCAGGGCGATTTCGCCCGGAATCAGCGGTCCTCGTGCGGACGGGGCGCCGATCTCGCGTGAAATCGCCGCATTCGATCGAGGTTCATGGACCCAGGACACGAGGAGAAAGCGATGGGCGAGAAGTACGACGTGCTCGTCGTCGGCGGCGGCCCCGGCGGCTACGTGGCGGCCATCCGCGCCGCCCAGCTCGGGCTGCGCACCGCCGTCGTCGAACGCGACCGGCTCGGCGGCATCTGCCTGAACTGGGGGTGCATCCCGACCAAGGCGCTGCTGCACGGCGCGGACGTCGCCCACACGCTGGCGAACCTACGACCGCTGGGGTTCACCGCGAGCGGCGTGGAGTTCGACATGACGCAGCTGGTGGCGTTCAGCCGCTCGGTTTCGGACCGCCTCGCCGGCGGCGTCGAATACCTGATGCGGAAGAACGGCATCGACGTCGTCAGCGGGGCCGCCCGGCTGGTCGGCAAGGGCGTGGTCGAGGTCGGCGGCGAGCACCCGGCGACGCTGCGCGCGGACCACGTGATCCTGGCGACCGGCGCGCGGCCCCGGGCGCTGCCCGGGGTGGTGCCCGACGGCGACCGGGTCTGGACGTACTTCGAGGCGCTGGTGCCCGCGGAAGTCCCGAAGTCCTTGCTCGTCATCGGCTCCGGCGCGATCGGGGTCGAATTCGCCAGCCTGTACAACGATCTCGGCAGCGAGGTCACGCTCGTCGAGATGGCCCAGCAGGTCATGCCCGCCGAGGACGCCGCGGTCGCCGAGCACGTGCGCAAGAAGTTCGAGAAGCGCGACATCCGGGTGCACACCGGCGCATCGGTGTCCGAGGTCGCCGTGGCGGCCGATCACGTGACCGCGACGCTGAACCTCGCCGACGGCGCGGCGGAGCGGCTCACCGCGGAGCGCGTCCTGGTCGCGGCGGGCGTCGAGGGCAACGTGACCGGGCTCGGACTCGAAGAGCTCGGGGTCGAGGTGGAACGCGGATTCGTCCGAACCGACGCTTGGTGCCGGACCAACGTGTTCGGCGTCTACGCGATCGGGGACGTGGCGGGCGCCCCGTGCCTCGCCCACAAGGCGAGCCACGAAGGCGTGGTGTGCGTCGAGAGGCTCGCCGGGGTCGAGCACGTGAAACCGCTGGATCCGGCCGGAATTCCGGGCTGCACCTACGCACGACCGCAGGTCGCCCGCCTCGGCCTGACCGAAGCCCAGGCCCGGGAGACCGGACGTCCCCTGCAGGTCGGCCGGTTCGATCTGCAGGCCTCCGGCAAGGCGATGGCCATCGGCGAGGCGGACGGCTTCGTCAAGACCATCTTCGACGCCGCCAGCGGCGAACTGCTGGGCGCGCACTTGGTCGGCCCGGACGTCACGGAACTGGTCCAGGGCTTCGGGATCGCCGGCTCGCTGGAGGCCACGGTCGACGATCTCGCCGAGGTCGTCTTCGCGCACCCGACCCTGTCGGAGGCCGTGCACGAATCGGTCCTGGCAGCCCTGGGCAGGCCGCTGAACGCGTGACAACTTCCGCGGGGCCCGGCACACCCGGGCTCCGCGGATCACGAGATGCGTTGCAGGCGGATCGGCAGGCCGTCGGTCGGCATCGGGCCGGTCCCGTAGCGCATCCGCGGCTCGTAACCGGCCGGGACGGTCCACCGGAACCGCAGCAGCAGCTGGTGCATGATCGCCTTGAGCTCCATGCCGCCGAAGTGCATCCCGATGCACTTGTGCACGCCGCCGCCGAACGGCGCCCACGCGTAGCGGTGCACCTTGTCCTCCCGGCGGTGCTCGGCGAAGCGCTCGGGATCGAACTCGTCCGGCGCGGGCCACCACTGCGGCATCCGCTGCGTCGCGTAGAGCTGGGCGACCACCCTGGTGCCCGCCGGGATGTAGTGGCCGAGGATCTCGGTGTCCGCGACCGCCTGCCGGAACAGCCCGCCCACCGGGGCGTTGAGCCGCATGACCTCCTTCAGCACCATGTCCAGCAGCGGGAGCCCCTCCGGATCGGGCCGGTCGATGGCCGGTTTCCCCAGCGCGCGGGCCTCGGCGCGGAGCCGCTCCTGCCACTCGGGATGCCTGCCGAGGTAGTAGGCCGCCATCGCGAGCGTGATCGTGCTGGTGTCGTGCGCCGCCATCAGCACGAAGATCATGTGGTTGACGACGTCGTCGTCGGAGTACCGCTCGCCGTCGTCGGTCTCGGCCCGGCACAGCACGCTGAACAGGTCGCTGCCCGTTCCGGCGCGTTTGGCGGGGATGCGCTCCCGGAAGTACTCCTCCAGCAACCGCCGCCCGCGCAGCCCGCGCGCCCAGGTGCCACCCGGCACGTCGGCGCGCACGATCGCCTGACCGCCGTGCACGGCCGCCACGAACGCCTCGGCGATCCGGTCCGCTTCGGCGCCGGGGCGTTCGCCGACGAACACCTCGGTGGCCAGGTCCAGCGTGAGCCGCTTCGCCGCGGTGTACACCGGGAACCGGTCGCCCGGCCGCCACCGCGCCAGGCCGCGCTCGATGGCCGGCGTCATCGCGCCGAGGTAGTCGGCGAGGCGTTCGCGGGTGAACGCCTGCTGCATGATCCGGCGGTGGTGCAGGTGCTCCTCGAAGTCCATGAGCATGACGCCGCGGCGGAAGAACGGGCCGATCAGGTAGTCGTAGAAACCCTCGTTGCCGAACGCCTTCTCGCGGTTGGCCGCCACGACCTCGACCGCGTCCGGCCCCATCACGGTGACCACCTCGGTGCCGAGCATCCCGCCCCACGACACCGGTCCGAACTCCGCGTACCGGCGGCGCGAGGCCTCCAGCAGATCGGTCAGCACGCTGATGGTGTGCCCGATGACGGGCAACCCGTAGTCGCCGAGCACCGGCTTCAGCCCCGAGCCGGGCGGCGGCGCGGCCAGCGGCCGGACCGGGGACGCGAGCCGCTCGGTGCGGGAAATAGCGGACTGCAGCTGCCTTTTGAGCGCATGGGCGATCACCGGCGCACCTCCCGACGGCGCGGAGCACCTCCATTCCACGGAAGCACAACACCGCCGGAAACCTCATCGGCCACCAGCCCGAACCCGCTACGCCGAACGGCCCGCCGCCTCCAGGCGCCGCGGCTCGGGATCGGATGACGATTTCGCGCGAAATCGGCACCCGGCAGGCGTGGAAAACGCCGATTTCGCGCGAAATCGCCGCGCCGCCGGTCAGACGAGTTCGTCGTCCTCGGAGGTCCGGGTGTAGATGGTTTCGCCGCGCAGGACCGTCCGCAGGCAGCGCGGCTGCGGCGCGCCCGGGGAGAGGTCGGGCAGGCCCGGCACTCCCGCTCGCGGATCGGTGGACCACCGCTGCACGCGCGAATCCGGTGCCGCCACAACGAGTTCCCCGGCATCCCACACCGCGTAGGTCGCGGGCGCGCCGGGCACCAACGTGCCCGTGATGCCGTCGTCGACGCCGGCGGCCCGCCAGCCGCCCCGGGTGTGCGCCGTGAACGCCGCCCGCTGCGAGATGCCGAAACCGGCGGTGCGGTGGTGCACCGCCGCCTGCACCGCGCGCCACGGATCGACCGGCGTCACCGGCGCGTCCGAGCCGAACGCCAGCAGCATGCCGTTGGCGGCGAGCTTCGAGAACGGGTTGAGCCGGGTGCCGCGCTCGACGCCGAGGCGCCGCGCGTACATGTCGCCGGGACCACCCCAAGCGGCGTCGAAGGACGGCTGGACGGACGCCACGACGCCGAACCTGCCCAGTTCCGCGGCCTGCTGCTCGTCGACCATCTCCAGGTGTTCCAGCCGGTGGCGCAGGCTCGCCAGCGCGGGCGCGCCCACGATCTCCGCCGCCTTGCGGAAACCGTCGCAGACCTCGGCCACCCCGGCGTCGCCGATCACGTGGAACCCGGCCTGGATCCCGGCCCGCGTGCACTCCACCAGGTGCTCGGCCACCGCGTGCGCGTCGAGGTAGAGCACGCCCGCCGTCGTCCGGTCGTCCGCGTAGGGCTCGCGCAGCGCCGCGGTGCGCGAACCGACCGCGCCGTCGACGAACAGGTCACCGGCCAGGCCGCGGACGCCGAGCTCGCGGGCCCGCTCCACCGCGCCCAGTTCGCCCCAGTAGCCGACGACCTCGGGCACCCCACCCTGCGCGGAAAGCGCCAGCAGGTCGGCCAGGTCATCGGCCCCGGAGATGTCCGGCCCGCCGCATTCGTGCACGCACGCCACGCCCTGCGAGGCGGCGTGCTGCAGGAAGGCCAGCTGCGCTTCCTTGCGCTGCGCGGCACCGAGAGCCTCCCGCGCGGCGCGGCGCACGTGGTGGTGCGCAACGCGCGTCAACGGACCGCGCTCGCTCCAGCCTTCGGCGTCGCGGGTCAGCGGCGCCCGGTCCACCAGCGTCGTGGACACCAGTGCGGAGTGCACGTCTATCCGGGACAGGTAAACCGGCGCGCCCGCCGCGGCGCGGTCGATCTCGTCGCGGGTCGGGGGCCGTCGCTCCGGCCACCACGTCTCGTCCCAGCCGTGGCCCCACACCAGCGTGCCCGGGTACTCGGCGACGTGATCCCGCAGTGCGTGCAGGAATTCCGTCAGCGACGCGCAACCGGTCAGGTCGAGGCCGTTGAGCAGCAGGCCGGTGGAGGTCGCGTGCACGTGCGCGTCGACGAAGGCAGGCGCCACGAACGCGCCTTCGAGGTCGATGACCTCGGCGTCGGGATGCAGCGCACGGCCGACCTCGTCGGCGCCGACCCACGCGATGGTGCCATCGGTCACGGCCATCGCGGTGGCACCGGCGTCGGCGGGCGAGTGGATCCGCCCGCCGAGCAACAACGTGGTCTCGGACATGTCCTTCGTGCTTCCCCGTTCCGGGTTTCCAACTGCGCAGGTCGAGATCGGCGAAGCGGGTCGTCGCACGCCCCCGGCGAACCCGGCCGCGATCGTTCTGGCGAGCTTACCCGCCGCCCGGGACCCGCCGACGGCACGCCGACCCGATCACCTGCGCGGGCTGCCGTCCGGCCGTTCTGCCTGCGCAGATCGTTGCGGCGGCAGCAACTCCGGCCCGGTCGCGGTCGGCTCGTCGTCCTCGGTGACCGAAACCACCTCGCCGTCGATGACGTCCTCGCCGGGCGCGGTCGCGCCCTGCCTGCGGTAGGCCCGCTGGGTGTGCAGCCACATCTGGTCCTGCATCGCCTTCGACCGCCGCTCCGCCGCGCGCAGCATCCGGTTGCGCAGCAGGGCGCGGGTCGGCGGGAACAGGCACAGCAGCCCGGCGATGTCGCTGATGAAACCGGGCATGATGATCAGGATCCCGGCGGCGGCGATGAGCACGCCGTCGGAGAGCTCCTTCTCCGGGGGCCTGCGCTGGCGCGCGGCTTCGCGGAACTCCTGCAGGGTGCGGCGGCCCTGCCAGCGCACCAGCCAGGTCCCCAGCACGGCGGCGGCGATCAGCAGGCCGATGGTGGGCAGCACCCCGATGGCCTGGCCGATGGCGACCAGCACGGCGATTTCGACCACACCGGCGACGAGGAGAAGAACGAGGATCGGCACGGCGCGGAGACCTCCTGTCGGTGGCAGTCACCAGGTTCAACGAACGAGGCCCCGCAAATGCTCCCAAAACCCGCAGAGGTGATGAACGCCCCCGGCCCTCGGCCCCATAGACTTCCACCCGATGCGGGCGCACAAGTCGAAAACAGCAATCCTCCTGCTGGTCAGCACGGTGCTGGCCCTCGCGGTGTTGATCAGCGACCAGTACCTGCCCGGACTGCCGCTGCAACCCAAGCAGCTCCCGGCCGCGGTCGTGACCCTCGGCGACAGCACGCTGTCCGGCGAGGGCGGCGGCCGGTACGAGGCGGGGACCAACGGCGAGCGGGACAACTGGTGCCACCGGTCGGCGGCCGCGCCGATCAACCAGCTCCGGCTCCCGCCGGAGGTGACCCGCATCAACCTGGCCTGCTCCGGCGCGCGGACCGACCTGGTCGGCGCGGACCCGGAACCCGGCCACGCCGAAGGCTCCCAGTCCCGAAGGCTGGCGGATTTGGCGCAGCAGTACCGGATCACCGACGTCGTGGTGCAGATCGGCGCCAACGACGACCCGGGCTTCACCGACGTCGTCAACCAGTGCGTGGAGGCCTGGGTGCGGCAGGCGCCGGAGGGGTGCGCGGCGTTGATGCGCACCGCGTGGCCGCAGCGGGTGGAGCAGATGAAGCCGAAGGTCCTGGGCGCGCTGAACGACATCCGCGCGGCGATGGACAGCGCGGGCTACACACCGAGCAGCTACTCGCTGATCGTGCAGTCCTACGCCTCGCCGGTGGGCCCCGGCGTCAAGCCCGAGCTGCAGGACCTGTCCGGTTGCCCGTTCCTGACCGGTGACCTGGAGTGGATCCGGGACACCGGGGTGCCGCAGCTGTCCGCCGGCCTGCAGGAGGTCGCGCGGCAGGCGAACGCCCGGTTCCTGGACCTGTCGCGGGCGGGCATCGGACACGAGGCGTGCACGGGCAACCCGAGGACCGCGGACGGCGAGTGGTTCACGAGGCTGACGGTCGACTGGGCGAGCCTGCAGGACGAGCAGCGCGCGGCGCACGCGATGCAGGAATCCTTCCACGCCAACGCCGCCGGGCACGCCCAGCTCGGCCGCTGCCTCGGCGAATTCATGGCCGCGGAAGACCCGGCGGCGCTGTGCTTACCGGACGAGCGCGGCAACCTCCGCGCGGTCCCGGAGCACGTCGCGGCCGCCCAAGCCCACCCCTGATCCCAGGCAACGACCGGATACGGCCCGGCCCAATTTTAGGCAAAATCGGAAACGCACCCACTCCCGGACCGCGGCGGGAAAGCTCCCAATTTCAGGCAAAATCGGGTGCTCACCATCGCGCCTGGGACCGGGGTCGCCTTGGAGAGCGCCCAATTTTAGGCAAAATTGGGCGCTCTCACTCGGTCTTTCGTGGCCGTGGCCGTCAGATCGCCGGGGGGCGGTGTTCGAACGGGGTGGACAGGACCACCGTCGTCCGGGTCGACACCTTCGCGGCCTCCCGGATCTGCCGCAGCAGTTCTTCCAGGCCCAGCGGCGAGGTCACCCGCACCTGCAGGATGTAGGACTCGTCGCCCGCCACCGAGTAGCACGACTCGATCTGCGGCAGGTGCTCCAGGCGCTGCGGGTAGTCGTCCGGCGCGGCCGGGTCGATCGGCGTCAGCGAGATGAACGCGGTCAGCGGCAACCCGATCTGGTCACCGTCCACTTTGGCCGTGTAGCCCTGCAGGGCGCCGCGCTGCTCCAGCCGGCGAACCCGTTGGTGCACCGCGGAAACGCTCAGCCCGACGCGCTCGGCCAGGTCGGTGAAGCTGCACCGGCCGTCCCGCGCCAGCTCGCGCAGGATGGCGCGGTCGGTGGCCTCCAGCCCGCCCGGGGTTGCGGATCTTTCGCTCACGCCGGCAGCACCACCAACTCGTGCGGCTGGTTGTTCACGCTCTCCACGCCGTCCTCGGTGACGATGACGATGTCCTCGATACGCGCGCCCCAGCGACCCGGCAGGTAGATGCCCGGCTCCACGCTGAAGGCGATGCCCGGCTCCAGCGGCGCGGCGTTGCCGCCGACGATGTAGGGCTCCTCGTGCACGTCCAGGCCGATGCCGTGCCCGGTGCGGTGCACGAAGTACTCGCCGAACCCCGCGGCGGCGATCGGCTCGCGGGCCGCGGCGTCGATCGACTCGGCGGTCGCGCCCGGCCGCACCGCCTCGACGGCGGCGCGCTGCGCGGCCTCCAGCACGGCGTAGGTCTCGCGGACGTCCGCCTGGGCGGGCTCGCCCACGCTGTAGGTGCGGGTGCAGTCGGAGTTGTAGCCCTCCGCGATCGGGCCGCCGATGTCGACGACGACCACGTCGCCGCGCTCGATCACCCGGTCCGACACGTCGTGGTGCGGGCTGGCGCCGTTCGGCCCCGAGCCGACGATGACGAACGCCACCTCGGTGTGGCCCTCTTCGATGATCGCGGCGGAGATGTCGGCGCCGACCTCGGCCTCGGTCCGGCCCGCCTTGAGGAACTCCGCCATCCGGGCGTGCACCCGGTCGATGGCGGCCCCGGCCTTGCGCAGCGCCTCGATCTCGGCGGCGTCCTTGCGCATCCGCAGCTCGCGCAGCACGGTCCCGGCCAGCACCTGCTCGGCGTCGGGCAGGGCGGCGCGCAGCGGGATGGTGTGCAGCGCGGGCATCACGTCGGCGACGGCCAGCCGGGACGGCTCGCCGCCGCGACGGGCCAGGTCGGCCACCATCGCGTGCGGGTCCTGACCGTCGACCCAGGTCACGACCTCGATGCCGAGCTCCGCCAGCGGGATGTCGGCGAAGCCGGGCTCCTCCAGCTTCGGCACGACCAGCGCGGGCCGGCCGTCGGCCGGGAGCACCAGGCAGGTCAGCCGCTCGTGCGACTCACCGCCCGCGCCGAGGAGGTAGCGCAGATCGGAACCGGGCGAGATCAGCAGCGCGTCGAGTTTCGCCGCGGCTGCGGTTTCGGCGGCCTTGGTGAGGCGGGCCGCGAGCACGGATGGATCCTGCTTGATCGAGACGGTGGCCATAGCTCCCAAGCCTAATCCCGGGGCGGCGACCCAACGCCCGGCCGGTCCGGTTCACGCCACCGGGGTCGTGAGTGCTTTGGCCCGCCATAGCGCTCCAAAGCACTCACGACCCCGCGAGCGGCGGAAATCGCGCCCCGACGGCTCAGGCCGGGGCCTTGTCCAGGTCCTGTTCGAGCAGGGCGACGAGCTCGTCCAGGGCGGCCTCGTCGCCCGAGAGCTCGACCTCCTCGCCGTGCTGGGCGCCCAGCGACATCAGGCCGAGCATGCTGCTCGCGTCTACCGGGTCACCGGCCACGTCGTCGACGACCTTGGCGATCGTGACGGGCGTGGCCTGCGCCGCCGCGGCCTTGGCGAGCAGCGCGGCGGGGCGGGCGTGCAGGCCGACCGAGGCGGCGATGCGGACTCGACGTTGCATTGCTGTTCCTCTCCGGATCCGGGGTTGGTTCGCGGTCGTGAGCGGAAATGGCTGCTATGGCGACCAGAACCGCTCACGACGGGTGTCAGGCCGGGGCGGCGGACGCGGCCTCGGGAGCCGGTTCCTCGGCGTCCTGGCGACCGAGTCGCTTGGCGAAAAGCACCGCCGCCGCCGCGACCACGACGCCGATGACGATCGCGGCCAGGTACATCAGCGGATTGCCCACCAGCGGCGTCACGAAGATCCCGCCGTGCGGGGCGCGCAGCGTGGCGCCGAAGGTCATCGACAGCGCGCCCGTGGTCGCCGAGCCGAGCACGATGGACGGGATCACCCGCAGCGGGTCGCCCGCCGCGAACGGGATCGCGCCCTCGGTGATGAACGACGCGCCGAGCAGCCAGGCGGCGCGACCGCTGGCCCGCTCGGCCGGGCTGAACAGCTTGCCGCGCACCGCCGAGGCCAGGGCCAGCGACAGCGGCGGGACCATGCCCGCGGCCATCACGGCAGCCATGATCTCCAGCGACGCCGTCGTGCCGATGCTCAGGCCGCCGACGGCGAAGGTGTAGGCGACCTTGTTGATCGGCCCGCCCATGTCGAAGGCGATCATCGCGCCGAGCAGGGCGCCCAGCAGCGCCGCGTTGGCGCCGGACAGGCCGGTGAGCCAGCCGGTGAGCGCCGTCATGGCCAGCGCGATCGGCTTGCCGAGCACCACGAACATCAGCCCGCCGACCACCAGCGAGCCCAGCAGCGGCAGCACCACCACCGGCATGATCCCGGCGATCCCGCGCGGCACCTTCACCTGCTTCAGCCCGGCGATCACGGCACCGGCCAGCAGGCCGGCGACGAGGCCGCCGAGGAAGCCCGCGCCGACGGTCACGGCCACCGCGCCGCCGACGAAGCCGGGGGCGATCGCGGGCCGGTCGGCGATGGCGAAGGCGATGAACCCGGCCAGCACCGGCACCAGGAACTCGAACGCCGTCGTGCCGATCTGGTTCGCCAGCGCCGCCCAGCTGAGCAGGCTCGCCGGGTCGAAGACCTCGGTGACCGGCGGCGCGTCGGTGATCTGGTAGCCGCCGAGCGCGAAGCTCAGCGCGATCAGCAGACCGCCGGCGGCCACGAACGGGATCATGTAGCTCACGCCGGTCATCAGCCACTGCCGCAGCCGGGTGCCGAAACCGGCGCCCGCGACGACCTTGCTGGCCAGTTCCGGCTCGGCGGCAGCGGCTTCCGGCTCGGCGGCCGGTTCCCGCTGTGCGGCGTCGGCGGCCTGGGTCAGCAGGCCCGCCGCGTCGTTGATGGCCTGCTTCACGGAGACCTCGACGACCGGCTTGCCCGCGAAGCGCTCCCGGTCCCGGACCCCCACGTCGGCGGCGAAGATCACCGCGTCGGCCGCGGCGATGTCCGCCGCCGACAGCGGCGTCGAGCCCGCCGAGCCCTGGGTCTCGACCAGCATCTCGTCCCCGGCGGCCTTGGCGGCCTGCTCCAGGGCCTCGGCCGCCATGTAGGTGTGCGCGATGCCGGTCGGGCAAGCGGTGACGGCTACGTACTTCACGGCGCGACCTCCTCGCGCACGTACTTCGCGAGCTCGGCCGCGTCGGTGGCGTCCAGCAGCGTCTGCTTGAACTCGGCGCGCACCAGGCGCCGGGCCAGCGCGGCGAGCACGGTCATGTGGTCGGCGCCGCCGCCTTCCGGCGCGGCGATGAGGAAGATGAGCTTCGCCGGGCCGTCTTCGGCGCCGAAGTCGACGCCGGCGGTGCTGCGACCGAAGGCCAGCGTCGGCGCGGTCACCGCCGAGGAGCGGCAGTGCGGGATGCCGATGCCGCCCTCCAGGCCGGTCGGCATCTGCTGTTCGCGGGCTTCGATGTCGGCCAGGAAACGGTCGATGTCCGTGACGCGACCCGCGGCGACGAGCCGCTCGGCGAGGTCGCGCACGACGGCCCGCCGGTCGGTGCCGGCCAGGTCCAGTTCGACGAGGTCCGAGGTGATCAGTTCGGTAGTCATGCCGCCACTCCGCTGAGGCTCACTGTCTTGTCCACTGCATCCATCCGCACCCGCAGCGGGTGGATGTCGTCCGGGCCGGGCATCCGGCTGCCCGCCAGCCCGACCGCCGCCGTCCCGTAGGCGACGGCGGTGCGCAGGGCGGCCGGCCCGATGCCGCCCGCCCGCAGGAATCCGGCGAGCATCGCGTCGCCCGCACCGACGGTGCTGCGCACCTCGGTCGCGGAGCTCGTGGCGTGCCAGGTGCCGGTCTCCGCGACCAGCACCGCACCCAGCTGCCCGAGGCTCACCAGCACGGTCGCCACGCCGCCGGCCCGCAGCCGGTGCGCGACGTCCAGCACGTCACCGAGGTCCCGCAGCGGGCCACCGGCCAGCTCCGCGAGTTCGGCGAGATTGGGTTTGACCAGGTCAGGCGCGGCCTGACAGGCCAGTTCGAGGGGATGTCCCGAGGTGTCGACGGCGACTCGCGCCCCGGCGCGCCGCGCCGCGGCGGCGATCCGGGCGTGCAGGTCGTCCGGGCAACCGGCGGGCAGGCTGCCGCAGGTCACCACCCAGCCCGCCCGGCCGGCCTGCTCGGCGGCGACGCGCTCCAGCGCCGCGACCTCGGCCGGCGTGAGTTCCGGGCCGGGCTCGTTGAACTTGCTCGTGGTGCCGTCGGCCTCCACCACCGCGATGTTGCTGCGGGTCGGGGCCTGCACCGGCACCTCCACCACCGGCACCGCCTCCGGCGCCAGCAGCTCGGCCAGCTGCGCGCCCGCCGCGCCCCCGGAGGGCAGCACGGCCAGCGTCGGCACCTCCGCCGCGGCCAGCGCGCGGGCCACGTTCACGCCCTTGCCACCCGGGTCCAGGCGGGTCCGGAGGGTGCGGTGCACCGCACCGGGCACCAGCCGGTCCACCTGGACGGTGCGGTCCAGGCTCGGGTTCGGCGTCACGGTCACGATCACGCCAGCACCACTTCCGCTTCGATCTGCTTCAGCTCGTCGAGCGCCGCCTCGTCGAGGCCCTCGTCGGTCACCAGGACGTCGATCTCGGACAGCTCGGCGAACCGGCTGAACTGGTCGTCGCCGTACTTGCTGTGGTCGGCCAGCAGCACCCGCTTGCGGCAGGCGCGCACCATCGCCGCCTTGACCGCGGATTCCGCCGGATCCGGGGTGGTGCAGCCGCGGGCGGCCGAGAAGCCGTTGGTGCCGAAGAATCCGACGTCGATGGTCAGGCCGCGCAGCACGTCGAGCGCCCAGGACTCCACCGTCGCCAGCGTGGTGCCGCGGATCCGGCCGCCGAGCAGGTGCAGGCTGTAGTTGTTGCGGGTGGCGAGCTGGTTGGCCACCGGCAGCGAGTTGGTGACGACAGTGAGCTCGCGGTCGGCGGGCAGCAGGCCGGCCAGCCGCGCGGTCGTGGTGCCCGCGTCGAACAGCACCGTGCCGCGGCTGGGCACGCGGTCCAGCGCGGCCCGCGCGATGCGTTCCTTCTCCCCCGCGTTGGTCTGGTCGCGCAGCGAGACGCCGGGTTCGAAGTCGAGCCGCTCGACCGGGATCGCGCCGCCGTAGACACGCCGCACCAGGCCTTGGCGTTCGAGCGCGGCGAGGTCGCGACGGATGGTCTCGGGTGCCACCTCGAACTCGGCCGCCGCGGCCGTGACGTCGATGCGCCCGTCGCGTCGTGCCCGCTGCGCCAGGAGCTGCTGGCGCTCCGCCCCGTACATGCCCGTTGTCCTCCGGTTAATGTTTGGTGTTGCCTGATTGTGCCCCTTGTTGCCATATTGTCAAGGCTTCGAGAACGCGAGGGAAACCTCCAGCACGATGGGAGTGGTCGATGTCCACGCTGCAGGGGGTCGGGGTCAGCCCCGGCAAGGCGGCAGGCCCGGTCCTGTGGGTTCGTGACCGGTTGCCCGATCCGGCGCCCGGTCCGGCGCCTGCCGATCCGGCGGCCGAGGCGGCGCGGATCCGCCCGGCCGCGGAAGCGGTGGCGCAGCGGCTGCTCGCCCGGTCGGAGGCTGCGACCGGCGAAGCGAAGGCGGTGCTGGAGATGACCGCCGCGATGGCCGCCGACCCGGCGCTGCTCGGCAACGCTGAGAAAGCGGTCGCGCAGCGGGGCCTGCCAGCACCGCGCGCGGTGTTCGAGGCGGCCGGGGAGTTCGCGGAGCTGCTGGCCGCCTCCGGCGGATACCTCGCCGAGCGGGTGCGGGACGTGCACGACGTCCGTGACCGGCTGGTCGCCGAGCTCACGGGCACCGCCCCGCCGGGCGTGCCCGAGCTGACCGCTCCGGCAGTGCTGGTGGCCCGCGATCTGGCCCCGGCCGACACCGCCGACCTGGATCCCGGCCTCGTGCTGGCACTGGTGACCGAGGAGGGCGGCCCGACCAGCCACACCGCGATTCTCGCGCGGGCACTGGGAATTCCGGCCGTAGTCGCCGTGCGCGGCGTGCTCGCGGCAACGGCGGCGGGAGCGCGCGTGGACGGCGCAGTGGGCACCGTCGAGCTGCTGGAGCACGCCGTCGCACCCGAGTCGGCCGACCGCGTCGGCGCGCGGTGGAACGGCTCCGGCAGCACCGCAGACGGGCACCCGGTCAAGCTCCTGGCCAACATCGGTTCCGCCGCCGACGCCCGGGCCGGAGTTGAGGCGGGCGCCGAAGGATCGGGCCTGTTCCGCACCGAGTTCTGCTTCCTGGACGCCGCGGTCGAACCCGACGCCGAAACCCAGCGGCAGGCGTACGCCGCCGCGCTGCGGCCGTTCGCGGGCAAGCCGGTCGTGGTTCGCACCCTGGACGCCGGGGCGGACAAACCCTTGCCGTTCCTCGACATCGCCGGCGAACCCAACCCCGCGCTCGGGGTGCGGGGTCTCCGGGTCGCCTTCGACCGGCCCGAGCTGCTGGACCGGCAGCTCACCGCCATCGTCGCCGCGGCCGCCGAGACCGGGGCGGTGGTGTCGGTGATGGCACCGATGGTCGCGACCGCGGGCGAGGCGGCGTGGTTCGCCGAGCGCGCCCGGGACGCGGGCGTCGAGCGCGTCGGCGTCATGGTCGAAACGCCCGCTGCCGCGCTCTGCGCCGACGAGATCCTGGACGTCGTGGACTTCGTCAGCATCGGCACCAACGACCTGGCGCAGTACACGTGCGCGGCGGACCGCATGACCGGCGCGCTGGCCGCCTTGAACGACCCATGGCAGCCCGCGTTGTTGCGCCTGATCGCCGGGCTCGGCCGGGCGGGCCGGGAGCGCGGCAAGCCGGTCGGCGTGTGCGGCGAAGCGGCGGCGGACCCGATGCTGGCCGGCGTCCTGGTGGGCCTCGGCGTCACCAGCCTGTCGATGACCGCGGCGGCGCTGGCGACCGTGGGCGCCGCGCTGGCCGAACGCGGCCTGCCCGACTGGCAGGAGGCCGCCCGGCAGGCCGTCGCGGCACCGGGCCCGGCCGAGGCGCGCAGCCGGGCCGGTCGCAGCCTCGAACGGGGCTGACCGACTGCGGCGAACGGCCCGTTCACCTCGCCGAAAGGCACGAACGGGCCGTTCGGTCGCACATTTTCGACCAATTCGCTTGACAAGAACAAATAATGCTGTCCGACTGAATGCGAATAGCCGCAGATCAGCAATTCGAGAATTTGTCAAATTTCCCTCATTGCCGATTCTGTGGTGTAGTTTGCGTGCACCACCGAGAAGTGGATTCGATTTGTGCCGAACAGGCACGCAAACCACGTGGAGCAGCCATGACCTTTCTGGTGACCGGTGCGACCGGCAGCGTCGGCAGGCACGTCGTCGAGCACCTGCGCAGCGCCGGCGCACAGGTGCGGATCATGACCAGGAATCCAGGCACCGCAGGGTTTTCCCCGGATGTGGAGGTGGTCCGCGGGGACCTCGGCGAGCCGGGGACGCTGGCGGCGGCGCTGGACGGCGTCGAGCGCGCGTACCTCTTCCCGCACGACGGCGCGGCGGATTTCGCGGAATTGGCGAAAAGCGCCGGAGTGCGGCGGATAGTCGTGCTGTCGTCGGCGTCCGCGGCGGCGGAGAACAAGCGCGCGCACAACGCCGATAGCCACACCTGGCACCGCGCGGTCGAACGCGCGGTGGAGGATTCCGGCATCGAATGCACCGCTGTCCGGCCGGGCGCATTCGCGGGCAACTCGCTGATCTGGGCGGGCGCCATCCAGGCGGGGACCGCGGTCCGCTCGGCGCACGGCAGCGCCACGCAGGCGCCGGTCCACGAGGCCGACATCGCCGCGGTGGCCGCGACCGCGCTGCTCGAAGACGGCCACGCCGGCGCGAAGTACGAGCTCAGCGGCCCGGCCGCGATCTCCATCGCCGACCAGGTGCGCACCATCGGCGAGGCGATCGGCCGGGACATCCCGTTCGAGGCGGTGACCGCCGAGCAGGAACGCGCGGAGCTGGCCGAGTTCATGCCCGAGGACGTGGTCGACATGCTGCTCGGCTACTGGGCCGAGTCGGTCGACCGCCCGGATCCGGTCCTGCCGACCGTCGAGCAGGTCACCGGCCGCCCGGCGCGCAGCTTCGCGCAGTGGGCGGCCGAGCACACCGCCGACTTCCGCTGATCCCGCGCCGCCGAGGAGGCCGACCTTGACCGAACGCCTGATCCGGGCGGGCGACGTGCGGTTGTGGAGCGAGGACCGCGGCGATCCCGCCGCCCCACCGGTGCTGCTGATCGCGGGCGACTGCCAGTCCGCGCTGTTCTGGCCCGAGGAGTTCGTCGCGGCGCTGGTCGCCGACGGGCTCCGCGTGATCCGCTACGACCACCGCGACACCGGGCGGTCCACCCACCTGGACTTCGCCACCCACCCGTACACCTTCGACGACCTCGCCGCCGACGCCCGCGCGGTGCTGGACGGCTGGGGGGTCGACGCGGCGCACGTCGTCGCGTTCTCGATGGGCGCCGGGCTCGCCCAGCTGATCGCCGTGGACCACCCGCGGCGCCTGCTGAGCCAGGCGCTGATCTGCACGCACGAGCTGGGCGTCGACCTGGCGGCCAACATCGCCCGCGCCGCCGCGGGCGAGGAGTCCCCGGACGGCCTCCCGGTCCCCACCCGGCGCCTGTTCGACGTGCTGGACCTGCACGAGCCCACGACCGGCCCGGCGGCGGAGCTCGACCTGCGGGTGGCCTCCTGGCGGATCTTCGCCGGCGACGAACTCCCCTTCGACCAGGCGGAGTTCCGGCGGCGCGAGCGGCGCGCCATGGACCACGCCGGGACCTGGCGGCCGAGCACCAACCACGGCCTGGTGTCGGAAGGACTGGTGACGCGCGGCCCGGAACTCGCGCGCGTCAGCACGCCGACGCTCGTGGTCCAGGCGCCGCTGGATCCGATCAGCCCGCCGCCGCACGGCCGCCACCTCGCCGGAGCGATTCCCGGTGCGCGGCTGGTCGAGATACCCGGCATGGGGCACGCGTTGCCGGGTGCCGTCCTGGCCCCGCTGGCGGCGGAGGTGCGCGCGCACATCCGCGGGTCGCACCCGGCAGGCCGCGCACATCCGCCGACGACGACGCGACAGACTTGACAGACACTTTTTCTTGAACCGGGGCATCCCCGCACGCTGCCGCATCGGCACACGCGCCTTGATGTCCTTGAGAGCTTTCGCGCGGGACTTCGCGAAATCCCGAATGATCTGCTGCTGCGGCACCGACGCACCGCAACGCAACCACTCATGCTCTCCACGCCAACCGGTCAAAAGCTTGTCCAGTCGCGCGGGCCCGCACCTCTCATCCGCCCTGTGCGCCTCACGAGAGGCGGCAACGGACTGGTTCCACACCCAGCGGCACCGGTCCCATTCCAGAAGCAGCGCTGTACGTGCGGTTGAGGACAGGCGAAGGCGGTAGGTGTACCGGGGCGTGTCCGCAACCACCGCTTGCCGCCATGAAGATCATAATAGATCTTGACCTATGTAGATCAACATCGGCCTGACGACCTCCCTCCTCTTTGAAAGCGGGGCATCCGCGTTACGTTGTTCCGGTGACTGGTCCCCTGATGCTCGTCGATTCGGCCGGGTTGTGGTTCCGCTCGTACTACGCCCTGCCGGACTCGCTGACCGCGCCGGACGGCACGCCGGTGAACTCGGTGCGCGGTTTCTGCGACATGCTCGCCAAGCTGATCACCGACCGGCGCCCGTCCCGGCTGGTGGCCTGCCTGGACAACGACTGGCGGCCGCAGTTCCGGGTCGACGCCCTGCCGTCCTACAAGGCGCACCGCGTCGCCGAGGACGATCCCGACGCCGAAGAGGTCCCGGATTCGCTGTCCCCGCAGGTTCCGGTGATCCTCGAAGTGCTCGACGCGGCGGGCATCGCCACCGCCGAAGCGGAGGGCTACGAGGCCGACGACGTCATCGGCGTGCTCGCCGATCGCGAGGAGAAGGACGCGGTGGAGGTCGTCACCGGCGACCGGGACCTGTTCCAGCTGGTGCGCGACCGGCCCACCTCGGTGCGGGTGATCTACGTCGGCGCGGGTCTGGCGAAGGCGCAGGACTACGGCCCCGCGGAGCTCGCCGATAAGTACGCCCTGTCGGCCGACCGCGCCGGGGACGACTACGCGGAAATGGCGGTGCTGCGCGGAGATCCGTCGGACGGGCTGCCCGGGGTGGCGGGCGTCGGCGAGAAGACTGCGGCGAAGCTGATCACCCAGTTCGGCTCGCTCGAAGCGCTGTTGGCGGCGGCGGCCGGCGGCGACTCCCGCCTGACGCCGCGAGTCCGCGGCAAGCTCGCGGACGCCGCCGACTACCTCTCGGCGGCCCCGTCGGTGGTCCGGGTGGCGCGCGACGCACCGGTGGTCATGGACCGCGCGGACGACGCGCTCCCGCAGCCCCCGGTGGACATCGACCGGCTGCGCGCGCTCCAGCAGACCTGGGGCCTGGGCGCGAGCATCGACCGCCTCATCGCCGCGCTCACCGCATAGCCGCAACGACCGAAGGGCGCCTTCCCCTTGCACAGCAAGGAGAAGGCACCCTTCGTCATTTTCAGTCCACTGTGGAGTTCTACTGGAAGTGACGGTCGACTTCGGTCGGGTCGTGCGCGCAGAACACGTCGATCCGATCGCGGTGGGCGGCCACGAGCATCACGCCTGCTCCGCCCGAACGCCCTCCAGCAGGTCGGCCAGCTGATCGCCCACCGTTCGCAGCGCCGCGACGTCCCGCTGGACCTTGCAGAGCAGGAGCGCGCCTTCGAGCATCGACAACGCGATCACCGCGAGCTCCTCCGCCCGCGCCACCGGAATCCCCCAGCCTGCGAACGCCGCCGCCAGACCCACCAGCCAGGTCCCGTACGCGCCGTCGCACGCCGACCTGACATCCGGGCTGTCCGCGCTCGCCTCCAGTGCCACGGTGGCCACCGGGCAACCCCTGCTGAAGTCCGATTCCTCCAGCGCCTGCGCGAAGTGCGCCATCATCGCCGCCACGGCTTCGCGCGGCCCGCTCGCCTCCGCCAGCACCGCGGCCAGCAGCTCGGCCACCTGCCGGCCGGACGCCTCGACGGCTTCGGCGGCGAGCTGCTGCTTGCCGCCCGGGAAGTGGAAGTACAGCGAGCCCCGAGGCGCCTCGGCCTCGGCGAGCACCTGGTTGACGCCGGTGGCGTGGTAACCCTGCCGCCGGAACAGCTCCATCGCGGTGTCGAGCATCTGCTGCTTCGTCTGCGCACCTTTCCTCACGCAGAAAATATGACACTCGGTCTACATATTTTCAAGCCGAACGCGCGAGCTTAGGGCCGCCGCGGCAACCCGAAGCACTCGCGCGCGGTCAGAAATTGGTGCCGCACCAAGGCGTTTCGACCGCGGCGAACAGCCGGTCCGCCGCGGCGACCGCCGCCGGGTCACGCGCCTCGATCCGGCCGGCCGCCACCAGCCCAGACGCCTTCTGGTCGCCCAGGTACAGCGCCGCGAGCGCCGCAACGTCCAGGACGAGCTGGGGTTCGTCGGAACACCGGTCCACGCCGTCCGGGCCGACCCGGTAACCGCCGTCGTTGTGCGGCAGGAACTCGTCCCGGACCTCGATCACCACCGGATCGGCCGGGCCGAAGGTCCGCGCCCGCAACGCTTCTAGCACGTCCACCAGCCGCAGCCACAGGTCGTCGTCGACGCTGGTGACGCGGCACTGGCGACGATCCGCCAGCCACCACTCCAGCGGCTCGTCCAGCGGCCGGCCGTGGCCCACCACCCGGTCCACGAGGTCGACGCCGAGCAGGAACCGCCACAGCTGGACCGCCGCCGTCGCGTTCGCCGACTTCAGGTCGTAGACCTGCAGCGCGTTGACGTCGTCGGCTTTCGTCGCCTCGTACAGGGCGAAACCGTCGTCCAGCCCGTCGCCGCCGGTGTGCACCGCGATCAGGACGCCGTCGCCGAGCCACGACCGCTGCCCCGCCCACCACGCGTCGTCCCGGCCGATCTGCCCCGGCCGGTCCTGGGCGCAGCGCTGGTAGATCGCGGGCAGGATCGGCGCCGCCTCGTCCTGGTCCAGCACCCGCACCCGGCCGCCGACCGGCGCGTCCTCCCGCAGCGCCGCCCGGCGGCGGTCGAGTTCCACCGTGCGGCTGCGGCTGACCACGCCGTAGCCGTACCGCTCGTAGATCACCGCTTCCGAGGCGTGCAGCATCGCCACCGCCTCGCCGCGCCGCCGTGCGTCTTCGAGCTGCTCCCGCATCAACGACGTGAGCACTCCGCGCCGGGTCCGGTCGGCGCGAACGCCGACCCCGGTCACCGCGCCGACCGGGAGCCTTCTCCCACCGGGCACCGTGACGACGTTCGTCGTCGCCATCGCCGTGCCCGCAAGCGCGCCGTCGACGAACGCACCCAGCACCCGCCCCGGCTCGTAGCGCCCGGAGTTCCGCTCCCACTCCTCGTCCTTCGACGGGCGCCACAGCAGGGCGCGGCGGAACAGATCGTGGGCTTCGCGGAACTCCGATTCGGCCAGGGGCCGCACTTCATGACCGGTCACGCCCACGATCTTCCCGGTCGGATCCGCCCGGGTCGACCGATTTTCACCTGGGGTGGCCGACCTCGTAGACGCCCTTCTCGTTCTTCACCGTCACGGTCACGGTCTTGGGCTGCGAATCGACGGTGACCTTGCAGTCGAAGCGGTGCCCGACGGCCACCCGCTGCCCGGCGGGGCAGCTGACCTGGCCGACCCCGGTCATGCCGTAGGAACTCCGCAGCGTCTGCGAAACGCCCTTCTCGACGCTGGCCGAGTCGAAGACCGGTTTCACGAACCAGCCCGGCGTGATGAAGCCGAGGACCAGCACCACGAGCGCGAGGATCACCACGATGATGCCGGCGGACACCCACGGCAGCGCCGAACGCTTCTTCTTCTTCGGCCCGAACTCGTCGAACTGGCCGAAGCCGCCCTGTTGCGGGAACTGGGCGCCGCCGGGCGGGTACGGCTGGCCGTAGCCGTACTGCTGCGGCGGTTGCTGCGGTGGCGGCGGTTGCGGCGGTCGCTGCGGCGCGAAACCACCCGGCTGCGGATAGCCCGGCGCCGCCGGCTGCATCCCAGGGCCCTGGGGTTGCGGCCCCCACTGGGGATAGCCCCCCGGCGGACCGTAAGGGGACGACATCTTCTACCTCCGGACGATTCTTCACCTGACCGACGTTCCCGACGCCAGGAAATCCAACCACAACCCACCGGCCGCCCGAATCGGCCGGGCGGCCGCCACGTCACACCGCGCCGGCGGCGACCACACCGCGCCGGATCGCGGCGACCGCCTTAGCCGCCGCCGAACCCACCGGGTCCGCCACGCCGACGACCTCGCGGACCTGGTCGAGCAGGTCGATGACCTGGCGGCACCAGCGCACGAAGTCGCCCGCCGACAGCTCGTGCCCGCTGGACTCGGCGGCGGTGAGCACCTTCTCCAGCGACTCGCCGCGCGCCCAGCGGAACACCGGCCAGGCGAAACCGGCGTCCGGCTCGCGCGTGCGGTCCAGCTTGTGCCGCCGCTCGTCGTCCTCCAGCTCCGCCCACAGCCGCCAGGTGGCGGCCAGCGCGTCGCTGACCGGGCCGGACGGCACCTGCGGCGCCAGGCCCTCCCGCCGCGACTCGTAGACCAGCGACGACACCACGGCCGCCAGCTCGGCCGGGCCCAGCCCGCGCCACGTCCCGACCCGCAGGCACTCGGCGGCCAGCAGGTCCGACTCGCTGTAGAGCCGGGACAGCCGCCGCCCGTGCTGGGTGACCTGGCCCTCCGACGAGCCCGCCACCGGCAGGTAGTCCCGTTCGGTCAGCAGCGCGACGATCCGGTCGAAGGACCTGGCCAGCGAGTGCGTGGTCGCGGCGACCTTGCGCCGCAGGTTCTCGTTCTCACCGCGCAGCCGCTCGTAGCGCTCGGCCCACCGGGCGTGGCCCTCGCGCTCGTCGCAGCCGTGGCACGGATGCGCCTTCAGTGCCCGCCGCAGCGTCGCCAGCTCCGCGTCGTCGGTCGCGTCGGAACGCCGCCTGCCGCGCCCGCCGGAGGCCTCGAGGCCGGTGTTGCGCAGCGAAGACGCCAGATCCCGGCGCGACCTCGGCGAGCGGGTGTCGACGTGCTTCGGCAGCTTCATCTTGCCCAGCGGCTCCACCGGCGAGGTGAAGTCGGCGACCGAAAGCCGCCCCGACCAGCGGTCCTCGGTGACCACCAGCGGCCGTGGCTCGCCCATCGGCTCCAGGCCCGGGTCGATCACCACCGCCAGCCCCGAGCGCCGCCCGGCGGGCACCGAGATGACGTCGCCCTTGCGCAGCTTCTCCAGCGACTTGGCCGCCTCCGCGCGCCGCGACTGCCGGTTCTGCCTGGCCAGGTGCTTCTCCCGTTCGGAAACGCGGCGGCGCAGGTCGAAGTACTCCTCGAAGTCGCCCAGGTGGCAGTGCATCGACTCGGCGTAGCCGGTGAGCGCCTCGCTGTTGCGGTCCACGCGCCGCGACAGCCCGACCACCGACCGGTCGGCCTGGAACTGCGCGAACGACTGCTCCAGCAGTTCCCGCGCGGCGTCCTGGCCGACGCGCTGCACGAGGTTGACGGCCATGTTGTAGCCGGGCCGGAACGACGAGCGCAGCGGGTACGTGCGGGTGGAGGCCAGCCCGGCGACCTGCTTCGGGTCGACGCCCGGCTGCCAGACGACCACCGCGTGGCCCTCGATGTCGATGCCGCGCCGCCCGGCCCGGCCGGTGAGCTGCGTGTACTCGCCGGGGCTGAGGTCCACGTGCGATTCGCCGTTGAACTTCACCAGCCGCTCCAGCACCACCGTGCGGGCGGGCATGTTGATGCCCAGCGCCAGCGTCTCGGTGGCGAACACGGCCTTGACCAGGCCGCGGACGAACAGCTCCTCGACGGTCTCCTTGAACGCCGGCAGCAGCCCCGCGTGGTGCGCGGCCAGCCCGCGCTCCAGCGCCTCCCGCCACTCCCAGAAGCCCAGCACCGCCAGGTCGCTCTCCGGCAGGTTGGCGGTGTGCTCGTCGATCACCTCGCGGATCTCGTCGATCTCCGCTTCGGTGGTCAGCCGCAGGCCCGCGCGCATGCACTGGGCGACGGCCTGGTCGCAGCCGTTGCGGCTGAAGATGAACACGATCGCGGGCAGCAGCCCGGCGGCGTCCAGGCTGGTCAGCATCTCCACCCGCGACGGCGGGGAGAACCGGGGCGGGCGCGGGCCCTTGCCCTTGGCGTTCGGCCCGCCGCGCCGGCCGCCGTAGGGCAGGTGCACGCGGGCGAGCTGCTGGGTGTGCCGAAGCAGGTTCGGGTTGATCTGCAGTTCCCGGTCCGCGGTCTCGCCGCCGAAGAGGTCGAACATCCGGGAGCCGACCTGCATGTGCTGCCACAGCGGCACCGGCCGGTGCTCGTCGACGACCACCGTGGTGTCGCCGCGCACCTCCTGCAGCCACTCGCCGAACTCCTCGGCGTTGCTCACCGTCGCCGACAGGCTCGCGACCTGCACGTACTCCGGCAGGTGCAGGATCACTTCCTCCCACACCGCGCCGCGGAAGCGGTCGGCGAGGTAGTGCACCTCGTCCATCACGACGTAACCGAGCTGGTCGAGGCTGCGGGAACCCGCGTAGAGCATGTTGCGCAGCACCTCGGTGGTCATCACGACCACCTGCGCCTCGCCGTTGATCGAGGTGTCGCCGGTCAGCAGCCCGACCGCGTCGCTACCGTGCCGCTCGCACAGGTCGGCGTACTTCTGGTTGGACAGCGCCTTGATCGGCGTGGTGTAGAAGCACTTCCGGCCCTCCTTGAGCGCGAGGTGCACGGCGAACTCGCCGACCACGGTCTTGCCGGCGCCCGTGGGCGCGCACACCAGGACGCCGCGCCCGGCCTCCAGGGCCTGGCAGGCGGTGTTCTGGAACGGGTCGAGTTCGAAGGACATCCCCCCGGCGAACTCCGCTAGCGCGGGATGCGCGCTGCGGCGGGTGTGCGCCGTGAAGGCGTCGGCCGGGGACAGCTTGGTGGGGTTGGAACGGCTGGCAGCCACACCCCAAGGTTTTCACATCACCCCGACCGCCGTCGCGGTTGGCTGATTCCAAGCTCATTTTGCGTGGCGGTGTGGGTAGCGGCCCCCCCTGCGGGAGCTACAGAGGCCTTCTCGCTGTGGGATCCCCGACATCATGAATGACCAGGTCACGAACCCACCACGGTGAGCGCGCCGGGGACGCAGCGCATGCTCAGCGGTAGGCGGGCCTGCGGTTCTCCGTCCGCGTAGGCCATCCAGCCGTTCTCGCCGCCCAGCCGCACGCGCTGCGCCCGCAGCGTGAGCACCGCCGGGTGCTCGACGTGCCGCCCGGTCCGCAGCGACGGCAGGATCCGCACCAGGTCGCGCCGGGCGACCTCGCCGACCACCGTCAGGTCGAGGAGCCCGTCGCGCGCGTCGGCGTCCGGGCAGACCGGGATGCCGCCGCCGTAGCAGGCGGTGTTGCCGACCGCGACGAGCGTCGCGATCAGCTCCGTCGTGCCCGCGTCGGTCTCCACCCGCAGCGGCATCGGCCGGAGGCCCAGCAACTCGCGCACCACCGCCAGGTCGTACCGGCGCTGTCCGCGCGGCCAGCGCATCCGGTTCGCCCGCGCGTTGACCCGCGAGTCGAATCCGGCGCACAGCACCGTCGCGAACCAGCCGCCGCCCGCGACCTTGCCGAGATCGATGCGGCGCCGCTCGCCCGTGCGCAACGCCTCCGCCACCGCCCGCGCCGCCGCGACCGGGTCGCGCGGCACGCCGAGCCCCCGGGCCAGGTCGTTGCCGGTCCCGGCCGGGATCAGGGCCAACGCCGTCGCCGACTCCGCGCACGCCTGCACCGCCAGGTGCGCGACGCCATCGCCACCCACCACCGCGAGCACATCGGCGCCGTCGGCCACCGCCCGCTTCGCGGCGTCGGCGGTGCCGCGGGCATCGGCGGCGAGCACTGTCTTCACGTCGCAGACGCCGCGAAGGTGGCCGACGAGTTCGCCGACCACCTTCGCGGAGAGTCCACCACCGGCAGCAGGGTTGATCACCAGGACGCAGCGCACGAGGCAAGATCCTTACCCACACGCCCCTGCCTTGGCCAGTGCCCCAGGTCCCCGTTGCTGAGCTGTGCCGCAATTTCCATTGAAATCAGAGGTTCGATTTCAATGGAAATTGCGGATCTCAGGTTGCGTCGTCGTGCTGCTTCGGGGTTGCGGACGGCGTGGTGTCCAGCTCGGAGGCCCGGAAGTCGACCTTCGACGCCTCGTCCGGGCTGAGCCCCGCCAGGCCCTGCCCCTCGAGCTTCTTGGCCCGGCGCTTGTCGTTGAACTTGCAGATCACCATCGCGACGGTGAACAGCACGCACAGCGCGGCCGACAGCGCCAGCATCGAGAACGGGTCCTGTCCCGGCGTGGCGATCGCGGCGAACACGAACAGCGCGAAGACCAGGCCCCGCCACCAGCTCTTCAGCTTGGCGTAGCTGACGATCCCGGCCAGGTTGAGCATCACCAGGATCAGCGGCAGCTCGAAGCTCACGCCGAAGATCACCAGCAGGAGCAGCATGAAGCTGATGTACTTGCCACCGGTGAGCGCCGTGAAGAACGCGTCCCCGCCGAACCCGGACATGAACCCCAGCGCGGTCGGCAGGATGTAGTAGGCGAGCACCGCGCCCGCGACGAACAGCACGGTCGCGCAGGCCACGAACAGCCGGGCGAACCTGCGCTCCTTGGAATACAGCCCGGGCGTGATGAACGCCCACAGCTGGTAGAGCCACACCGGGCTGAACAGCACCGCACCCACCGACACGCCGACCTTCAGTGTCAGCATGAAGATCTCGAACGGCTCGGTCTGCAGCAGCTGACACGTCCCGTTCGGGCTCAGCCGTTGGGTGACGGGCAGCTGGCAGTACGGCTCCAGCAGGACATCGCTGAGCGTGGGCAGCCCGTAAATCGAGTTGGAGAACCACCAGATCCCGAAGATCGCGCCGACCGTCACCGCCACCACGGCCACGCCCAACCGGTACCGCAGCTCGTAGAGGTGATCGACGAGCGTCATGGTGCCGTCGGGGTTGTGCCTGCGGCCCCACCGACGGCGACCTTTGCGGAACGGGTTCAGGCGCCCCAGTGCACTGGCACCCACCTTGTTGTTCCCGTCCTCAGTCAGTTCTTGGAGTCGTTGCGCTGCTTCTCGTCGACCGCGGACGTGACCGGGGGCGCGCTGGACTCACCGGCGGTCAGCTCCGGCTTCGGCTCCCGCTCGGACTTCTCCTTCTTGGCCGCTTCCTCGTCGGCCTTCATGCCGCGCGCCTCGGCCTTGAAGACGCGGGCCGACTGGCCGAGCGAACGGGCCATCTGCGGCAGCTTGGTGGCACCGAAGAGCAGCACCAAGACCAAGACGATGAGGATCAGTTCCCAGCCACCTGGCAAACCCATTCGTGTCCAACCTTTCGTGATGTCCCTGCAGGCGCAATGGTACGCAAGACGGGAGTCGACAAATAGGGCCGTTGCGCGTCACCGGTTGCGACGTTGGGCGAACGCCACCTTCAAACCGGCCACGCGAGCCTTCACCAGGCCGCTGCGGTCGTCGATGTCGTGGAACACCTGCCGCTGCACGGCTTTGAACCTGCGCAGCTCCCGGAACAACCGGACCAGCAGCAGCGCGAGCAGGACCAGGCCCACGACCAGCAGGACGAGACTCCACACGTACGGCACGTCGGTAACGGTATCCCGCTCAGGTGGACGGAAGGTGACGCGCCCGCGTCAACGCGTCTTCCGCACGTTGACGCACGTCACACGCCAGCTCGTCGGGGCTGAGCACCCGCGCCTGGCCGCCCAGGCCCAGCAGCAGCCGGGTCATCCACGACCGGTCCGAGTAGCGCATCCGCACCCTGGCCCGGCCCTGCGGCAGCTCGACGAGCTCGTCGACCGGGTAGTACTCGGCCACCCAGCGCGCGTCGGGCTCCAGCTCCACCTCGGCGACGAGCTGGTCCGGCGCCGGCCGGAACAGCCCCTCCGAGACGTCGGTCGGCTCGGCCTCCGACGGCGGCTGCGCGGCCTCGGCCAGCACCTCGACGTCGTCGATGCGGTCCAGCCGGAACATCCGCACCCCGGCCGCGCTGCGGCACCAGGCCTCCAGGTAGCTGCGCCCGTCGATGAGCAGCAGTCGCATCGGGTCGACGGTCCGCTCGCTGATCTCGTCGCGGGAGGCCGTGTAGTAGCGCATCCGCAGCGCGCGGCGACGCGTCGTCGCGTCCTGCACCGCCGACCGCACGCCCGGGCGCACCGCGCCTTCCCGGCCCTCCAGCCCGACCACGACGCCGGCCGGGCGAGCCTGCCCGACCGCGTTCTCCACCTTCGCCAGGGCGCGCTGCACCGCGTCGGTGTCCGCGATGCCCGGGGTGTCGGCCAGCGCCCGCAGCGCCACCAGCAGCGCCGTCGCCTCGGACGCGGTGAGCCGCAGCGGCCGCCGCATGCCCGCGTCGTAGGTGACGGTGATCGAGTCGCTCTCGAAGGACAGGTCGATCAGGTCGCCGGGCCCGTAGCCGGGCAGCCCGCACATCCAGAGCAGCTCCAGGTCCTTGCGCAGCTGCTGCTCGGTGACGCCGAAGTCGGCGGCGGCGTCGGCGATCGGGATGCCCGGCCGGCTCAGCAGGTACGGCACCAGCGCCAGCAGCCTGGGCAGCCGTTGGGTCGCGCTCGTCATCGGCCCTCCCCCACCTGGTCGACGACGTCCAGGTGGATCTCGTGCACCGTCTTGCGCAGCGTGTCCGGCTCCAGCACCACGACGTCCGGCCCGTACCCGGCGAGCCAGCTCGCCGCCGACTCCGGGTAGTTCAGGTCGATCTCCAGCACGTCGCCCTCGTCGCCGCCGAGCTCCATCCGGTCCACGACGGTCGCCCGGCGCCGCAGCCCCTGCGCACGGCCGGCCGCGGCCCATACCCGGGCCAGCGTGGCCGGTGGCGGCTCGCGGTGCTCGCCGGCGACGAACCGCAGCAGGTCGGTGTCCGGCGGGCGCTGCACCTGCCCGGTGGGCCCCACCGCCTTGGCCTGCCCCTGGATCCGGGACAGCCGGAAGCAACGCGGCGCCTGCCGGTCGCGGTCGTGCCCGACCAGGTACCAGCGGCCGCGCCAGGACACCACGCCCCACGGCTCGACGGTGCGGCGGTGCACGTCGGGGCTGCTCGGGCGCCGGTAGTCGAACTCCACCACCCGGCCCGCCTGCACCGCGGCCAGCAGCGGCGCGAACGCCGGCTCGCTGGTGCGCACCTTCGGCTCGACCGCCGCCGAGGAGCGCTCGTCGACGTCGACCCCGGCGGCGCGCAGCTTCAGCAGCGCGCCCCGGGCCGCCGAGGTGAACTCCGGGGAGTCCCACAGCCGCACCGCGAGGGCGACCGCGGCGGCCTCGTCGGGCTCCAGGTCGATGTCGCCGAGCTCGTAGTCGCGGCGGGCGATCCGGTAGCCGTCGGCGGCGTCGAAGGCGGAGTTGCGCCCGGTCTCCAGCGGGATGCCCAGGTCGCGCAGCTCGGCCTTGTCGCGTTCGAAGGTCCGGAAGAAGGCCTCGTCGGTGGGCGCGCCGGCATAACCCGGCACGATCGCCCGGATCCGCTCAGCGGTGAGGTACTGGCGCGTCGACAGCAGGCACAGCACCAGGTTCACCAAGCGTTCAGCACGCACAGTGGCCACTTCGAAAGCCTAGCCCCGCTGTATTCGATCATGTGTTTGGGTCCGGTGCGCGATGCGTCCAGCGGTGCAGCCGGGACCGATGTGGCGGCGGTGCGGTAAGAAGACTTGCCCCCGCACGCACCCCCGACCGGAAGCCGGAGCCGTCCTTGCCGACCGAGCACGATGCCGAGACGCTCGCGGCGCTGCGCGCGATCGCCGAACAGATCGCCGCCGCCGCGCCCCAGGGCTGGCGGCGCGCGGTGCTGCGCGGATTCGCCACGGGCGGAAGCGGTTCCGGTCATCACGGGTTCTGGTACGAGCCGGAGCCGCCCGGCGAGACCGGCGAGCTCGACCTGCACGAGGCGCTGTGCCGGGTGCACGAGCTGGAGCGGGCCGGGGACCGGCTGAGCATCGAGCTGGTGGTCCGCCCGAACGGCAGGTTCGAGGCGCTCACCAGCGAATCGCTGCGGCGCCCGACCCGGCCCGACCGCACGGGCTTCACCTACCTGCTGCGCCCCGGCGAACTGCCCGCCGAGCCCGCCGACTTCCAACCGGGGCCGGCGGACCCGACGCAGGCCGGCGACCCGCTACACGCGTTGGAGCTGCTGGACGGCTATCTCGCGCGGCGCGCCGAGATCCTCGACCGCCCCGAGCGGCTACCGCAACCGCTGGAAGCAGACGAGCGGGAGTTCCTCGAAGACCGGCTGCCGGTGCCGCTGCCCGCAGATCTGCGGGCGCTGTACGGCCGGATCAACGGCGACCGGCGCGCCGGCCTGCTGCACGGGCACGAATGGCTCGGGCTGAACAAGGTCGTCGCGCTGAGCGACCCGGCGGACCGCTGGTGGGCGGTGCGCGACTGGGAGCGGCTGCTGTTCCGGGAGCTCCGCTACGACTCCCGGCCGGCCGGTGCGGTGCGCCGGGCGGTGGACCGCCCCGGCTGGCTCCCGTTCGCGCACGACACTGGCGGCGCCTTCCTGGCGGTGGACATGGATCCCGGCCCCAACGGCCGGCCGGGACAGGTGATCCGCGTCGGCATGCGCCAGGACGACGGTCCGGTCTACGTCGCCGACTCGGTGACCAGCCTGCTCCAGCGCCACGTCGACGCGCTGGCGGACTACTCCTACCAGTACCGCGGCGGCGAGCTGCGGTTGTTCATGGCGGAGCAGCCGGAGCCCGCCGAAGGCCGCGAACTGCGGGTGGAGGGCGATTCGGCCCGGCTGCGCGACATTCCCCCGGCGGTCCAGCGGCTCGTCATCGCCAACACCGACCGGGTCGACCTGGCACCGCTGCGCGGGGCGCCGTCGCTGCTCGAAGTGGAGCTGATCGACTGCCTGGCCGCCGACCTCTCCGCGCTGCGCGGCACCCCGGTCGAGGTGCTGACCGCCGAGCTCGACGGCATCGATCTCGCGCCGCTGGCCGCGCACCCGACGCTGCGAGTGCTGCGGCTGACCACCGGCCGGCCGGTCGACCTGAGCCCGCTGCGCGACTGCCCTCGGCTGTACGGACTGGACCTGGCCCGGGCCGAGATCGGCGATGTGGCCGTGCTGACCGAATTGGACGGGGTGCGCCACCTCAGGCTCAACGAGCGCCAGTGGGACACGTTGCGGGAGACGGCGTCCCACCCGGCGGGCCTGGCCGCCGCCGAACTGAGCGGTTCGCCCGCGCTGCGCGACGCGGCCGCGTGGGCCGAAACCCTCGTCGACGAACCGGATCTCCGCTACACCCGGAGCCGCTGCGAGCCGCCGGCGGGCCCGCACACCTCGCTGTGGCGGCGGCTGCTGCTGCGCCTGCGGCGCCCCTGACGCCTTGACCGGATCACTATAGTATTCGTCAGCAACTTGGAGCGATCGCGTCCCCGCCGAACGACCGGGAGGCCGGGCATGGGAACCGACGACCGAGCCGCCGTGCCGCAGGGCGGGATCACCAGCGGGCACGTCGAAGTGCGGGTGCACTGCGCCGCGCCGCTGCCCCGGGTGTGGGCGGCGATCACCGAACCCGCGAACGTCGAGCAGTGGTTCGGCTACCTCGCCGGACCGTTGCGCGTCGGCGAGGAGAACCGCGTCGACTTCGGCGACGGGGACTTCTTCGTCCTGGTGCCGCGGCGGATCGAGCCGCCGGAGCTGGACTTCGAGTGGCGCTTCCTGGGCGTCGCCCGCCAGGAGCTGATCACCTGGCGGCTGGCGCCGACCGCGGACGGCGTGTCGGTGACCGTCCGCGACCACGACGACCGCCGGTCCCCCGCCGAGGCCGCCGAAATGCTGGAGGGCTGGACGGATTTCCTGTCCCGCCTGGAACGGCACCTGCGCACCGGCAAGAACACCCGCTACGGCTGGCGCGATGACATCGACGGTTCGGTGGAGCTGCCGGCCGGCGATTTCCACCCGCTGCGCGAATCCGAGTTGTACGAATGGCTGCCGATCGCCAGCGACGGTTTCGAACCGAGCTGGTTCTTCGTGCTCGACGAGGAAGGCCCGCGCCGGTTCCGGATCCGCGACTGGGCGCTGACGCAGGACCGCCTGCTGACCTTCACCGTGGAAATCCCGGACTCGCAGCATAATCCGGCGTGCACCGTGCGGTTGCGGGAAGCGGCCGGTGAAACCTGGAAGCTGAGCTTCGCCCACACCGGCTGGACCCGGCTGGGCTGGTCCGCGCAGCGCGCGCAATCGGTGCGCCGCCGGTTCGCCGCCACCTGGATCGCGGCCCTGGAGTCCGCCCGCACCCGCGCCGCGTGAATCGTGAGCGTTTTGGATTGCCATGGCGATCCAAAACGCTCACGAGTTTTTCCGCAACGCCAGTCGGCAAGTTGGGAGAAGCCCTTCGGGGCCGGTCGTCAATACCTTCGGAAGGGTCGAAACAGCCCGACGCCGAAAGGAATCAGTGCAATGGCGATCGATTTGTGCAACAAATCTCCCGGCGCACTCGCCGAGCACCACCCGGGCCGCTGGGACGCCGCCGTCCAGGATCCGAAGGCACTGGAGGACCTGGCCACCGAGCAGAAGGACGCGCTGAACTTCGCGTACCGCACCACGCTCAGCAACGTCGACCCGCGGTTCGTCGCCGGCGACCCGGCGGCGTGGGCCAGCGACTTCGGTTACGCCCTCGACCGCGTCGCCATCCGGCTGGACAACCGCAGCAACGACCAGCTGCGGGAGCAGGCGTTCCAGCACCCCGACCCTGCGATGCGCGAGCAGGCCCTGTTCGAGTACGCCGACCGCGATCACGAGGACGCGGTGGCGCTGCTGGCCGAAGCGGCCCGCACCGACCAGGACCGGCAGGTGCGGTGGGATGCGCTCTGGGCCATCGAGAAGCTCGGTGGGCCGACCGCGATCGCGGCGCTTGGCGAGTTCCTGACCGACGACGACCCGGAGATCGCCGAGTGGGCGAAGCTGTTCATCAGCGAGCTGCAGACCGGCGACCCGGCGTTCGACGGACGATCCGGGCTGTACACGCCGGACCGCACCTTCGACGAGACGATCTTCCTGCTGATCCACTGCGACCTGTACGTGCGCCTGGACCCGTCCAACACGCACTGGGGCAAGATCTCCTTGGCACCGCAGGGACTCGCGCGCATCTACGGCCAGGCGCACGCCTGCCCGAACGTGGCCACCAGGGAGAAGCAGCTGGTGATCGCCAAGACCATCGACGGGCTGCACCAGGACGGCTCGCCGCACTGCGACAACTACCTGTTCCGCGGGTTCACCGACCGCACCCGCCGCGACCGGGGGAACTTCTTCTTCGAGTCGCTGGTGCCCCGGACGTTCTTCAAGTCCGGGCAGGCCGATGACCCGAGCCAGGGCGTCCGGCAGGCCAACATCGGCTTCGCCCGCTACGGCACCTGGCACCTGGAGCCACGGTTCCAGGTGCGGGAGGAGGCCGCGATCCGCTACGTGCGCGGCCGGTTCCAGGGCTGGGGCTACGTGGACCTGAGCCGGATCGCGGGCAAGTCGCTGGAAGAGGTGCTGGTGCCCGGCAACGGCGTGCTGTCCACATTGCACGATCCCGAGGTCGGGCCGATGACCAACGCCTTCATCCTCGGCACGTTCAAGGGCAAGCTCAACGACTGGGACGGCGACGGCACGATCGACCTCAACTCGCGCGACGTCTACTCCACAGTGGACGGCGAGATCGACATGGACCAGGACGGCGTCGCCGACCGGCCCGGCCTGACCTGCTGCGACCACACCGCCCTGATGCCCTGAACCACCCGACGCCGAAGGGACGACCACCATGTCCACACCGACGCAGAAGCCGTCCGTGGTCTACGGCCGCCCGGTCACCACGGACGGCGTGCCCAACCTCTACTCCGGCACCGAGGTGCAGCCGTGGACGACGCCGGATCCCGGCATCGACAACCTCGGCATCTCCTCGATCGACACCTTTGCGGTGCCCGGCGTGGGCGAGTACACCGTGCCGTTCGACGGCTACGTGCGCGTGGTGCGCTCGCAGCCGACCGCGACCGAGTGGGCCAACGCCGAGGTCTACACGAACCTGATCGAGATGCGGATGACCGGCGAGTCCGAGGAGCTGGGCCGGATCACCGTGACCCTCAACCCGGAATGCCTGTCCGCGGGCCAGATCCGGACCCCGTTCGACCCGTACGCGGGCGAGGGACCGGCGGCGAAGGCCTGCCGGATGGCGGTCGGCGCGATCTTCGACATGCCGAAGCTGGGCCTGCAGCTGATCAACAAGGAACCGATCATCCTGACCATCGACGACGTCCGGCAGATCCCGCCGGCCGGTTCGCCGGGGAAGGGGCAGATCTACCGGATGCTGCCGCTGCACGACATCCGCCGTCCGGATGACGACCCGGTCGCCTACGTGACCAGCCTGCGCTTCACGATGGGCGGCTACCTCCCCAAGGAACAGATCGCGTGATTCAGAACCCAGCTGGAAGCCGGTGGTCGCGACCACCGGCTTCCAGTGGTGTCCGCCTGGTTTTCGTCGACGTGGCGAGGGAGAAGTCAGATGAGCACCGAACAGTTGCACGTCGGCGGTCCGCCCGGCCTGGGCGTACCGGTCGCCGACGAGGCCGCGGGCTTCGCGCCGCTGCGGGGTAGCGCCGTGCCGGTCGCCCAGGACCGGTGGGAACGGCTGGTCAGCACGGTCGTCATCCCGGAGCCGCCGCGGGCGGTGTGGGCCGCGCTCACCGACCCGGACCGGGTTTCCCGGTGGTTCGGGGTGTGCCGGGGGAACTGGGCCCGCACCGGCGCCGAGGTGATGCTCGACTTCGAGGACGGCGAGTTCTTCTGGTGCCGCACCCAGCAGAGCACCGCCCCGGGCGACGGCCGCCCCGGGGTGCTGCGCTACCTGTGGCGGTGGGTCGGCATCGGGCCGGCGACCTCGGTGACCTGGACCGTGGAACCGGCCGGGGCGGGCACCTCAGTGACGGTGGTCGAGGAGGCGGTCAACCCGCCGTCGGACTGGCGGTCCTGGAACGGCATGGGCTGGCCCGGCATCCTCGACCAGCTCGCCGCACACCTGCGCACCGGCACCGAGTGGCGGTGGCCGTGGCGCCGGATGGGCCCCTACCTGCAGATCCCGCTGCCCGCGCCGCCGTTCCAGGCGTGGGAGGCGCTCACCGCGCCGGGCGCGGTGCGGCACTGGCTGCAGCCGTGCGCCGGGTCGCTGGCGGCCGGCGAGGAGATGACCGTGGTGATGGGCGACGCCAGCGGCCGGGCGCTGCTGCGGGTCACCAAGCTGGTCGACAGCGGGCAGGAGTTCCCGTCCTACCTGCCGCGCCTGGAGTTCGAGCTGCGCCGGGCGTCGTGGCCGTCGGCGCTGGGCGGCCGGATCTGGATCGAGCCGGTGGGGCTGCGGGAGAGCCTGCTGCAGGTCTTCCACGACGGTTGGGAGGACCTCGGCATCCCGGACGCGGTGACCGAGCGCAAGATCGTCACCGGCTACTGGGTGTCGGCCGCCGCGCGGGCGCAGATGTTATTGCAGCAGCAGGGCCCGGCGGACGGCGCGCCGGTGGGGCCGCACGGTTGGTCGATCAGCGGCGGCGCGGCCGAGGCGGGCCGGACCAACGGGCACGGCCCGGCGCCGGCGGCCGTGCCGGCGGAGTCGCCCGCGATGGATTTCGCCGGGCGGGCGATGTCCGATCTCGGCGGTGCGATGACCAGCGTGCTGTGCGTGCTCGGGCTACGGCTGGGGCTGTTCCAGGCCTTGGCCGGCGCCGGTCGCGCCACCGCCGCCGAGCTGGCCGGGCTCGCCGGCTGCGACGAGCGGTACCTGGTCGAATGGCTGAACGGCATGGCGAGCGCCGGTTATCTGGAACGGCACGACGGGCAGCAGTTCTCGCTACCGGCCGGGGCGGCCGCCGTGCTCGCCGACGACTCGCCGATGAGCCTCGCAGCCGGTTACGAGCTCGTGCCGCAGCTAGTGGATGCGGTCCGGGACGTGGAGGAGGCGTTCCGCACCGGCGTCGGCGTGCCGCACGACCGCTATTCGCAGCAGTTGTTCCTCGCCATGGAGCGGATGAGCCGGACTTGGCTGGACACCATGCTGGTGCCGCAGTGGATTCCGGCCGTGGACGGGCTTTCCGAGGTGCTGGGGCAGGGCGGCACGGTGGTCGACGTCGGTTGCGGTGGCGGGCATGCGGTGCTCCGGCTGGCGCAGGCCTTCGGGGCCGCCGACTTCGTCGGCTTCGACCTGCACGAGCCGAACGTGCACCGGGCGCGGGCGGCGGCGGTGGAGGCCGGGGTCACCGGTCGGGTGCGGTTCGAGCACCAGGACGCCGCCGAGGGACTGCCCGATCAGGTCGACCTGGTCACGATGTTCGACGTGCTGCACGATGCGCCGGACCCGGGTGGGCTGCTCCGGGCGGTTCGCGGCGCGCTGCGGGAGGGCACTGGTGCGGTGCTCGTGCTGGAGACCAACTGCGCCGAGGACGCGGCGGACAACACCGGCCCCGGCGCGACGATCCTCTACGCCACGAGCACGCTTTACTGCCTGCCGTCGGCTCTTTCGCAGGGCGCGCCCGGATTGGGAACGCTCGGGCTGCCGCCGGGGAAGCTGCGCGAGCTGGCGACGGCGGCCGGTTTCCGCAGTGTCGACCGGATTCCGCTGCCGAGCCCGATGAACGCACTGTACGTGCTGCGACCCTGAGCACCGCTGGGCGTGGGTCTTTTGGGTTGAGAACTCGTTTGCGTAGTGGTGGATCCTGGTTGGCCGGTACGGAGCGAACGGCCCGTCGGCCCCAATAGACGAGACGAACAGTCCGTTCGCCTCACCCACCCGACCTCGGCAGGCACCAGCCGGTACGGAGCGAACGGCCCGCTCGCCCCAATAGACGAGACGAACAGTCCGTTCGCCTCACCCACCCGACCTCGGCAGGCACCAGCCGGTACGGAGCGAACGGCCCGCTCGCCCCAATAGACGAGACGAACAGTCCGTTCGCCTCACCCACCCGACCTCGGCAGGCACCAGCCGGTACGGAGCGAACGGCCCGCTCGCCCCAATAGACGAGACGAACAGTCCGTTCGCTTCATCGCTTTGAAGGCACAACCCGCTCTACCACGGCCCCGCACCACCACATCCGAACAAGCTCTGTAGCAGCCCAAAAGACTCACGGCCCCGGTGGGAAGGTGCGGTCGCCCAGCCCGGTCACCGCCAGCGAGTCGGTGCTCGGGTTGGTGAACAGGCGCAGCAGTACGTCCATGCCCGCTTGGAGCGGGACCGGTGGCATGCCCATGCTCCTGGCCTGGCGGACCGCGCCCATCCGGTGGGCCTGGCCCGCCCCGCTGAACAGCGACCACTCCACCGCCGTGCAGCCGCAGCCCGGGAGGTCGTCGGCAGCGGCGATGGTGCTGCGGCGGAGAAGTTCATTGGCCAGCGCGTATGCCCCCATGTTCGAGTGCGGCGACCGGGCCGTGATCGAGCCGAAGGTGATCAGCCGCCGCAGCGCGCCGCGATCCACCGCCGCCAGCACATTTCGCAGCCCCGTCACCTTCGGGGCTTGCAGCGCGGCGAGCCGGGACGCCGTCGCGCTCGCGACGAAACCGCCACGCACGTCGCCCGCGCAATGCACGATTCCGGTCACCTGCCGCGCCGCCAGTACAGTCCGCACCTGCGCCAGGTCGGTGACGTCTGCGTCGAGAACCGTTGTGCCGCCTGAGGATTTCAGCCTCGCCAGCGCCGCGTGGACGTCGCCGGAGATCTCGCCGCGGCCGAGATCGTCGAGCAGCACCGGCCGGATTCCGGTGCGGGCGCGCAGCATCCCGGCCACCCGGATGCCCAGCCCGCCGAGCCCGCCGGTGATCAGCACCTCGCCGCGCATCCGCGCCGGATCTACGCACGGAAAGTCCACATCGGACCATCCGGTGCGCCAGGCGTTGCCGTTTCCGTCGATCTCCACATGGCGGTAGCCGTCGGCGTGATGACCGGCGAAGGCGATCGCCGCTTCGACGGCCGGCGGCGTCGCACCGCCGGACAGCTCGATCTCGATCGCCGACAGCCGGCCGTCCTCGGCCACCGCGCAGTTCAGCAGGCTCCCGCCGCCGGAGCCGGTGTGCACCAGCACGAGCCGGCCGGATCCGGCGCGGGCGACCGCGAGGCCGCGGAGCAGGAATTCGTTGTCGTCCGGGCGGAATCTGTCGCCCAGCACGACGACCGGGACGGCCGGGCCGGATCGGGCGGCGGATGCGTGCAGGACGGCGCGCAGCGGCGCCGGGCCAGCGCCGATCACGAACCACGGCCGCGCCTCCGACCGGTCGGGCGCCACCGGCACCCGGTGCGCCCGCCACACCGCGATCCGGTTCACCGGTTCAGCGCGGGAAGCAGCGTCGGGATGGCTTCGGCCTGGAAGTCCACGTCCACGTCGAATTCGTTGATCATCCCTTCCAGCACCAGCATCGACAGCAGCGGGAACACGAACTCCGGCGCCGCCGCCACCCCGGAGCGGCGCTGCAGGTCGAACAGCCGGGTGGCGAACGGGGCGAGCCGGAAGTCACCGGCCCGGCGCCCGGCGGTGGTCGCCACCAGTTCGACGATGCCGGCGCGGAATCCCGGCAGATCGGCATCCGGTGGCACATGTTCGGCGCTGCGCAGCACGACCTCGGCGCATTCCGGCCCGCGCCCCAGCGACATGTTCAGGAAGAACTCCGCGAACAGCCGCTTCACGTGCGGTTGCAGCGGCACGACGAAGCCCGCGTCGAGCAGCACGACGTTCCCGTCCGGATTGAGGTAGAGGTTGCCGGGGTGCATGTCGCAGTGCACCAGGCCGTCGACGAACAGCATCCGGTAGACGGCGTGCAGCACCTGGCGCACCAGTTCGCGCCGCTGCTCGCGGGTGAAGCTGTCGGGGCCGAAGCGCCGCAGGTCGGGCACGAACTCCATGACCAGCGCGCCGTCTCCGCAGGCGACGGGAATCGGAGCGGGAATCCGCACCCGCGCGAAGTCGCCCAGGTTCGCGCGCAGCGTCTCCAACGCCCGCGCCTCCAGCTCCAGGTCGAGCTGCCGCCGGATCGCCTGGGACACCTGGTCGACGATGCGGGCCGCGGGCACCCGCCGCATCGCGGGCAGCCGCTGCACCAGCCCGGCACCGGCGGCGACCAGCCGCAGATCGGCACCGATGAGCCGGTGCAGGCCCGGTCGGCGCAGCTTGACCGCCACCTCGGTGCTGTCGTGCAGTTCCGCCCGGTAGACGCAGGCGATGCTGCCGCTGGCCACCGCCGTGGCGTCGAACCGGCGGAACGGCCATTCCCGCTGGGCGGGGTATGCGCGGTGCAGCGCCTGCACCGCCTGCGGGCGGGACATCGGGCGCACCTGGTCGTGCAGGCCGCCCATCGCGTCGCACCACTTCGGGTCGAGCAGGTCCCGGCGGGTGCTGAGCAGCTGGGCGCCCTTCACGAACGCCGGGCCGAGGTCGGCGACTAGCTCGGCCAGCCCGCCGGAGCCGTTCGGCGCCCGCCGCGCCAGGGCGCGGCGCGCGAGCGCCCGGCCGCCGTGCCGCAAAGCCGTTCCGGCAATCACGGCGGACCGCAACGCGAGGTGCCGCTTTCGCACTCCCGGTGCGGCGAGGTCGTCCCGATCGTCTGACACCGCTACCTCCCGACTCCCGGAATCGGCCGCGCAACGCGCGACGGATGTCGTCAATGTCGAGCAATGGCAGAAATCGCTTTACTTTTAGAAACCATTCTCGGACAGCATCGGCTACCGAGCGCGGTCCCCCCACGAGACCTCCCCCGTCCCGTCACGCCTTCGGCACACCCCAGAGCAGATGCGATCCGGACACTCGCGGTAACGTAGCGCACCGCCGCAGCTCGCGTCGAGCGCCGTTCGGACGCAACCGATCCAGTACCGCCATCCGACTGAAATCATCAGCATTTGCTGACAATTCTCAGCTTTCCGAGGCACTCGGAGCGACTTGCGCCGATGCCGCGGAGCCCGGCGGAGAATGCTCTGCGCGACATCGGCGCCGCCGGCGGAAACGCATCGCCGGGGCCGGCAACGGCCTTCCTCAGCAGGGCTGATCACCCCTTGACACCCCCGCGAATACCGATGTAGGAAATAGTAGTGACTGGGGGCAGCTGATTTCTGCTCCGGATCCCGGGGAGACCGGGCGCACGGCCCGCAGGGCCCGCCGCGCCTGGGAGGCACGCGACATCGGCGAAGCCGAGCCCCGGGACAGCGGCCGCGGCCGCGAGCTCCGCAAACCGGGACGCACTCCTTCATTGCCGCGCTGGGGGAATACGTGATTTCTCCGCCCGACCGCACCCGTTCGCACCCATCCGAGGACACTGATCGATCCGCGCCGGGCCACCGCCGGCCGCCCAGGATCCTGCGGCTGCCGATGGCCATGGCCGATTTCGCCCACCGCGGCTTCCGGGTGGACCGCCCGGAAAACCGCGCGCTGCTGGAAGAACACGCGCGATCGTTCCTGCACGGTTTCAACCTGGCCGTGTCGAACTGGCGGCACCCGCATCCGGCATTGGCCGATTTGCCCGACGAGGAAAGGGGATTCGCCTACGAGGGTGCGGCGATGCACGCCGGGATGCGGGATCTCGCCACCTTCGGCCGGGCGCGCGCACTGCACCGGCTGCTGGCCGGCCCCGGCTCCGCCTACGTCCACCTGATCCACGTCGGAGTGGGCTGGGCGCTGGCACCGCTGAGGATCCCGCTGCCGGTGCCGGTTCCCGCGACGCCGCTGCTGCGCTGGCTGGCGCTGGACGGCGCGGGCTTCGCGGAGTGCTTCTTCGCCGGTCCGGCCAGGCTGCGCAAGGCCTGCGCGAACCCGGAGGACGAACGCCGCCAGGCCCGCATCGCCGGTTGCGGCCGGGCGCTGTGGTTCATCGAAAGCGCCGATCCGGGCGGAATCCGGCACCGGATATCCACTGTGGACGAACGGGCCCGGCCGCACCTGTGGTCCGGCGTCGGCCTGGCTTCCTGCTACGCGGGCGGCCTCGACGCAACCGGGTTCCGCACGCTGCAAGAGGCCAGCGGCCCGCACTGGGCGCACCTAGGACAGGGCTGCCTGTTCGGAATCGCCGCCCGGGCGCGATCGGGCATCGTTCCCGAGCACACCGCGCTCGGCGCCAGAACCCTGTTCGCCACCGGCGCGGAAGACGCCGCCGGGTGGACCGACCTGGCCGCCGAAGGTCTCGACGGCAGCACCGGAATCGAGTCCTATACCGAGTGGAAGTCGCGGTTGCGGCGCACCGTGCTCGACAACTCCTGAACCCGGCACCCGATCTTGGAGGTTAACGCCCATGCCGAGCTCGCTGCGCCGCGCCCTCCCGGCCGCCGTCGGCCTGCTGCTGTGCCTCGCACTGGGACTGCTCACCGTCCGCCCGGCCCTCAGCGATGCCGAAACCCGCGATCTGGCAGGGGGTTTCGGCTTCGAATCGGTGCCGATCAACGCGCCACCGCCGAACGCGCGCACCGACCGGACCGTGGCTCCCGGCCTGGAGCACATCCGCGGCTGGATCTCCGCGGTCGGCGCCTCGGTGGGCCTGGCGGATCTGCGCGGACTGGGCCGCTCCGGAGACGCCTGCCTGGTCGATCCGCGCGATGACTCGGTGACCATCCTCCCGGTGCCCCGCAGCGGCGGCCCGCAGTACGAGCCGTTCCGGCTCCGGCCGGACGGGCTCCGCCAGGACGCCACGATGGCGCCGATGGGTTGCGTGCCCGCGGATCTGGACGAGGACGGCGACCAGGACGTCCTGGTCTACTACTGGGGACGCTCACCGGTGCTGTTCCTGAACACCGGCCGGCTGGACCCGGCCGGCTTCCGCCCGGTGGAGCTGGTGGAACCGATGGAGGTCTGGAACTCCACCGCGGTCAACGTCGGCGATGTCGACGGCGACGGCCACCTCGACGTCCTGGTGGGCAACTACTTCCCCGACGGCGCCAAGGTGCTGGACCCGGCGGCGGCCGACGATCCGCGGATGCGGATGCAGGACTCGATGGGCAAGGCGCGCAACGCCGGGACCAACAAGCTGCTGCTCGCCACCCCGACCGGCCGGCCCGACGACAAGCCGCGGCTGGTCGACGCCAGCAACGCGCTGCCGGACGCCTCGGCGCGGTCCTGGACGCTGTCGATCGGGCTGCAGAACCTCGCCGACGGGATGCTGCCGGACCTGTACTTCGCCAACGACTTCGGGCCCGACCAGCTGCTGGTCAACTCCTCGACGCCGGGCCAGGTCCGGCTCACCCAGGTCGACGGGCGGCGCGACGTCACCACGCCACGCTCCGAGGTCCTCGGCCACGACTCCTTCAAGGGCATGGGGGTCAACTACAGCTACTCCCGCGGGCAGCGGTTGCCGATGATGGTGGTCAGCAACATCACCACCCCGTTCGCGTTGCAGGAGAGCAACTTCGCGTTCGTCCCGACCGGCGAGGCGGCGGACCTGCGGCGCGGCGAGCTGCCCTTCGACGAGCGCGCCGAGGAGCTCGGGCTGGCCCGCGGCGGCTGGTCCTGGGACATCAAGGTCGGGGACTTCGACAACTCCGGCACCGACGAGCTGCTGCAGGCCACCGGGTTCCTCAAGGGCGAGCGCGACCGGTGGCCCGAGCTGCAGGAACTCGCGATGGGCAACGACGAGCTGCTGCGGTACCCGGCGGCGTGGCCGAAGTTCCAGGCCGGCGACGACCTCTCCGGCCACGAGCACAACCCGTTCTGGGTCCGCGCCGGCGACGGCCGCTTCCACGACCTCGCCGTCGCGGCGGGCATCGGCGCGCCGGACGTCACGCGCGGTTTCGCGCTCGGCGACGTCAACGGCGACGGCCTGCTGGACGCGCTGGTCGCCAACCAGTGGGAGGATTCGCGCCTGCTGCTCAACACCGCGCGCGGCGCCCCACCGGCCGCCGACCTGCGGCTGCTGCGGCCCGCCGCGGCCGGCGGCCGGACCCCGGCGATCGGCGCCGAAGCGGTGCTCTCCTTCCCCGACGGCGAACAGCGCGCCCAGCTCTACCCCGCCAACGGGCACGCCGGGGTGTCCGATTCGACGCTGCACTTCGGGCTGCCGGACGGCCGCGCCGTGCCGGCCGAGATCACCTGGCGCGACGGCACCGCCGTGCACACCGCCCGGATCGACATCGGTCCGGGAACGCACACCGTGTTGCTGAACCCCGACGGAACGGCGGTCATCCGATGACGAGCACCGCACCGACCACCACCCGCCAGCCCTCCCGCGACGAGCCCGATCCGGCCCCGGCACCACCGGTGGACAAGCGGATCAAGGCCCTGCGCCGGTTCGCCGTCTCGATCACCGTGTTCAACATCGCCGGGCACACCGTGCTCGGGTTCGAACAGTCCCCGATCACCCCGGTCGCCGCGGTGCTGACCAGCTACGCCGTCGCGTTCCTGCTGGAGTTCCTGGACAGCCGGGCGCGCGACGTCCGGCCCGCCTACCTGGGCGGCGCGCAGGCTGCGGTGAACTTCCTGCTGCCGGCCCACATCACCGCCCTGGCCTGCGCGATGCTGTTGTACGGCAACAGCTCGTTGTGGCCGTACCTGTTCGCCGTGGTGGTGGCCAACACGAGCAAGTACCTCGTGCGCATCCAGGTGGCGGGCCGGCTGCGGCACGTGCTCAACCCGTCCAACTTCGGCATCGTGGTGACGCTGCTGCTGTTCCCGTGGGTCGGGATCGCGCCGCCGTACCACTTCACCAACTTCCCCACCGGCACCGTCGACTGGTTGATCCCGCTGGGCATCCTGATGCTCGGCACCATGATCAACGCCAAGCTCACCGGCAAGGTCCCGCTGATCCTCGGCTGGGTCGGCGGGTTCGCCGCGCAGGCCGTGCTGCGCTGGCTGCTGCTGGACCACTCGCTGGTGGCGGCGCTGCTGCCGATGACCGGCGTGGCATTCGTCCTCTACACCAACTACATGATCACCGATCCGGGCACCACGCCGGTGAAATCCCGCAACCAGGCCGTTTTCGGCGCCTGCACCGCGCTCGTCTACGGCGCGCTGGTCGTCTCCGGCGTGGTGTTCGGGCTCTTCTTCGCGCTGGTGATCACCTGCGCCCTGCGCGGCGCGGTCCTGCTGCTGGCCCGTGCCACCGGATCCCGGGAGCGGCGCGCGCCGATGCGCGAGCGGCAGCAGCTCGATCCGATCCGGTGAGCACCGAACGGGAGGTTGGCATGGAAGGGATCGCCGTGGTCGGGATCGGCTGCCGGTACCCGGACGCCACCGGTCCGCAAGAGCTGTGGCAGAACGTGCTCGGCCGCCGCAGGGCGTTCCGCGCGCTGCCAGGGGAACGGCTGTCGGCCGGCTACCGCGGCGACCCGACCGAGCCCGATCTCACCTACGTCGACCGGGCGGCCCTGCTGCGGGACTGGGAGTTCGACCGAAGCCGGTTCGGGGTGCCGGGCGCGCTGCACCGGGCGGCGGACCACACCCACTGGCTGGCGCTGGAGACCGCCGCGGCGGCGCTGGCCGACGCCGGCCGCCCGGACGGCGACGGGCTGGACCGCGCCACCGCCGGCGTGATCATCGGCAATTCGCTGACCGGCGAGTTCACCAGGGCAGGCACGTTGCGCACCCGGTGGCCGTTCGTGCGGGACGCCGCGGCGACGGCGCTGCACCGCAGCGGCGTCGCCGACGACGTGGCCGCCGAAGTGGTGAGCCGGCTGGCGGAGCTGGTGAAGTCGCCGTTCCCGGTGCCCGGCGACGAGTCGCTGGCCGGGGCGCTGAGCAACACCATCGCCGGGCGGATCTGCAACCACTTCGACTTCCACGGCACCGGGTACACCGTGGACGGTGCGTGCTCGTCGAGCCTGCTGGCCGTCATGGCGGCCTGCCGGGCGCTGAGCACCGGAGAGCTGGACTTCGCCCTGGCCGGCGGCGTGGACCTGAGCCTCGATCCGTTCGAGCTGGTGGGCTTCGCCCGGCTGGGCGCGCTGGCCACCGACCGGATGCGCATCTACGACCGCGCGCCGACGGGTTTCCTGCCCGGCGAAGGCTGCGGCCTCGTGGCGCTGGCGCGCGCCGCCGACGCCGAACGGCTGGGCATGCGCGTGTACGCGCGCGTCGCCGGCTGGGGCAGTTCGTCGGACGGCGCGGGCGGACTCACCCGGCCCGCCGAGCACGGGCAGGCGCTGGCGTTGCGCCGCGCCTACCGGATGGCCGGGATCCGGCCCGATGCGGTCGAAATGGTGGAGGGGCACGGCACCGGCACCGCGGTCGGCGACGCGGTGGAGCTGGCCGCGTTGACCGAGGTGCGCGGGCCAGGTGCGGCCAAGGCGGCGCTGGGCAGCGTGAAGGCCAACATCGGCCACACCAAGGCCGCCGCCGGGGTCGCGGGGCTGATCAAGGCCGCGCTCGCCGCGCACCACGGCGTGCTGCCGCCGACCACCGGCTGCGAGACTCCGCACGAACTGCTGGATCGCGCGACCACGCCGCTGCGGGTGCTCACCGGGGCGCAGCCGTGGGATTCGCCGAGGCGGCTGGCGGCGGTGTCGTCGATGGGGTTCGGCGGCATCAACGCGCACGTCGTGCTCGAAGCCGGTGGCGAGCGCGGGCGGCGCCGGATGCCACCGGAGGTGCTGCAGTGGTCCGCGCCGCTCCCGGAGCACGAGATCGTGCTGGTGGCAGGACGCGACGAAACCGAGCTCGCGCACCGGTTGGACGTCCTCGCCCCGATCGCCGAGCGGCTCAGCGATGCCGAGCTGCACGACCTCGCGGCCACCCAGCGGCAGGAGGTGGGCGCGGTGCGCGCGGCGCTGGTCGCCGACAATCCGGCGGCGCTGGCCGATGCGGCGCGCGCCGCCCGCCGCGGGCTGCGGGGCTGGGACCGGCGGCTCGGCTTCGACGAGCAGGCCGGTTACGCGCTCGGTGCCGGCGCGATCCGGGTGGGCCTGCTGTTCCCGGGGCAGGCGGCGCCGGTCCGCACCGAGCTGCCCGGCTGGGCGGCCCGGATGCTGGTCCCGGACCTGCCCGCGGTGGACGAGTCCGAAGTGGACACCCGGCTGGCGCAACCCGCCATCGTCCGGCAGTCGCTGGCCGGGCTGGCCTGGCTCAACCGGCTGGGCTGCCGCGCCACCGCCGCGGCCGGGCACAGCCTCGGCGAGATCAGCGCGCTCGTCTGGGCCGGCGCGTGCACCGCCGGTGCGGGGCTTCGGCTCGCGGCCGAGCGCGGGCGCATCATGTCCGAGCACGGCGCGCCGGAGAGCGGCATGGCCGGGCTGACCGCCACGGCAGAACAGGCCGAACGGCTGCTGGACGGCACCGCGGCGGTGCTCGCCGGCCACAACGGCCCGGAACAGGTCGTGATCTCCGGTCCCACCGCCGACGTGCTGGCCGTCGTCCGGCGGGCCGCCGAGCACGGCATCACCGCGACGCAATTGCCCGTCTCGCACGGGTTCCACAGCCCCGCGATGCTGGGCGCGGTCGAGCCGCTGCGGCGGGCCCTGCGGGACTTCGAGTTCGACGCGCTCGCGGGCACCGTGCTGTCCACCATCACGGGCACCGAACTCCCCGCCGACGCGGCGATTCCCGCGCTGCTGGTCGAGCAGCTGACCCGGCCGGTGCGGTTCACCGCCGCGCTCGAACGCCTGGCGGCCCGCTGCGACCTGCTGGTCGAGACCGGCCCCGGCACCATCCTGTCCGGCCTGGCCCGGTCCGCCACCGCGACCCCTGCGATCAGCCTGGACTGCGGCGGCCCGGCCCGGCGGCATGCGTTCGCCACCGCCGTGCTCGTCGCCGGTGGCGCGGCCGATCTCGGCCCGTGGTTCGCCGACCGGCGGTTCCGGACGGTCCGGGCGGATGCGATGCCCCGGCTGCTGGCCAACCCCTGCGAGCAGCCCGCCGACCGCGTCGACGGCGCCGCCTTGGCGGTTCCCGGTGCCCCACCCGAGCCGGCCGCGCGGCCGCAGCTGCCCGCCGAGCCGCTACCCGCGCTCATCGAGCACCTCGCGGCGCAGCTGGAGCTGCCCGCCGAGTCGATCGGCCCGGGCAGTTCGCTGCTCGGCGACCTGCACCTGAACTCCCTGCAGGTGGTGCAGATCGTCGGCAGGGTGGCCGGCGCGCTCGGCAAGCGGCCGCCGAGTTCCCCGCTGTCGCTGGCGGATGCCACGGTCGGCGAAGCGGCCGCCGTGCTCGCCGAGCTCGACGCGGACGCCGCCGGCAGCGACGCCGAGGCACCGGCCGGGGTCCGGGGCTGGGTGCGCGCCTTCGCCGCCGACCGGCTCCCGGTAGCACCGGCCGAAGGCGGCGGGCTGCGCTGGTCGGTGCGGGCACCGGCCGGGCACTGGCTGCTCGACCACCACGACGACGGTGCCGGGAACCTGGCGGTCGTGCTCGACGAGACGCTCTCCCGCTCCGGGATCGCCGCCCTGCTGCGGGACATCGCGGAGACCGGGCCCGACCGGCTGCTGATCGTCCACAGTGGCCACGAAGCGGCGGCGGCCATCGGCCGCAGCGTCGCGGCGGAGCTGCACCCGGCCTGGGTGGGGGTGGTCGGGCTCGACGAGCCCGGAACGCGCTTCGTCCCGGATCGACTCCCGATCCGCGACGGCTACGCCGAACTGCACATCGACGCCGCAGGCAGCATCACGCGCACCGCGCTGCGGCACCGGGAACTCGTTGGCGGGCAACCACTTCCGCTGCAACAGGGGGACGTGTGCCTGGTGACCGGCGGGGTCCGCGGCATCACGGCGCATTCCGCCCTCGCGCTGGCCGAACGCACCGGTTGCACGCTCGTCCTGCTCGGCCGCACCGCCGCCGACGATCCGGAGATCTCGGCGGCGGTGCGGGACATGCGCACCAGGGTGGACGCGCACTACCTCGGCTGCGATGTCGCCGACCGGGCGGCGGTCGCCGCGATGGTCGCCGAAGCAAGCGCGCACGGGCCTGTCCGGGGTCTCCTGCACGGCGCCGGTGTCAACGAGCCGCGTCGGTTGGCCGACGTGACCGGTGATTCGCTGGCGGCGACGATGCGGCCCAAAGTGGACGGCCTGGAAGCTCTGCTGGCAGCGTGCGAGGACCTGCGGCTGGTGGTCGGCTACGGCTCGATCATCGGCCGGTTCGGGCTTCCCGGCCAGGCCGAGTACTGCCTGGCCAACGACGTGCTGCGGCACCGCCTGGAGGCGTGGGCCGCGCCGGGCCGCCGGGTCCACCTGCTGGAGTGGTCGCTGTGGTCGGGCATCGGCATGGGCGTTGACCTCGGCGTGCTGGAATCGCTGCGCGCGCAGGGCGTGGTGCCGATCGGCCCGGAGCAGGGCAACTCCGCGCTGCTGGACGTGCTCTCCACCCCGGACGCCCCGGTGTCGCTGCTGGTCACCTCCCGGTTCCCCGCGATGCCGACGGCGTCGTTCGACACCGGACCGGAGCCGCTGCTGCGCTTCGACGAGGACCGGCTGACGCGCACGCCGGGCGTCGAGGCCGTCAGCGACGCGCACCTGAGCCCGGGCGCCGACCGCTACCTCGACGACCACCGGATCGCCGGCGCCCCGGTCCTGCCCGCGGTGCTGGGCCTGGAGGCGATGGCGCAGGTGGCGAGCGTGGCCGGGGCCGACGAGGTGCGCTCGTTCGCCGACGTGGCGCTGCGCGAACCGATCGCGGTGGACGGCGCGGCGACCATCCGCATCGCCGCGCTCGCCGGCGGCGGTGACGTGGAGGCGGTGATCCGCGAGGCGCGGGACGACTTCCGCGCCGACAAGTTCACCGCCCGGATCACCACGGCGCCACCGGCCCCGCCCGCGATCCACGCGGCCGAACCGCCCCAGGAGAACCGGCAACCGCACCCGTACTACGGGAACATCCTGTTCCACAGTGGACGATTCCGGCGGTTGCTGCGCTACGACGTGCTGTCGGCCTTCCGCGTGCGGGCGTGGGTCCAGGCCGCCGATCAGGACTGGTTCTCCGAGTTCCACAGCGGCGAGCTGCTCCTCGGCGACCCGGGCGCGCACGACGCGGCGCTGCACGCGCTGCTGGCCTGCGTGCCCCACCGGCTCGCGTTGCCGACCGGCGCCGACCGGATGACGGTGTGGCGAGCACCGCGCGGCCCGCTGCGGGTGATCGCCGACGAACGGGAGCACACCGCCGACACGTACTGCTTCGATGTCGACGTGGTCGATCCCGGCGGCGCGGCGGTCGCCCGCTGGGAAGGGCTGCGGCTGCGCGCCACCGGCGAGCACCGGTCCGGCGAGCTGCCGCTGCGCCTGGTCGGCCCGTGGTTGTCGCGCCGGCTCGTGGAAACCGGGCTGGCCGACGGGATCGAGCTGATCACCGCCGTCGGCGCCCGCGGCGACGCCGCCGGACTCCTCACCCGCGTGCTCGGCGCGCCCGCCGGGCACGATCCGCGCGGCGCCCTGCACGTGCCCGGTGGGCACGCGAGCGCCGCCTACACCGGGGGCTGCCTGCTGCTCGGAGTCGCGGGAACGCCGATCGGCCTGGACTGGCAACGGATTTCGCCGACCGAACCGATCCGGCCGGCCGTGCTGGAACGCGTCGACCGCGGGCTGGTCGACGAGGTGGCGGACAAGCTCGGCGAGGACCCGGCGGCGGCCGCTGCGCGGGTGTGGACGGCGCGGGAGGCGGTGGTCAAGCTCGGGCACGAGCAGGGACATCCGCTGCGCATCGACCACGTCACCGAGGACGGCCTGGTCGTGGTCCGCGCCGGGCGGGTGCGGGTGGTCATCGCCCGCGCGCCGATCGACGAGCTCGGCGACGCGGCCCTGGCCGTCGCCGTGCCGGTGGAGTGAGCCATGCGCGCCTACCACCACCGGCACACGGTCACGCTCGACGAGACCAACCTCGTCGGGAACGTCTACTTCGCGCACTACCTGCACTGGCAGGGCCACTGCCGGGAGCGGTTCCTGGCCGACCACGCGCCAGGAGTGCTCACCGCGCTGAGCACCGGCGAACTGGCGCTGGTCACGCTGTCCTGCTCGATGCAGTACCACGCGGAGTGCTTCGCGCTGGAGACCGTGGACATCGCGATGACGCTGCGGGCGGCGTCCGGCAACCGGATCGCGATGGACTTCGACTTCCGCCGCGACGACGCCCCGGTCGCCCGCGGCGGCCAGACGGTCGCCTGCATGCGCCGCACCGGCGACGCGGTCCACCCCATCCCGATCCCCGCCGAACTCGCGCACGCCCTGCGGGCCTTCAGCTGAAAACCTGTTGGAGAACTCGGTTTTCGCAGGTGGTCACCTAGCGGAACCTCAGACGCCGCCTGGACTGCGGGATCCCGACTTACGTATGCCCAATACGCGGCATCGGGGACTGGCCTCGCCCAGTAGCCCAGCAGGGCGGGCACAGTCTGAGAACCCGCGGGTGGTCAGCTTGCGTAGGTGGGCTAAGTGGCTGCGCCGCTTCAAAGACAAAGGCAAGAACGGGCCTTCGCTCACAGACTCGGAGAAGGAGAAACCCATGTCCGTCGTGGCACCCACCCGCGGCACCGCCGTGGTGGCGGTCGGCACCGCCATCACCCTGATCGCCTCCGCCATCGGCTTCGCGCGGGCGATGACCATGCCCGCATCGATGCCGGGCATGACCGGCGAGCCCCCGGTGTCCCGGCTGCACGGGATGCCCCTGTCGGAGATGCCCGAGATGTTCGTCGCCGCCGTCGGCATCCTCCTCGTGCTCTCCGCCGCGCCCTGGCACCCCGCGCGCCGGCCTGTCGCGGCGGACGCGCTCTCCCGGCGGCGGACGGGCCTGGTCGCCGTCGTCGCCACCGCCGCGCTGACCATCGACATCAGCAAGACGTCCACGCTCGGGTTCGTCATCCCCGGCATGCGGGAGGAGTACGGCATCTCGCCCGGCACCGCTTCGCTGCTGGCCGTCGCGGGCCTCACCGGCACCGCCGCCGGCGCACTGCTGGTCGGCCGGCTCGCCGACCGGTACGGCCGCCGCCGCTGCTACCTGATCGCGACCCTGGGCTTCACCGCCACCAGCATGTGCGGGTGCATGCCGACCTTCGCGGGCAACGTGGTGATGTGCCTGCTGATGGGCGTCGCCGTCGGCGGGCTGGCGCCGCTGCTGGTCACGCTGCTGGCCGACGTGTTCGGCACCCGGGTGCGCGGGCCGGCGGTGGTGGCGCTGTCGGTGGTGGCGACCGCGATCGGCTACCTGGTGGCCGCCGGATCGGCGCTGTGGCTGGAACCGGTCTTCGGCTGGCGGATCCTGTGGCTCATCGGCGCGCCGACCGGGCTGGTCCTGGTGGCGGTGACCTTCCTGGTACCGGAGCGCGCCCCGAGCGCGGCACCGGTCGCGCCCGCCGCGCGCACCGCCGTCGCGCGCTCGACGCTGAGCACCGGGCTGCAACGGGTGTACGCCGCGCTGACCGGCATCCTGACCTTCGGGCTCACCACGTGGGTGCCCACCCTGTCGAGGGCCGACGGGCTGCCGGCGGGCACCGCCAACGCGCTGCTGACCGCTGCGGCGCTCGCGATGGTGCCCTGCGCGGTGCTGCTGGCCTGGTGCTACCGCCGGTTCGGCCCGGTGCCGATCTGCCTCGGCCTGGCCGTGCTCACCGCGACGATGCTGTTCGCGCTGACCTTCTCCGGCGTGGCCGACGGCGCCGCCTGGGTCTCGGCGGGCGCCCTGGTTGCGTCGTTGTTCGCGGTCAACACCATGGCCGCGGTCTTCCTCCCGGTCGCCGCCGACCTGGCCGAGTCGGGACGCCGGGCCGGGGTGGCCGGCAACATCTCGTTCTGCAACCGGCTCGGCGGGCTGGCCGGGCCGCTGGTGCTGGCCGCCCTGGTGGCATCGGTATCGGACGTGTTAGTGGCAGTGGCCGTGCTGGCCCTCTGCAGCGGCCTGCTCTCCTGGTACATCGGCCGGCGCCACCGCACCGCAACGGCCGGGAAATCCGCACTCCTGCCCGAGAAGGCCCCGCTGTGAGGCGAACGCCACGCGATCCCGAACGGTCCGCCCGAACCAGGCTGTTACTATCATTTGCGATTGTCATCTCGCAGTGACTAGCCAGAGGACGGGCGGCGGAGCGATGGCGGGCAAACGCGACTACGGCCAGTTCTGCGGGCTCGCCGCCGGGCTCACCGTCATCGGCGAGCGCTGGACCATGCTGATCCTGCGCGAGCTGCTGATCGGTCCCGCGCGGTTCAACGAGCTGCCCCCGAACCTGCCCGGCATCGGCCCGAACCTGCTCGCCGAGCGGCTGCGCACCCTCATCGAGCACGGCGTGATCGAGCAGCACGCGGTGCCCGGCGACGGCCGCGGCAAGCAGTACCGGCTGACCGAACGGGGCGAGCAGCTGCGCGAGCCCATCCTGGCGCTGGCGCACTGGGGCATGCAGTTCCTCAGCGAGGAGGACAGCGCGGGCATCAGCCGGGCCGAGTGGGGTTTCCTCGCCGTGCAGGCCATGATCTCCACCTCGGACCTGCCGGATCGCGACGAGAGCTACGAATTCCGGGTCGGCGACCGGGTTTTCACCGTCGAGGTCGCCGACGGCCAGGTGCACGTGCGCCGCGGCTCCGGGGAGCTGCCGCCGGCCATCGTGGTCGGCGCGGACCCGGAGACCTTCATCCGCATCGGCGCCCGCATGCTCAGCCCCTTCGACGCCATCATCACCGGCGGCCTGACGATCGACGGCGACCCGGACGCGATCCAGCGCTGCGTCCGGATGCTCCGGCTGTCCACCACCACCGACGGCTGACCGGGCTCAGCACCCGGCGAGGTGGCGCAGCGCGGAGACCGACGGCACGAAGAAGTAGCCGCCCCCGGTGAGTTCGGTCCAGGAGCGCTCCAGATCCACCTCGACGGCCCGGCCGCCGTCGCCAACCGGGATGCGCACGGCCGTGGGGCCGCCCGGCACGACGCCCAGCAACGGATCGACACCTTCCCCCGGCACCCTCAGGGACGGGTTGCGCAGCCACTGCTGCAGGACGAACTCGAACTGCCGCTCGATCGAAACCTGGTAGGAGAGGAACAGCAGACCGCGATCGACACCGGTCGGCGTCTCGTCCGTGTACGGGACTCCCCTGCGCAGCATCCGATGCCGCTGCACGTCGCCCGCGATCGCACCGGGCGGGGTGTCGTCGCGCAGGTATGCCTTGCGGATGTGCGCGCCGAGCGGGCAGCGCAGGCCCGCCGGATCCGCCGGGGCGGGCGGGTACCTGACCGGGCAGACCGCCGACGCGGGCAGCGGCGCGGTCGCCTGCCGGTAGGCGAAGTCGTTGTTGAGACGGCCGCTCCCGCCCAGTTCCGGCGCGTCGGAGCCGGGCGCGCGCATCACCGGCGCACCGCTGCGCCACCTCCCGACCAGCAGCGCGCCCAGGCGGTGCGGGCTGAGGTCGGCCAGCTCCGGTTCCCGCTCCGCGATCGCCGCCCCGGCCCGCGTGAGGAATTCCGCGAATCCCTCGGTGTCCTGCCGGTACCGGGCGTACACCAGGAAGGTGCCGTTTCTGGTCCATTGTGGACCGACGTCGGCCACCGGGCCCGGCAAGGCCGGATCGGCGGCGTCCTGCGCCGGGTACCCCAGCACGAACTCCCCCGGCCACACCAGGCGCTGGCCCGGGTGGCCGCGCTGCACGTCCCGCGGATCCCGGCGCGGCGTGATCGGGTCGAACGGCGGGGCGGCCCGGTGCCCGCGGATGCCGGGCTGCGAAACCCCGTCGCGGAAGCCGAAGTGCTCGCGCTCGCCGGGCAACGCGGCACCACGCTGGATGCCGCGCAGGTCGAACCCGTCACCCAGTTCCGCCTGCAGCGCCGCGCATTCGGCGGCCAGGCCCGGCTCGTCATCGGCGGCGAGCAGCACGACGACATCGGGCACGGACCCCGGCGACCCGACCACCCAGTCCGCCGCCGGCGTGGCAGCGCGGGAGTGCATTCCCTCCTGGAAGGCCGGGGCGTCGATCTGATCGGCGTCGGGGGCGAAGCGGCGCAGGGCATCGCAGGAGAAGGCCAGGTTGCGCCAGGTGGCCGACAGCCCGGGCCGGTGGCCGCGGCGGCGGGTCGCGGCGCCGAACAAACGCATGAAGTCGAGCACCTCGGCGGCGGTGGCGACGACGTCCGCCTGCCGGGCGACCCTGGCGCGGGCCCGCGCCAGGTCCCGGATCTCCAGGTACACCAAGGCGAAGTGGTCCTTGCGGAACCCGGGCAGCACGTTGCCCTGGATCTCGTCGAGCTCCAGCGCCGGCTCGACCGCATTCGCCGGATCGGCGAGCCCGGCCGCCACCACTTGCTCGTCCAATCGCTGCCAGGACTGCACGATCCGGCCGCCGTCGACCCGGAACATGCCGAACAGCGGCGCGGCGATCCGCCGCCCGGTGGGTTCCGCCGCGTCCGGTCCGGGCCCGGCGGCGAGGTGCGTGCCGTGGACGGTCAACCGGGCGACGATCCAGCCGCCGTCGTCGATCAGGTCCTCCAGCACCGGCCGGGCATCGGGGAACCCGGCCAGCAGGTCGAGGATCCGCAGGCACTCCGCGCGGACTTCGGCGGCGTCGTCGGCGACGAGCAGCTCCAGGGCGGCGCGATCCCTGCCGCGGTACACCCGGCGGATCAGCGAGCGCACGACATCGGCGGCCGGAGTGACCGGCCACCGATGGGAACCGGTTACCACGACGACTGCTGCCCGCCCGGCGGCTGCTGACCCGGCGGCTGCTGGGGCGGCTGCTGCTGCCCCGGGGGCTGCTGTCCGGGCGGCTGCTGCACGGTGATCCGCTGCGTGACGTCCGGACGCTGCTGGGCCTGCTGCCCCTGGGGATAGCCCGTGCCCGGCGGCGGGCCACCGCCCGGCGGCTTCCCTCCCTGCGTCGGTGGCGGCTCGGTCGGCAGGGTGAGCAGCCCGAGCTGCATGATCAGCGTCATGTCGTCGAAGTAGCCCCAGTGCGCGGTGATCCGGTCGCCGGGGCCGACGGCGTGGATGCCGATGCCGGTGACCTCGACGGTCTTCCCGGTGGCGGGCACGCCGCGGAAGGAGCCCTGGTGCGTCCCGCGGAATGTGTAGCGGCTGACCACCCGGTCCTCGGTGGCCAGTTGCAGGTCGACGCTGACCGATCCGTCCGGGAAGGCCGAGCGCATGCGGCGGACCAGCTGCCGGACACCGGCCACGCCGGGCCGCTGCCCGGGCAGCGGCAGGCCGTTGGTGAACTCCGGCGCGAACAGCTCGTCGATCAGCTCCAGCTTGCCGTTGCTCCACACGTCGTAGAAGAACCGGCGGGCCAGCGCCTTGTTCGCCTCGTCGCGATCGGTGGCCGGCTCGTCGTCCTCCAGCGGCCCGAGCGGCGAGGGCACCCCCATCTGGGACACCAGGCTCACGGCGTCACGCGCCTCCCACTGCTCCAGGATGCGGTTGTCGCGCACCCGGGTGATGGTGATCCCGCCGATGTCGATCCGGTTCCCGGAGGCGGGGAAGTTCAGGTACGGGCCGGTGTTGACGAACGTCTGCGACCACTGGCCCGCGACCAGGTCGTCCTCCGCGACCTGCTGGTCCAATGTGGTCCGGAATCCGGAGAAGGCGGCGTAGATGCTGCGCAGGAAGTCGGTGGCGCCGGCCAGCCCGGGCTTCTCGCCGGGCGCCGGGTCGTGGTTGCGGAAGTTCTCCACGAAATAGTACCGGGCGTTCTCCGGGGATTCCGCGTCGATGACGTTGCGCACGAACTTCTGCATGTAGCGCTTGTTCTGCTCCGGCGTGCCGGTCTGCGGCTCGCCCGGCTCCGGCGTCGGCGGCGGACCGATCTGCCCGAACGGGCCTTCCGGGGCCCAGTGCTCGACGATGCGGCCGGTGTCGTCGATGCGCACCACCGAGGTCATCTGGAAGTCCACCCGCTGCGGGGTGTCACCCCACCCGCTGGCGGGCGCGAGCGCGCCGGCCCGGTTGGGCGCGTCGGCCGTACCGCGGTGCCGGATCGTCACGCGCTCGCCGTCGACCTCCACCGACTGCACCGCGCCGCTGTAGTTCGGCAGGCTGTTGCGCAGTTCCCCGATCAGCCCCATGCAGCCGCGCGCGCCGCCGCCGTAGGCGTCGATCAGGCCGGAGTGGTCGATCACCGCACCGGACATGAGCTTTTCGAGGGCCTGCAGGTCGCCACTGTGGGCGGCGTCGAGCCATTGCCGTGCGATCACCTGACGCTGCTGGTCGGACAGGGCCATCCCGATCACTCCCCCCAGACCGTGAGATCCCCCGGCCCGCGGGTCACCCCCCGCGGGCGAACGCGGTCCAGTCTCTCGGCCGGGCGGGGCCCGGACTTCTTCCAACTTGCCCTCTTCACCGGCGACCGGGCGATCCGCCGCACCACCGCCGGTACCCGTCGTACGCTGGCGACCCACCGGCACAGGCAGGAGAAGATCGTGCAACGCAAGGAGTTCAGCGCCCGACTGGAGACCGGCGAGCGCGGCCACGTCCGGGTCCGCATGCCCTTCGATCCGACCGCGGAGTGGGGAAAGCGCCCCAGGCATTACGTCCGCGGCACGATCAACGGCACCGAGTTCGAGGGCTCCCTCGGCAGCAGCGGCGGGGAGTTCTTCTTCCCGGTCAACAAGAAGCTGCGCGAGGCCGCGGGCGTCGAGCCCGGCGATGAGGTGGCGGTCGCAGTCGAACCGGCCGACCTGGAACCGGTGCGACCGCCGGCCGAACTCGCCGATGCGCTGCGAGGAGAACCGGACGCGGCGGCGTTCTTCGACGGCCTCTCCGGCTTCTACCAGCGCCAGTACACCGGCTGGATCGCCGGAGCGAAATCGGCTGACACCCGCTCATCCCGCGCCGCCGAGGTCGTCGCGCTCCTCAAGCAGGGCCGCAAGCAACGCTGACGGTGCCTCAGCGCCTGTCTTTGAACCCGTTGCACAGTGGTGAGTCATCGTTGGCTGGTGTGGCGTGAACGGCCTGTTCGCCTCGATAGGTGAGGTGAACGGTCCGTTCGCTACAGCCGCCCGGCGTCGGCGGGCACCAGCCGGTGTGGAGTCAACGGCCCGTTCGTCCCGATACGTGAGGTGAACAGGCCGTTCACTCCACCACCTCGAAGCCACCACCCGACCTACCACGACCCCGCGCCACCACGTCTCTTCAGCCCGCCGGGGCGAGCAGGTCCGCCGCTAGGAGGATCGGGGTGGCCAGCACCAGCGGCGGGTCGACCGGGGCCTGGGGGCGCAGCTGGATGCGCAGCGGGGTCGCGGAAACGGCGCGGCCGTCCCGGATCTGCACCACCTGCGGGGCCGTGCCCACGTGGCAGAGCTCCTCGTCCTCCCCGACCAGCGCATCCGCGACGCTCGCCCGCAGGTCGAAACTCATTGCCAGCGCGTGGAAATCGCCGTCGGGCAACCCGCCCAGGGCGGCGATGCCCGGCGGTCGCACGATCGCGCAGGCCGACGGCACCTCCTGCGGAATGCCGGAGCGGAACAGCCCTACCGCGGCCAGCGCACCGTCCGGCGCACCGGAAACCCAGCCGGTCACCTGCGCCCGCACCGGTTCCGGCAGCACCGCGCGCAGCCGCCCGAGGATCTCGCCGACGGGCTGGTCGGCGTACGGCTCGAGGAGCTTGCGGAACCGGCGTGGCGGCACCCCGACCAGCCTGGTGAACTGGGTGGTGAAGGTGCCGAGGCTGGAATAGCCGACCCGCATGCAGATGTCGGTGACGCTCATCGGAGTGCGCGCCAGCAGGCGCTTGGCCTCCGCCATCCGCGCCGCGGCCAGGAACCGGGCCGGCGTCGCCGAGGTGACGCGCCGGAACACCCGGTGGAAGTGGAACGGGCTCAGCAGCGCGGTGTGCGCCAGGTCCGGCAGCAGGTGCGCGTCGCCGACGTTCTGCCGGATGCACCGGATGGAGCGCAGCACCGCGGCGGTCCGGTGATCGGCGGTCGTTTCAGCGGTCACGTCGTCCCCCTTCACCGGAGAGAATCCGACTATGTGATAGTTAAGCAATCTAGCCGGTGCCGGCACCTGGCGGGAGCGGCGAAACGGGGGACGTCCGGCGCTGCCGGGCGGCGCACCCGGCGCTCCCACCGCCCCGAAATTCGACAAGATGCGAGAAGTCCGACGGCCACCGGCGGGCGCACCGTCGGACCATGGAAGCTGAGCGCCAGGACGACACGTCCACCGCCCGACCGGTGCCCGGTTGGCGACTGCTGATCCGCCTGGTCGTCATCCTCTCGATCGTCGGCTGGGAATCCGCGCGAACGGGGCCCGCGACGCTGTTCAGGCGGATCGCGCGCGGCCGGTCCGACGCGCGCCGGCACGGCTATCGCGGCCTGGTCCGCGCGCTGCAGAACCTGGGGCCGACCTTCGTCAAGTTCGGCCAGATCTCCAGCACCCGGCGCGACACCATGCCCGCCGAGCTGTGCGACGCGATGGCCGACCTGCACGACTCGGTCCGCCCGATGCGCCGCAAGCACGCCGAAGCGGCGCTGCGCGAAGCGCGACTGGCCCGTCCCGCGCTGGCGATCGCCGAGGTCGAGCCGGATGCCGTGGCCAGCGGCAGCATCGCCTGCGTCTACCGCGCGGTGCTCGAAGGCGGGCAGGTCGTCGCGCTGAAGCTCAAGCGGCCGGGCATCGACGACCGGATGCGCGCGGACCTGGAGCTGCTGCGGCTGCTGGTGAAGGTCGCGCAACGCATGCCGAAGATGCGCGGCATGCCGATGGCCGACCTGGTCGGCTACGTCAGCCGTGCCATCCTCGGGCAGCTCGACTTCGAGCGCGAGGCGGCCAACGTGCGGCACCTCGCCCGCTGCCTGGCCGGCATCCCGGCGGTGCGGGTGCCGGCCCTGCACCCGGAGCCGTCCGGCCCGCAATGCCTGGTCTTCGACTACATCCCGGACCTGGACGCGACGACCCCGGATTCGCTGCCCGCGCAGACGCGGCGAGACCTGGCCGGGACGGTGCTGGCCGCGGCGTACCGGATGATGTTCGTGGACGGCTTCGTGCACTGCGACCTGCACCCGGGAAACCTCTACGTGACACCGGAACCGCAGGTGGTGATCCTCGACGCGGGTTACTGCGTGCAGCTGCCGGACCGGGTGCGGGCGCTGCTGGCGGAGTTCTTCGCGCAGCTGGTCGCGGGCAACGGGCGGCGCTGCGGCGAGATCGTCCTCGAAAGCGCGGTCGACGTCGGCCCGAAGGTGGACACCGACGGTTTCACGGCGGCGATGACGGAGCTGGTGGCCGCCGCGGCCGGGCCCGGAAACCGGTTCGACATGGCCGAATTCGGCAACTCGGTGTTCGAACTGCAGCAGCGCTTCGGCATCTACGCCGCCTCGGACTTCGCCTTCCCGCTGATGTCGCTGCTGGTCCTGGAAGGAACCGCCCGCGGCATCAGCCCGGACCTGGACTTCCAGCAGGTCGGCGCGGCGGGCCGGCCGACCGATCTGCGCAACGCGTAGGAGATCACCTACCGGTGGCCCACCAGGTGGGGCGGCGTCCGGCGCCGCCCCACCTGGCGTGCGGTCAGCGGAAGGCTTCGATGTTGTCCTTCGCCCACTCGGCGAAGGTGTGCGCCGGGCGGCCGGTCAGCTCCGCGACGGTGTCGAACAGCTGCGAGTGGATGCCGGTCTCGTCGGCCATGTGCTTCATGATCCCGTCCACCATGCCCGCCGGGTATCCCTCGTTGAGCCACTCCGCGCGGGCCACGCCCGGCGGCACGTTGATGGTGCGGATGGTCCGTCCGGTGACCTCGGCGATGATCGCGACCTGCTCCTCGATGCTGATGGCGTCCGGCCCGGACAGCGAGTACGCCTTGCCCTCGTGGCCGTCGGAGGTCAGCACCGCGACCGCCGAGGCCGCGATGTCGCGCGGGTCGATCGGAGTCTGCTTGACGTGCGCGTAGGGTTCCCGCACGTAGCCTTCCTTGATCGTCTCGGCCCAGGACAGCGCGTTGGTCATGAACTGCCCCGGCCGCAGGAAGGTCCAGCCGACACCGCTGTCGCGGACCACCTGCTCGCCGTGCCGGTGGTAGTCGGTGTGCGGGTCGTCGGCGGCATCGTCCGCCGCGGCGATCACCGAAAGCCGCACCAGGTGCGAGACCCCGCTCCTGCTCGCCGCTTCCGCGACGTGCCCGTCGTAGGTGCGGGTCTCGGGCGCGCCGAAGGTCGGCATCAGCATGAAGACCCGGTCCACGCCTGCGAAGGCGTCCGCCAGCGTCTCCGGCTTGCCGAGATCGCCGCCGACCACCTCGACCGCCGACGAGAACCGCGCGCCCTTCGGATCGCGGGTCAGCGCCCGGACGCCGGCACCGCGCTCGACGAGCTGGCCGACGACCTGGCTGCCCACCGGTCCGGTCGCTCCGATTACCAAGATCATGAAGTTCCTCCTGGGAATGCCGACGAATCCGCGAAGAACGCCGCCCGGACGCGGTGCCGCGATCGGCGGCGCGCAGTTGATTCGGTCGGGTGAACGTTTCATCCATTTTAAAGGCCGGGCGCGCGGATGGCGATGACGCGGTTTATTCCAGATTGCTCAGCTAATCGGCGAGCTGGCGGGACATCTGCGCGATGTGGAAAGCTGCGCGGTGGAGCGGTCGGCGACGAACGCCCGGAATTCATCTGCGTCAATTGCCCGGAGGACACGTGATCTCCCACATTTCCCAGATCGGTGTTTACGTCACCGACCAGGACGCGGCGCTGAGCTTCTACACCGAGAAACTCGGCTTCGAGGTGCGGGAACTGCAGGACGGCGGCGATTTCAAGTGGATCGAGGTCGCCCCGCCAGGCTCGCCGACCACCATCTCGCTGGCCACCAAGGACTTCCCGGTCGGCACCGAATCCAAAATCGGCGGCTTCACCGATATCGCCTTCGAAACCGCGGACATCAAAGCCCTGCACGAAACGCTGAGCCGGCGCGGCGTGCGCTTCACCGTCGAACCGGAGCTGCAGCCCTACGGCAAGTGGTTCGCGGCGTTCGTCGACCAGGACGACAACGAGTTCTTCGTATTCCAGCCGGCCTGAAAGGCGGGCTCCGCGGTCGGTCGATCGCGCCCAGACGGGCAATGCGGAAGAAGAATCCGGGGGCCGCCGGTGCCTACCTTGGCGGCAGGAGCCGACTCCTCGGCGTCGCCGCCGGGTCGGCGCCGTGAGTCAACTCCAGCTCACGAGGAGGCCGGTGCATGACCACCGCAGCGAAGAGCACCCCGGAACGGAACATGGAACTGGTCCGCCACTTCCAGCGCGACTGCATGCACGCCCAGCGCGTGGACCTGATGGACCGGTACCTGGCCCCCGACCTCGTGATCCACCTGCCCAGCGGCGCCGTCCAGCAGGGCCGGGAGAACGCGTTCTCCTGGTTCCTGGAGTGCACCACCTGGTTCACCAGCATCGGCATCGAGGTCAAGATGATGCTCGCCGACGACGACACCGTGTTCCAGCTCATCGAGCTGCACTTCGAGCACACCGGCGAGTACCAGGGGATTCCGGCCACCGGCAAGCGGATCTCCGTTCCCGGCCTGGCCGCGTTCAAGATCCGCGACGGCCTGATCTCCGAGCACTGGGGACTGTACGAAATGGACACCGTCCCGCGCCAGCTCGGCATCGAGGTTCCGACCGCGCAGTGGTAACCGCTGGGAGGCGACGCAGATGACCGCTCGGTTCGTGCCGACGCAAGAGGACGTGACCGCTTTCTACGACCAGTCGATCCCGCTGATCAGCCGAACGGCCGGGCACAACTCGCACAGCGGCTACTGGAGTTCCGCGCAGGACGCCAGCGACCTGCGGCAGGCCTCCGATGCCCTGACCGACGCGCTGATCGAACGCCTGCCGGTCGGCCCGGCCGACCGCGTGCTCGACGTCGGCAGCGGCCTCGGCGGCCCGGCGCTGCGGCTGGCCGGGGCGACCGGCGCCGCGGTCGACGGCATCGACGCCAGCTCGGCGATGATCGCGGAGTCCCGCCGGCGCGCCGACGAAGCCGGCCTGGCCGACCGGGTCCGCTTCACCCAGGCCGACGCGATGGCCGAACTCCCCTTCCCCCCAGGCACTTTCGACGCCGCATGGGTCGTCGAGTCGTTCGTGCACATGGCCGACCGGCAGGCGGCCGTCCAGCAGATCGCACGCGTGCTCAAGCCCGGGGGCCGCCTGGTCCTGACCGACTTCTACGAGCGGTTCCCGTTCACCGGTGATCGGCTGGAGATGAACGAGATGTTCCGCCGGATGACGCTCAACAGCCCGTTCCCCACGATCGCGAGCCTCGCGGACATGGTGCGCGACGCGGGCCTGTATGCGGTCGAGATTGCCGACCTCAGCGAGCAGGTCTCCCGGCACTACCCGGAGATGGTGAAGCTGCTGCGGGAGAAGGAGGCGGAGCTGGCGGGCGACTACGGCGCCGAGGCCATCGCGGCGCTGGAAGCGGTGTGCCGGAACTGCATCGCCACCGGCGAACCGAACTACCTGGTGATGACCGCGCTGCGACCGGCAGCCACCTGAGGCCGCATGCGGCAAGGTCGGAGAAGCCCACCGGTCCCGCCGCCGCGCACGATGGAACCACCACCCGCCCGCCAGCGACCGAGGTGAGCCGACGTGGACACGACCGAGCAGACCAAGCGCGTCGCGCGCGCTTTCTTCGACGCCTGCAACAGCCACGACCTGGACCGGATCATGGACTTCTTCCACCAGGACCTGGTGCACCACGCGCGGCTTTCGGACTACCCGAAGGAAGGCGTCGCGTTCGTCTACGACCTGACCCTGAAGGCCTTTCCCGACCTGCGCTGGAACATCGTGGAGATGGTTGCCGAGGGCGACCGGGTCTGCACGCTCATCCACTACGAGGGCACCCACCGCGGCGACTACCTCGGCCTGGTCGACACGGGCAAGCAGGTGAGCTTCTACTCCATCAACATCGCCCGGGTGCGCGACGGCCGGTTCATCGAACACCGCGGCGTCCTGGACGAACTCCACCTGCTCGCCCAGATCGGCGCGCTGCCGGAACCGTTCCTGGCGCAGATGTCCTGAGAACCGGGTGAACAACATCGGACGGGAGTCACGAGATGTCACAGATCCTGTTAGCGAGCAACGAGAAACCGGCCGTCGAGGAGCTGACCGCCCCGGTCCGCGAGTTCATCGCCGCGGTCAACGCCGACGACCTCCCGGCCGCGATGGACCGCCTGGCCGCGGATTCGGTGCACCACGGGCGGATTTCGAACTACCGCCCGGAGGGCGTGCGGGTGCTGTTCCGGCTGCTGCGCGGGGTGCTCCCGGACCTGCGGTTCGAGATCCGCGACATGCGCGTCGACGGCGACCGGGTGGTGTCGCGCATCGTCGGCACCGGCACGCACACCGGCTCCTACCTGAACAAGCCGCCGACCAACCGCCCGATCGCCTGGGAGAGCGTCGACATCGCCACGGTGGGCCGCGACCAGCACGGCGCGATGGTGATCCTGGAGCGGTTCTGGGACGTCTACGCGGACGCCCGGACCTGGGAGGAGATCGGCTTCATCCCCGCGGTCATGTGCTGACGGGGAGAGAGGGTTGTTCGAAGTCCGAGGGTGGTTCGCGCGGGCGGTGGCGGCAACGCCGCGCCCGCGCGAACCCGTGCCGCGACCGGGGTAGGAGTCGAGGATGGCCACGAACACCGCGCTGCTGTGCGACCGGATGCTGCTGGCGGTGACCGGTTCACCGGCGCTGCTGACGATGCCGCAGACGGTGCTGCTGATGCGGCAGTCGCTGGTTCGGGAACTGCGCGTGATGATGTCCCGATCGGCGTGCCGGTTCCTGCCGCCCTACACGATGCGGCTGTTCGCGGGCGGCTGGGTGCACACCGAGACGCACCGGGCCCGCGACGACGCGCCCATCCCGCACCTGGACCTGACCGACGGCATCGACCTGATGCTGGTCATGCCGGCCACCGCGAACGCGATCGCGAAGGCCGCGCACGGCATCTGCGACGATCTGGTGTCCACCGCGATGGTCGCCAGCACCGCGCCGGTGGTCCTGGTGCCGGCGATGAACGAGGCGATGTGGCGCAGCAGGGCGGTGCAGCGCAACGTGGCGCAGGCCCGGGAACTCGGCTACTCGGTGATCGACCCCGCTATCGGCGTCCAGCTCGCCGACCGCCGCCCGGCGCTGGGCGTGATGCCGCCGCTGGAGCACATCCTCGACCAGCTCATCGACGTCGTCACCGCGGCGAAGGAACGAGGAGGAATCGCGACCGGTGCCTGATGCGCTTCGCGCCGAAGAGCTGCGCAAGAGCTTCGGCGACGTGAAATCGCTGGACGGCCTGGACCTGGCGGCCGCCGAGGGGTCGGTGCTGGGCCTGCTCGGCCCCAACGGGGCGGGCAAGACCACCGCGGTGCGGGTGCTGGCCACGCTGCTCGAACCGGATTCCGGGCAGGCCAGCATCTGCGGGCTGGACGTGGTCGGCCAGGCCCGCCAGGTCCGCCAGCTGATCGGCCTGACCGGCCAGTTCGCCGCCGTGGACGGCATGCTGACCGGGCTCGAGAACCTGGAGCTGATCGGACGGCTCGGGCGGCTCGGCCGCCGCGAAACCCGCCGCCGGGCCCGGGAACTGCTCGACCGGCTCGGCCTCGCCGACGTCGCCGACCGGCAGGTGCGGACCTATTCCGGCGGAATGCAACGCCGCCTCGACCTGGCTGCCAGCATCATCGGCCGGCCCCGCGTGCTGTTCCTGGACGAACCGACCACCGGCCTGGACCTGCCGTCCCGCCGTGCACTGTGGACGGTCATCGACGAACTCGTCGCCGACGGCACGACCATCCTGCTGACCACCCAGTACCTGGAGGAAGCCGACCGGCTCAGCGACCGGATCGTGGTGCTCGACCGAGGCCGCGCCATCACCTCCGGCACCCCCGCCGAGCTGAAGGCCGAACTCGGTGGACCGCGCGTCGAACTGCGGCTGACCGATCCCACCGCGCTGCCGGCCGCCGTGCACGCGCTGCCCGCGCAGGCAGTGCAAGGCAGCCCGCAGCCCGATGAGCACACCGGCACCCTCGTGGTGCCCGTCCGCGCCGACGACGACGCGGTGATCCCGGCTTTGCTGGCCGCACTGCAGGAGAACGGAATCGCGGTCGCCGAACTGGTGTTCCGCCAGCCCACCCTCGACGACGTCTTCCTCGCCGTCACCGGCGCCGGAACCACTGCCGCACCGACGAAAGGACGCACCCCGTGACCCCGGCCGTCCGCGAGCTCACCTGGTGGTGGCTGGACACCTTGCTGCTGACCGGCCGCAGCGTGCGCCGCACCTTCCGCACACCGGACACCATCTTCACGATGACCGCGATGCCGGTCATCTTCTTCGTCTTCTTCGGCTACGTGCTCGGCGGCATGATGCGGCCACCCGGCCAGGACTACCCGACCTACCTGTTCCCGGGCCTGCTGGTCGCCACGATCACCTTCAGCACGATGCCCGCGGTGATCGCGGCCGTCTCGGCGGACCTGCGCAGCGGGATCACCGATCGGTTCCGCGCCCTGCCGACCAGCCCGTCGGCCGTGCTCACCGGGCGCACCGCAGCGGACGGCGCGCGCAACATCATCGGGATCGTGGTACTGGTGCTGCTCGGCGCGATCACCGGCATCGACCTCACCGCACTGGGTTTCGGGCGGGCTGTCGCCGCGCTCGCCCTGCTCCTGCTCTACGGGTTCGCGATGGCCTGGATCGCCGCGTTCCTCGCGGTCGTGACGCGCGGCGGCGAGGCCGCGCAGATGATCGGCACCGCCGTGTCCGGGCCGCTCGGGTTCATCAGTTCCCTTTACGCCACGCCGGAATCCATGCCGTCCTGGCTGCGGATCTTCGCCGAGCACAACCCGGCTTCGCACACCGGCGACGCGCTGCGCGCCTGGCTGGCCGGACAGCCCGCCGGCGCTTCGCCGTGGTACAGCGCGGCTTGGCTGGTCGGCATCATCGCGGTCCTGGGCTGGCTCACCGCGCGCCGCTTCCGGCGCACCACCGCCCGGCCCCCGGAATGAGGACGCACCGCAATTCGTGAGAAGAAAACACCCGCACCCGCTCGGTAGTGTCGCGGTCACTGGTCCCTTTCCCCCGATGACCGTCGTGCCGAACGACGGCAGTTCCGCATCCGCCGAACGCAGGGAGCGCCATGACCGCCCACGATGCCGTCGAATTCGATCCGTTCGCCGCCGAAATGGTCACCGACCCGCATTCCTTCTACCACCGAATGCGGCGCAGCTGCCCCGTTTTCCTCAGCTCCATGTCATCGGACATGTGGATGGTCAGCGACGACGCGAGCCAGGTCTTCGTGGTGACCACCTACGAAGACCTGGCCTTCGTGCTGGAGCACCCGGAGCTGTTCCCCTCCGGCAACAAGACCGGTCCCGAAGACCCGCCCGAGGTCCAGGCCGAACTCGCCCGCGGCCTGCCGAAGGCCACCACGCTCTACGAATCCGACCAGCCCGGGCACACCCGGCTGCGCTCGCTCATCCAGTCCGCGTGGACACCCGGCCGCATCGCCCGCTGGGAACCCCGGATCCGGGAAGCCGCCCGGGAACTCGTCGAAGAACTCGCGCCGCGCGGTTCCGCCGAACTGGTCGAGGACTACTCGGACCGGCTGATGAACACGGCGATCCTGGACTTCATGGGCGTCCCGCGCGAGGACCACGAACGCATCAAGCACTGGGACAAGCTCTGGGTGAAGGTCTTCATCCCCGGGCACCCGCTGGAGGACCAGCGGTCCGCGGCCGCCGAAATCGTGACCTACCAACGGTATCTGGAGGACCTGTTCGAGGAGCGCCGCAGCAACCCCCGGGACGATCTCGCCTCCGCCCTGGTGCACGCCAGGACCGAGGACGGCGAAGCGCTGACCATGCCGGAGCTGGTGTGGGGCCTGATGGAGCTTTACGGCGCCGGCTACGGCAACACCACCGAGGGCCTGGCGAACATCCTCAACCTGCTGCTCGAACGGCGCGAACTCTGGGAGGACCTGCTCGCCGACCCGACCGCGGTGGAGCACGCCGTCGAAGAAGGGCTGCGGCTGGACGGCCCGGTGCAGTGGCTGTCCCGGGAAGCCGCCGCGGACGTCGAGCTGGGCGGCACGAAGATCCCGAAGGGCTCCACGGTGCTGGTCTCCTACGTGGCGGCCAACCGGGACCCGAAGGACTTCCCGGAACCCGATGAGTTCCGCATCCAGCGCCGCGGCGTGAGCACCACGGGCGCCCGGCACGTCGCGCACGGCCGCGGCATCCACTACTGCGTCGGTGCCGGCTGGTCGCGAACCGCGATCCGCATCGGGCTCGAAGAGCTGCTGCAACGCATCCCGGATCTGCGGCTGCAGGACGGCTTCCAGGCCGAATACCACCTGCCAGCGCCGATGATCCGTTGTGTGCAGAGCCTACCGGCGGTGTGGTCGCCACAGGATTGAGCGCTCATCGCCGCGCCTGCGGCCGAATGCGGGGGCACGGATCGCGATCCGTGCCCCCGCCGGCGGAAATGGGCTCACTCCGGAGCGTCCACCTGCAACAGCGAGAACTGGTTCTTGTCCTCATCGGTGAACACCGCGGTCCACCCGAACGGCAACTGCATCGGCGGCTGGGTGAACGGAACACCCCGCGCGCTCAAATCCTCGTACGTCGCCTTGATGTCGCGGGTGACGAACTGCAGACCGGTGAACTCGCGCATCAGATCTTCCTGGTACAGCGGATTGTCCTGCGGGAACAGCACGATGGACGTGCCTCCGCCCGCCACTCCGACCTCGACCCAGCGGATGGGCCCGAACGCGTCGTCGCGCCGGAGTTCCAGACCGAGCTTGTTCGTGTAGAAGTCGACGGCTTTGTCCTGATCGGTTACGAAAATCGTCACGCTGGCCAGCCCTGCGAGCACGGTTTTCCTCCCACCTGACGGCGAACAACGACCATTCATCGGCATTTCCAACCTATTCGAGCCACCCGAACGCGCCCTTCTCCCAAGTTGCCAATGCCCACCGCGAATCGCGGCCGAGACACCGGAGCCCCCCGCGCCCGGCGTATCCTGGGCGGCGCGGTAGCGCGGACCTGGGAAGGACGTGGGGTGACCAGGAGGATCGACGACGCCATCGGGACGGGCCGGGCCGAACTCGCCCAGACCGAGCCGACGTCGGCCGCCACCAGCTGGCACACCGCGGTGGAGCGGGCCGTGCAGCAGATGCGCGAGAACCTCGCCGATCCCCAGTACCTGGCCGACCACGCGCGCGCCGGGCTGTTCAGCCCGTTCCACTTCCACCGGGTGTTCCGCAACGTCACGGCCGCCACGCCGGGCCGGTTCCTGGCTGCGCTGCGGATCGCCGAGGCGCAGCGCCTGCTGATCCGCTCCCCGTTGCGGGTCACCGACATCGCCGCCCGGGTCGGCTATTCGAGCCTGAGCACCTTCACCACCCAGTTCGCCCGCCTGGTGGGCCTGTCACCGCGCCAGTTCCGCGCCATGGCCATCGAGTTCGGCGACCGGCCGCTGGCCGCGCTCGCGGCCCGGGCCCCGGCCGCGCCGTCCGGCCACGACGCGGTGCCCGTCGTCGTCGACGGCGCCGACGACGGCATCCTGTTCGTCGGCCTGTTCCACCACGGGATCCCGCAGGGCGCTCCGGTCAGCTGCGCGGTCCGGCCCACCCCGGGGCCGGTGCGGCTGCGCCGCCCCCGCGACGGCGAGTACCACGTCCTCGCGGTCTGCTTCGACCCGGACGTCCGCATCGCGGAATCGCTGGACCACCGGCACGACTGCCGGGTGGTCGCCGTGGGCTCCATGACGGTGCCCGGCGGGCGGGCCTGCCACCTGCGGCTGCGCCGCCCGCGCCCCACGGACCCACCGGTCGTGCTGGCCCTGCCGCTGCTGGGCTGACGCGCGCGTCAGGAATTGGCCTCGTAGCACTCCCGCAGCAGGGCGACCACCTCGTCGTCCACTCCCGACTCGGCGGTCAGCGCGATGCGCACGTTGCCCTTCGGCAGGCTCTTCGCCGGCAGCAACCGCCCGGCGGGCTGCCTGCCCGGTAAGTGCAACCCGATGTCGAGCCTGGATTTGGTGCTGGGTTTGACGATCGCGAACGTCCGCTTCGGCGACACCAGCGACACGTAGGTCTTGCGGGCCTGGATCGTGACCACGCCGAGGTCCACCACGGCTTCCAGCAGCTCGTCGAACACCGGCCGCAGCGCCTGCCGGTCGGCGAACTGCTCGTCGATGAGCTCCGCCGGATCGGTCCGCATGAACTCGGGGTAGCCGTAGGTCTCGTACACCAGCAGGTCCTGCGAATAGCCCCCGACGCCCTGCTCTCCCAGCCACGCCCGCAACCGCGGTTCCGACGTCGTCCCGGACGCCGCGACCCGCTCCTTCCACTCCGCCAGCCCCGCACCGGTGCGCTGCTCCAGCAAGCCGGCCGCGTGATCCATCATCGACTGCCAGCCGACCAGGTTCATCCCGTCGCGTTGCGCCATGCCGTGCTCACCCTTCCTCGACGCGGACTCCCCACGGTGCCAGATCCGCGCGAGCCGGAGTTCGCCCAGATTGCGGAGCCTAGCGGCGCTCGTAGCGGATCCGGCACGGCGAACCCGGACGGGTGACGCCCAGGTCGACGTCCGGCCGCGGATCCGGCACCGACATGTCCAGCCGGTAGCGCGCCAGCAGCCCGCTCAGCAGCACCTTGGTCTCGTTCGTGCCGAACGCCTGCCCCGGGCACCGGTAGAACCCGCCGCTGAAACCGATCAACGCGTGCGGATTCCGCTTGTCCTCGGCGCGTTCCGGGCCGAACCGGTCCGGGTCGTAGCGCTCGGGATCGGCGAACACCTCCGGCAACCGGTGCGCGACGCTCGGGCACAGCATGGTCAGCCATCCCTCGGGCACCCGGTAGCCGCCGATCTCGTACTCCACCGCTGTCGTGCGCGCATAGTGGCTCATCACCGGCCGCATCCGCAGCGACTCCTTGAACGCGCGCTCCAACCGGGGCAGCCGCGCTCCCGCATGCGGGCACCCCGCAGCGGCACCACCGCGGTCCGCATCGATCTCCGCGACCACCGCATCCAGCTGCGCCGGGTGCTGCAGCAACTGCACCAGCGTCCAGCAGGCCTGCGCGGCGGTGGTGAGGTAGCCGGTGAACAACGTCGCCATCGCCATCCCGACCTGCACGTCCGGCCCTTCGGCCCGCAGTGCCGCGTCGTCGACCAGCGACTGCAGGAAGTCGTCGTAGCCGCCCGCACGGGCCCGCTCGGCGAGGACCGGCCGCAGCATCTCGCCGAGCCGCCGCCGCGCCCGGTCCCGGCGGCGGAAGCGGGGCAACGGCAGGTTCGGCGGCAGGATGAACTCCATGCCCCGGGCCAGGTCCACCAGCAGCGGCCGGAACTCGTCGATCCGCGCCCGGATCTCCGGGCCGAGCAGCGCGCCGGCGGCGATGCGCATCACCAGCGGCTCGAAGGTGTCCCACAGCTCGAATTCGCCCGACCGCCCCAAACCGGTCAGCCACCGCTCGGTCTCCTCGGCCATCACCTCGGTGTACGCGGCGAGCCGGCCGCCCTGGAACGCCGACTGCAGCATCGACACGTGCCGGCGCCGCCGCTCGGTGTCGGTCGCCGCCATCAGCAGATCGCCGAACATCGGGACGGTGAACCGGTAGATCTCCGGCACCGAGAGCTTCCGGTCCACCTCCCGGAAGAAGAACTCGTGGTGCTCGGGCCCGATCAGCATGACCCCCTTCATCGGCCCGAGCCGGATCGTGAAGATCGGCCCGTGCTCCCGGTAGGCCCGCATGAACGTCGCGTGCTGGTCCTTGCGCCACTCGAGGAAACTGCCGAGCAGCGGCAGTCCGCGCACTTCGGGCGGGAGCGCCGGTTCGACGGCGGCAGTGGACACGACGACCTCCTGATCAGATCCGGAACTCGAACATCTGCCGCAGTTGCCGGAGCTGGGCGCGCTGCGGCGCGTGGCTGAGCATCCATTCCCGCAGCCGCCCGGCCACCGGCCCCGGCCAGCCACCTATCCGCGCCAGCATCCGGGCCTGCGACGTCGCCGCGTTCGCGCGCCCCCGCCGCTGCCGCTCGTACGCCCGCAACGCTTCGGGCACGCTCGGCGTCGCGGCCAGGCGGGCCGCGAGCACCGCGGCGTCCTCGAACGCCTGCGAGGTGCCCTGGCCCATGTTCGGCATGCTCGGGTGCGCAGCGTCGCCGACCAGCGCGACCCGGCCGCGGCTCCAGGCGCGCAACGGGCGGCAATCGAAGATCTCGGTAGCCACCACCTGCGCCGGATCGGTGGCCCGCAGCAGCTCCGGGATCGGCTCGTGCCAGTCCCCGAACCGCCGCAGCAGCCAATCCGCACCGCCCTGCCGCGCATCGGCGAAGGGCGCGGAGGCGAACCAGTACACCCGGTCTTCGGCGAGCTTCCAGATGCCGAACGCGTCCGCCCCGCCCATCGAGAGCAGGCCGGGCGTTTCCGGGAGCCCGAACGGGATGGTGGCCCGCCAGACGACGACCCCGCAGTGCCGCAACCGCCGCCCCAGCCCGGCGGATTCCCGCACGACGGACCGAATACCGTCGGCTCCCACCACCAGGTCCGCCCGCACCTCGCTGCCATCGGCGAACTCCGCCACGGCGTGCTCGCCGGCGTCGCGCACCCCGACGCAGCGCGCCCCGAACCGCACCGCTTCGGGATCGAGCAGCCCGCGAAGCGCGGCCAGCAGCTCGGTGCGGTGCACCGCCATACCGTTGCCGCCGACGGATTTCATCGCCTGCTCGGAGACCTCGTAGAGCGTCCGGCCATCCGCCGCGCGCATCGCCATCCCAGCCGCCGGATGGGCCCGTCCGCGCACCGCGTAGCCGGCGCCGAAGGCGTCCAGGGCGGCGAATCCGTTCGGCCACAGCGTCAGGCCGTTGCCGTGGCGGCGGAGCGCTTCGACCCGCTCGTACGCGACGGCCTCCAGGCCCGCCCGGCGCAGCGCGATCGTGGTCGCCAGCCCGGCGGGCCCGGCGCCGATGACGGCGACCTGTGGTCGGCCGGTCATGCCAGGATCGTGGTGAGCAGGTCGTCCGGCACCAGTCCGAGCTGGTTGAGGAAGTGCAGCTCGTCCATCACGTTGTAGTGCTCGACGATCTTGCCGTCGACGATCCGGACCTGGCCCATCACCTGCACCCGGACCCGCCGGCCGGTGGCCCGGACGCCCTGGAAGTCGTGCTGGTGCGTGCAGGTCGCGGTCATCCGCACGAACAGCCGGTCGCCGTCGGCGGCGAGCTCCTCGATCTCGAAGGCGAGGTCCGGGAACGCGGCGCGGAATCCGCCCATCAGCTCGGCGACCTCGTCGCGGCCGTAGGTGCCGAACCGGCCGTGGTGGACCATCTCGGGCGACCAGACCCGGAGCACCTCCTCCTGGTCGCCCCGGTTCATCGCGGCGACGAACCGGCGGAACATCCGCTCGTTGTCCTCTTCGACCATCGGGCACCTCCGTGCGGTGGAACCGGCGACGTGGGAGAACTCGTGCTCGACGATATGGCGACGCGGTGGTGGCGTTCTTCTCGCGCCTTGCCCGATCGACCCGAAGGTTGATTTCGATCGACACTGAAGCATTCGCAGACATGAAAGTTGTTCACCGAGCGTAGGGTGGCGGCATGGCCGAACCCGTCATGTTGATCACCGGCGCGTCGCGCGGCATCGGCGCGGCCACCGCCCGCGCCGCCGCAGCGGCCGGTTACCGCCTCGCCCTGCTCGCCCGCTCCGCGGACTCCCTGGCCCCGCTGGTCGACGAGCTGGGCGACGACGCGCTCGCCCTGCCCTGCGACATCGCCGACTGGCCCGCGCTCTCCGCCGCCGTGCAACGCGTCGAGGACCATTTCGGGCGCCTGGACGCGGCGTTCGCCAACGCCGGGCTGAGCATGGAGACGTCGTTCCTGGGCAACGGCGGCGCGGACCCCGAGCAGTGGCGCGACATGGTCCTGACGAACGTCTACGGCGCCGCCATCACCGCCCGCGCGGCGCTACCGGCGCTCACCCGGACGAGCGGCCACCTGCTGCTGACCGGCTCGAACGCCGGCCGCGGCATCCGCCCCGGGAACCTCTACTCCGCGACCAAGTGGGCGGTCACGGGCCTGGCGCAGAACATCCGCGCCGAATGCGTGGGCACCGGCGTCCGGGTCACCCTCGTCCAGCCGGGCATGGTCGAGACCGAGATGACCGCGTCCACCCAGGACGTCCCGAAGCTCCGCGCGGAGGACATCGCCAATGCCGTCCTCTACGCCCTCCGCCAGCCCCCTGGCGTCGACGTCAACGAAGTGGTCATCCGCCCGGTCGGCCAGGACCCGTACCGCTGAGCCCCGCCGCAGAAGAGGCGCCCCGCACCGAGCTGCTCGGTGCGGGGCGCCTTCGTCCGGAAGCGCCGGTCACAGCGAACTGATCAGGCGCTCCACCCGCTCGTCGACCGCCCGGAACGGGTCCTTGCACAGGACGGTCCGCTGCGCCTGGTCGTTGAGCTTCAGGTGCACCCAGTCCACCGTGAAGTCCCGGCCCGCGGCCTGCGCGGCGGCGATGAAGTCACCGCGCAGCTTCGCCCGCGTGCTCTGCGGCGGCGTGTCCTTGGCCGCCTCGATCTCGCCGTCCTCGGTCGCCCGGTCCACCAGGTCCTTGCGCTGCAGCATGTCGAACAGCCCGCGACCCTGGCGGATGTCGTGGTAGGCGAGGTCGAGCTGGGCGATGCGCGGACTGGACAGCTCCAGGCCGTGCTTGTTGCGGTACCGCTCCAGCAGCCGGTGCTTGATCGCCCAGTCGATCTCCCGGTCGATCAGCGAGAAGTCCTGCTGCTCGATCGCGTCCAGCGTCCGGCCCCACAACTCCAGGATCCGCTCGGTCATCGGGTCCGAACCGCGCCGCGCCACGTGGTCGACCGCCCGGCCGTAGTACTCCCGCTGGATGTCCAGCGCGGACGCCTCCCGGCCGCCGGCCAGCCGCACCGTGCGCCGCCCGGTGAGGTCGTGGCTGATCTCCCGGATCGCGCGGATCGGGTTGTCCAGGCTGAAGTCCCGGAACTGCACGCCCTGCTCGACCATCTCCAGCACCAGGTTCGCCGAGCCCACCTTGAGCAGCGTGGTCACCTCGGACATGTTGGAGTCGCCGACGATGACGTGCAGCCGCCGGTACCGCTCGGCGTCGGCGTGCGGCTCGTCGCGGGTGTTGATGATCGGCCGCGAGCGGGTCGTCGCGCTGGAGACGCCCTCCCAGATGTGCTCGGCGCGCTGCGACAGGCAGTACACCGCGCCGCGCGGGGTCTGCAGCACCTTCCCGGCGCCGCAGATGAGCTGGCGGGTCACCAGGAACGGCAGCAGCACGTCGGCGATCCGGGAGAACTCCCCGGACCGGCCGACCAGGTAGTTCTCGTGGCAGCCGTAGGAGTTGCCCGCCGAGTCGGTGTTGTTCTTGAACAGGAAGATGTCCCCGCCGATGCCCTCGTCGGACAACCGGCGTTCGGCGTCGATGAGCAGGTCCTCCAGGATCCGCTCGCCCGCCTTGTCGTGGGTGACGAGCTGGACGAGGTCGTCGCATTCCGCCGTGGCGTACTCCGGATGCGAGCCCACGTCGAGGTAGAGCCGGGCCCCGTTGCGGAGGAAGACGTTCGACGACCTTCCCCACGACACGACCCGCCGGAACAGGTACCTGGCCACCTCGTCCGGGGACAGTCGCCGCTGCCCGTGGAACGTGCAGGTGACCCCGAACTCGGTTTCGATGCCGAAGATCCGCCGCTGCATGCTTCCACACTAGGCGCAAACAGGGCTTCTCGGCGGTCCGCCGTTCGGGCACCGGTAGTGCGTTTCTCACGCGGGACCGGTTGCACCGCGTCATCACGCCCACGGGCCGGCCCGGCGCAGCCCGGCGCGCGGCGGCCGCCAAGCCGACCCGCATCGCACCAGAGGTGCTCAACGGCACCAGAAACCACAGCATCTTGTGGCCGCCAACCGGATCCGGGCCCGGCACGAGCGGCGGGCGGCCGTCCGGGGAGCCCGGACAGCGGTGGAGGGCACCTCCTCGCCGGAAGATGCCCTCCACCCGTGGCCGAGAGGACTACTTGTCCTTCTTGGTCTCGTCCTCGGAATCGCCGTCCGCGGATTCCGCTTCGGACTCCGGCTCCTTCGCCGGGAGCAGCGCCGTCAGCGCCGCGCCCTGGATGCGGCGGAAGGTGCGGTGCGGCCGGGCGCGGTCGAGCACCGCCACCTCGAGCTGGCCCATGCCCAGCTCTCGGGTGCTGTCCCCGCTCGAGGACAGCGCCTCGACCGCGAGCTTCGTCGCGTCGGCCAGTTCCAGGCCGTCGCTGAACGAATCCTTCAGCGTGCTCGCGATCGCCTCGGCCTGGCCGCCCATCACGACGTACTGCGGCTCGTCCACGATGGACCCGTCGTAGGTCAACCGGTACAGCTGGTCCGTCTCGGCGGTGAAACCGACCTCCGCCACGCAGATCTCCACCTCGAACGGCTTGATCTGCTCGGTGAAGATCGCGCCGAGGTGCTGGGCGTAGGTGTTGGCCAGCGACCGGCCGGTGACGTCGCGGCGGTCGTAGGAATACCCGCGGACGTCGGCGATGCGCACGCCGGCCACCCGCAGCGCCTCGAACTCGCTGTAGCGGCCCACCGCCGCGAATCCGATGCGGTCATAGATCTCGGAGACCTTGTGCAGCGTCGGAGACGGGTTCTCGGCGACGAACAGCACGCCACCGGCGTACTTCAGCACCACCACGCTGCGGCCCCGCGCGATGCCCTTACGGGCCAGCTCGGAACGCTCCCGCATCAACTGCTCGGGAGAGGTGTAGAACGGCATCGTCACGGCTGTGCACTCCTGGTTCGAATCTGCTCGCTCGGGCAGGCGTGATCGGGGCCCGGCGGCACCGGGCCGCGGCGTCAGCCGCCGGGGTTCTCCAACCGGCCGTTGATCACCTCGGTGGCGACCTCGGCCGTCCGCTCCTCGGGCACCCGCACGGCGCCGTCCGCGGCGGTGATGGTGATGACCGACGGGAAGATGCGCCGGGACACGTCGGGACCGCCGGTGGCGGAGTCGTCGTCCGCCGCGTCGTAGAGGGCCTCGACGGCCGCGCGCACGGCGGTGTCGGCGTCGGCGTCCGGGTCGTAGCGCTTCTTCAGCGCCGACTTCGCGAACAGCGAACCCGAACCGACCGCGTGGTAACCGCCGACCTCGTCGTACCGGCCGCCGACGACGTCGTAGGAGACGATCCGGCCGCCCCGCTCGGGGTCGTCGGCGTCGAGGTCGTACCCGGCGAACAGCGGCACCACCGCCAGGCCCTGCATCGCGGCCTGGAGGTTGCCGCGCAGCATGTTGGCCAGCCGGTTCGCCTTGCCGTCCAACGAGAGCGAGACGCCTTCGAGCTTTTCGTAGTGCTCCAGCTCCACCGCGTACAGCTTGACGAGCTCCTGCGCGACCCCGGCGGTGCCCGCGATGCCGACGGCCGAGTAGGCGTCGGTGACGAACAGCTTCTCCATGTCCCGCTGGGCGATCAGGTTGCCCATGGTGGCTCGGCGGTCACCGGCCAGCAGGACGCCGCCGCGGAAGGTCACCGCGACGATCGTGGTGCCGTGCGGGGCCTGCACGGTGCCTTCCGGCGCCCTGCGGCCGCCCGGCAGCAGTTCGGGCGCGGTCGCGCGGAGGAAGTCGGTGAACGAGTAAGACCCCGGCGTGAGGTAGGCGGCGGGCAGGGCCTGGCCCGAGCTCGGATCCATCAGCGACATCGTCTCCCGATCGAAGGGCTTTCGACTTCAACAGCACTTTAGTCATGATCCGGCGCGCAGCCGACAACGCCGGGCCGGAGTTTCCGGCCCGGCGTCGACGTCACGACCGGGCCCGCCGGGCTACTGGCCGCCCTTCTGCACGTAGGCGCGGACGAAGTCCTCGGCGTTCTCCTCCAGGACGTCGTCGATCTCGTCCAGGATGGCGTCGACGTCCTCGCCGAGCTTTTCGCGACGTTCCTGACCGGCGGCCTCCGGACCCTGCTCTTCGTCGCCTTCGCCGCCGCCGTGCCGCTGAACCTTTTCCTGGGACATCTTGCCTCCCGGTGCTCGCCTTTCGGATGTTCTCCCGGCAGTGGGGACACCCTGCTGTGAACACTACCCATCCGACACCCGTTCGCCCACGTCCAGCCGGGCGTCATTTCGATCATCCACACCGGGCTGACGTGCACGAAACGTGTTCACCGGCCGGTTCGCGTTCGGGACACCAACGCGAACCCGTGCTGGCCGTCAGGCAAGCGGCGCCAGCCGCTTTTCGCCACGCACGCAGATGGACCACCCGCGGGTTCTCAGCCTGTGCCCACCCCGTAAGGGGCTCTCTGCGAGGACCTGCCCCGATGCCGCGTATTGGTCATACACAAGTCGGGGATCCCGCAGTCGAGACGGCGTCTGAGGTTCCGCTGGGTGACCACCTACGCAAAACGACCCCGCACCCTCTCTGTCAGCCCTTCGTCAGCGAGTCGACCAGTTCTTCGGCGCTGGCCGCCGCCTCCAGCAGGGCGCCCACGTGGGCCTTGGTGCCGCGCAGCGGTTCCAACGTCGGGATGCGCACCAGGGATTCCCGGCCCAGGTCGAAGATGACCGAATCCCAGGACGCCGCGGCCACCTCCGACGGGTAGCGCTCCAGGCACCGGCCGCGGAAGTAGGCGCGGGTGTCCTCCGGCGGCGTGGTCACCGCGTCCCGGACCTCCTCCTCGCTGACCAGGCGCTTCATCGAGCCGCGCGCGACCAGCCGGTTGTACAGGCCCTTGTCCAGGCGGACGTCGGAGTACTGCAGGTCGACCATGTGCAGCCGCGGCGACGCCCAGCCCAGGCCGTCGCGCGCCCGGTAGCTCTCCATGAGCCGGAGCTTGGCGGGCCAGTCCAGCCGGTCGGCGCAGTCCATCGGGTCGCCGCCGAGCAGGTCCAGCACCTCGCCCCAGGTGTCCAGCACTTCGCGGGCGGGGCGCTCGGCGCCGTGCTCGTCGAGGTGCCGGGCGGCGCGCTCGTGGTAGGCGCGCTGCAGGTCCAGGCCGGTGAACCGGCGCCCGTCGGTGAGCTCGACGGTCTGCTTGAGGGTCGGGTCGTGGCTGATCAGGTGCACCGCCTGCACCGGGTCGGCCAGCTTCAGGTCGTCGAAGCGCTGCCCGGACTCGATCATGTCCAGCACCAGCGCGGTGGCGCCGAGCTTGAGGTAGGTGGAGGTCTCCGCGAGGTTGGCGTCGCCGATGATGACGTGCAGCCGCCGGTACTTGTCGGCGTCGGCGTGCGGCTCGTCGCGGGTGTTGATGATGCCGCGCTTGAGCGTCGTCTCGAGGCCGACCTCGACCTCGATGTAGTCGGAGCGCTGGGAGAGCTGGAAACCGGCCTTCTCCCCCGCCTGGCCGAGGCCGACGCGCCCCGAACCGCAGATCACCTGGCGGGACGCGAAGAACGGGGTGAGGCCGCCGATCACCGAGGTGAACGGGGTGCTGCGGGACATCAGGTAGTTCTCGTGGGTGCCGTAGCTGGCGCCCTTGCCGTCGACGTTGTTCTTGTACAGCTGGATCGGCGCGCTGCCGGGCACGCTGGCGGCCCGGATCGCCGCCTCCTCCATGACGCGCTCACCGGCCTTGTCCCAGATGACCGCGTCGCGCGGGTTGGTCACCTCGGGCGCCGAGTACTCGGGGTGCGCGTGGTCGACGTACAGCCGCGCGCCGTTGGTGAGGATGACGTTGGCCGCCCCGAGGTCGTCGCCGTCCGATCCGTTGGTCTGCTGCGCCGCTGTGCTGAGGTCGAAACCGCGGGCGTCGCGCAACGGCGACTCGACCTCGTAGTCCCAGCGAGCGCGCCGCGCCCGCGGGATGTCGGCCGCCGCCGCGTAGGCCAGCACGATGTGCGTGGAGGTCAGCACCGGGTTGGCGCCGGAATCGCCCGGCACGACGATGCCGTACTCCACCTCGGTTCCCATGATCCGCCGCATACCTCGCAGCGTACGGGGTCTCACCGACCAAGCGGAGTGCCGCACGCCACAGGGATCCGAGTCGACCCGATTCGGCGCAACGCGTGTGCCTCGAAGGGAGGGTGCGACGATTGGGCCATGAGCGCGGGCGAGGAATCGGTGGCGGTGTACGACGCGGCCGGGAGTGTCGTGGGCAGCGCGACGCGGCGGCGGATGCGCGCGGAGGGCCTCTGGCACGCGGCCTCGGCGGTGCTCCTGCTCTCCCCGGACCGCAACAGGATCTACGTGCACCGCCGCACCGACACCAAGGACGTCTACCCGGGCATGCACGACTGCGCGGCGGGCGGCGTGGTCGCGGCCGGCGAGGATCCCGATGTCACCGCGGTGCGCGAACTCGCCGAGGAACTCGGGGTGCGCGACGTGCCGGTGCACTACCTGTTCCGCTCCACCTACGAGCAGGGCACCGTGCGCTACCACGGATTCCTCTACGAGGCGCTGTGGGACGGCCCGATCGTCCACCAGCCGGAAGAAGTCGCCGAGGGCTGGTGGATGCCCCTGGGCGAGCTCCGCGAGCGCCTGAACGACCCTGGCTGGCCGTTCGTGCCGGACGGCCGCCAGTTCGCCGAGGAATGGTTCGCCCGATCGTGAACGGAGGTGTGAAGCGAACGGCCTGTTCACCTCAATAGACGGAACCAACGGTCCGTTCCCTCCAAAACACCCCGTCAAGCGGATTGGAGCGAACGGACCGTTCGCGTCGATAGAAGGGGCGAACGGGCCGTTGACTTCATCCCAGCCCATCCCATCCCGTCCCCGGCTGCGCGGACGCCACTCAGTGCCAGGGGAGTTCGGCGCGTTCGCCCCAGTAGGTCGCGGCGTCGCGGGCCAGCCGGCTCAGCGCGTCGAGGTCCTGGTCCGTGAGCTCCACCCGGCAGGCCGCCAGGTTCGACTCCAGCTGCTCGACGCTGGCCGCGCCGACGAGCACCACGTCGGCCCAGGGCTGGCGCAGGACGTGCGCGAGCGCGATGGCGTCGGTGCCCACCCCGTGCCGGTCGGCGACCCTGGTGAGCTCCGCGGGCGGATCCACCGCGAGCCGCCCGTTCGCCAGGGTTTCCTTCACCAGCACCCGCCAGCCGCCCGTGTGCGCCTCGGCCAGGAAGCGGCTCGCGGACGGCTCCAGGGTGTTCCAAGTGGACTGCACGGCGCTGAACAGCTGCCGCCCGCCCACCTCGATCTCCCAGGCGCGCTCGATGGTTTCGCCCTGCGCCGCGCCGCTGGTGGAGAAGCCCAGCTGCACCCCGGCGTCCCGGATCCGCGCCAGCTCGCGCTGCAGCGCCAGGTCGTCGAACAGCGGGCTGCTGGTGGTCAGCGAATGCACCTGGTAGAGGTCGATGCGGTCGCCGAGCTGCGTCCGGGTCTCGGCCCACTGGGTGCGCAGGCGTTCCACCGAGTGCTCCTTGACCTCGTGCACCTCGGTCTCGATGCGCCACTGCGCGACGTAGGCGTACCCCCACTTGCTGGACACCGCGACGTCCTGGTGGCCGCGCTCGCGCAGCCAGTCCGCGAGGAACTGCTCGGCGCTGCCGTAGGAGCGGGCCGTGTCCACCCAGCGGATCCCGTTGGCGTAAGCGGCGTCCAGCACCGTCCGGGTGCGTTCCCGCATCGCCTGCGCGGTGCGCTGCACGGGCAGCACGGCGGCGCGACCGACGTTGATGTACGCGGGCCTGCCGAGCGCGGCGAGGCCGAGTCCTAGGCGCTGCACCGATCGTTGCGCTGGGAGCATGCCTGGAACCTAACCTCTGTCGGCCCGCGGCACAGCTCGGGGCCGCCACCCCCGCGGAGATGGCGGCCCCGGGCTCGGCCTTACAGGTACTGGCCCGTGTTCGTGGCCGTGTCGATCGCTCGGCCGGATTCCTGGCTCTTCCCGCTGACCAGGGTGCGGATGTAGACGATCCGCTCGCCCTTCTTGCCGGAGATGCGGGCCCAGTCGTCCGGGTTGGTGGTGTTGGGCAGGTCCTCGTTCTCGGCGAACTCGTCGACGATGGCGTCCTGCAGGTGCTGCACGCGCAGGCCCGGCTGGCGGGTCTCCAGCACCGACTTGATGGCCGCCTTCTTCGCCCGGTCCACGATGTTCTGGATCATCGCGCCCGAGTTGAAGTCCTTGAAGTACAGGACTTCCTTGTCGCCGTTGGCGTAGGTGACCTCCAGGAACCGGTTCTCCTCGGTCTCGGCGTACATCCGCTCGACCGTGGTCTGGATCATCGCCTCCACGCACGCGCCCTTGTCGCCGCCGAACTCCTTGAGGTCTTCCTCGTGGATCGGCAGTTCCTTGGTCAGGTACTTGGAGAAGATGTCCTTCGCCGACTCCGCGTCCGGACGCTCGATCTTGATCTTCACGTCCAGCCGCCCCGGCCGCAGGATCGCCGGGTCGATCATGTCCTCTCGGTTGGAGGCGCCGATGACGATGACGTTCTCCAGCCCTTCGACACCGTCGATCTCGCTGAGCAGCTGCGGCACGATGGTCGTCTCCACGTCGGAGGAGACGCCGCTGCCGCGGGTCCGGAAGATCGAGTCCATCTCGTCGAAGAACACGATCACCGGGGTGCCCTCGGAGGCCTTCTCCCGCGCCCGCTGGAAGATCAGCCGGATGTGCCGCTCGGTTTCGCCGACGAACTTGTTGAGGAGTTCGGGGCCCTTGATGTTCAGGAAGAAGGACTTGGCGTGGCCGTCGTCGTCGCCGCGCGCGGCGGCGACCTGCTTCGCCAGCGAGTTGGCGACGGCCTTGGCGATCAGCGTCTTGCCGCAGCCCGGCGGGCCGTACAGCAACACGCCCTTCGGCGGCCGCAGCTGGTACTCGATGTAGAGGTCGGAGTGCAGGAACGGCAGCTCCACCGCGTCCCGGATCTGCTCGATCTGGCCGGCCAGCCCACCGATGTCCTGGTACCCGACGTCGGGCACCTCCTCCAGCACGAGGTCTTCGACCTCGGCCTTCGGCACCACGTCGTAGGCGTAGCCCGCCTTGCTGTCGATCAGCACCGAGTCGCCGGCCTTCAGCCCGGACGCGGCCAGCGGTTCGGTGACCCACACGACGCGTTCCTCGTCGGTGTGGCCCAGCACCAGCGCCCGGGGGCTCTCCCCGGTACCGCTGGACAGCAGCTCCCGGAAGGTGCAGACCTCACCGGTTCGCTCGAACGCACCAGCCTCCACCACAGTCAGGGCCTCGTTGAGGCGCACCGACTGGCCCAGTCTCAGTTCCTCCGTCTCGACGTTGGGTGACACCGCCACCCGCATCTTGCGACCAGACGTGAACACGTCGACCGTGCTGTCCTCGTAGCCGTGCAGGAAGACCCCGTAACCACTGGGGGGCTGCGCGAGGCGGTCGACTTCTTCGCGCAGCGCCATCAGCTGGCCCCGCGCTTCCTTCAGGGTCTCGGTGAGTTTGGCGTTCCGTTCGGTGAGCTGGCTCACTCTCTCGGATGCCTCGGCCAGCCGCTTTTCCAGCAACCGGGCCTGTTGGGGAGACTCGTTGAGCCTGCGGCGCAGCAGTGCAACCTCGTCTTCCAGGAGACGAATCTGGCTGCGGAGTTCTGCGGAGCCACCGCTGTACTGCTCGCCGCCCTCCTCAGGCCGGCTGCCGGGACGGTCGTGCTGCATGTCGGCACCCTCCTCCCGTGCTCGTACCACCACGGTACCGGCGATCACCGACGACGGCGGCGTCGTTGATGCCCGCCGGATCGCCCAGCGTGCCACAAAAATCCGCGAATACCCATGAGGCGGGCCAAGTTGGCGCCAGCGGGTCGCGTTCCGGCCGGGCGGGGCGGATACGTTGCGTTGACGATCATGGTCCGTTCGATACGTTCCCGATCGGACGACGCGGCCCCACGAGCACCGGTTTTCCGTTGCGCCACGCGGATCGGGGCGGTCGGCGGGCATCCGGGTTAACCGATCCGGCAACCGGGTGGCGTTGCGACCGCCCGGCTGCGAGCGCATCCGGCACTTCTCCCATCATTTGGAACAACTGCCCCTGGACGCCACTCCAGCCCGGCGAATTCCCCATGACGATTGAGTGCCGAAAAGTCCACTCCGTGCACCACGCGTCGCGGGCTCTGATCTACTTACGGCCGCCGAAAGCAGCAACGCACCACTCCGGGGAGGAGCCATGACCTATCCGCCGCAGCAGCCTGGACAGGGCGGGTGGGGGCAGCAACCCGCGGGCAACGGGTTCCCTCAGCAGGGTCCGCCGGAAACCCCGCAGCAGCAGCCCGCCTGGTACGGCAACCAGCACACCGGCTGGGGCCAGCAGGGCCCGGACCAGCAGCAGCAGCAGGCGCCCATGGCCCCCCAGTGGGGCAGCGAGTTCGGCCCCGGCTCCTGGATCCAGGAGCCCAACGGCTTCGCCGACGTCGAGCCGCCGCAGCGGAAGAAGTCGAAGCTACCGCTGATCCTCAGCCTGGTCGGGGCGCTGGTCGTCCTCGCAGGGGCCGGTGTCGGGGTGTTCTTCTGGCTGAACAGCGGGCCCGGCGAGGCCCGGCCGGTCGCGCAGGAGGTCGTCCAGAAGGTCAACGCCGGCGACTTCAACGGCGTGAGCAGCCTGTTCTGCGACTCCAACAAGGCCGAGCTGAGCAAGGCGATGAGCCAGCTCAGCCAGTGGAAGTTCAACGTCAAGCTCGGCGAGGTGACCGAGCGTGGCGACCAGGCCACCGCGAAGTTGACCGGAACCTACGAGGCCGACGGATCGTCCACACCTGTGGACCAGACGATGGGCCTGGTCGTGGAGGACGGCACCTGGAAGGTCTGCCAGCTCGACCAGTGAGCCCGCAGCAAGAGCATGTGAGCAAGGGGGAGGACCCATGACGTACCCACCGCAGCAGCCGCCCGGGCAGGACGGCTGGGGGCAGCAGCCCGGCGGCCAGTACCCGCCCAGCGGTGGCCAGCCGCAGCAGGGCTTCGGCGGCCAGCCGGGCGGCGCCTACCCGCCCAGCGGCGGCCAGCCCCAGCAGGGCGGCGCGTACCCGCAGAGCGGCCCACAGCCGCAGCAGGGCTTCGGCCAGCAGCCCCCGTACCCGCCGCAGGGCGGCGGCTTCGGCCAGCCGGGCTTCGACGCGCCGAAGAAGAAGTCCCCGCTGCCGTGGATCCTGGGCGGCATCGGCGGCCTCCTCGTGATCGGCCTGGTGATCACCCTGGTGATCGTCTTCACCGGCGGCCCCGGCGACCCCCGCAAGGTCGCCCAGCAGGGCATCGACGCGATCAACCAGAAGGACTTCGCCAGCCTGCAGCCCATGTCCTGCAAGAAGGAGCAGGAGAAGTTCCAGGAGATGCTGGACACCTTCGAGGGCAAGGGCGGTTCATTCGACGAGCTCAAGGAGTTCGGTCTCACCGACGCCGACATCCAGAAGCTGATCGACGGCATGAAGATCGAGATGAAGCTGGGCGAGGTCAAGGACAACGGCGACAACACCGCCACGGCCAAGGTCACCGGCACGATGAGCATCACCGCCGACGTCGAGATCATGGGCCAGAACGTGGCCGACCTGATCCCCGACGAGAAGATCGACGAAGAGTTCAAGATGGTCGTCGAAGACGGCTCCTGGAAGCTCTGCTGATCGACGCCCGATCACGTGCAAAGGCCCGCCCCGGTCCGGGGCGGGCCTTTCGCGTTCAGCCTTTGCTGGGGCGGCGCTGGACCCGGGGCGGGGTCACGCCGTCCGCCAGGCGGCGGGTCGTCAGGAGGAACGCCGTGTGCGCCACCATCCGGTGGTCCGGGCGGACCGCCATGCCCACCACGTGCCACGGGCGCAGCAGCGTTTCCCAGGACTGGGGTTCCGTCCAGTTCTGCTGCTCGCGGATGGCCTCCGTGATCCGGGACAGCTGGGTCGTCGTGGCCACGTAGACGACCAGGACGCCGCCGGGCAGCAGCTTCTCGTGGACCTTGTCCAGGACGTCCCAGGGCGCGAGCATGTCGAGCACCACCCGGTCGACCGGGTCGCCGTCGTAATCCTGGACGTCGCCCAGCTGCAGCGTCCAGTTGTCCGGCTTGTCGCCGAAGAAGCGCCGCACGTTGCGCTCCGCGTGCTCCGCGTGGTCCTCGCGCACCTCGAACGACGTCACGCTGCCCTCGGGGCCGACCGCGCGCAGCAGCGAGCAGCTCAGCGCGCCCGATCCGGCGCCCGCCTCCAGCACCCGCGCGCCCGGGCGGATGTCGCCCCACATGAGGATCTGCGCCGCGTCCTTCGGGTAGATGACCTGGGCGCCGCGCGGCATCGACAGCACGTAGTCGGCCAGCAGCGGCCGCAGCGCCAGGAACGACGTGCCGCCCGCCGAGGTCACCACCGAGCCCTCCGGCTTGCCGATCAGGTCGTCGTGCGCGAGGGCACCGCGGTGCGTGTGGTACTCCCCTCCCTGCTCCAGGACGACCGTGTACTTCCGGCCCTTCGGGTCGGTCAACTGGACCCGGTCGCCGGGCTGGAACTCACCGCTGACGGTGCTGCTCAACTGCTGCCTACCTTCTCCACGCTGGTACAGCGCACCATCGTCGCAGAGCGTCCGAAGAAGGCTCGGGTCGGCTTCCGCCACCCCATTGCCGCTGCGCAGGTCACGTGAGCGTTTTGGGGCGCTATGACACCCCAAAACGCTCACGGGCTGCTCACCCGCGACGGGAGCGCAGCGCGTTGCGGAGGTCCTCGCGGCGCAGGACGCCGCTGGGCCTGCCCTCGCCGTCGACCACGAGGAACTGCCAGGCCAGCACCGACTGCACCCGCTCCAGGATCGCGTCCGGGGTCTCGCTGTCGAGCAGGATCGTGTCCGGGTCGACCGGTTCGGCCGCTCGCTCGGCCGGTTCGTTCGGCGCGTGGGTGGCCAGGCGCTCCGCCGCGGTCTGGTCGAGCAGGCCGACCGCGATGCCGTCCGCCCGCACCAGGACCACGCCCCGGCCCGCCGCCGCCAGCAGCGCATCGCCCACCGGGCTCTCCGCCGGGAGCTGCAGGACCGGGCGCACCAGGTCGCCCAGCTCCAGGCCCGCGGGCCAGCGCTTGCGCTGCTCGGCCGCGTGCTCCGCGCTCGCACCGGCCACCACGAACCACGCCATCAGCACGCACACGCCCAGCCGCAGCCACTGGTCCTGGGCGTTGTTGAGCAGGCCGACCAGCGCCCAGCCGATCAGGACCGCCGCCACCGCTCCCGCGCCGATCACGCCCGCCGTGGTGCCCGTGGCGCGCTTGCCGGTGAGCCGCCAGGTCAGCGCCCGCAGCATCCGGCCGCCGTCCAGCGGCAGGCCCGGCAGCAGGTTGAACACCGCCACCGCGAGGTTCGCCACGCAGGTCTGCGCGACCAGCAGCCAGATCGCGCCGCCGGGCACCAGCGCGAACCAGCCGATGCCGGTCGCCAGCGCCAGCACCATCGACACCGCGGGCCCGGCCGCCGCGATCAGGCCCTCCTGGGTGGGTTTCGGCGGCGTCCGGGAGATCTCCGACAGGCCGCCGAGCAGGAACAGGCGAACGCGCCGCACCGGCAGCCCCAGGCGCAGCGCGACGATGCAGTGCCCGAGCTCGTGCAGCAGCACCGAAACCGCCAGCAGCACGGTGAACACCGCCGCCAGCAGCGCGCTCTCCCAGATCCCCGCTCCCGGCAGTATCCGGCCCACCAGCGGCGTGTAGAGCAGCACGATCAGCGCCGCCCCGAGCCACCACGACGGCGACAGCAGCACTGGCACCCCGGCGATGCGGCACAGCAGCAGGCCGCCGTCGTTCAACTTGGGCCGGGTGGGCGGGGACGCGGTCGACGGCATGCACGCAGGGTAGTGCCCCACCCGTGAGGCAGTCGTGATCCGTGCAGGGGGTGATCGCGTGTCGGTCGGCTCGATTAGGGTCTCGGGCCATGGCGGAACCTGCGCAGGCGACAGGCGGGACACTCCAGGACGGCAGGCCCAGGCGGCCGGCGCTGTCCCCGTCCCGCGCGAGCGATTTCAAGCAGTGCCCGCTGCTCTACCGGTTCCGCGCCGTGGACCGGCTGCCGGAAACGCCCAGCAAGGCGCAGGTGCGCGGCACCGTGGTGCATTCGGTGCTGGAGCGGCTGTTCGGACTGCCGACCGCCGAGCGCGACCAGGCGCAGGCGCGGGCGCTGCTGCAGCCGGCCTGGGAGGAGCTGCTCGCGCAGCAGCCCGAGCTCGGCGAGCTGTTCGACGGGCCCGACGATCCCGAGCTGACGGGCTGGCTGGAGTCGGCGAACGCGCTGCTGGACGCCTACTTCGAGCTGGAGGACCCGCGTCGGCTGGAGCCGGAGGCCTGCGAGCTGCGGGTGGAGACCGAGCTCGACTCCGGGGTGCTGCTGCGCGGGTTCATCGACCGCGTCGACGTGGCCCCGACCGGCGAGATCCGGCTGGTCGACTACAAGACCGGTGCCGCGCCGCGGGAGATCGGCGAGGCCAAGGCGATGTTCCAGATGAAGTTCTACGCCCTGGTGCTGTGGCGCACCCGCGGCGAGATCCCCCGCCAGCTGCTGCTGATGTACCTGGCCAGCAAGCAGCGGCTGGCCTACACGCCGGACGAGACGGAGCTGCGCCGCTTCGAGCGCACCCTGGAGGCGATCTGGCAGGCGATCCTGCGGGCGGGCAAGACGGGCGACTTCCGGCCGAACCCCAGCCGCCTGTGCGACTACTGCGACCACAAGCCGCTGTGCCCGGCCTTCGGCGGCACCCCGCCGCCCTACCCGGGCTGGCCGGAACCCGACCCGGGCCCGGAATCCGTCCTCGACCGCACCGACTGACCCGCCGCCGCCCGGGGGATCGCAGTTTCAATCGAAACTGCGGAGGTTGTGGACAACTCGCGCAATTTCAATGGAAATCGAAGGTCCGATTTCCATTGAAATTGCGGCACCCCGGACGGCAGCCGGGCCCTCGGGCGGTCAGTCCTCGTAGGGGTCGTAGTTGGCGGCGGTACCGAAGTCGCCGGCCTGGGTCGGGTCGATGACCGCGAAGCGGGCGCCGCTGGGATCCCGGAGGACCGCGACCCGGCCGATGCTGGAGTCGTACGGATCCACCCGCACGCGACCGCCGAGGCCGATCGCGCGGCGGACCAGCTCATCGGTGCCGACCTCCGCGTCGACGCCGAGGTAGAGCAGCCAGTGCGGCTTGGTGGACTCGGTGATGAAGTCGCGGATCATGCTGACCCGGGCGCACACCGACTCGTCCCCGAGGTACCAGACGGAGTAGTCCGAGCGGTGCTCGGTGCCGAACTGCTCGGCGCTGTAGCCGAAGAGCTCCTGGAAGAAGTTGTCCGCGGTCTGCGCCTTGATGGTGACCAGCTCGGCCCACATCAGGGTGCCCGGCAGCCCGACGTCGAACTGCCAGGACTCCTCGGGTTCCAGCAGCCCGAACTCGGCCCCGGCCGGCCCGACCAGCACCGTCTTGGCGCCCAGCCCGGGCACCTCGTTGCGCGGCACGGTCACCGTCGCGCCCAACGCCACGGCCCGCTCCGCGAAGGCCTCGCAGTCCGCGGTGGCCAGGTAGAGCCGCCAGCTCGACTGGTCACCGGAGGCGGCCCGCAGGCTGGCCACCGGGAAACCCTCGCGCATGGCGATCACGTGTTCGCCGGAGACCGGATCGCGATGAGTTTCGTACGTCCAGTCGAACAGCCCGGAGTAGAATTCCTGGGCCCGCTCGAGATCCGTGGTGATCAGCTCTATCCAGCATGGCATCCCCTCGTAGAGCTCCCACCGCGGCGGGGTAGTTCCCGGTACCACGACGGCCATTTCCTCACCCCCACCGGCTCGTCCAAGATCGTCCCGGATTCCATTATCCGCAATCGGCACGGCCGACTTGGGGCACTCGGATCACAATCCGGTGGAGCAACCGGGCATACAGGACGAACTCGCGAGGACGCGGCGTTCGCCTGAACAGAGCAGTGCGTTGACAGGCTGTGGCGCTGCAAGGGCGCTTTTGAAGCGGCGCAGCCGCTTAGCCCACCTACGCAACTCGCACCGCCGCGGGTTCTCAGACGGTGCCCGCCCTTCTGGGCTACTGGGCGAGGACAGCCCCGACGCCGCGTATTTGGACATACGTAAGTCGGGGCTCCCACAGTCCAGACGGCGTCTGAGGTTCTGCCACCCGCACCGACAAGCAAGGCGAGCCTGGAACAGGTTCTAAAGGCGGCAGGCCCTGATGTCGGAGGACAGGATGGCCTTGGCACCGACCGCGGCGAGGCGGTCCATGATCGCCGGGGCGTCCTTGCGGGAGACCATCGCGCGCACCGCCACCCAGCGGTCGTCGGCCAGCGGCGACATGGTCGGCGACTCCAGGCCCGGCGTCACCTTCGTGGCGTCGTCGAGCAGGTCGCGCGGGCAGTTGTAGTCCAGCATCACGTACTGCTGGGCGAACACCACGCCCTGCAGGCGGGCGATGAGCTGGTTCTTGGCCTGCTCGTCGTCCGAACCGCGGCGCTCGATCACCACCGCCTCGGAGTTGCAGATCGGCTCGCCGAAGGCGACCAGGCCGTGCTGGCGCAGCGTGCGGCCGGAGCCGACCACGTCGGCGATGGCGTCGGCGACGCCGAGCTGGATGGAGATCTCCACCGCGCCGTCGAGCCGGATGACGTCGGCCGTCACGCCGTGCTGCGCGAGGTCGTCGGTGACCAGCCTCGGGTAGGACGTGGCGATCCGCTTGTCCTGCAGGTCCGCGACGGCCCAGTCGTGCTGGCCCGCCGGGGCGGCGTAGCGGAACGTGGAGCCGCCGAAGCCGAGCGCGAGCCGCTCCTCGACCGGGGCGCCGGAATCGCGGGCCAGATCGCGGCCGGTGAGCCCGAGGTCGAGCTCGCCGGAGCCGACGTAGATCGCGATGTCCTTGGGGCGCAGGAAGAAGAACTCGACGTCGTTGGTGGTGTCCAGGACGGTGAGGTCCCGCTGCTCATGGCGCTGCCGGTACCCGGCTTCCGCGAGCATCTCGGATGCGGGACCAGCGAGGGTGCCCTTGTTGGGCACAGCCACACGCAGCATGGAACTCGATCTCCTTCTTCTAAATTGCAGCAGTCGACTTGAGCAGCGGTGCCGGTAGCGGAACCTCAGAGGCCCTCTCGGTCCGGGATCCCCGACTCATGTATGACCAATACGCCACGCCGGGGCTGTCCTCCCGAGAGGCCCTCTGAGAACCCGCGGCGGTGCGAGTTGCGCGCGTGGCGAAAGAGAAAGCGGCTGACACCGCTTGCCTGACGGCACGTGCACTCACGCGCACCTCCACCCCGATCAGCATGACCAGTTCACAGGTAGCGGTAGACGTCCTCAAGGGACAGTCCGCGCCCCAGCATGATGACCTGCAGCCGGTACAGCAGCTGCGAGATCTCCTCGGCGAGCTGTTCGTCCGATTCGTGCTCGGCGGCGATCCACACCTCGCCGGCCTCTTCGAGGACCTTCTTGCCCTGGGCATGCGTCCCGGCGTCGAGCGCGGCCACCGTCGCCGAGCCCTCCGGACGGGTCCGGGCTCGTTCCTGCAGTTCGGCGAACAACTCGTCGAAGGTCTTCACAGTCCACGATCCTTGCATCCCGGGCCGCCGAACCAGAAGGCGGACCCGCTCGTTTGCGGGTTTCATCACGGCGCGTCACCCGCCGGACACCTCAGTGGAACCCGGTGGTCGCCTCCAGCACCGCCCCGAGCGTGTCCTTGACCATGGCCAGCGCGGCGCCCCGCGGGCTCGACCGGCCGCCGGAGACGGCGATCATCCCGGCTTCGCCGCAGTCGTAGCTGATCGCCTTCTCCGGCCCCAGCAGCGCGCCGAAGGTGCTCGCCGCGGGTTCGGCGCGCAGCTCGACGCGCACCAGCCCAGGCTCCTCGCGCTGCGCGCCGGCGACCTGCCGGAGCCGGTGGCCCTCCGGCACCGGCGGCAGCGGTTCGCGGATCGGCTCCGCCTCGACCGCGACGTCCGCCGGGTCCCAGCCCCACAGCAGGCCGGTGATCAGCCGGAGCTTGGTCGCGGCGTCCTTGCCGGAGAGGTCGGCGGTGGGGTCGGCCTCGGCGATGCCGCGCCGCTGGGCCTCGACGACCGCGCCGGCCAGGCCGTGACCTGCGGCGATCCGGTCGAGGACGAAGGTCGCGGTGCCGTTCGGGCAGCCCTGCACGGCGCGGACGTCGAAGCCGCGCAGCACCGAGCGGGCCAGGTCACCGGCCGGCATCGCGGCGCCGGTCGCCCCGGAGATCCGCACCGACCGCCCGGCCCGGCGCGCGGCCTCGTCGAGCTTCCGCCAATGCGTGAGCAGGTGCGACTTCGTCGCGGTCACGACGTGCGCGCCCTGCTGCAACGCCTGCAGGGCGTCCAGCGCGGGCTGGTCGCTGCCGTCCGAGGGCACGGCCTGCGCCAGCACCCGGGCGCCGGCGAGGAGTTCGGCGATCTCACCGGCGGGATCCCACTGCCCGCGGGACGGCACGGCGCCATCGATCCGGACCTGCGACTGCCGGCCGCGGACGGCGACGACGTGCAGGTCGGCGCCGTAGGTGTCGCGCCAGCGCGCACGGTGCCGCCGGACGAGCTCGACGTACTCCCGCCCCACCGGCCCGTACCCGGCCAGGACGATCGGCACGTCGATCATCACGCCGCCCGGGCGAACAGCTCACCGAGGGCGGCGAAGTCCACGTCCGCCAGCGAGTCGCGCAGGACCCGGTGCGGGCCGGGCTGCAGCGGCACCTCGCAGGGGATGGCGATCACCAGGCAGCCGGCGGCCTCGGCCGCGGCCACCCCGGTCGGGGAATCCTCGATCGCGACGCACTGCGCCGGGTCGACGCCGAGCAGCCGCGCGGCCTTCAGGTACGGCTCCGGCTCGGGCTTGTTCTTGCCGTCCACCTCGTCGCCGCAGACCGTCACGTCGAACGAGTCCCGGCCGAGGGTTTCCAGCGCCAGCTCCGTCAGGGGGCGGATCGTGGAGGTCACCAGCGCGGTGGGGATGCCCAGCTCGCGGGCCTCGCGCAGCGCCTCCGGCGCGCCCGGCCGCCACGGCAGGCCCAGCTCGAACAGCTCCTCCATGCGGGCCGCGACCCACTTCGCCGCCGCGTCGACCTCCGCAGTGCCGACTTCTTCCGGGACACCCGCGATCCCGACATCGGCCAGCAGCATTCGCATGCTGCGGGTCATGTTGGAGCCGACCATCGCCTCCCGGGTCGCGTCGGTGAGCGCGCCCCCGCGATGCCTTGCGTAGTCGTCCAGCGCGATGGTCCACAGCTTCTCGGAGTCGACGAGCGTGCCGTCCATGTCGAACAGCACTGCGGCGGGCGAGTTCTGACCGGCGTCGCGGGTCACTCGGGGATCTCCGTTCCGGGAAGAGGTGTGGACCATGACCACTACCAGTACAGCACCCGAGGTCCGGCCTCCCCCAGCGAAAGTGTTCAATCCCTCGTCGCCCCTCGATCGGAGCAATCGACGCGCGGCCCGGGCCCGGTCGGCCCAACGCGGCGGCCCGAACGAGCGACGCGTGATCGTTCGGCCGGAAGGCGAGATCGGCTTCACCTACCTTGGAAGGCCGCATTCCCGTTGGGAGGAGGACGCGCATGGTGTTCAGCAGGACGGGCCGGGCCGCGGCGGCGTTGCTCGCGGTCGCGATGCTGGCGCTCAGCGGAACGGCTGCGGCGCAACCGGAAAGCCCGGAAACCTCGGCGGCGGGGAACAATCCGGTCTACTTCGTGCACGGCTACAACCCGGGCAGCGACGCGAACTGCAAGACCATCTGGGGCAACGCCGTCGACTACTTCGAGAAGCGCGGCTGGCCCGGCGGACAGCTGAAGACCGTCGGCTACTACAAGGGCGACACCGGCTGCGACGTCTCGATCAGCGACGACAACACCACCGGCACGCGGATCAAGCACGTGGCCGCCGACTTCGCCAACTACATCTACGAGCACCACACGAAGAAGGGCAAATCGGTCGACATCGTGGCGCACTCGATGGGCGGGCTGGTCACCCGCGTCGCGCTGCTGGGTTCGGCCAAGGGCTGGTCGGGCTTCCCGAAGGGGCCGTTGAAGGTCGGCGACGTCGTCACGCTCGGCACCCCGCACCGGGGCGTGCGCAACCCGGACGCCTCGGACACCACGCAGTGGAAGTCGATGGACCCGGACTCGGAGTTCATGCGCGTCCTGCACGCGCCGGAGAACCGCCTGAGCCAGTCCTGGGCGGCCGGGACGGACTGGACGTTCGCGGGCGCCAACGAGGACGAGACGGTCAGCGGCACGTCCGCGATCGACAAGGGCTACCACGCCGACCACAAGTTCCGGTACCTCAACGGGAACAGCCCGAAGGTGACGCACTCCGGCATCCGCGAGATCGCCGGCGGCAAGCACGAACTCCGCTACTGGCACTCCAGCGAAGGCGTCCCGCACGACACCGGCAACGGCTGGGCTCCGGTCAAGACCGCCTACGAGGCGGTGAACCAGAACGGCAAGTGGTAGCTCAGGTGTTGAAGTACTTGGCCTCCGGGTGGTGGGCGACGATCGCGTCGGTGGACTGCTCCGGGTGCAGCTGGAACTCCTCGGACAGCGTCACGCCGATGCGTTCCGGCCGCAGCAGCTCGACGATCTTGGCGCGGTCCTCCAGGTTCGGGCAGGCGCCGTAGCCGAGGGAGAAGCGGGCGCCGCGGTAGCCCAGCCGGAAGAACTCCTCCACAGTGGACGGGTCTTCGGCCGCCACCGGAACGCCGGAGGCGAACAGCAGTTCCTGGCGGACGCGGCGGTGCCAGTACTCCGCCAGCGCCTCGGTGAGCTGCACGCCGAGGCCGTGGATCTCCAGGTAGTCGCGGTAGGCGTTGCGGGCGAACAGCTCGTTGGCGAAGTCGGCGATGGGCCGGCCCATCGTGACCAGTTGCAGCGGCAGCACGTCCACCTGCCCGGACGCCTCGGCGCGTTCCCGCGAGCGGAAGAAGTCCGCGAGGCACAGGTGCCGGTCGCGGGCCTGGCGCGGGAACGCGAAGCGGCAGCGCTCCGGCGCGTCCGCTGCGGGCCCGGCCAGCACGACCAGGTCGTCTCCCTCGGACACGCACGGGAAGTAGCCGTAGACCACCGCCGCGTGCTGCAGGATCCCCTCGGTGGCGAGCTGGTCCATCCAGTACCGCAGCCGCGGCCGCCCCTCCGATTCGACGAGTTCCTCGTAGGTCGGGCCGCCCTTCGCGCCGCGCAGCCCCCACTGACCGAAGAACGTGGCCCGTTCGTCCAGGTAGGCGGAGTACTCGCCGACCGGCACGCCGCGCACCTCGCGCCCGCCCCAGAACGGCGGCGTGGGCACCGGAACACCGGCGGCCACGTCCGAGCGGGTCACCGGCGCGGGCTCGGCCGCCGCCTTGCGCTTCTCGGCGATCCGCAGCGACCGCTCCCGGCGGGCCTTGCGCTCCGCCTTCTTCGCCTCCTCGGCCTGGTCCGGGACGATCACGCCGCCGCGCTTGCGGGCCATGATGGAATCCATCAGCCGCAGGCCCTCGAAGGCGTCCCGGGCGTAGCGCACCTCGCCGCGGTAGAGCTCGTCGAGATCACCCTCCACATAGGACCGGGTCAGCGCGGCGCCGCCGAGCAGCACCGGGTACTTCTCGGCCACTCCCCTGGCGTTGAGCTCCGCCAGGTTCTCCTTCATGATCACCGTCGACTTCACCAGCAGCCCGGACATGCCGATGGCGTCCGCGCGGTGCTGCTGCGCGCTGTCCAGGATCGTGCCGATCGACTGCTTGATGCCGAGGTTGACCACGTGGTAGCCGTTGTTGGACACGATGATGTCGACGAGGTTCTTGCCGATGTCGTGCACGTCGCCCTTGACGGTGGCCAGCACGAGAGTGCCCTTGCCGGCGGCGGATTCCCGCTCCAGGTGCGGTTCGAGGTACGCGACGGCGGCCTTCATCACCTCGGCGGACTGCAGCACGAACGGCAGCTGCATCTGACCGGAGCCGAACAACTCGCCGACGACCTTCATGCCGGCCAGCAGGTTCTCGTTGATGATCTCCAGCGGCGGCTTCTCGGCCATCGCCGCGTCCAGGTCGGCTTCCAGCCCGTTGCGCTCGCCGTCGACGATCCGCCGCTCCAGGCGCTCGAACAGCGGCAGCGCCGCGAGTTCCTCGGCCCGCGACGCCCGGCTGGACTTCGCGGTCTGCCCCTCGAAGAGCTCCATCAGCTTCTGCAGCGGGTCGTAGCCCTCGCGGCGCCTGTCGTAGACCAGGTCGAGCGCGACCTCCCGCTGCTCGTCCGGGATCTTGTTCATCGGCAGGATCTTCGAGGCGTGCACGATCGCCGTGTCCAGCCCCGCTTCTCGGCACTCGTTGAGGAACACCGAGTTCAGCACCTGCCGCGCCGCCGCGTTCAGTCCGAAGGAGACGTTCGAAATGCCCAGCGTGGTGCGGACTTCCGGGTGCGTGCGCTTGAGTTCGCGGATCGCCTCGATGGTCTCGACGCCGTCCCGGCGGACCTCCTCCTGGCCGGTGGAGATCGGGAACGTCAGGGCATCGATGATGATGTCCGACTCCGCCATCCCCCAGTTCGAGGTCAGGTCGTCGATCATCCGGTCGGCGACCCGCAGCTTCCAGTCCCTGGTGCGGGCCTGCCCCTCCTCGTCGATGCACATCACCACCACCGCGGCGCCGTGCTCGCGGACGAGCTCCATGACGCGGCGGTAGCGGGAACCCGGGCCGTCGCCGTCCTCGTAGTTGACCGAGTTGACCACGCACCGGCCGCCGAGGCGTTCGAGCCCGGCGCGCAGCACCGGCGGCTCGGTCGAGTCCAGCATCACCGGCAGCGTCGAGGCGGTGGCCAGCCGCGCGGCCAGCTCGGCCATGTCGGAGGCCCCGTCGCGGCCCACGTAGTCCACGCAGAGGTCGATCAGGTGCGCCCCGTCGCGGGTCTGGGCCTTGGCGATCTCGACGCAGGAGTCGTAGTCGCCCTCCAGCATCGCCTCGCGGAACGCCTTGGAGCCGTTGGCATTCGTGCGCTCGCCGACCACCAGCACCGACGCGTCCTGGGCGAACGGCACGGCCTGGTACAGCGAGCTGACGCCCGGCTCGGGCTGCAGCTCGCGCCGCGGCGGCGCCAGGTCGCGCACCGCCTCGACGACCTGGCGGATGTGCTCGCCGGTCGTGCCGCAGCAGCCGCCGACCAGCCGGGCGCCGTACTGCGTGACGAACTCGGCGAGCGCCTCGGCCAGCTCCTCCGGCGTCAGCGGGTACACCGCGCCGTCGGGGCCGAGCTGCGGCAGCCCGGCGTTGGGCATCACCGAAAGCGGCACCCGCGATTGCTTGGCCAGCTGCCGCAGGTGCTCGCTCATCTCGGCCGGACCGGTCGCGCAGTTCATCCCGATCAGGTCGATGCCCAGCGGCTCCAGCGCGGTCAGCGCCGCGGTGATCTCGGTGCCCAGCAGCATCGTGCCGGTGGTCTCCACGGTCACCTGAGCGATGATCGGCACCCGCCGCCCGGCCCGCGCCATGCCGCGCTTGGCCGCCAGCACCGAAGCCTTGGTCTGCAACAGGTCCTGCGAGGTCTCCACCAGCACGGCGTCGATCCCGCCGTCGAGCATGCCGACGGTCTGCTCCGCGTAGGCATCGCGCAGCGCCTCGAAGGTCACGTGCCCCAGCGTCGGCAGCTTGGTGCCCGGCCCCATCGCGCCCAGGACGAACCGCGGCTGCGCGGCGGTGGCGAACTCGTCGGCGCATTCCCTGGCCAGCCGCGCGCCGCGCTCGGAGAGCTCGCGGATGCGGTCGGCGATGCCGTACTCGCCGAGGTTGGCCAGGTTCGCGCCGAAGGTGTTCGTCTCGATCGCGTCCGCCCCGGCCACCAGGTAGCCGCGGTGCACGCCGCGCACCACGTCCGGGCGGGTGGCGTTGAGGATCTCGTTGCAGCCCTCCAAGCCCGCGAAGTCGTCGAGTCCCAGCGGCACCTCCTGCAGCAGGGTGCCCATCGCGCCGTCGGCGACGAGAACCCGGCGCTCCAGCGCCTCCAGCAGCGGTGACCAGGGAGAATGCGGCATACCGACCAGCGTACGAGCGCATCCCAACCCAATTCCCACAGTGTGGTACGAGGCTCCCAGCGGCACGGTTCCCCGTCTTGTTCCCGCAATTTCCATTGAAATCGAAGGTTCGATTTCAATGGAAATTGCGGGACCGCACGGGGCCGCACGAGCGTGAGGCTTCGGGCCGGCGCTCAGATGAGGCCGCGGTGTTGCAGGTAGCGGAACACCGCGATGCCGGGGAGGACCGGCAGCCAGTACGTCAGCAGGCGGGAGATCAGCACTCCGGTGATCGCCGCCGTCGCCGGCACGCCCATCGCTCCGAGGCCCGCGAGCAGCACCGCCTCGACCGCGCCCAGCCCGCCGGGCGAGGGCACCAGGTGACCGAGGGTGTTGCCGATGATGAACACGACCGTCACGGCCGTCCAGGAGAAGTCCGTGTGCAGCGCGGCCAGCGACGCGGCCAGGCCCAGCCCCGACACCACGAGGTAACCCAGCGCGCCGCCGAAGAGCTGGAGCGCGCGGACCGGGTGCCTCAGCGTCTCCAGCAGCTCCCGGCCGACCTCCAGCGACGGCGCGACGATCCGGCGGCGGCCGAACGGCGAGGCGACCACGGCCGCCGCGACCACCACGAACGCGGCCGTGCCGACCAGCACCGGCCAGCCGGTCGGGATCGAGATGTTGGTGAACGTGCCGGCCAGGCCGACCGCGAACACGCCGATCACGGCCACGACGAACGCCACCGCCCCGGTGCCGGCCTGGTTCAGCAGCGTCACCCCGACCGCCAGCGGCCGCCGCAGCCCGAGGCGTTCCATGTAGACCACGTTGATGCCGAAGAACCCGGCGCCGCCGGGCGTGGTGCGCCCGGTGAACGCGGCCGCCATCTGCACCAGGAACGTCCGCCAGAACGGCAGCGGGATCCGGCTGGAGCCCTGCACGGAGATCGACGACAGCAGGATCGCGACGAACCCGGTCACGACCGCCACCGCCAGCCAGCCCCAGTTGGCGTGCCGCGCCGCCGTGAGCACCTCGCCCATGCTGGACAGCTCCGGGAGCAGCAGGTACACCGCAGCGGCGATGAGCAGCAGGCCGATCACGGTGATCGGGCGGACCGGCGAGCGGAAGCCCGGGATCGGCAGGCCCAGCCCGTCCGCCAGGGTTTCGCGCAGCTCGGCCAGCAGGAAGCGCCCGCGCTCCGCCTGGCTCCTGATGCGCCGCGGCAGCGCCAGCGGCATCAGGTTCCGCAGCGCCGCCGCGAGCTGCTCGGCCGGCAGGGAGCTGATCGCGCTTCGCACCGCGCGCTCGGTGCCGACCGCCGCCGCCATCGACACCAGTGCCTCGGCCAGGTCCTGGGCGAGGCGCGCCGAGTCCGCGCCCGCGTGGCTGAACGTGAAGCTGAGCAGCCACGGCCGGTTCTCGTCGTCCACCAGGATGTTCTTCGCGCGAAGGTCGTGATGGGCGATGCGGGCCGCGGCCAGGGCCGCGAGCTGCGCCCAGATCGCCGCGAGCAGCTCGTCGTCGATCTCGGCGCCGCGCAGCTCCGAAAGCCGGCGCCCGGTCACCTGGCGGACCACCAGCAGCGCGGGCGCGTGCTTGACGTCGCAGGCCAGCACGACCTGCGGGGTGCGGACCCCGGCCCGTTCGGCGAGCAGCGTCACGTAGGCCTCGTGCTCCACCTCGTGGTGCGGCGTCGACAGGCTCGGCTCGTCCTGGACGTCGAGCAGCGTGAGCAGGCGCTTGATCTTGTACCAGGGCCCGGCGCGGCGGCTCATCCGCCGCACCACCTTGGCCCGCAGCGTCCACCCCGCCGTGGTGCCCACGGCGAACTCCCGCGGCTCCAGCAGCCGGTGGCGCAGCGCGACGATCCAGGTCGGTTCCAGCCCGGCCAGCTCCAGCTCGCCCAGGATCACCTGGCCGGAGATCTTCCGCCCCGGCGCGCCCCAGACGACGTGGCAGAGCATGCCGACACCCCAGCCCAGCAGCGCGCCGCCCACGGCGTCCAGCGGCAGGTGCCCGCCGAGGTGCACCACCGCCACCCCGACCAGCACGGCGAGCGCCCACCCGAGGTACCGCGCGGCGCGGCCCAGGTAGGGCGCGGCGACCACCGCCAGCACGGTCACGATGGCCACTTCGCCCGCCGGGAACGGGAAACCGCCCGGCGGCCCGGTGAACGGCACGGGCACCGGGCGAACGCCCAGGACGTGCTGCATGAGCCCGGCCAGGGCCCAGGTCGCCGCGCCCGACGCCGCGCACAGCAGCGCCACCCGGATCCAGCCGAAGTACATCGCCACCGCGGTGGCCCCGGCGATCCCGGCCCAACCACCGACCCAGGTGAGCACCACCCACAGCGGGTCGGTGACCGCCGGGATCCGCACCAGCTGCTGGTAGACGGCGAGCTCGACGGGGTTGGCGGGCACCAGGACCAGCAGCACGCTCAGCGTGAGCAGCCCGCCGACGAGGGCCAGCTGGGCCAGGTCCTTCGGGCGGCGGCCGATCGACAGCCGCAGCCGGGACCTCGGGGATATCCCGGTCCCGTCGCTCGGTGACGCTCCGGTGCTGTCCACTGGCTGGATCGGATTCCCTCGGCCGCTGACACCCACGGTGACTCGGGTAAAGGGTCTGGCCCCGGCACCGTCCCGTCAAACCGGGATGCGGATCGTTCCACGACGGCACCGCACTGCAAGCGGCCACCGCCGCTGGGAAACAGCGGCCCCCGGGTGTTCGCGCCCGGCGGATGATGTTCGGCGGGGACGTCGGGCGCTCGCGTCGGCGTGGCGTCGTAGGCTGGCGCCGTGACCGATCGCGACGCACACATCACCGGACAACAGCGCGCCGAACTGCCCCCGCTGACCGACCCGATCGTCGTCAGCGCCTTCGAGGGCTGGAACGATGCAGGCGACGCCGCCAGTTCCGCGATCGAGCACCTGCAGCTCATCTGGGACGCGGAGCCGCTCAGCGAGGTGGACCCGGACCCGTACTACGACTTCCAGGTCACCCGCCCCACCGTCAAGCTGGTCGACGGCATCACCCGCCAGGTCTCCTGGCCGACCACGCGGCTGACGGTCTGCCGCCCGCCCGGCTGCGATCACGACGTGGTGCTGGTGCACGGGATCGAGCCGAACATGCGCTGGCGGGCGTTCTGCGCCGAACTCGTCGAGCAGATCGAGCGGATCGGCGCCCGCACCGTGGTCACCCTCGGCGCCCTGCTCGCGGACGCGCCGCACACCCGGCCGGTGCCGGTCAGCGGCGCGGCCTACGACACCGAGTCGGCGGCCCGCTACGGGCTGGAGCGCTCCCGCTACGAGGGCCCGACCGGGATCGTCGGGGTGTTCCAGGACGCCTGCGTGCAGGCCGGGATCCCGGCGATCTCGTTCTGGGCGGCGGTGCCGCACTACGTGTCGCAGCCGCCGTCGCCGAAGGCCACGCTGGCGCTGCTGCACCGGGTCGAGGAGGCGCTCGACGTGGAGGTGCCGCTGGGCAACCTGCCCGAGCAGGCCGAGGAGTGGGAGCAGACCGTCAGCGAGATGGCGGAGGAGGACGAGGACGTCCGCAACTACGTCCGCGCGCTTGAGGAGCGCGGGGACGCCGAGGTCAAGCTGACCGAGGCCAGCGGGGACGCGATCGCCGCGGAGTTCGAGCGCTACCTGCGCCGCCGTGGTCCGGGCGGCCCCGGCGGCAAGGGACCGCTGGGCCCCGGCCCGGGCTGACCGGCGCTTTCGCGGCCGTTGGCGACAAATGGACTGGACCTTGACGCGCGCAATGGTCTAGTCCATTTTTTGTTGTGCCCCAGATCACTCCCAACGGATCGGAGCACTCCCATGCCACGGATGCGCACCGCGCTCGCCGCCCTGGTCGGCCTGGTCGGGCTGACGCTGCCCGCCACCGCCGCGGCCGCCCCCGAACCCGCCGCGCCGGACATCCCGGCCCACGCCCTGGTCGGCTACCTGCACGCCAGCTTCGCCAACGGCTCCGGCTACGTGCGCATCGCCGACGTGCCCGCCGAATGGGACGTCATCGACCTCGCCTTCGCCGAACCCACCTCCCCCACCTCCGGCCGGCTGGAGTTCAACCGCTGCCCGGCCGCCGAATGCCCGAACGTCGAGACCGACGAGGAGTTCATCGCCGGCATCAAGGCCAAGCAGGCCGAGGGCAAGAAGGTGCTGCTGTCGGTCGGCGGCGCCAACGGGCAGGTGCGGCTGGAGACCGCGGGCGCGCGCGACGCCTTCGTCGAATCCGCCGCCGCGATCATCGACCGCTACGGCCTCGACGGCATCGACATCGACTTCGAGGGCCACTCGCTGGAGCTCGCCCCCGGCGACACCGACCTGAAGAACCCGACCACGCCGGTCGTGGTCAACCTGATCGCCGCGCTCCGGACGCTGAACGAGCGCTACGGCCCGGACTTCGTGCTGACCATGGCGCCGGAGACGTTCTTCGTCCAGCTCGGCTACCAGCACTACGGCGGCGGCTCCGGCGCCGACCCGCGCGCCGGCTCGTACCTGCCGGTGATCGACGCGCTGCGGGCGGACCTGGACCTGCTGCACGTCCAGAACTACAACTCGGGCCCGATCATGGGCCTGGACGACCAGTACCACACGATGGGCACCGCGGACTTCCACGTGGCGATGATCGACATGCTGCTGACCGGCTTCCCGCTGGCGAAGAACCCGGACAACGCCTTCGCGCCGCTGGCGCCGGAACAGGTCGCCATCGGCCTGCCCGCGGCCAACCCGGCGGGCAACGGCTTCACGCCGGTCCCGGAGGTCCACAAGGCGCTCGACTGCCTGCGCGCGGGCACCGGCTGCGGCCCGTACCAACCGCACGGCACCTATCCGGCCCTGCGCGGCCTGATGGCGTGGTCGATCAACTGGGACGCCTACCACGGCAACGAGTTCGCCAAGGCCCACGACGACTACTGACCCGGGGGCGCCTGCCGCCGAACCGCTCGGCGGCAGGCGCCCCAGATCACCGCATCCGGCGGATCAGGTGGCTCGGCGGCGGGCGAAGAACATCGCCGCCGCTCCGAGGGCCAGGCCCACGACCGCCGCGATCGTCACCGGGAGCCAGGGGAAGGACCGATCGGCGCGGGTGGCCGCGCGGAAGTCGGGGACCGCGTTCGGGTCGCCGACCTGGCCCTTGCGATCCACCGTGGTGCCGTCCGCCCAGCCGTTGCCCAGGTCGCAGTTGACCCGGTCGCGCGCGGAGATCGAACCCTCCGGCAGCGACATGTCCAGGCTCTCCGCCCTGGCCGTCACCCCCGGCGGCGGCTCGACCGCCGGCTTGCGGATGCCGAACTGCTCCTTGGTGCGCGCCTCGACGTCCGCCACCAGGTACTCGGTGAGGTCCAGGCCGTCCATCGCCCACTTGTTGCTCCAGTCGGTGAGCAACGCGCGGGCCCGCGGGGCGTCGCCGGCCCGGTACGCCTCGGCCGCCTGCTGCTCGACGCCGCCGATCTCGCCGAGCATCTGCGCCTCGAAGCCCTCGAACGCCTTGGTGACGTCGCCGAGGAACACCTCCGGCCGGTCGCAGGTGTAGTACATGAGCCGCTTCGACACGTAGGTGGCCGAGCGGGTCGCCTCCTGCGCCGCGTACTCCGGGCTCAGGTAGTTGGCCGCCGCCCCGGACGTCAGGTAGCGGTGCTGGCCGTACTCCGGCGGCACGGTTTCGGCACCGATGTGGAACGGGATGTACGGCGCGGTGATCGCGGCGGTGTTGGCCACCCACAGCGTCGCGAGCTCCGGATGCGCCAGATCCGCCTTCAGCTCGGCGACCTGCCCGTAGCCGGAGCGGTCGTCGGACCAGCGCGGGTCGCGGACCATGCGCTGCATGTCCACCAGCGAAACCTCGCCCAGCCGCCGCAGCTCCTCCTCCAGCGTCGGCGGATGCCGCCACGGCGCCTCGTCGTCCGGGGTGGACTTGCCGGGATGCCCCGGGAACGGCGTGCCGTAGACCTGCTGGACGTTGAACGGCCTGCCGTCGGCCGGGTTCCACCAGCCCTGCTGGACCGCGAAATCGACCAGGTTCGGCGAGCCCATGTGGTCCGGGTCGTTCCGGTAGTCCACCGGGAAGTCGCCGATGTAACCCGGATAGGACACCCGCACGTCGTCGGGCCCGAGCCGTTCGGCCGCCCACAACCCCTTGCCGCCGGCGAACTCGATGAACACCCAGCCCTCGTTGGCATCGGCGAACAGGTGCGAGTTCCCGCCGTAGGTGGTGTAGCCGTGCCGGTCGATCAGGTCGCCGAGGATCTGCACGGCCTCGCGCGCGGTGTGCGCCCGCTCCATCGCGATCCGCGACAGGTCGCTGTAGTTCGGCCCGGTCTGGCCGGGCGGGGTCATCTCGACCAGCTCGGGCCGCGAGTCCGACCACACGTCGCGCGCCGCCACCTGGTACTCGTTCAGCCCGCCGTTGGTGAGCGGGGCCGGGAACCCGGCGAACTCCGAGTAGTTCGAGGTGATGTACTTCGCGGTCTCCGGCACCTGCGGGATCTGCGTCAGCCGCCCCGGCAGGTCGGCCTCCTCGGTGGCGCCCACCGTGATCGTCGAGCCGGGTTCGTGCTGCTGCCGGGGCACGATCTCCAGCCAGTGGCTGGAGGGCTCGTGCCCGAACCCGCCGAGCAGCGTCGCCCCGCTCTCCGTCCGGTTCTTGCCGATGTAGAAGGCGATGCTCTTGTCCGGCATCGGCCGGACCTGCTGCTGCGGCGGGGTGGCCGGATCGGCGACGGCGATCGGCGCGGCGAGCACCGCCACCGTCACTGCCAATCCGAGAGCACCGCACCGATGTCGGAGCCGCGACACGACAACCTCCTGGATTGAGATGATCAGTCGCGCCTTTTCTAGCCCAAACGGGCGAATATTCTCAACTGAGGCGGCTGAGGTACTCCTCGGCTCCGGCCGGGTCGAGGAACCAGGACTCGAAGTCCGCCGGGTCGTCGAAGCCGTTCACGAAGCGGTTCCGGATCGCCGGGATCTCCACCGCCGCGCCGAGCAGCCGCTGCACGTGCGGCGGCGACGGTTGCAGCATCGCGTTGCTCCACACCGTCACGTGCCGGGCGTAGTCCCAGAACCGGTCGAAGGTCTCCTGCATCCACTCGGCGTGGAACGGCCGGTCCGCCCGCCGCACGATGCTGTCCAAATAGGACTCCGCCGCCTTGCTCGCGCTGTTGACGCCCTGCCCGGTGACCGGGTCGGTGACCACCACCGCGTCCGCCATGCCCAGCACCGCCGCCCCGGAGGGCAGCCGCGCGACCGGCTTGCGCACCACCGGGGTCACCCCGCCGGCCAGGACCGCCCGGTCGTCGGTCAGTTCCGCGCCAGCGAACCGCTCGTGCTCCCACGGCATGTGGGCGCGCAGCAGCTCCAGCATCCGCGCCCGGTGCTCCTCGGGACCCGGGCGATCGGCCCAGCAGTCCAGCGGCCCGCCCGGGAGGCCCTCGAAGAACAGGATGTCGCACGGCCCGCCCTCGGTGTAGCCGGGAATGACGAAGACCTCGCCCACGCCCGGCACCGAGTTGAACCGGACCAGCCCCGAATCGTCCACATCGGACGATGGTGCGGCGCCGCGCAGGTAGGACACCGCGAGCGCCCGCTGCGGCTCGGCGAACGGGGACCACCCCGGGTCGCGTTCGAAGATGCGGCCGAGCTTCCCGGCACCCGCCGCGACCAGCACCAGGTCGTAGCCGCGGCTCAGCTCGTCCAGGTCGGACGCCTCGATGTCGCGGTACTCGACGGCGCCGCCGCGCTCGGCGAAGAGCTCCAGCCACCCGGCCATCTTCAACCGCTGGTCCACCGACTGCGCGAAGCCCGTCAGCTCGCCCCGCCAGTCCAGCACCCGGGAGCCGTCCGGGCCGCCCACCGACAGCCGCAGCCCGGTGATCTTCGGCGCCTGCTCCTCCCACAGGTTCAGGCCGTGCTCCCGTTCGCACCCGAGCGCGGTCCGGAACATGACCTGCGTGGACATCACCCGGCCGCCCCGGATCTCCGCCGGCGTCCGCGCCGAGATCAACGTCACCTCGTAGCGCAGCGCCTGCAGGCTGAGTCCCAGCTGCAACCCGGACTGTCCCGCCCCGACGATCAGGACCTTCCGCATCTCCCCGACCACCTTCCCGTTGGTCTCCCCGAACTCCCGGGCACAGCAGACCCATTCCGCCATTCGTCGCAGCAGATTGGTCCATTGCTCCCAGTAACCGAGCAAGATCCAACCAGACGGGGTTTGCGAAGTCCATGCGGCATGCGAACTCGTTCCACGAATGGTGCATACCATGCGCTGACCGGCTACTTTTGCCGGATTTAACGCAGCTCCGGAACCGGATCGAACAAGTCCACCAGAAAAGTGAACGGAAGCCGAACAATCGGCTTCCGCTCACTCTCCGTGTTGATCGCCGGTTCTAGAGCTCGACGCCCAGCAGCGCGTCGACGGCGGCGCGGATCAGCCCCGGAGCGCCGCGGTCGGAACCACCGGCGGTCAGCGCCTCGTCGGCCCAGGCGTCGATCGCGCGCAGCGCCTGCTGGGTGTCCAGGTCGTCGGACAGCCGCTCGCGCAGCCGCGCGACCGCCTGCTCCGCCACCGGAGCCGACTCCAGCGCGACGGCCTCCCGCCAGCGCGCCAGGCGCGCGGCGCCGCCGGTCAGCGCGTCCGCCGTCCACTCGCGGTCGGCGCGGTAGTGGCCGTCCAGCAGCGCCAGCCGGATGGCCATCGGATCAACCCGGTCGCCGCGCAGCCGCGACACGAACACCAGGTTGCCCTTGGACTTCGACATCTTCTCGCCGTCCAGGCCGATCATCCCGGCGTGCACGTAGTGCTTGGCGAACGGGAACTCGCCGGTGAGCGATTCGGCGTGCGCGGCGCTGAACTCGTGGTGCGGGAAGATCAGGTCCGAGCCACCGCCCTGCACGTCGAAGCCGAGCCCGAGCCGGTTCAGCGCGATCACCGAGCACTCCAGGTGCCAGCCCGGCCGGCCGGCGCCGAGCTCGGACTCCCAGGACGGCTCGCCGTCGCGGGCGGCCCGCCACACCAGCGCGTCCAGCGGGTGCTCCTTGCCGCCGCGGTCCGGGTCGCCGCCGCGCTCGGCGAAGAAGGCGCGCATGGTCGCGTCGTCGTAGTTGGACTCGTAGCCGAAGCGGCCGGAGGCCTGGTGCCGGAAGTAGATGTCGGGGTACTCGTCGTCGACCCGGTAGGCCGCGCCGGAGGCCAGCAGCTTGCCGACGGCCTCGACGATCTCCGGGATCGACTCGACCGCGCCGACGAAGTCCGCCGGCGGCACCACCCGCAGCGCCGCCATGTCCTCGCGGAACAGCGCCGTCTCGCGCATCGCGAGCACGATCCAGTCCTCGCTGTCGCGCTCGGCGCGCTCCAGCAGCGGATCGTCGATGTCGGTGACGTTCTGCACGTAGTGCACCTGGTGACCGTTGTCCAGCCAAACCCGGTGGACCAGGTCGAACGCCAGGTAGGTCGCGGCGTGGCCGAGATGGGTCGCGTCGTACGGCGTGATGCCGCAGACGTACATCCGCGCGACGGGCCCGGGTTCGGTGGGCCTGATCTCACCGGCGGCGGTGTCGAAGAGGCGCAGGGGACTTCGTGTGCCCGGCACCTGAGGCACGGGAACCGATGACCAGGGTTGCATGCATCCGACCTTAAACGCCCGTGGCCGGTGGACGCCCCCACCCGGGTCATCGCCCGTATCACATCGTGGGAAGATCGGCAGCTCGCCGACGCGACCGGAAACCAGATCTTGTCGGAACTATTCGGATCCCAGTCAGGAACTTACCAAATCCGGCCCCGGAGGAGATCGATTCAACGCCTTCGGAAAATCAACCGGAACAACGCGGGAAAACCGCCTTTGATCTTTTGAAACCGCCGCTTCGCAACGTCGGCGCCGAAGTGGGATGATTCACTTGGACAAGTTGAATATTCGCACGTCAGAGGATTGTCAAAAAATCCGTCGAACCGGACCTGGTCCCGAAATAGAACACCCGTACCGGTATCAGATCCGCGCCCGAACGACCGGACATGAACAACTCGCCGCACATGATCAATACCCGCACGAAAGGACGCGAACGCAAATCCGCGGACCGCCTGAATTGATCGGCTGGATCCGGCAATTCACGCGGCCCCGGCGACCGGGCGAAGCTCCCGGCACCGGCGAAGCAGTGGAGGCGATCGGTGACATCGGTACGCGTGGAACGGCTCTACAAGATCTTCGGGCCGCAGCCGACCGAACTGGTTCGCCGCCTGGAGGCGGGAGCCGGCCAGGGGGAGCTCGACGCGGCGGGCGCCACGGCCGCGGTGGTGGACGCGACGTTCGAGGTCGAGGAGGGCGAGACCTTCGTCGTCATGGGGCTGTCCGGCTCCGGCAAGTCGACGCTGATCCGCATGCTCAACGGGCTGCTCACGCCCACCTCGGGCAGCGTCCTCGTCGACGACGTGGACATCACCGGGATGTCCGCCGCGGCACTGCGCGCGATGCGGCAGCAGAAGATGAGCATGGTCTTCCAGCACTTCGCCCTGTTCCCGCACCGCACCGTGCTGGACAACGCCGGCTACGGGCTGCAGATCCGGGGCGTCACCAGGTCCGAGATCGCCGAGCAGGCGCGCGACGCGCTGAGCCTCGTGGGCCTGGAGGGCTGGGAGGAGCGTTATCCCCAGCAGCTCTCCGGCGGCATGCGGCAGCGAGTCGGGCTCGCCCGCGCTCTGGCGGCGCAGACCGATGTGCTGCTGATGGACGAGGCGTTCAGCGCGCTGGACCCGCTGATCAAGCGCGAAATGCAGGACCAGCTGCTGAATCTGCAAGCCAAGCTGGGAAAGACGATCATCTTCATCACCCACGACCTCAACGAGGCGATGAAGCTGGGCGACCGGATCGCGATGATGCGAGCAGGCCGGATCGTGCAGATCGGCACCGCGGAGCAGATCCTCAACGAACCGGCCGACGACTACGTGGCGAAGTTCGTCCAGGACGTCGACCGCAGCCGGGTGCTCACCGCGGCATCCATCGCCGAGCCGCCGGGCACCACGCCGCCCGACGGGGAGCCGGTGCCCGCCGACACCCCGATGAAGGACCTGTTCACGCGGATGAGCGCCCGCGCGGCACCGGTCCCGGTGGTCGACGAGCAGCAGCGGGTGATCGGCGTGGTCACCCCGGCCGCGGTGTTCGAGGCCCTGTGCCGCGAGGCCAGGGTGCACAGCCCCGCGCCCGCGATCGAGGAGGCGTCCGATGTCTGAGGCACTCCGGCTCGCCGCCCAGTTCGACCTGCCGCGCATCCCCGTCGGGGACTGGTTCGCGGCCCTGGTCACCTGGCTGAACAGCAACATCGGTCCGGTGTTCGACTTCATCGATCTCGTGCTCCGGTCGTCGGTGGACGGCCTGACCTACGTGCTGAACTGGCTGCCCGACCTGGCCATGGTGCTGGTGTTCACCGCGCTGGCGCTGTGGCTGCGCAGCTGGCGGTTCGGGCTGTTCAGCCTGATCGGATTCGGGCTGATCGCCAGCATGCAGATGTTCGAGTCGGCCATGCAAACCCTGTCGCTGGTGCTGGTGGCCAGCATCATCGCGGTGGCCATCGGCATCCCGGTGGGGATCCTGGCAGCCCGCAGCCGCAAGGTGAGCGGGGTGGTGCGGCCGGTGCTGGACCTGATGCAGACCATGCCCGCGTTCGTGTACCTGATCCCGGTCATCTTCTTCTTCAACATCGGTGAAGTGCCGGGTGTGGTGGCCACCGTGATCTTCGCGCTGCCGCCCGGTGTGCGACTCACCGAGCTGGGCATCCGGCAGGTGGACGCCGAGGTGGTCGAGGCGGGCGAGGCGTTCGGGGCGCCGACCCGCAAGATCCTCACCGGCATCCAGCTGCCGCTGGCGATGCCGTCGATCATGGCCGGCATCAACCAGGTGATCATGCTGGCCCTGTCGATGGTGGTCATCGCGGGCATGGTCGGCGCGGAGGGGCTGGGCACCGACATCTACGAGGCGGTCACCCGGGTCCGGCTCGGCCAGGGCTTCGAGGCCGGGGTGTCGGTGGTGATCCTCGCGGTCTACCTGGACCGGATCACCGCTGTGTTGTCGGACCGCTCGCCGGTGGCGCGGGCGGAACGCAAAGCGGCCAAGACCGGCTGAGTCCGCTCGGCGGTCGTTCTGGAAAGGCAGGTGGGAATGTTGAGCAGAAGACCACGAAGACTCGTCGCACTCCTCGCCGCATTGTTCGCCTTGGTGCTGGTCGCCGCCGGCTGCGGTGGCCGGGAAGCCGGGACCGGCCAGGAGGCCAAGGCGATCAACATCGGCTACATCGCCTGGGACGAGGACATCGCCGTCACCTACCTCTACAAGGAGCTGCTGGAGCGGCAGGGCTACCGGGTCAACGTGACCGAGCTCGAAGTCGGCCCGATCTACGCCGGCCTCGCCCAGGGCAACCCGGACCTGTTCCTGGACGGCTGGCTGCCGGAAACCCACGGCGACTACTGGCGGCAGTACGGCCCGCAGCTGGAAGACCTCGGCGTTTGGTACAACCAGGGCACGCTGAACATCGCGGTGCCCAAGTACCTGACCGACGTGAACTCGATCGCCGACCTCAAGGGCAGGGGCGGCGAGTTCAACGGTGTGATCACCGGTATCGACCCGGGGGCGGGGTTGAGCCGGACCACCAAGGACAAGGCCATCCCGGCCTACGGGCTCAGCGGCGAGTACACCCTGCAGAGCTCGTCGACCACCGCGATGCTCGCCTCGCTGGAGAAGGCGATCGGCGAGCAGAAGCCGATCGTGGTGACGCTGTGGCACCCGCACTGGGCGTACGCGAAGTACCCGCTCAAGGACCTGCAGGACCCGCTGGGAGCGATGGGCAAGGCCGAGGAGCTGCACGCCATCGGCCGCGCGGGCTTCAGCCAGGACTTCCCCGAGGTCACCGAGATGATCAAGAAGTTCAGGCTGACCGACGAGCAGCTCGCGTCGCTGGAGAACGAGATCAACAGCGCGCAGCGTGGCCAGGAGCAGCAGGCCGCCAGGAAGTGGGCCGACGCGCACCCGGAGGTGATCAACTCCTTCGCACCGGGGCGGTGACGTGAACCCCGAACGGCCGGCGGGGCGTGCCCCACCGGCCGTTTCGCGTTGCCGCTACTGGGGATTCCGGATGCTGTCGATGAGGCGGGTCCAGTTGTCGCCGCCCTTCCCGGCGGCGATGGCCCGGTCGTAGTGCGCCTTGATGGCGCGCGGGAGTTCGAGGTCGATGCCCGCGGCCTCGCTGGCGGCCAGGATGTGGTCGGCGGTCGCGCCCATCATCTTGGCCGTGCTCAGGTCGCCGGGGTGCTCGCCGCTGTCGACCTGCTCGGCGGCTCGCGGCAGCAATTGGGCGGCGAGCTGGAGCACCTTCACCGCCCACGGCTCGAACTCCTTCGCCGGCACGCCCGCCGAGCCGAGCAGCGCCGCGCCGTGCAGGAAGGCCGACAGCGCGGTCAGGAAGACGTCCAGGTTGGCCTGGTAGAACAACTGCGCCAGGCCGGGATCATCGCCCATGTAGTGGGTTTCCCCGATGCGCCGCAACGTCTTCTCGTGCGCGTCGTAGACGTCCTTCGGCCCGCTGTAGTACACGTAGGACGCTTCGGTACCGACCGCCGGGGCGGGCACCATGACGCCGCCGGTGAGGAATCGGGCGCCGCGCTGCTCGGCCCACTCAGCCGCCTCGCGAGTCTTCTCCGGGGTGTCCGAGCTGAGGTTGACGATCACCTTGCCGCCGAAGTCCTCGACCTGGCCCAGGATGTCGTACATCGCCCGGTAGTCGGTGAGGCTCAGGATCACGATGTCGCTGGCCCCAACGGCTTCGGCGGGGGTGGCGGCGCGCACTGCACCGCGCGCGACCACGTCGTCGGCACGGCTCGCGGTCCGGTTCCACACCGTCACCGGATGCCCGCCATCGAGCAGGGCCCCGACCATCGCCTGCCCCATCGGACCCAATCCGATCAGGGTGACGTGCTCATTCATGTTGTGCTCCAAGGAGATTTCGTTGGGATGTTGTGAAGGATTCACGCGGGTTGGCGGATCCCGTCGATGAGCCGGGTCCAGCTGTCGCCGCCCTTCCCGGCGGCGATGGCCCGGTCGTAGTGCGCCTTGATGGCGCGCGGCAGGTCGAGGTCGAGGCCCACGGCCTCGCTGGCGGCCAGCAGGTGATCGGCGCTCGCCCCCATCATCCGGGCGGTCCCCAGGTCTCCGGGGTGCTCGTCGCGGTCGATCTGCTCGGCGGCGGCCGGCAGCAGGAACGAGTTGGTGTTCAGGTTCTCCACCGCCCAGGGCAGGAACTCCAGCGCGGACACGCCGGCCGAGCCGACCAGCGCGGTGGCGTGCAGGTAGGCCGCCAGGCTCACCAGGAAGAGATCGATGTGCGCCAGGTAGAACAGCTGCGCCAGGCCGGGGTCCTCGCCCACGTGGTGCGGTTTCCCGATCAGCCGCAACGTCTGCTCGTGGGCCTCCAGGAGTTCCGCCGGCCCGCTGTAGAACACCTTGGCCGCCTCGGTGCCGACGATCTCCGCGGAGGCCAGCACGCCGCCGGTGAGGAAAGCGCCACCGCGCTGCCGCACCCACTGCGCCGCCTCGCGGGACTTGTCCGGGGTGTCCGAGCTGAGGTTGACGACCACCTTGCCGCCCAGGTCCTCGACCGGACCCAGGATGTCGTACATCGCCTGGTAATCGGTCAGGCTCAGGACCACCAGCCCACCGGCCGCGACGGCCTCAGCAGGGGTTGCGGCACGCACGGCACCGCGCGCGACCACGTCGTCCGCACGGCTCGCCGTCCGGTTCCACACCGTCACCGGATGCCCGCCATCGAGCAGAGCCCCGGCCATCGCCTGCCCCATCGGCCCCAGACCGATCAGGGTGACGTGCTCATTCATGTTGTGTTCCAAGTAAATCGTCACTTCTTGAGGAGTTCGATGACGCCGGTGAGGTCTTCGTGGGCGTGACCGCCGGCGACGCGGCGCTGCATCAGGGCGTGCAGCGGCGCGAGGAGTTCGGCGCTGATGCCCGCCTCGTCGGCGGCCGTGAAGTGGTTGACGTACGCGGCTTCCTGCATGCCGAGGTTGGAGACGACGTCCTTGCCGTAGTCGCCCGAGTCGATCTGCTCGGCCGCGCCGACCGGCCACCCGCTCATGGTCTGCAGCCACCGGTTCAGCAGCGGCGCGAACTCGCGCGCCGACGCGCCTGCCGAACGCACCAGGGCGAAGGCGTGCAGGGCGCCGCTGATCATCCCGTACATGCCGCTGAGCAGGGCGAGGTCTTGCAGCGCGGCGGAGCCCGGATCGTCGCCGAGGTAGTTGCTCTCGCCGAAGGCGTCCAGCACCGGCCGCGCGGCGTCGAAGGTTCCGCTCGGCCCGCTGTAGAGCACGAACGCCGCCGGGGTGGCGATCATCGGCGGGACGGCCATGATGCCGCCGTCGAGGTAGTCGGCGCCGTGGTCGGCCGCCCAGGTCGCCATCTCGCGGGCCTGCCCCGGGGTGCCGTTGGTCAGGTTGACCAGCGTCCGCCCGGCCAGCACGTCGGTGTGCGGGGCCAGCACTTGGCTGACCGAGTCGTAATCCAGCAGGCAGACGATCACCAGCCGGCTCGCGAGGACCGCGTCGGCGGCCGTGTCCGCGCGGGCGGCGCCCTTGGCCACCAGCGGATCGGCCTTGGCCGCGGTGCGGTTCCACACGGTCACCCGGTGGCCGGCGGCGAGCAGCGCCTCGGCCAGCGCCGCGCCCATGTCGCCGAGCCCGAGGACGCTCACTGCTTTCTGGTCGGTCATCTCGCTCCCTTTCGTCGACATCAACCCTGCTGGGGGCCGCGCACGAACCGCGCACGGTCGGCTGGGGGTGGTGTCACGGGCGCGGACTAACGTTGCGGACGTGCGTTTCGGAGTGCTGGGCCCGCTGGAGGTGCGGACCGCCGACGGCGAGGCCGTCGCGGTGCCGGAGGCGAAGGTCCGTGCCCTGCTCGCGGCGCTGCTCGCGCACGACGGGCCGGTGTCGGCGGACCGGTTGATCGACGACCTGTGGGGCGTCGAGCCGCCCGGCAACCCGACGAACACGCTGCAGACGAAGGTCTCCCAGCTGCGCAAGGCCATCGGCAGGGGCCTGGTGACCTACCGTTCCCCCGGGTACGCGCTGGACATCGAGCCGGACGCGGTGGATGCGCACCGCTTCCGCCGCCTCGTCGCGCAGGCCCGCGAGGCCGCCGCCCCGGAGGCCCGCCGGGCGCTGCTGGCCGACGCGCTGGCGCTGTGGCGGGGTTGCGCGTTCGCCGAGTTCGCCGACGAACCGTTCGCGCAGGCCCCCGTCCAGCGGCTGGCCGAAGAACGCCTCGCCGCGCAGGAGGAGTTCGCCGAGACCCGGCTGGAGCTGGGCGAACACGCCGCGCTCGCGGGCGAGCTCGGTGAGCTGGTCAGAGCGCATCCGCTGCGCGAGCGGCTGCGCGCGGTGCACGTGCGGGCGCTGTACCGCGCCGGACGGCAGGGCGAGGCGCTGGCGAGCCTGGCGGACCTGCGGGAGCGGCTGGCCGACGAGCTGGGCGTCGACCCGAGCCCGGAGCTGGCCGAGCTGCAGCAGGCCGTCCTGACGCAGGACGCCGCGCTCGCCGCCCCCGTCGCTCCGGTGCACGACCTGCCGGTGCCGGTCACCGACCTGGTCGGCCGGGACCGGGAGTTCGCCCAGGTCAAGGCGTTGCTGAGCGCCTCCCGGCTGGTGACGTTGACCGGGCCCGGCGGGGTGGGCAAGACGCGGCTGGCCATCGAATCGGCCCGCAGCGCGGCGTTCCGCGACGGCGTGCGGCTCGTCGAGCTGGCCGGCATCCGGGCCGATGGGGACGCGACGTGCTCGCTGGAGCACGCCGTGCTGGCGGAGCTGGGCGTGCAGGAAACCGGAGCGGCGCCCGTCGCACCGGCCGATCCGCTCGTCGATGCGTTGCGCGGCAAGGAGATCCTGCTCGTCCTCGACAACTGCGAGCACCTGATCATCGGCGCCGCCGGGATGGCCGCGCGCCTGCTGCGGGCGCTGCCCGGGTTGCGGATCCTCGCCACGAGCCGGGAGGCGCTCGGCATCTCGGGCGAGACGCTGCTCCCGGTGCCGCCGCTGGACGTTCCGCCGCCCGGATCCGGGCTCGACGACGTGCGGGCATCGGGCGCGGTGCGGCTGTTCGCCGCCCGTGCCGCCGCGGCGTCTCCGGGCTTCGACGTCGACGGCGACAACGCCGCATCGGTGGCCGCGATCTGCCGCCGTCTGGACGGCATCCCGCTGGCCCTGGAGCTGGCCGCCACCCGGGTTCGCGCGCTCGGCGCGAAGACCCTGTTGTCCAGATTGGACGATCGATTCGCACTGCTCACGTCCGGCCACCGCGATGCCCCCGAGCGGCAGCGGACGTTGCAGGCGGTGATCGACTGGAGCTGGCGCCTGCTGCCGACAGCCGAGCGAACAGTGTTGCGCCGCCTGGCCATCCACCGCGACGGATGCACTTTGGACAGTGCCGAAGCGGTGTGCTCCGGCGACGGCGTCCGGCCCACCGAAGTGCTGGACCTGCTGGCGCGGCTCGTGGACCGGTCGCTGGTGGTCGCGACGGAAACACCCGCCGGAGGTCGCCGGTATCGCCTGCTGGAATCAGTTGCGGCGTACTGCCTGGAGCGGCTGGAAGAGGCCGACGAGCACGAAACCCTCCGCCAACGGCACAACGAGCACTACCTGGCGCTAGCGGAGCGAGCAGACCCGAACTTGCGCGGCCGCGAACAACGGCACTGGCTGGAGCGGCTCGACGCGGAGGCGGCGAACCTGCGGGCGACGCTGGACGACGCCGTCCAGCACTCCACCGAGGCGGCGTTGCGGCTGGTCAACGCGTTGTTCTGGTACTGGTTCCTGCGCGGCAGGCTCAGCGAGGCCAAGCGCTCGCTGGCCGCGGCCCTCGCGACGGGCGGCGGCGGAGAAACGCGGGCGAAGACGGCGGCCTGGTACGCCGGGATAGGACTGCTGACCGGGGAACCCGTCGAGGAGGTCGACGCGTGGCGGAACATCACCGATCCCACGGACCGCGCCCGCGCGCGGTGGTTCCTCATCCACGCGAGGACCACCGTCGCCGACCTCTCCAGCACCGAACGCGACGTGGACGACCTGGTGGCGGAGTTCGCCGAGCTGGACGACCGCTGGGGACTCGGCGTCGCGCTCAGCGACCGGACGACGCACCAGATGACGCGCGGCGACCTGGCTGCGGCGAAGCGGGATGCCGAGCGCAGCGCCGAACTCTTCCAGGAGCTGGGCGACAGCTGGGGCCTGGCGCAAGCGTCGTACGGGCTCGGCACGGTCGCCGGGATCACCGGCGACTACGCGAGCGCCGAACGCCATCACGCCGAGGCGCTGCGCGGCGCGGAAGCCCTCGGCCTGTGGGCGGAGGTGGCCTACCAGACGTCCTGGCTGGGCCGCGTCGCGCTGCTCAGGCACGACTACGCGCGGGCGCGCGAGCTGCACACCCGCGCGATGCGCGTGGCCGCCGAGCGCGGCTTCACCCCGGCTGAGATGTACGCGGAAACCGGCCTGGCGCTGGGCGCGCGCCGCGAAGGCAGGTTCGACGAGGCTGAGCGGCACCTGCGCAGGGTGCTCGAATGGCACCGCCGCGTGGAGTTCGAGCCGGGGAACGCCCTGATCCTCGCCGAACTCGGCTTCGCCGCCGAAGAACGCGGAAACGCCGAGCAGGCCCGCGAGCTGCACCTGTCGGCCTACCGGATCGCCCGCCGCGGCACCGACCCCCGGGCGATCGCCCTGACCTTGGAGGGTCTGGCAGGCGCCGAAGCGCTCGCCGGTCGCGCGGCGCGGGCGGCCCGCCTCCTCGGTGCCGCCGCGGCAGCGCGCGACTCCGTCCGCACGCCGCTCCCGCCCGCGGAACGCCTGGACGTCGATCGGATCGAGTCCGCCGCCCGGAAATCCCTGGGCGACGAGGCATTCGACGCCGAGTACGCCAGCGGATACGCAGTGCCGCTCGCCGATGTCGACACCTTGGTCAGCGGCTGAACACTTCACATGGACTGGAGGAAGGCCAGGACCGCTAGGACTCGGCGGTTGTGGTCCTCTGTGGCCGGCAGCCCGAGCTTGCCGAAGATGTTGTTGGTGTGCTTGCTGACTGCCTTGTCCGAGACGTACAGGCGATGCGAAATCGCCCGGTTCGACAGGCCCTCGGCCACCAGCGCCATCACCTCGCGCTCGCGGGGCGTGAGCGCGTCGACCGGGTCGTCTCGCCGGGGGCGTGCGAGCAGCTGGGAGATCACCTCGGGGTCCATCGCGGCCCCGCCCTCGGCGACCCGGCGCACCGCGTCGACGAAGTGCCGCACATCGCCGATCCTGTCCTTGAGCAGGTAACCGATCCCGCCGGAGCGGTCGGAGAGCAACTCGCGCGCGTAAAGCTGCTCGACGTGCTGCGAGAGGATCAGGATCGGCAGCGCGGGGTTCTCCCGGCGCGCGTCGAGCGCCGCACGCAGTCCCTCGTCGGTTTGCGTGGGTGGTAGCCGCACGTCGACCACCGCCACGTCCGGCCGGTGCCTGCGCAGCGCGTCGAGCAGCATCGGAGCGTTGTCCACGGCGGCGACGACCTGGAAATCGTGCGCTTCGAGCAACCTGGTCAGCCCGTCCCGCAGCAGTGCAAGGTCTTCGGCTAGGACAACGCGCACGGCACCTCCATGGTGAACTCGCTCGGCCCGCCCTTCGGGCTGCTGATCGTCAGCTTGCCATCGAAAGCGGCGAGCCTGCGTTCGATCCCGTGCAGTCCGGCGCCTGCGGTGAGCTCCGCCCCGCCCCGGCCGTCATCGGTGACGACCACCCGGATCCTGTCGGCTCCGCCGGTCAGCCGGATCACCGCGCCGTTGGCGCCGCTGTGCTTGGCGATGTTGACGAGCAACTCCGTGGTGGCGAAGTACAAGGCGGATTCGACGGGCGCTTCGGGTCGGCCGGCGAGCTCGACGTACACCCGGACCGGCACCGGGCAGCTCAACGCCGCCGCCTCGATCCCGCCGGCCAGGCCGCGTTCGGCGAGCACCGGCGGGTGGATGCCGCGCACCAGCGTGCGCAGATCGTCGAGCGCCTGCCCTGCCGACTCGTACGCCTCGGCGAGGAATTCCTGCAGCTGCGCGGGATCCGAACAGTCCTGCGCCATGCCGAGCGACATCCGGAGCGCCACCAGCCGCGCCTGCACACCGTCGTGCAGGTCCCGCTCGATCCGCCGCAGTTCGGAGGCACGCGCGTCCACCGTTTCCGCACGCGACTCGGCCAGTTCCGCGACGCGCCTGGCCAACTGGGACGGGCTCAGCAACCAGTCGGTCAGCAGGGCCAGCAGGCGCACGAACCGGTGCGCCAGCAACCAACCGAACGCCAGCAGGACGACCAGGACCACGGTTTCGGTCAAGGTCACGCCGCCATCGGAGGCAGCCGCGAACAACACGGGCATGACGACGACAGTGAGCACCACGAGGAGGCACAGCGGCGCGAGGACGCCGAAAGCACCCGCCCACGGGAGCGGACGGTGCACGTCCTCGGCCTGCTTGCCCAGCATTCGGGCCGACCACGCGTGCTGGTTCCGCGCGATGTCCTGGATCAGGACCAACGCGCCGGGGCGCGCGGTGTCGCCGGTACCGAACAGCCGCTTCGCCGCCGCGAAAAGGCCGACGGAGATCAGCAACACCAGCAGCGCCACCCCCTTCAGCGCAAGGGTGAACAGCTTTTCCGGAGCCGCAAGCCCTGTCCGCAACGCGCTCATGCGGTCCCCCGATTCCCAGTGCAGTCGGCTCGATCAAGGCGACCCTACCGCCGGGATTCGCCCTGCACGGTAGGGAAATACCTACCTCTCGGGTGGCCGAACGCCACCTCGCACCGTGGTCATCGGCCGATGGCCGACGGCTGCCCGCATCGGCACGCTCGGTGCATCGACGCCAGTGAGGAGCGTGCACCAGTGACCACCATCGAATACCGCAACGATCTCCGCCTGTTCGTGCGGACGGCATTGCAGAGCCCGGCACGTGTGGGGGCGCTGACCCCGACAGGGCCCGCGGTGTCCGCGCTCACCGCATCCGTCGTGCCGGACCACCCGGATGCGACGGTCGTCGAACTCGGGCCTGGCACCGGCTCCATCACCGACGCGATCACGGCCAGGATGGCGGGGTCGGGACGCCAGTTCGCGGTGGAGCTCGATCCCGGACTGGCCGCGCATCTGCGGAAAACCCGGCATGGCGTGCGCGTGCTGCAGGCCGATGCGCTGGCGCTGGACGAGGTGCTCGCCGGTGCCGGGGTCCGGCCCGGCGGCATAGATGCCGTCGTCAGCTCGTTGCCGTGGACGCTGCTGGCGCCGGAGGATCGCGCGGCGCTGCTCCGCTCGGTGGCCGGCGCGCTGTGTCCGGATGGGACGTTCAGCGCGATCGGGTACCTGACCGCGTTGCCGCACAAGGCACGCTCGTTCCGGCGGCAGCTGGAGGCCACGTTCCGGGAGACGCGAACGTCCTCTGTGGTCTGCTCGAACCTGCCGCCAGCGAGGGTCTACCGCTGCCGGGGTCCCGTTGTTTGACCTCGTGCACTCGCTGCTCGCCGGGGTGCCGCCGATCCTGTTGCTGACCGGGGCCTGCCTCGTGCTGATCGTCGAGGCGGGCTTCCTCGTCGGGCTGGTGCTGCCCGGAACGAGCGTGCTGTTCGCGGCCGGACTGTGCGCCCGTCACGGCATCGTGCCGCTCGGGCCGACGATGCTCGTCGTGGCCACCGGCGCGGTTCTCGGCGCGCAGCTCGGTTATCTGTGTGGCCGGCAATGTGGTGTTCCATCCAGGATCGCGGTGCCGATCCTGGCTCGCCGTCTGGGACTGGCGGCTGTGGCGGGCGGTCAGTGGCTGTCCGGCGCGCGAGTGCTGACGCCGCGGCTGGCGGCGTCGACGGGCATGCCGTACCGGCGGTTCGTCGTGGCGAGCATCCCGTCCACGACGCTGTGGGCGGGTTGCCTCGCCGGTACCGGGTACGTCGCCGGCGTGCACGTCGCCCAGCTGCTCAACTCCGCACTTTCCGGCGTGGGCGCCTTGTTCGCACTATCGATCGCGGTCGTGGTGTGGCGGGCGCGACGAACGCCCCTGCGTGCACGCTCGTGAGCGGTTGGAGACGTGCGGAGTTCCCAATTTTAGGCAAAATCGGGAGCCTGGCGATGCTAGTCCGAGGTCCAGAGGACGTCGAGCGGGTGGCGGCCGGTGGGGATCGCCGAGGTTCCCGGCGGCCGGGGCGCGGGATGCCCCAGCACGATGCCGGTGCGCACCTGCCAGGGCGGCGAGCATCCGGCGATGGCCGTGACGCGTTCGGCGTTCTCCGCGGGGAAGAACGTGACCGGGCACGACCCCAGCCCGAGCAGGTGCGCGGCGAGCATGATGTTCTGCGCGACCCGGCCGCCGTCGAACTCCGAGTCGGCCCAGCCGTGATCGAGCGCCAGCAGCACGACGACGGGCGCGGACCGCAGGTGCACCGCGTAGGCGCCGCAGCGGCTCAGCTCATCCCGCGTCGCGGCGTCGCGGACGGTGTGGAACCGCCAGGGCTGCCTGTTGCGCGCCGAACCGGTCCACCTCGCCGCGTCCAGGATCCGGTGCAGAGCGGCGTCGTCGACGTCCTCGTCGGTGAACCACCTGGTGGCTCGCAGCGAAGCCAGCGCGCGGAGCGGATCTTCGGTCATCGGCGGCGCTTGGTCCGCAGGTAGTCGCCGACGACCGCCGCGCCGAGGCCGTCCGCGGTGGGCGACAGGACCCGGCCGCCGCCGCGGCGGGCGACGATGTCCACGAACGCCTTCAGGCGCGGGTTCTCGCCGAGCATGAAGACGCTCAGCGTGGTCCCCAGCCGGTGCAATGCGTCCACTTCGGACAGGGTCACGCCGAGGGTGTGCGGCGTCGGCGGGTACTGGAACACCGCTTCGCCGTCGGGTTCGAGGTGCGCGGTCGGTTCGCCGTCGGTCACGACGAGCACCACGGGCTGGGCGTCCGGATGGCGGCGCAGGTGGCGGCCCGCGAGCAGCAGGGCGTGGTGCAGGTTCGTGCCCTGCTCCCAAACCCCTTCCAGCGCGGCGAGCTCACCTACGTCCACAGTGGACGCGTAGCGGCCGAAGGTGACCAGCTGCAGCGCGTCCGACCGGAACCGGGTCGCGACCAGGTGGTGCAGCGCGAGCGCGGTGCGCTTCATCGGCACCCAGCGGCCGTCCTGCACCATCGACCACGACGTGTCCACGCACAGCACCACAGCCGCGCGCGAACGCTGCTCGGTCTCCGCCACCTCCAGGTCCGAGATGTCCAGCAGCGCCGAGTCGGGGCCCTCCCCCGCTCGCCGCAGCACCGCGTTGCGCACCGTGCGCACGGCGTCCCACGGCTCCGCGTCGCCGTAGCTCCACGGCCGCGTGGTGCCGGTCAGCTCCCCCGCCGCGCCCGCGCGATCGGTGTCGCGCTCGCCGCTCCGCGACCGCAGCTGCGAGATCACCGACCGCAGCGCGGTCTCCCCGAGCCGCCGCATCGCTCGCGGCGACAGCCGGAGGCTGCCATCGGGTGCGCGCTGCAACAGGCCCTGCTGCCGCAACTGCTGCTCGATCTCCGAAAGCCGCTGCGCATCGACGACCGCCTGCGGGCCGAGCTGCCGTTCCAGCGCCTCCAGGTCGATGTCCTCCAGGCTCGCGCCCGGGTACGCCTGCCCCAGCTGCTCCGCCAGCCGGTCCAGCTCGCCGAGCTCGGCCATCGCCGCCGTCGCCTCGGCCAGGCCCATCGGCTGGTCGCCGCGGAACCGCGCCTGGCCCGTCCAGTCCTCGCCCGGCCGCAGCCCCTGCAGCTGCTGATCGAGCCGCTGCAACGCCTGCGCGATCCGCGGATCGCCGAATGCCTGCTGCGACAACGACATCAGCTCGGCGCGCTGCTGCTCGCTCATGGAGTTCAGCAGCCGCTGCGCCGCGGCCGAGCGGGCCGCCAGCGCGTCGATGAGCTCGTCGACGTTGCGCGGGTTCTCCGGGAAGAACTCGCCGTGCTGGGCCATGAACTGCTCGAACTTCTGCTGGACCTCGGCGTCGCCGCGGGCGTGCGCGGCCAGCAGCGCCGACAGGTCGTCGAGCATCTGCCGCACCCGCTCGACGTCCTCGGGCGTGACGTGCTGCATCGCCTGCTTCATGCCCTGGAAGCGCTGTTCGAGGAACTCGGTGCCCAGCATCTGCCGGATCTCCTCGAAGGTCTCCCGCGCGTCCGGCGAACGCCAGTCGTAGTTCGCCAGCTCGGCGACCTGACCGGCGACATCCGGCGGCAGCGCGTCGAGCTGCAGTTCGCGGAACCGCGCGTCCTCACTCGTGTCGGCAGCGAGCGCCAGCCGCTCCTGCTGCAGCGCGCGGACCAGAAGCCGGCGGACCTCGGAGAGCGTCCCGTCCAGCCGGTGCCGCCGCTGCAGCTCGCTGCGCCGCTGCCACAGCCGCCGGGTGAGCTCGTCGAGCCCGGCGGTGTCTCGGGTTCCGGTGCGCAGCATCTCCTCCAGCGCGGAGCGCGGCGATGCGCCTTCCATGACGTCGCGGCCGATCTGGTCCAGCGCGGCGCGCAGATCCACCGGCGGGGCCAAGGGGTCGGTCCCGCCGTGCCACGCGTCGTACCGGAACCGGCGGCTCATCAGCTGTACACCGACCGGTCGTCCTCGGCGTCCTTGCCGAGCCGCTTCGCCAGGTACAGCGACTCCAGTGCGAGCTCGACGGCGCTGGCGATCCGCCCCGGCGGGTCCCCGGCCCGCACGCCGAGCCGCTCCGCAACCTGGTGCAGCACCGGCAGTTCCGGCAGCGCCGTGAGCACGTCGTGCCCGGCGATGCGCTCGCCGGTGGCCACCGGGTGGCCGTCGACGACGGCCTGGGCCAGCGACTGCAGGTCCAGCCCGGCGAACAGGCCGCGGGCGGTGTCGGCCACCGAGCGGCGCAGCAGGTAGCCGAGCAGCTCGTCCTCGCGGCCCTCCTCGCCGGCCTCGAACTCGATCTTGCCGCGCAACACGGCGGGCACCGCCGCCAGGTCGACCGGCCGCGCCACCGCCGGGTGCTCGCCGGTCACCGCGGAGCGGTGCAGCGCGGCGGCCGAGACCGTCTCGGCGGCGGCGATGGCGAACCGGGCCGACACGCCGGAGCGCTGGTCGACGGCGTTGGACTCGCGCAGGTGGCCGACGAAGCGCGCGAGCACCTCCAGCAGGTGGTCGCCGACCTCCGCGGGCAGGTCCGCCTCCTGGCGCACCAGCGAAATCTCGTCGTCGACGTCCAGCGGGTAGTGGGTGCGGATCTCCGCGCCGAAGCGGTCCTTCAGCGGCGTGATGATCCGGCCCCGGTTGGTGTAGTCCTCCGGGTTGGCGGTGGCGACCAGCAGCACGTCCAGCGGCAGCCGCAGGCTGTAGCCGCGGATCTGGATGTCCCGCTCCTCCATCACGTTCAGCAGCGCCACCTGGATCCGCTCGGCCAGGTCGGGCAGCTCGTTGACGGTGACGATGCCGCGGTGCGCGCGGGGCACCAGTCCGAAGTGGATCGTCTCCGGGTCGCCCAGCGAGCGCCCCTCGGCGACCTTCACCGGGTCCACGTCGCCGACCAGGTCGCCGACCGAGGTGTCCGGGGTCGCCAGCTTCTCCACGTACCGCTCGCTGCGGTGCCGCCAGGCCACCGGCAGGTCGTCGCCGAGTTCGGCGGCGCGGCGGCGGGAGGCCGGGGTGATCGGCTGCAGCGGGTGCTCGCCGAGCTCCGAACCCTCGATGACCGGCGTCCACTCGTCCAGCAGTTCGGTGAGGCTGCGCAGCAGCCGCGTCTTGCCCTGCCCGCGCTCCCCGAGCAGCACCACGTCGTGCCCGGCGATCAGGGCGCGCTCCAGCTGCGGCAGCACGGTCTGGTCGAAACCGACGATGCCGGGCCACAGCGAGCGGCCGGAGCGCAGCGCGGTCAGCAGGTTGGCGCGCAGCTCCGCCTTGACGCTGCGCGGTGCGTGGCCGCTGGACCGCAGCTCCCCCGCCGTGCGGGGCAGCCCTTCGGGTGGAGTCGGGGTCGTCACCCCCTCGACGCTACCGGCACGCACCGACACGCGCTGCCATAGCAGAAAGGATTTCGCATGCGGTCGAGCGAGAGTAGAAAACCAGGTAACCCGCGACGGCACGCGCAGGAGGATCAAGTGGCCCTGGAGATCGAGGTGAACCCCGCCGAGGCCGGGTTCGACGCCGCCCGGCTGAACCGAATCGACCAGCACTTCGCCAAGTACGTCGAGGCCGGCAAGCTGCCCGGCTGGCTGGCGCTGGTGTCCCGGCAGGGCAAGATCGCGCACCTGTCGACGCACGGCATGCGCGACATCGCCGCCGGCGCCCCGGTGCAGACCGACACCCTGTTCCGGATCTACTCCATGACCAAACCGGTCACCTCGGTGGCGATCATGATGCTGCACGAGGAGGGCGCGTTCGAGCTCACCGACCCGGTCAGCGACTTCATCCCGTCGTTCGCCGAGCTGCGCGTCTACAACGGCGGCACCGCCCGCGCCCCGCAGACCCGCCCGGCGGGCGAGGACATGCGGATCTGGCACCTGCTGACCCACACATCGGGCCTCACCTACGCCTTCCACTACCTGAACCCGGTCGACGAGCTCTACCGCCGCGCCGGCTTCGAGTACGGCATGGCCGACGACCTCGACCTGGCGGGCTGCTGCGACGAGTGGGCGAGCATGCCGCTGCTGTTCGACCCCGGCACGGCCTGGAACTACTCGGTGGCCACCGACGTGCTGGGCCGGATCGTGGAGGTGGCGTCCGGGCAGACGCTGGACGAGTTCTTCCGCACCCGCATCTTCGAGCCGCTGGGCATGACCGACACGGGCTTCGCGGTGGATCGCGCCGACGCCGACCGGCTCGCCACCCTCTACGTCGCCGACCCGCAGGGCAAGGCCCGCCCGCACCCGAAGCAGGCGGAGCTGGGCGCGGCGGCGTTCGAGCTGCCGAAGGCCCTCTCCGGCGGCGGCGGGCTGTTCTCCACGGCGCACGACTACCACCGGTTCACGCAGATGCTGCTGCGCGAGGGCGAACTCGACGGGGTCCGCCTGCTCGGCAGCCGCACGGTGCAGTACATGACCCGCAACCACCTGCCCGGCGGCGCGGACCTGGAAACCCTGGCGCTCGGCTCGTTCTCGGAGGTGGCCAACGCGGGCAAGGGCTTCGGGCTGGGCTTCGCGGTGATCGACGACCCGATGGCGGCGAAGGTGATCAGCTCCCCGGGCGAGTTCTCCTGGGGCGGCCTGGCCAGCACGGCGTTCTGGGTGGACCCGGCGGAGGACCTGACGGTGCTGTTCCTGACCCAGCTGATGCCGTCGAGCACCCACCCCATCCGCTCCCAGCTGCACCAACTCGTCTACCAGGCCCTGGTGGACTGACGGGGTCGTGAGTGCGTAACCGGGTTGGAGCCCGGTTACGCACTCACGACCCCAGAACGCGGGATTCGCCGACCGCCAGGTCCCACAGCCGCTCCGGGTCGCGGCCCGCGTCGCGCCAGGCCTTGCGGATCCGGGTCAGCGGCTCCGTGACCGGCTCGCGGGTCAGCACGAACGTCCCCCAGTGCATGGTCGCCGCGTACTCCGCGCCCAGGTCGGCCACCGCCTGCGCGGCCTCCTCCGGGTCCATGTGCACCGGCTTCATGAACCAGCGCGGGTCGTACGCGCCGATCGGCACCATCGCCACGTCGATGCCCGGGTAGCGCTGCGCGATCTCCGCGAAGTGCGGCCCGTAGCCGCTGTCCCCGGCGTGGTAGACCCGGTGCTCCGGCCCGGTGATCACCCAGCTGCCCCACAGGCTGCGGCAGGTGTCCCGCGGGCCGCGGCGGCTCCAGTGCCGCGCGGGCGCGAAGTCGAACGTCAGCCCGGCGACCTCCGCCGACTGCCACCAGTCCAGCTCGACGACCTCGGTGAAGCCGCGGCGCCGGAACCAGCGGCCCAGCCCCGCGGGCGCCAGCACCGGGGTGGCGCGGGGCAGCCGCTGCACGGTGGGCGCGTCCAGGTGGTCGTAGTGGTTGTGGCTGATCACGACCGCGTCGATGGGCGGCAGCTCGCTGAAGGCGACGCCCGGCGGCGTGAGCCGTCGCGGCACGCCGGGGATCCGCGACGACCACACGGGATCGGTGAGCACCGTTGCCCCGGCCATCCGCACCACGTACGTCGAGTGCCCGACCCAGGTGACCGAGGTGTCCCGCGCCGTCACCGGCGGCAGACCGGTGCGCAGCACCGGGATCCGGTCGGCGTCCTCCACCCGGCCGCGGAACCCGCCGGTCCACATCAGCCGCATCACGGCTCGGAAGCTGGGCAGCGGCTCGTGCAAGCGGTCCGCGTAGGAGGACTGGATCATCAGCTGCTGGTACTCGGGTCGCACCCGAACAGATTGCCCTGCGCGGCCGGGGGTCCGCACCCGCGGCGTCAGAAGGCGGGCCAGGGGATGGCCGGCCATTCCCCGGACGGCGCGGGGAACACGCCGTCCACCAGCAGCCGCTCGATGCGCGCGTTGACCGCCTGGACTTCCTTCGGGGTGACGTGTTCGGCCAGCTCAGCGGCCAGCTCGCCCTCCATCAGGGCGCGCAGCTCGCCCAGCCGGTCGACGACGTCGCCCGGCAGCGGCTGCCCGATCCAGCCCCACAGCACGGTGCGCAGCTTGTCGTCGGTGTTGAGGCTCACGCCGTGGTCGACGCCGAGCACCCGGCCGTCCGGGGCGTGCAGGATGTGCCCGCCCTTGCGGTCGGCGTTGTTGATCACGATATCGAGCACCGCCAGCAGCCGCAGCTGCTCGTGGTCGGCGTGCGCGAGCACGACCGGGTCGCCGTGGTGGTCCTGGGCGCGCAGCACCGCCAGCCAGCCGTCCGGGACCTCGCCGGGGGCGACGATGTCGACCAGCTGCGAGTCCTCCTCGACGTCCACCCACAGCTGCACCATGCCCGGCCCGAACGGGCCGTCGCGCAGCAGCGTCGGCGGGATCAGCCCCCAGCCGGTGGCCTCGGACAGCAGGTAGGACGCGACCTCGCGGCCGGCCAGCGTGCCGTCCGGGAAGTCCCATAACGGCCGCTCGCCGCGCACCGGCTTGTAGACGCACTCGGCGGACACGCCGTCGGACTCGATCCCGCAGAACAACGTCGCGTTGGACGCCTCCACCAGCCGCCCCTGCACGTCCAGCCGGCCGTGCCGGAGCAGCTCCGCGACCGCGGGATCGCCCGCGTGCACGACCGTCAGACCTCTTCCGAGCGGCGGTAGCCGTTCTGCCGCGGGCAGATGTGCCCGGCAGGGTCCAGCGGTTCGGCGCACAGCGGGCACGGCTTGCGGCCCGCGTTGATGACGCGCTCGGCGCGCTCGGCGAACGCCCGCGCGTGCGCGGGGCTGAGGAACACCCGCAGCGCGTCGGGGCCTTCCTCGGTGTCGTCGAGCACCACCGACTCGTCGATCTCCTCCTCGGTGACCGCGAGGAGCTCGACGACCACCGCCTCGGTTTCGGCGTCCCAGCCCAGCCCCATGGTGCCGACCCGGAACTCCTCGTCGACCGGCACCGCCAGCGGGTCGGTGTCGACGAGGTCGTCGGGGGTCTGGCTGGGCAGGTCGGTGTTGAACCGGCGCTGCACTTCTTCCAGCAGCGCGCCGATGCGTTCGGCCAGCACCGACACCTGCTGCTTTTCGAGCTGCACGCTGACCGTGCGAACGTCCTCGGACGCCTGCAGGTAGAAGGTGCGATCGCCGGGTTCCCCGACCGTTCCGGCGACGAATCGGTCGGGTTGACGGAAGACGTGGATGACACGAGCCATGACTCCTCCGACCCTAGGCCACCGCGCGCCGTGCGTGCGCGGCTGGCCCCCGTTTCCTTCATCACCGTTGCGAACCGGCCCGGCTTCCGCCGGGTCATCCGCCGGTTTACTCGCTGAACGGGCTCGTCGACCACCTGTTTCAGCGTTGTTCGCCATCGGCGAACTCCGGCGCGTCACGCCTGGTGCGGATACCCTCACGGGCGGTGGTCAAGATCGCGGGATGGAGCAGGCATGAGTAACCCTGTGTCAACCTCAGTCCTCCTTCACCGCACCCCAGGGGACCGTGACGCAAGCCAGCCACAGGAAACCACGCAACGGGAGATCGGGCTGGACGCAACCACCACTGTGGATCGCGGAGAGGCGGACCAGCCATGACCATGCGCGAACTACGTCGCCCGCACCGGCTGCGCAGCGGGGACACCGTGGCGCTCGTCGCGCCCGCCGGACCGGTGCCGGAGGACCTGCTCGAAACCGGGCTGGAGCAACTGCGCTCCTGGGGCCTGAACACCAGGGTCGGCAAACACGTCCGGGATCGCCACCCGCGCCTGGACTACCTCGCGGGCACCGACGCCGACCGCGCCGCCGATCTGCAGGAGGCGTGGTGCGATCCGGACGTCAGCGCGGTGTTCTGCGTGCGCGGCGGATACGGCAGCATGCGGATCCTCGACCTCCTGGACTGGACCGAGATGGCCGCGGCCGGGCCGAAGCTGTTCACCGGCTCCAGCGACATCACGGCCCTGCACGACGCGTTCGCCACCCAGCTCGGCCTGGTCACGGTGTTCGGGCCGATGGCCGCGACGAAGGCGTTCACCGAAGACGCGGCCGCGCGGGAACACCTGCGCCGCACCCTGTTCCAGCCCGAGTCGGTCACCATCCTGACGCGCTCCACCGCGGACGCGCTCGTGCCCGGGCGGGCGCGGGGCATCACCTACGGCGGCAACCTGAGCATCGTCGCGGGTTCCTTCGGCGCACCGGACGCACCGACTCCGCCGGAGCGCGGCATCGCCATGCTCGAGGACGTCACGGAGGACCCGTACCAGCTGGACCGGTTCGTCACGCAGCTGCTGCGCGCGGGCTGGTTCGACCACGCCGCCGGGATCGCGCTCGGTTCCTGGACGGAGTGCGGACCGCTGGAGGAGGTGCGCGCGGTGATGTCGGACCGCCTGGGCGGCCTGGGCGTGCCGATCCTGTGGGAGCTGGGCTTCGGCCACTGCACGGCTCAGCGCACCATCCCGCTCGGAGTGGCCGCCGAACTCGACACCGACGCGCAGCGCCTCTCGATCCTGCAACCCGCACTGCTCTAGTTCGCTTTCTTCCGCGCGTAGTGCTGGCGGGCCTTCGCGCGGTTGCCGCACCGCGCCATCGAGCACCACTGCCGGTTTCGCGCCGGAGAAACGTCGACGAACCGGATCCCGCAGAGGTGGAAGGCGCAGACGGCGACGCGCGGGAACGGCTCGGTGGCGAGCAGGTCGATCGCGTCGACCGCGACCACCGCCAGCGCGGCCCGCACTGGGTCGTCCGGCGGCGGTCGCCGGGCTTCCACCGACCCGTCCGGGCGCACCAGCAGCTGAGCCGCGGCGCGGTTCTCCGCGCGGGCGGCTTCGTTGATCAAGTCCACATCGGACTCCGCGATGCCGAGCCCCTGGGCCCGGACCTGCAGCGACCGGTCGATCGCCTCGCGCAGCTCGCGCGCGAATTCAACGTGCGCGTCCGCGGGCGCGCCGTCGGCGCGGAGCCCGGCTTCGCGCAGCCATTCGGCCAGGCGATCCGGCGTCACCAGCAGTTCGCGGCCGCCGCAGTAGCGGTCGCGCAGCGTGTTGACCAGATCGAGGCTGGGACGACCGCCGTCCCAGATCCAATCACCCATTCTCGTCCCCTCCGCCGGCCGTCGGTATGGCATTCTAAGTTCTAACCCCCCAAGACGGTTAGAATCGGAGTTCGCCGGATGCCGACCGAAGAAGTCGCCCTGATCAACGGTTTGCGCGTGCACTACACGCGGGCGGGCAGCGGCCCGGGCCTGGTGCTGCTGCACGGCTGGCCGCAGACCAGCCACTGCTGGCGGAAGCTGATCCCGGAACTGGCCCGCACCCACACCGTGATCGCGCCGGACCTGCGCGGCTACGGCCGGACCGACAAGCCCCGCACCGGCTACGACAAGCGCACGATGGCCTCCGACGTGGCCGCGCTGGCCGAATCGCTGGGCTTCGAGTCGGTCAGCGTCGTCGGCCACGACCGGGGCGCGCGGGTGGCGCACCGCTGGGGCCTGGACCGCCCGGCGCAGGTCGACCGGCTGGCGCTGCTGGACGTCGTGCCGACCCGCGAGATGTGGAAGCGGCTGAACACCGAAGCCGGCATGGCCTACTGGCACTGGTTGTTCCACATGCAGCCGGACCTGCCGGAACGCCTGGCCGGCACCGACGTCGCGGGCTACCTCGGGTACTTCTTCGAGCGCTGGACGGTCAACCGGCACGGCCTGGAAGCGGCGGCGATCGACGAGTACGTGCGCGCCTTCTCCGCGCCCGGCGCGCTGCGCGCCGGTTTCGACGACTACCGAGCGTCGTTCCCGCACGACAGCGAGCACGACGACGTCGACGCGGCGGCGGGCCGGAAGCTGACCATGCCGGTGCTGGCGCTGTGGGGCTCGGCCGGCCTGCCCGCCCGGCTGCCGATGCGCGAGATCTGGCTCGACTACGCCGAAGACCTCACCAGCGCCGAAATCCCGGAATGCGGCCACTTCCTGCCTGAGGAACGCCCGGAAGCGGTGCTGACGCACCTGCGGGAGTTCCTGAAGGCGGCTTGATACCTTCGGGCCCATGCGCGTCCGCCCCATCTCCCCCGACCTGCTGGCCGAGGAGGTGGTGGAACGCATCGACGCCCTGCAGGGGCGCTGGGCGCGGGTGGCAGTGGACGGCGCGTCCGCCGCCGACACCGGCGAATTCGCCGACGCTCTGGTGGAACCGCTGCGGGCGCTGGGCCGCGAGGTGGTCCGGGTGCGCACCGCGGACTACCTGCGCCCGGCCTCGCTGCGACTGGAACACGGCCACCACGACCCGGACTCGTTCTACGAGAGCTGGTTCGACCTGAAAGCCCTGACCCGCGAGGTGCTGACCCCGCTGTCCGCGAGCGGGAACGGCCAGGTGCTGCCCGCCTTCTGGGACGCCGAGGCGGACCGCTCGCCCCGACTCGCCCGCATCGCCCTCCCGCCCCGCGGAGTGGCCGTTGTGGACGGACCGCTGCTGCTCGGCGCGGGCCTGGACTTCGACTTCGCGATCCACCTCTGGCTCCCGGAAGCGGCCCTGCAGCGGCGAACCCCGGAACCGGACCGCTGGACGCTGCCCGCATTCCGGCGCTACGCCGAAGAAGTCACCCCGGAACGCCTCGCGGACCTCGTGGTCCGAGTCGACCGCCCAGGCCGCCCCGCGGTCGTCGACAGCCTGGACTGAACGGCCGAACCAACACGTGGCACGGTTTGCAGATGGATGAGTCTGTTTTGGCTGCGGAACACACTCCGCAACCCGGTGGGAAAACCCTGCTCGAACAAGCCCGAGCAGATGCCGAACGCCTGGGGAATGATCCCGTCGATGTGGCGGAGATCCTCGCGATTCAATCGTTCATGGGATTCGACGAGTAACTAGGCCACGCGGCGCTCGACGGACGGGACGGCGGCCAGGAGCGTCTTCGTGTAGTCGTGCTTGGGGTCGAGCAGGACCTGCTCCACCGGGCCGACCTCCACCAGATCGCCCTGGTACATCACCGCCACCCGGTCCGCGATGTTCCAGGCCAGGCCGAGGTCGTGGGTGATCACCAGCGTCGACAGGCCGCGTTCGACCCGCAGGCGCAGCAGCAGCGCCAGGATCTCGCCGCGCACCGTCGCGTCCAGCGACGCCACCGGCTCGTCCGCGATCAGCACCCGCGGTTCCAGCACCAGCGCGCCCGCGATCACCACGCGCTGCCGCTGGCCGCCCGAGAGCTCCTGCGGCAGGCGGCCGAAGAACTTCTCCGCCGGCCGCAGCTCCGCCGCCTCCAGCGCCGCCGCGACGCGACCACGCTCGTCATCGGTGATGCCGTGGATCCGCAGACCTTCCGCCACCGCTTCGTAAACCGTGTGCCGGGGGTTGAGCGCGCCGGACGGGTCCTGCAGCACCAGCTGCACCTGCTTGCGGTAATCGCGCAGCCCGGCGCTGCCGGTCGGCAGCGGCACGCCGTCGAAGCGCACCGCACCGCCGGTCGGCTGCTGCAGCCCCAGCATCGTCCGGGCCAGCGTCGTCTTGCCGGAGCCGGACTGGCCGACCAGCGCGACGATCTCGTTCTCGCCGACCTCCAGGTCCACCCCGCGCACGGCGCGCACGGTCTGCCCGGAGCGGCTGGTGAAGTCGACCGACACCGCCTCCGCCGACAGCAGCGCGGGGCCGGCCCCGCTCGGCGCCCCTTCGGTGAGCCGGAACCGCGGGTCGCCGACGGTCGGGAAGGCACTGGCCAGGGCCTGGCTGTGGGCGTGCTGCGGCTCGGTCATGACCTGCCGCGACGGACCGTGCTCGACGACCTGCCCCTGGTACATCACCGCCAGCCGCTCGCAGCTGGCCGACAGCACCGACAGGTCGTGGCTGATCATCAGCAGCGCGATGCCGCGCTCGGCGACCAGCCGGCCCATCAGGTCCAGGATCTGGGCCTGCACCACCACGTCCAGCGCCGTGGTCGGCTCGTCGGCGATGACCAGGCGCGGCTCGCAGGCCAGCGCCATCGCGATCATCACCCGCTGCTTCTGCCCGCCGGACAGCTCGTGCGGATAGGCGTCGGCCCGCTCCGCGGGCAGCTCCACCTGCGCGAGCAGCTCCGCGACCCGCTTGCGCAGGTCGCCGTTGGCCCGGCCGTGCAGCTTGATCGGCTCGGCGATCTGATCGCCGATGGTGCGCACCGGGTTCAACGCGTGCATGGCGCCCTGGAACACCACCGACGCGCTCGCCCAACGCACCGCGCGCAGCTGCCCGAACGTCATCTCGCGCACGTCCTGACCGTCCAGCAGGACCTCGCCGTCGATGCGCGCCGAACTCGGCAGCAGCCGCAGCACGGACATCGCCAGCGTCGTCTTGCCGCAGCCGGATTCCCCTGCCAGGCCGAGGGTTTCGCCCTCGCCGAGGCTCAGGCTCACGCCGCGCACCGCGGCTGTTCCCGGCGAGGCCTCCTGAGCGCCCCGATAGGTCACCGACACGTCCCGGAATTGCAGAATCGGAGTCACCGCCGCCCCCGCAGCCTCGGATTGAACACGGCCTCCAGCGCCCGCCCGCAGAGCGTGAAGCCGAGCACCACCACCACGATGCCCAGGCCCGGCGGCAGCAGGTACCACCACGCGCCGCCGGTGACCGCGCCGGTGTCCATCGCGGACTTCAGCATCGAACCCCACGAAACCATGCTCGGATCGCCCAGGCCCAGGAACGACAGCGTCGACTCGGCGATGATCGCGCTGGCCACCGACAGCGTCGTGTTGGCGAACACCAGCGGCAGCACGGCGGGCAGCACGTGGCGGCCGATGACGTGGCCGTGCCCCGCGCCCAGTGCCCGGGCCCGCTCGATGTAGGGGCGGGCCTCGATCGTCAGCGTCTGCGCGCGCACCATCCGCGCCGTCGGCGGCCACGCCGTCACCCCGATGGCCAGCACGATCGTCCACAGCCCGCGAGCGAGCACCGTGGACAGCGCGATGGCCAGCACCAGCGACGGCAGGACCAGGAAGAAGTCGGTGAAGCGCAACAGCACTCGGGAGGTCCAGCCGCCGAAGTGCGCGGCGAGCACCCCCACCACGGTGCCGATCAGCACCGACAGCACGGCCGCCGACAGGCCGACGACCAGCGACACCCGCGCGCCCCACCAGGTCAGCAGCAGCACCGAACGCCCGGATTCGTCGGTGCCGAGCCAGAATTCGCCGCTCGGCGCTTGCAGCGGGCGGCCCGGCGCCCGCGTGACGTCCAGGCCGCCGGCATCGGTGAGCAGCGGCGCGAACAACGCCAGCAAGCCGACCACGACCAGCACCACGAGGCCCACCAAACCGGCCCGGTCCGCGCGGAAGACGCGCCACGCCTCGGCCATCCTGGCCCGGCGGCGGGCCCGGATGATCTGCCCTGCGGTGGCCGTCATGATTCCCGCACCCTCGGATCGAGCACCCGGTAGAGCACATCGGCCAGCACGTTCATCACCACCACGCTCCCCGCAAGCACGATGAAAATGCCCTGCAGCAACGGAAGGTCCGGCACCCGCAGCGCCTCGTAGGTGAGCAATCCGAGACCCGGCCAGGAGAACACCGTCTCCACCGTGATCGCGCCCCCGACCACCAGACCCAGCCGCAGGAAGATCAGCGTGACGGTGGGCAGCAGCGCGTTGGGCACCGCATGCCGCCGCCGCACCAGGTCCTCGCGCAGGCCCTTGGCGCGCGCGGTGGTCAGGTAGTCCTCGCCCATCTCCTCCAGCAGCGACGAGCGCATCACCATCAGGTACTCGGCGTAGATCACCGCGACCATCGTCAGCGCGGGCAGCACCAGGTGGTGGGCGATGTCCAGGACCTGCGGCAGCAGCTCCGGCGGCGTGTCCGGCGAGGAGATCCCGCCGACCGGGAACATGCCCGGGATCGGCCCGACGCCGACGCCGAAGGCCATCAGCACGATCAACCCGAGCCAGAACGTCGGCACCGACCACAGCGTCAGCGCGATCGACGTCGAGGTCTTGTCGAAGGCGCCGCCGTGCTGCCACGCCGCGCGCGAGCCCATCCACAGCCCCAGCAGCACGGCGATCAAGGTCGCCGTGCCCACCAGCAGCACGGTCGGGCCGATGCGGTCGAGGATCAGCTCGCCCACCGGGCGGCTGTAGGTGTAGGAGGTGCCGAGGTCACCGCGCAGCAGGTTGCCCAGGAAGTCCAGGAACTGCTTCCACAGCGGCTGGTCCAGGCCGAACCGCTCGCGCAGCACGGCGATCTGCTGCTCGGTGACCGGTGCGCCGTGGGTCATGGTGCGCACCGGGTCGCCGGGCATCACCCGGAACAGGAAGAAGCCCAGCACCGCCACCAGGAACAGGCTCACCAGGCCGCCGCCCAGCTTGCCCGCCACGTAGCGGACCGCCCGGCGGCCGCCGCCGGTGGGCGGCGCCGGTTCTGCGACTGTCGCGAGTGCTTGGGACACGGTTCACTCCCGGGTGTCGGCGGTCGCCCGGCGGCGGACCACCACCAGCGCCACGACGACGCCGACCAGCACCACGACCCCGCCGAGCACCCAGGCGGCGCCGGTGTAGTCGGTGCCCGAGCCGCTCAGCGCCTTGTCCGTGGGCTGGGCGCCGTAGTAGCCCCAGTAGCCCTGCTGCGCCACGATCACGCCATCAGCCTTCGGTTGCAGGGTGAACCCGCTGTAGCGGTCGGCCCGGTAGGCCTCCAGCGAGTTCTGGTACCACAGGATCAGCCCGGCGGCCTGGTCGTAGAACCGGGCCTGCGCCTGCTGGACCAGGTCGACGCGCTTGTCCTTGTCGAACTCGCCGAGCTGCCGGTTGTACAGGTCGTCGTACTGCTGGTCGCACAGGAACGTGTCCGGGTTGCCGCCGCCGCTGGGCGTCGGCCGGGACGCGCAGGTCTGCAGCCGCAGCACGTAGTCCGGGTCCGGGTTGGCCGACCAGCCGCTGATCACCATGTCGTAGTCGGCGCTGGTGGTGCGGTCGTTGAGCTGGTTGTCCGACACGGGCTGGAGTTCGACGTTGATGCCGAGATCGGCCAGCCACCGCTTGACGAACTCGCCGACCTGGGTGTCCTCCGACCGGGACCCGTGCAGCACGAGGTTGAATTCCAGCGGCTCGCCCTGCGGGGTGCGGCGGATGCCGTCGGCGCCTCGGGCGTAGCCAGCCTCGTCGAGCTTGCGGTTGGCGGCGGCCGGGTCGAAGGTCCGCGGCTGCGGCGGCGTCCACTGGTAGTCGGAGAAGATCGGCGGCAGGTACCCGCCGCCCTCCTGGCCGTAGCCGCCGAGCACCCGGTCCACCAGGACCTTCCGGTCGATCGCCTGGTCGATGGCCTGCCGCACCCGCACGTCCTTCAGCGCCGGGTGACCGCTGCCGATCGACTCGTTCTCGCTGTTGGTCGCGCCCGGGTTGAGCGACAGCTCGAAGAACCGCCGGCCCTGGCCCTTGACCTGCTCGATGTCGGCCTCGCCCGCCAGCGCGTCGAACTGCGCCGGGGTGAGCTTCTGGACGACGTCGACGTCGCCCTTGCGCAGCGCCTGCACCGCGGCGTCGCTGTTCTTGAACTGGACGAACTGGAGTCCCGCGACCTTCGGTGCGCCACGCCAGAAATCGGGGTTGGCGGTCAGCGTGACGTCCTGCTCCGCGCGGTAGCCCGTGAGCGTGAACGGCCCGCTGCCGACCACCGGCATCTGGTCGTTGGCGAAGCCCGCGACGTCGGCGACCTTCGACCACACGTGCTCGGGCACGATCGGCGCGTCGATCGCCAGCATCGTGGCCTGCGGCGTCTTGGTGCGGATGACCAGCGTGGTGTCGTCCGGTGCGGTGACGGTCTCGAAGTTCTCCACGAAGTTGCCGTTGGCGGTGCTCGCGGCCGGATCGGTCATCATCCGGTTGAACGTGTAGGCGGCGTCGCGGGCGGTCACCGGCTGCCCGTCGGACCACTTGACGCCGGGCCGGATCCGGAAGGTCCAGGTGAGCTTGTCCGGGGAGGGCTCCCAGCTCTCGGCGAGCTCCGGCATCACCGAGAAGTCGTCCGGACTGTAGGTCGTCAGCGTCGGGTAGATGGATCGGAAGATGTCGGTGGAGGCCAACGTGTACCCCAGGAAGGGGTTCAGCGAGTCGATCTGCTGCTGCAGCCCGATCCGCAGCGTCGCGCCTTCCTGGCGCGCGCCGTCCTGCTGCGCGGTTGCCGGCATCGGCACCAACAAGGCGACCAGCAGCGCAGTCCAGAGCACGGCGAATCGTCTGCCCACGGCGACCCCTCCTTCGTGGCGAGTGAGAAGAAGGAACCACCTTCAGGCGCTGTTCGTCAATGGTTAACCGGCGGTTGTCTCCGAGCGGCATCACACACAGGTACCGAACCGTTACCCGATCGGCGAGCCGCGCCTCGAACGTCTGGCCGTGGGGCATAGATTGGGCGGCGTGCGGATCTTGCTCTCAGCGGACATGGAAGGCGTCACCGGCGTCACCTGGACCGACGACGTGGTGCCCGGAACCGAGCAGTGGCAGCGCTTCCGGCGCCTGTTCACCGGCGATGTCAACGCGTGCGTCGAAGGGCTCTGCGCGGCCGGCGCCACCGGCGTGCTGGTGAACGAGGCGCATTCGTCCCAGCGGAACCTGCTGCTGGAGGACCTCGACGAGCGGGCGGTGCTGCTGACCGGGCGGCACAAGCCGCTGTCGATGATGCAGGGCATCGAGTCCGATGTGGACGGTGTGGCGTTCGTCGGCTACCACGCGGGCGCGGGCGAGGAAGGCGTCCTTTCCCACACCTACCTGGAGAACTCCATCACCGGGGTGTGGCTCGACGGCGCGCCCGCCGGGGAGGGCGGCCTCAACGCGGCGCTCGCCGCCGAGTACGGGGTGCCGGTCCTGCTGGTCACCGGCGACGACCGGGCCTGCGCCGAGGCCGCCGGGTACGCGCCCACGGCGAAGACCGTCGTGGTGAAGGAATGCGTCAGCCGCTACGCGGCGATCTGCCGCCCGCCGGCCCGCACCGCGGCCGACATCCGCGCCGTGGCAAGCGAAAGCCTGCGTCTGGCCGGGCGGACCGAAGGCGTGGTCCGCCCGCACCGCATCGAGGTGGAGTTCGACGCCGCGCACCTCGCCGCGGCCGCCGCGGTGATCCCGACCGTCGAGCAGCTGGGCGTGCGGCGGGTCGGGTTCGACGCGCCGGACATGACCGAGGCGATGAAGGCGTTCAAGATCGTGACGACCATCGCCGCGCGGGCCGTCCAGGGCATCTACGGCTGATTACAGATCGCCCCAGCGCGCAGCCTGCCACTGCACGGCCGACGGCCGCTGCCCGGTTCGGGTGAATTCGTCCAGCGCCGCCCGGAGTTCCCGGAACGGCAGCACCGCGTTGCGCGGGAACTTCAGCGTGCTACCCGCGTCGAACGGCAGTGCGGGCGCGTCCGCCGACGGCTCCGGGTTGAGCGTGTGCCAGGAGTCGAGGTCGCCTTCCTCGGACTCCTCGGTGAAGTTCAGGACGCCGACCTCGGCCTCCGCGTCGGTGACGATCCGGATCTGCTGGTACGGCCCGGCCGCGTCCGGATCCTCGTGCGGACGGTCCCAGACGTAGAGGTGGCTGGCGCCCGGCGCCTGCGGCCGGAGCACCCGGTCCACCAGCTCGGCCTTGTCGTCCTCGGTCTGCGCGTAGTACCGCTCGCCGTCGGCCACCGCGGTCGCGACCGTGATCCCGAGTTCGGTGTTGCGGGCCCCGATCGCCTCGGAGCGCAGGCCTTCCAGGCAGATCCGCGCCTCCTTCAGCGCCTTGATCGCCGCGCCCTGGTGGAACACCAGGTCTCCCCAGTACGGGTGGCCGAGCACCTTGTTGAGGTCGGCGTAGACCTCGTGCGTCGCCTCGATCAGCTTGTCCAAGGCGTCCACCGGGACGTCCGTGAGGCGGGCGAACACGACCGCAGGCGGTTCGATCGGGCCGGTCTCGTCCGGTGCTGGATTCGACATGCGTTCCCTGCATCCACTTCGATCGTGGGCGACCCCCAGGACGCCCTGCCCAGATCTCGTTCCCCTCAAAGGCTACCGTGCGTCATCCGGCGGTCCCCCAGCGCCACCGCACGGTCGCCCGGCGATCAGCTGGCGTTGTCGCGCAGCACGCTGATCGCCGGTTCGTCCCGCACCGAGGCGAGGGACAATAACGCCCGCGCGAGCCCGTCCGGGTCGTCGAACCCGAGCTCCTCGACCAGATCGTCGGGCAGGCTGAGCATCGACAGCGCGACGCCGAGCATGCCCGCGTCCAGCAATCCCGCGCCGCGCCGGCTCATCCGGCGCCCCACCGCGGCCTGCAGCTGCACCGCCGTGTCCACATTGGCCTCGGTGATGTCCCCGAGCTCCTCGCGCACCTCGGGGTTGCGCACCGCCTCCAGGTGCAGCTCGAACAGCGCCAGGAACTGGGATCGCGCACTCGTCGACATCCGGCGCAGCATCGCCGCGTACAGCGCGGTGATGTCCTCGCCGGTGACGTCGGTGGGAACCTGGCTGCGCAGGCCGCGCAGCGCCTCGGTGTGCTGGGCGGCGAGGTAGCGCGCAACGGCCAGGAACACCGCGCTGCGCGTCGGGTAGTAGTTCTTGGTCGTGCCCTCTGGAACCTCGGCCTCGCGATCGATGGCGCGGTGCGTCAGCCCGCGGCCGCCATCGCGCGCCAGCACCTCGATGGCGGCGTCGGCGAGCAGTTCCCGGCGGTTGCCTCGTTGCGGCATGCATCCCCTGGCTGTTCGATCTTGCAGGCTGATCAACAGCGTAGCCCGCGCACCACACCAGTGGTGGACAGGGGCACGCCGCGCGCCTTGACCAGCATCCCCACGATTGGTATAGACCTCATGTCCGCGATCACCTCGCCACGGGAGCGCAAGATGTCGGAAACAGGCCCGGTTCACGCCGAGCAAACGCTGGAACACCTGCGAAAGATCGGCACCCACAACGCCGAGGCCCTGCGGGCCGCCGCCGACCGCCTCTTCGCCGCGGTCCGGGCGGACGGCCTCGTGTTCACCGCGGGCGCGGGCCACTCGCTGGCCGGCGTGATGGAGTCGTACTACCGGGCGGGCGGCCTGGCCGCGGTGCGGCCGCTGTACCACCCGGACCTGCTGCCCCTGCACGGCGCGGTTGCCAGCACCAGGACCGAACGCCGCACCGGCCTCGCCGAGGAGGTGCTCACCGGGGCCGGTTTCCGGGGCGGCGCGGACGCGCTGGTGGTGTTCTCCAACTCCGGGGTGAACCCCTACCCGGTGGAACTGGCCAGGCTCGCCCGCGCGGCGGGCTCGACGGTCGTGGCGATCACCTCGCCGACGGCCAGCGCCGAGGCCCCGAAGCGCGCGGGCACGACGCTGGCCGAAGAAGCCGAGATCGTGCTGGACACCCTGGTCCCGGGCGGCGACGCGAGCTACCCGCCGGCGGAGCCGGTGACGGCACCGCTGTCCTCGATGGCGAACGCGTTCCTGTGGAACATGCTGCTGGTGCAGATGTACGACCTGGCCGGCGCGGCCGGCGTCGACCTGCCGGTCTGGCGCAGCTCGAACACGGTCGGCGGTGACGAAGCCAACGCCGCCAACCTCGCGCACTACGGAGCGCGGGTGCCCGGCCTGAACTAGTCCGAGCCGAACTGCTCGGCCAGCTCCGCGATGCAGCGCAGCTGCGCGGCGCGCTCGGCGGCGAGCTGCTGCTCCGGGTCGACGGCCTCGTCGGCCTGGACCAGCAGCGCCAGGGTCTCCCGGACCGCGCCGTCCGGCGGTTGCGCGACGGCCTCGGCGAGCCGGTCCACGGCATCGTCGAGCCGGTCGGGTTCGACGACGGAATTGGCCAGACCGAGCCGCAGTGCCTCGTCCGCCTGAATTTCCCGCCCAGTCAGGCAGATTTCCACTGCCTTTGCGTAACCAACGGTCCTGACCAGGGGCAACGTGCCGCCAAGATCCGGCACGAGCCCCAGGCCGGTCTCCGCCATGCGCAGCCGGGCATCGGTGGCGAGCACGCGCAGGTCGCACGCCAGGGCGAGCTGGAACCCAGCGCCGATGGCGTGCCCCTGCACGGCCGCGATGGTCACCCGATCGGGTTCGCGCAGCCAGCTGAACCCCTGTTGGAAGCCGGCGATCTCGGCGTCGGCCTGCTCGGTGGGGCGCTGGGCCAGCGCCGCCAGCCCGGGCGCCCCGTCGACGTCGGCGAAACCGAAGAGCCGGCGATCCAGGCCGGCCGAGAACGACCGGCCCGCGCCGCGCACCACCACTACCCGGACCTCTGGGCCCAGGGATCGTCCGATCTCCCGCAGCGCCTGCCAGGTGTGCGGTGTCTGCGCATTCAGCTTGTCCGGGCGGTCCAAGGTGATCGTGGCCCGCCGCCCGTGGATCGTGAACCCCACACCGCCACGATCCAACAGGCCGGCGTCCACCATCGAATCCGCCAAGCGGACCTCCGTTGCAGATCTGAGCAGATCTCTGGAGTCGTGCTATGTCGTCGGTGCAGACGGCCGGTGGCCGTCGTGCTCACTTCTTCTTCGAGCGCGTCGCGCCCCCGCGGCCCCGCAACTGCACGCCTGATTCGCTCAGGACGCGGTGCACGAACCCGTAGGACCGGCCGGTCGACTCGGCCAGAGCGCGGATGCTCGCCCCCTTCTCGTACTTCTTTCTCAGGTCACTGGCAAGCTTGTCCCGCGCGCTACCCGTGATGCGCGCGCCTTTCTTCAGCTCAGCCACGGTGTCCCCGCCTTCCCTCTGAGCAGGTCGGGCCTCGCGACCCCTGTCAGCGCAATGATCGAACAGGAAACGCAGGAACGCCAGGCGATCATGGAAAAAAGATCGGCCAACGGTCGAGATGACCGCGCGGCGATCACCGGAATGCACTAATCCATCCGTAGTAGCGGACGTTGCGAGCGCAACCTCTGCTAGGCCAACTGGACGAGGTCCAAGTAGTCGTCCGACCAGTGGTCTTCGGTCCCGTCCGGCAGCAGGATGACCCGTTCCGGTTCGAGTGCCTGAACCGCGCCGGGATCGTGCGTGACCAGCACGACGGCGCCGGCGAAGCTGCGCAGCGCGTCGAGCACCTGCTCGCGGCTCGCCGGGTCGAGGTTGTTGGTCGGCTCGTCCAGCAGCAGCACGTTCGCCGCGCTGGAGACCAGGCCCGCGAGCGCGAGCCGGGTCTTCTCGCCGCCGGAGAGGGTGCCGGCGGGCTGCTTCAACTGCTCGCCCTGGAACAGGAACGCGCCGAGCAGGGTGCGCAGCTGCTGTTCAGGGGTGTCCGGCGCGGCGCTGCGGACGTTCTCCCACACCGTCGCGTCGTGGTCCAGCGTTTCGTGCTCCTGCGCGAAGTACCCGACGCGCAGCCCGTGACCAGGCACGATCTCACCCGAATCGGGCTTCTCCATGCCGCCGAGCAGGCGCAGCAGGGTGGTCTTGCCCGCGCCGTTGAGGCCGAGGATGACGACCTTGGCGCCGCGGTCCACCGCCAGGTCGACGCCGCTGAAGATCTCCAGCGAACCGTATGACTTGGACAGCCCGTCGGCGGTCAGCGGGGTGCGCCCGCACGCCGCCGGCTCCGGGAAGCGGATCCTGGCGACCTTCTCCTGGGCCTGCTCCGTCTCGGCCTCGGCCAGCAGCTTCTCCGCCCGGCGGGCCATGTTCTGGGCCGCGACCGCCTTGGTCGCCTTGGCCCGCATCTTGTCGGCCTGCGCCATCAGGGCCGACGCCTTCTTCTCGGCGTTGGCGCGCTCGCGCCGGCGGCGCTTCTCGTCCGCGGCGCGGGCGTCCTGGTAGCGGTCCCAGTCCATGTTGTACACATCCGCCTCGCCGCGGATGGCGTCCAGGAACCACACCTTGTTGACCACGGCCGCCAGCAGCTCCACGTCGTGGCTGATGACCACCAGGCCGCCGTCGTGGTTCTTCAGGAAGTCGCGCAGCCAGTTGATCGAGTCGGCGTCGAGGTGGTTGGTCGGCTCGTCGAGCAGCAGCGTGCTGGCCGAACCGCCGCCGGGCCCGGCCTCCGACGCGGCGAACAGGATCCGGGCGAGCTCGACGCGGCGGCGCTGACCACCGGAAAGCGTGCGCAACGGCTGGTTGAGCACCCGGTCGGGCAGGCCGAGGTTGCTGCAGATGCGCCCCGCCTCGCTCTCCGCGGCGTAGCCGCCGCGCGCGGCGAAGCGCTCCTCCAGCCGGCCGTAGCGGGCGATCGCCTTGTCCCGCTCCCGGTCGTCGACCAGCTCGGCCATGGCGGTCTGGGCCTTCTCCATGTCGCGGATCAGCTGGTCCAGCCCGCGCGCGGAGAGCACCCGGTCCTTCGCCGTGACGGTGAGGTCGCCTTCGCGCGGGTCCTGCGGCAGGTAGCCGATCTCGCCGCGGCGGATCACGTCACCTGCGTAGGGCTGGCCCTCGCCGGCGAGCACGCGCAGCGTCGTCGTCTTGCCCGCGCCGTTGCGGCCGACCAGGCCGATCCGGTCGCCGGACTGGACACGAAGGGTCGCGTCGGAGAGCAGGATGCGGGAGCCGGCGCGCAGCTCCAGGCCGGTGGCAGAAATCAAGGGGAACTCCGAAAGTCAGTGGTCAAGCGATTCCATGAGCGCGCCCACCGGCGGACCGGGTGGGCGTGGGCACTGCTGAGCGGCTCGGTCGCTAAACGACGACCGGGCGAATCAGCGATGGAGTGGCGCGGGGAACGCGAACCACGTAACGCTTGCTAACCACGAACCCAGTGTATCGGGCGTTGTCCACCGATTTGATCGCAGACCTCATCACGTCGGTCACAACCGGCGGTGCTCCTGCTCACAGCACGAACGTGTCGTTCCACAGCTGCGTGGTCCGGCCCGACAGGGCCTCCAGCAGCGCGGCGGCCTGGTCGTCGGTCAGCGAGGCGACGAAGTCGATCACCGCTCGGCCGCGCGCCATCCGCTCCAGGCGCTCCGCGTCGACCGGCTCCGCGTCGCCCGGCGCCAGCAGCTCCGGGTCGTCGCTGCGCAGCTGCGAGAACTCGGCGCGGGCCCGGTCGAACAGGTCGCGCAGGCGGTGCGGCAGCCGGGCGGCCTCGCTGCGGTCGATCAGCCAGTTGTCCAGGGCCTCGACGAGCTTGCTCAGCAGCCGGTCCTGGCCGCGCTGGTGCAGCGCGAGGTCGGGGCGCTGCAGCACGAACCGGCGGTGCACGAACTTCAGCACCTGCACCTCGTGCCACTGCTCCACCGCGAGCGCCACGTGCCCGGACCGCGTGTTCGGGTGCTCGTCGACCTGGATGCCCTCGACCAGGCGCTGCGTCCACTCCCCGGAGAAGGCCGCGATGGACCGCTCGGCGAGCTGGGACCGGTCGAAGGGCACCTCCAGCAGCTTGTTGACGAGGTTCGCGACGACCTTCTTTACCGCGCTGACGAACGCCTCGTCGTCGGCGATCCAGTCGTCCTTGGCGTGCAGCCGGCGGCGCAGCCGCTCCAGCGAGCAGCCGGGGCGCATGCCGTCGCCGGCGAGCTCGGCATCGGAGCGGGCGGCGAACTCCGCGACGTGCCCGAGCCACTCGGTCAGCTCGTGCGAGACGCTGGTGTGCTGCAGGACCCCGACGCGGTGGAAGTCCTCCAGGTCGTGGATCGCGTAGGCGATGTCGTCGGCGGTGTCCATGATCGACGCCTCGACGGTCTGCTGCCAGTCCTCGATCCGGCCGCCGAACGCCGCGCGGGCGTCGATCAGATCATCGATTTCGCTGCTGTAGCAGGAGAATTTCGCCGATCCGGTGCCCGGCTGGTCCTCCGGCTCGGACGCGCCGCGCGGCGGCGAGGCGAGGTGCCGGGGGTGCGGTTGCGGGCGGGACAGCCGGGTCCACGGGTACTTCAGCAGCGCGGCCCGCACCGCCGCGGTCAGGTCGAGGCCCTCGCCGCCGACGCCGCGCACGTCGATGCGGGTGACCACGCGGTAGGTCTGGGCGTTGCCCTCGAAGCCGTCCGGCAGCGAGAAGCGCTGCCGCGCCAGCCTGTCCAACACGCTCTCGCCGAGGTGCCCGAACGGCGGGTGCCCGAGATCGTGGCCGAGCCCGGCGGCCTCGACCACGTCCAGGTCGCAGCCGCCGAGGCGGTCCAGGCGCGCCACGTTCTCCCGGTTGGCCATCAGCCGCTCCGCGATGGCCCGGGCCACCTGCGCGACCTTCAGGCTGTGGGTGAGCCGGTTGTGCAGGAGCAGCCCGGAGCCGCTGGGGCTGACGACCTGGGTCACGCCGCCGAGGCGGGCGAAGAACGCGGAGCTGGACACCCGGTCGCGGTCCGCGCGGAACGGGCTGGCGGCTAGGTCACCTGGGCCGTGGGCGGATCCGGAGCGGCTGCTGCGCCGACCGGTCCGGGTTGGCTGCACATCCTGCATGGGCTCACGTTAGCGGCCCTGGCGGCGCGATTGGTGGCCGACGTGATCTGATGCTCCGGTGGATGTCGTTGTCGTGGGCGGCGGCCCGGCGGGCCGTGCGGCGGCGGCTGCCTGCAGCGATACCGGCCTGCAGGTGACGCTCGTCGATCCCGCGCCGCGACGCGTCTGGCCGCACACCTACGGGACCTGGCGCGACGAGCTGCCGCCGTCGGTGCCACCAGCGGCGATGGCGTCGGTGATGCCGTGGATGGCAGTGCGCGGCACCGAGCGGCACGAATGGCAGCGGCCGTACGCGGTGCTGGACAACACGGCGCTGTGGAAACACCTCTGGCGTCCCGACATCGTCGAGGTGACCGGGCGGGCAACGGCCGCCGAGCACGGGCCGACGGGTTCGACGGTGGTGCTCAAGGACGGCCGGCGGATCGCGGCGGCCGTCGTGGTCGACGCGACCGGCGCCGCGCGGGCTCTTTCCGGTGGGCGCCCGGCGCACCCCGCTGCCCAGCAGTCCGCGGTGGGCTGGGTGGTCGACGCCGCGGCTGCGGAACCGTTCTGCGATCCGGACGCCGGCGTGTTCATGGACTGGCACCCCGCTCCGCAGACCCGCGGCGGCTGGCCCACGTTCCTCTACGCGGTCCGTCTCGGCCCGGACCGGGTACTGCTCGAGGAGACCTCGCTCGCGCGCCGCCCGGCGCTGCCGCTGGCCCTGCTGCGCAGGCGGCTCGCCGGCCGGCTCGCCGCCGCCGGAGTGACCGAGCAGGAGCGGATCGGCGAGGAGCGGGTCCGGTTCCCGGTGGACGATCCGCTGCCCCGGCCCGGGCGGGTGATCCCCTTCGGCGCGGCGGCGGGCTTCGTGCACCCGGCGACCGGGTTCAGCGTGGCGGGCTCCGTGCAACGCGCGCCGTGGCTGGCAGCGGCGATCAGCGCCGCGCTCCCCTCCGGCCCGGCCTCCGCCGCCAGGGCGAGCTGGTCGATCTTGTGGCCGCCGCGCGCGGTGGCCGCGCACTCGCTGCGACACCGGGCGCTGCAGGCCCTGCTGTCGCTCCCCCCGGACCTGGTGCCGGAGTTCTTCGAGCTGTTCTTCCGGCTGGACGAGCCGCACCGGGCGGCGTTCCTGGCGGCCGAGGGCAGCGCCGCCGGGACGACGGCCGCTATGTCGGCCCTCTTCCGCAGCGCGCCGTGGCGGATCCGGCGCAGACTGATGCTCGGCGGCCTCACGGTCGGACACCCGCCCGCCCGGCACGGACTCGGCGGCGGCTGAACCCGCACACCACCTGTAGCGGAACCGCTCCGTTTCGTTGTGTCGATGGCCACAGGGTCGCCGACTGGCCGATGCTTCACGCTGGCAAAACAGGCTAGGTTGGGCCGCGGGGAGAGGCGGTGTCCTCCGCCGGGGATGAGGAACTGAGATGTCGGTGAACAGGTCGTGAACACCGTCGATGGAGCGGCATGAGTCCGGGCAACATCGACTCCGTGCTTGCGCTGGTTGACGAAGTGCGCTTCGCGTTCCAGCCGTTGATCAACATCAAGACCGGTGCCATCGTCGCGATCGAGGCGTTGGCCCGGCCGGCGGGCGCGCATGTCCAGGACCTCTTCCGGGAGGCCGCCCGGCAGCGGCGGCTGACCGAGCTGGACGTGGAACTCGCGACGGCCGCGTTGACCTCGGCCGCGGAGCACGAATCCCTGCTCCCCCTCCACCTGAACATCTTCGGCGGCACCGTCACCCACGACCTCCCCCGGCTCGACCTGCTGCGCGAGAAGCTCCGCGAGATCGGCCGCCGCGAGCAGGAGGTGACGCTGGAGATCGGCCCGCCGTTCGCCCGGCTGGACTCCGCCGAACTGCTCAGCGGGGTGGAGAAGCTTCGCGCCGACGGCTTCCAGGTCGCCTTGGACGGCGTGGGCGAGGGCGACGTGCCGCTGACCCTGATCGCCGACATCGGGCCCGCCGTGGTCAAGCTGGACCGCGGCGTGGTCGCCGGGCTGCCGGACAGCCCCGCCCGGGTCGCGGTGGTGGAGGCGGTCCGCCACCTGTGCGAATCGACCGAGAGCCAGCTGGTCGCCGAGGGCGTGGAGAACGAGCGCCAGCTGACCGCGCTGCGCCGCAACGGCATTCGCCTGGTGCAGGGGAACCTGCTCGCCCCGGCGGCCCGGCGACCCCCGACGGCGAGCAGCGTGCCCGGCGTGGCGGCGGAGGTGACCGACCCGCACGGCCCGTCGATCAGCACCCTCGCGACCGGGCCCCGGGTGACGGAGTTCCTGTCGCCCGCGACGATGCTGCCGATCGACGCGACCGCCGACAAGGTGCGCGGCGTGCTGGCCGACCACCCCGAGATCAGCGGCGTGGTGCTGGTCGACGAGCAGAACCGGCCGCGGTGGACCATCGACCGCAACCGGTTCCTGCTCGCGGTGACCGGCCCCTACGGGCACGCGCTGCACGCCAAGCGCGCGGCATCGCGGCTGGCCGACGAGCCGCGGGTGGTCAACACGGCGACGACGGCGATGGAAGCGCTGAGCCTGGTGACCCGCTCGGACCAGTACCGGATGTACGACGACGCGATCGTGGTCGACGAGTCGGGCCGCTGCCTGGGCGCGGTGCGGGCCGGCGACCTGATCCGCGGCATGGCGGAGCTGAAGGTGGAGGAGGCGGCGGCGCTCAACCCGCTGACGCGGCTGCCGGGCAGCGACGCGATCGCCCGCGACGTGGCGCGCCGGATCGCCGCCGGCGAGATCTTCGCGGTGAGCTGGCTGGACATCGACAGCTTCAAGAAGGTCAACGACACGGCCGGGTTCTCCGCGGGCGACGACCTGATCCGCGCGATCGGCCGCAGCCTCACCGACGCGGCGACGGCGCTGCGCTCGGTGCAGGTCGGCCACGTCGGCGGCGACGACTTCTTACTGGTGAGCGATCTCGACGACCTGGTGCAGCTGGCGAGCCTGGTGCTCGACCCGTCGCGCTCGGCGGGCGATCTCGACGTGACCGTCTCGCTGGCGACGCTGGTGTGCACGCCGACCACGGTCCACGGCTACGACGAGGCCTCCAGCCGGCTTGCGCCGCTGAAGCAGCACGCCAAGTCGCTGTCCGGTTCGAGCTGGGTCATGTCGCGGCCCGGTTCGGATCGCATCGAAGTGCTCCGCGGCGCGTAACACGCACGGCGGATTGCCGAACCCTCCCCGGATCACCCTAGGCTGGTGATCAAGCTCCACATGACAACGTTGTCGCCAATGTGGGAGGGCCGACGATTGGACCTATCTGGACGACCGGATGGTGCTCCGTCCTTTTAGGACCAAAATGAAGCCTGGCCGGTCCTTCCGTAGCCCGCGCTGTCATACCCCGGCCGTAAAGTGATCAGTATGAAGGCGAACACGGCGGCGAGGTTCCGCCTGTACCCCAGCCAGGTGCAGGCGAAACGACTCACGGTGTGGTCGCATACCTGCCGGGCGGTGTGGAACATCGCGCTGGCGCAGCGCATTTGGGCATACAAGTCCGCGCGGCGAGCCACCGTGCGCTCCATGGAGCAGTGCATCGGACTCACCGAGGCACGCAAGGACCACGCCTGGCTTCGAGACCTTCCCGCACAGTGCGCCCAGCAAGTTCTCCGGCAGCTCGATACCGCCTATGACAACTTCTGGAACCCCAACCGCCCAGCTGGG
>NZ_SMKW01000039.1 GCF_004348985.1 Saccharopolyspora elongata | reverse complement strand
CGCCCGGCCCGCCCGTCCATCACGCGCGCCGAGGCCTCGCCGATGCGGGCCAGACCGGCCGCGAACATCGGATTGCCGCAGAGCGCGCCGCCGGAGGGGTTGATCGCGACCGAGTCATCGAGCCCGATCGCCCGGCGCAGCAGGATTTCCTGGTGGGTGAACGGCGCGTGCAGTTCCGCGACCTCGACGCCGTCGGCCCCGGCGGCTCGCGCCGCGGCGGTGGTCGAAGTCGATCGGCGCAGATCGCGGGAGCCGAGGCTGCCCGACTCGACGCGGTGCTCCAAACCGGTTATCCAGGCGGGCCTTTCGCGGATCTCCCGGGCCCGGTCCCCGCTCGCCAGGACGACGACGGCTGCGCCGTCGGAGATCGGCGCGCAGTCGTGCGCGCGGAGCGGATCGGCGATGTAGGGCGCGCCGAGCAGATTCTCGGCGTCGACCGATCCGGACACCTGTGCTCTGGGATTTTCCGTTGCCGCGGCGCGACTTCGAGCGGCCACGGCCGCCATGTCGCGCTCGGTCCAGTCGCCGGCGTCCAGGCCGAGCCGGGCCTGCAGCCCGGCGATGCTCACCGAGTCCGGCCACAGCGGCGCGACCGAGTAGGGATCGAGCTGCAGCGCGAGGGTCCGGCGCAGGTCGCCAGCCGAGGACTTGCCGAAGCCGTAGACCAGCGCCGTGTCGACCTCGCCGGTGCGGATCTTCACCCACGCCTCGTAGAGAGCCCACGCCGCGTCCATCTCCACGTGCGACTCGTTGATCGGCGGGAACGCGCCGATGGCGTCGACCGCCGCGATGAACGAGAACGCCCGGCCCGCGAGGTAGTCCGACGACCCCGAGCACCAGAACCCGATGTCCTCCTTGGCGAGCCCGGTTTCGGCCAGCACTTCGCGGAAGATCGGCACCAGCATCTCGACGCCGTTGGTGGTGCCCCGGGTGGCGCGCACGTTCGGTGCCTGCGCGAACCCGACGACGGCTACGTCTGTCACGGCGGACTCCCGGAGGGTTCAGAGGTGTTGGGCGTAGGACTCGAACGGCGCATCGGGCTCGCCGGTCGGTTCGAAGTGGTCGATGTTCTGCAGCGTGTGGTCCCACTCCTCGCGGGGTTTCCACACCGCGCGCACCCGCATCCCCATCCGGACCTCGTCGGCCGCGCAGCCGAGCACGAGGTGCAGGAACGCGATGTCGGCGCCGTCGAGCAGCACGTACGCGGACACGTACGGCGGCTTGATGCGCTGGCCCAGGAAGGGAACGTTGACGATGCAGAACGTGGTCACGATCCCGGTGTCGGGGAGCTCGGCCTCTTCCTCGGTGGGAACCCCGTCGGTCGGGCACGCGCCGCGCGGCGGGATGTAGACCTTCGCGCACGCCGGGCAGCGCTGGCCGAGCAGCCGCCCTTCGGCGAGGCCGCGCAGGTACCGGCTCTCCTCGGGGGACGCCGAGTGCCGGTAGTGCAGGTGCACCGGGGAGGTCAGCGTGGTGACGGGTTCGGGTCGTGAGTGGTTTGGCTCGTCATGGCGCTCCGAACCACTCACGACGTCTTGCGCCGGCTCGAAGCAGGCGATGTCGCGGATGCCGTTGCCGAGTTCCTCGGCCCAGCGGACCTGCACGCGCATCCCGGTGCTGATCTGCTCCGGTGTTGGCACGTCGACGGCGTGCAGCATCGGCGTGTCCGCCCCGTCCAGCAGCACGAACGCCCAGGCGAACGGGCGCTGGAGCGGCTGGCCCTCCATCGGCTCCGGCATCCACGTCCAGCTGACTACGGTGCCCTGCGTGCCGACCGGCACGAATTCGTCGAGGACGGCGGCGGTTTCCGGGTCGTGCTCGACCGGCGGCACGTGCACCCGGCCGTCGCTGCCGCGAACTCCGACGATCCGGCGATCGCGCAGGGCGGTGGCGAACCGGCCGTGCACCGGCCCCAGGGATCGGGTGTAGTCGAAGCCGATTTCGAGAGGGGCGCTGAGTGGTTCCGGGAGCCCAGTCACGCACTGAAGTGAAACATGTTCTCGATTTTGGGGCAATATCCGGGCAGGATGACCCGGGAGGATTCGCCAGCAGTGCCGCCGGACGAGGAGGTTCGCGGATGAAGATAGGGCTGCAGCTCGGCTACTGGGGTGCACAACCGCCGTCGAATGCGGAAGAACTCGTTCTCGAAGCCGAGCGCGCGGGATTCGACGGGATCTTCGCGGCGGAGTCCTGGGGATCGGACGCGTTCACCCCGCTCGCCTGGTGGGGCTCCCGGACGAGCCGGGTCCGGCTGGGCACCTCGGTCGCGCAGCTCTCCGCGCGCTCGCCGACCTCGTGCGCGATGCACGCGCTGACCCTGGACCACCTCTCCGGCGGGCGCTGCGTGCTGGGGCTCGGCGTGTCCGGCCCGCAGGTCGTCGAAGGCTGGTACGGCACGCCGTTCGCGAAACCCCTTGCCAGGACGCGGGAATACGTCTCGATCGTGCGGCAGGTGCTGGCCCGCGAGGCGCCGGTGCGCAACGCCGGCCCGCACCACCCGCTGCCCTACGACGGGCCCGGCTCGCTCGGCCTCGGCAAGCCGCTGCGCCCGATCACCCACCCGCTGCGCGCCGACCTGCCGATCTGGCTGGGTGCCGAGGGGCCGCGAAACGTCGCGCAGACCGCCGAGATCGCCGACGGGTGGCTGGCGGTGTACTACTCGCCGCGCATCGCCGCGACGTACGAGGACTGGCTGGCCGAGGGATTCGCCAGGCCGGGCGCGCGCCGCAGCCGCGAGGAGTTCGAGATCGCGGCCAGCTGCCAGGTGGTCGTCACCGACGACCCGGCGGCGGAGCGGGCGCGGCTGAAGCCCTCGCTGGCCCTCTACATCGGCGGGATGGGCGCGCCGGGCATGAACTTCCACGCCGAGCTGTTCCGGCGGATGGACTACGGATCCGCCGTCGACGACGTGGAGCGGCTGTTCGCGGCCGGGCGGCGCGAGGAGGCGGTCGCGGCGGTGCCGGACGAGATGGTCGACGACATCGCGATCATCGGCGACGCCGAATCGGTGCGCAGCCGGGTGCGGGAGTGGGAGCGGGCCGGGGTGGACACGTTGCTGGTCGGCTGCCGCGAGACCGGGCATCTGCGCGGCGTCGCGGACGCGCTGGGGCTTGCCGAAAATCTGTAACGGGTTCTAGTTTGTAGGTCGCGCGGGTCGGCGTGCGGTGTCGTGAGCGCCGAGTCCGGTAAGAACCGGCTTCAGCGCTCACGACTCCTCGCCCACCGTCGCGCCCTGCTCAGTACTCCGATTCCCGCGTCATCGTCGACAGGAGTCCGCCGTGTCCGACATCGGGCTGTGGAAGATCGCCGAGCAACAACCGAACCGGACGGCCGTGATCGCACCGGACGGAAGGGCGGTCGGCTACGCCGAACTCGCCGCCGCCGCGGACCGCTACGGACGCGGCCTGCAGAGCATGGGTCTCGAGGCCGGTGACAGCATCGTGCTGATGCTGCCCAACGGCGAAGACCTGCTCGCCGCGTACTTCGCGGCGCTGCAATGCGGGCTGTACGCGGTGACGGTGAACTGGCACCTCGTCGGCGCCGAAGTCGCCTACCTGATCGAGGACAGCGGGGCGAAGGCCTTCGTGGCGCACGAGCGGTTCGCCGAGACGGCTGCGGATGCCGCCGCGCGCAGCGGGCTTCCCGCGTCGGCCCGCTTCGCGGTCGGCGAGATCCCCGGATTCCAGGCCCTTTCCGAGCTCGGCGCGCAGGAGCCACCGAAGCGCCCGGAGGCGCGGACGATGGGCTCGCCCATGCTGTACACGTCGGGCACCACCGGTCGCCCCAAGGGCGTTCGGCGCCCGCTGACCGGGGCCGACCCGGACGAGGTTCCGGCCGCGGCGAAGTGGTTCTTCGGCATCTTCGGCCTGCAGCCGTTCGACGACCACGTGCACCTGTGCGGCTCGCCGCTGTACCACACCGCGGTGCTCAACTTCGTCAGCCACTCCGTCCAATTCGGACATACGGCGGTGCTGATGGACCGCTGGGATCCGGCGGAGATGTTGCGGCTGATCGAACTGCACCGCGTCACCCACACGCACATGGTGCCGACCCAGTTCCACCGGCTGCTGGCGCTGCCACCGGAAGTCCGCGCGCGCCACGACGTCTCGTCGCTGCGCGCGGCGATCCACGGGGCCGCACCGTGCCCGCCCGAGGTCAAAAGGGCGATGCTGGAGTGGTGGGGCCCGGTGGTGGTGGAGTACTACGCGGCGACCGAGGGCGGCGGCACCTCGATCACCGCGACGGAGTGGCTGGACAAGCCGGGTTCGGTCGGCAAGGCGTGGCCGGGCTCGACGGTCAAGGTGCTCGGCGACGACGGCGCGGAACTGCCGGCCGGCGAGATCGGCACCGTCTACATGCGGATGGGCGGCTCCAGCTTCGAGTACCACCGGGACGAGCAGAAGACGAAGCAGGCGCGGGTGGGCGACCTGTTCACCATGGGCGACGTCGGCTACCTCGACGAGGACGGCTACCTGTACCTGTGCGACCGCAAGAGCGACATGATCATCTCGGGTGGGGTGAACATCTACCCGGCGGAGATCGAGAACGCCCTGTCGGTGCACCCGGAGGTCGCGGACGTGGCGGTGTTCGGCGTGCCGCACGCGGACTGGGGCGAAGAGGTCAAGGCCGTCGTGCAGCCGGCCGACGGCGTCGAGCCGGGGGAGGAGCTGGCGGCGGACCTCATCGCCTTCGCCCGGGACCGGCTGGCTAAGTTCAAGATCCCGCGCAGCATCGACTTCGTCGCGGAACTTCCCCGGGACCCCAACGGAAAGCTCTACAAGCGAAAGCTCCGGGATCCCTACTGGACCGACCGCGACCGGGCGATCTGACGCCCCAGTTTCATTTGAAGCCGTTCGACCGGCGGTCTCCAGGCGGGAGGTTTCAATTGAAACTGGGCATGGTGGTGTCCCGGGACAGAGGTTTCAATTGAAACTGGGGTTCCTTCGAAGGGGTCCAGTTTCAATTGAGCCTTTTTCATCCTGGCCGGCCCGCAGCCGCGGCCCGCAGCCGCGGCCCGCAAAGCTGCACGTCGATGGGGTGCCGCATGCGCCGCAGGCGCATAGCCCACCTACGGCACCTGCACCGCCGCGGGTTCTCAGCGTTCGCCTGGCGAGGACGGCCCTGACGCCGTGTATTGGCATACATAAGTCAGGGCACCCACAGCCAGGCGGGCGCTGAGGTTCCGCTACCCGCACCGCCACGCAGAACGACGTTGGAAAAACCTCATTGAAACTTGACGCGGGTTCGGTGCTACCGGCCGCGGAAGTTCGGCTTGCGCTTCTCCGCGAAGGCCCTCGGGCCTTCCTTGGCGTCCTCGCTGCCGAAGACCGCCATGCCCAGGCGGGCGTCCACCTGGAACGCCTCGTTCTCCGGCATGCCTTCGGTTTCCCGCATCGTGCGGAGGATGGCCTGCACCGCGAGCGGGCCGTTGGCGGTGATGAGGTCGGCCAGTTCCAGGGCCTTGTCGAGGGCCTGGCCGTCCGGGACGACGTGGCCGATCAGGCCCAGTTCCTTGGCTTCGGGCGCGAAGACGTGCCTGCCGGTCAGGAGTATGTCCGCCGCGACCGTGTACGGGATCTGGCGCGGCAGGCGGACCGCCGAGCCACCCAGCGGGAACAGGCCCCAGCGCGCCTCCGACACCCCGAACCGCGCGCTCTCGCCCGCCACCCGGATGTCGGTGGCCTGCAGGATTTCCGTGCCGCCCGCCACCGCGGGCCCTTCCACCGCCGCGATCAGCGGCTTGGTCAGCCGCCGGCCCTTGAGCAGCGGTTCGATCACGGACATGTCCATGCCGCGGGCGGTGTCGCCGGGATGCGACTGCGTCATCGCCTTCAGGTCGGCGCCGGCGCAGAACGCGCCGCCCGCGCCGGTCAGCACGCACGCCCGGATGTCGTCGTCGCCGTCCACCTCGTCCCAGGCCTGCCGCATGATCTCCAGCATCGGCCCGGACAGGGCGTTGCGGACCTCGGGCCGGTTCATCGTCACCACGAGCACCGCGCCGCGCCGCTCGACCAGGCAGTGGGGTTGCTCGACGACCTCGGTTGTCGACGTCATGGGAACCTTTCCGGTCGGTGTTGGGAATCGGCTCGCCGGATCACCCGTTCGGCCGCAGGAGGAACCTGCCGGACGGCAAGCCGGATCACGCTCCGCGAACGGGTGTCCCGGCTGCAGAACGTGACATCGATTCGGCTTTTCGGGTTCTTGTCCAGAACGATAACACGTTCTACTTTCTCTGGGGTGGCATACAACATCGCAGATCTTTTCGAGCACGCCGTCGATCTGGTGCCAGATCGCGTCGCCGTGGTCTGCGGCGAGCGGCGGCTGACCTTCGCGCAGCTGGACCGGCGGGCCAACCGGCTCGCGCACTACTTCACGGCCCGCGGCCTCGGGCCGGGCTCCCACATCGGGGTCTACTCCCGGAATTCCATCGAGGCACTGGAAACCATGCTCGCGGCCTACAAGATCCGCGCGGTGCCCATCAACATCAACTTCCGCTACGTGCCGAACGAACTGCGCTACATCTTCGGCAACGCCGACCTCGCTGCCCTGGTGCATGAGCGCCGCTACAGCGACAACGTGGCCAAGGTCCGGCCGGATTTCCCGGAGCTGCACGAGGTTCTCGTCATCGAGGACGGCAGCGACGCCGACTACGCGGTGTACGGCGGCATCGAGTACGAGTCGGTGCTGGCCGGCCGGTCCGACGAGCGGGACTTCCCGGCACGCAGCGCCGACGACCTCTACCTGCTCTACACCGGCGGCACCACGGGCATGCCGAAGGGCGTGATGTGGCGCCACGAGGACGTCTGGCGGGTGCTCGGCGGCGGCATCGACTTCATGACCGGCGAGGCGATGCGCGACGAGTGGCAGCAGGCCCGCGCCGGCGCCGAGAGCGGCGGCCTGATCCGGCTGCCCGCCGCGCCGTTCATCCACGGCGCCGCCCAGTGGGCCAGCTTCGGTAACCTCTTCGCCTGCAGCGCGGTGGTTTTCGTGCCGCAGTTCGACGCGCACGAGGTGTGGCGGGCGGTCGAGCGGGAGCGCGTCAACGTGCTGGCGATCGTGGGCGATGCGATGGCCCGGCCGCTCATCGAGGCGTTCCACGAGGGCAGCTACGACGCCTCGTCGCTGGTGGCGATCTCCAGCAGCGCCGCGCTGTTCTCGCCATCGGTGCAGCGCCAGTACCTCGACGCGCTGCCCAACGTGGTGATCACCGACTCGATCGGCTCCTCGGAGACCGGGTTCAGCGGCATCGGCGTCATCGGGCGCGACAGCGCGCAGACCGGCGGCCCGCGGGTCAACGCCGATGCCGACACAACGGTGATCAGGGACGACGGGACCTTCGCGGATCCCGGCGAGATCGGGTGGCTGGCGCGCAGCGGGCACGTGCCGCTGGGCTACTACAAGGACGAGGAGAAGTCGCGGTCGGTGTTCGTCGAGATCGACGGCACCCGCTACGTCGTCCCGGGCGACTACGCGCGGATCGAGGACGACGGCACCGTGACGATGCTGGGACGCGGCTCGGTGTCGATCAACACCGGCGGCGAGAAGGTCTTCCCGGAGGAGGTCGAGGCCGCGCTCAAGTCGCATCCCGACGTGTTCGACGCGCTGGTCGTCGGGGTGCCCGACGAGCGGCTCGGTCAGCGGGTCGCGGCCGTGGTCCAGCCGAGGGCGGGCGCGACGCCGGGGCTCGCGGATCTCGACGCGCACGTCCGGGAGTGGATCGCGGGTTACAAGGTGCCGCGCAGCCTGTGGCTGGTGGACCAGGTCACCCGCTCGCCCAGCGGAAAGCCCGACTACACCTGGGCGAAGCGGCACACCGAGACGCACGAGCCGACCGACGTGCGCAAGCCGTCGCGCCGCGAGACAGCCACCGAACCGAGCTGAGGATTAATGCGTACGAGAATTTGCGACACCCTGGGCATTGAGCATCCGATCGTCGGCTTCACGCCTTCCGAGCACGTCGCCGCCGCGATCAGCCGGGCTGGTGGGTTGGGCGTGCTCGGCTGCGTCCGGTTCAACGACGCCGACGAGCTGGACGCCGTGCTGGACTGGATGGACGACAACACCGACGGCAGGCCCTACGGGGTGGACGTCGTGATGCCCGCGAAGATCCCCACCGAGGGCGCGGCCGTCGACCTGCAGGCCCTGATCCCGCCGGAGCACCTGGAGTTCGTGCAGCGGACGCTGGCGGACCTCGGCGTGCCGGAGCTCGCCGATGGCGAGCAGCAGGCGGACGGCGTGCTCGGCTGGCTGCATTCGGTCGCGCGGTCCCATGTGGACGTTGCGCTGCGGCATCCCATCCGGCTGATCGCCAACGCCCTCGGCTCGCCGCCGGTGGACGTCATCCGGCAGGCCCACGAGCACGACGTGCTGGTCGCCGCGCTGGCCGGGAAGGCCGAGCACGCCCGTCGCCACGTCGACAACGGCGTGGACATCGTCGTGGCACAAGGGCACGAGGCGGGCGGGCACACCGGCGAGATCGCCACGATGGTGCTGGTGCCGGAGATCGTCGACGCGGTCGGCGACCGGGCGCCGGTGCTGGCGGCCGGGGGCATCGGGTCCGGCCGGCAGATCGCGGCGGCGCTCGCGCTCGGCGCCGGCGGCGCGTGGCTGGGCTCGTACTGGCTGACGACCAGCGAATACCAGCAGATGCCGGGCAACACGGCGACGCAGCAGGCGCTGCTGGCGGCGGGCTCCAGCGACACCGTGCGCTCCCGGATCTACACCGGGAAACCGGCCCGGCTGCTCAAGACCCGCTGGACGGACTCGTGGGCGGCCGACGACGCCCCCGAGCCGTTGCCGATGCCGCTGCAGAACATCCTGGTCAGCGAGGCCCACCAGCGCATCATGCGCTCCGGCGATCCGGGCGTGGTCTCGATGCCGGTGGGCCAGATCGTCGGCCGGATGAACAAGATCCGCCCGGTCGCCGACGTGGTGGCGGACCTCCTCGCCGAGCTAGACGAAACGATCGCCACCCTCAACAAGCTCCGCTGACAGCCTGTTTCCGGGCTCGTTTTTCGTGGCGGTGCGGGTGGCGGAACCTCAGACGCCGTCTGGACTGTGGGATCCCCGACTTACGTATGTCCAATACGCGGCATCGGGGCTGTCCTCGCCAGACGACGTCTGAGAACCCGCGGCGGTGCCGGTTGCGAGGGTGGGCTAAGCGGCTGGCGCCGCTTCAAAGGCAAAAGCCCGTGCTACAAGGAATCGCGGCGTAGCGCCCAGAATCCTTCGTACTCCGACAGGACGTGGAAGCTGGCCCCGCCGTATTCCTTGGCGTAGTCGCGCATCTCCTCGGCCGTCTTGTCCGGCTCGTAGACGGCGACGTAGTCCGGGACGAAACCCTCGGTGTTGCCGGGGAAGAAGACCCGGCAGCGGTCGGTGAGGTGCGCGATCGTGGGGCTGTTGGCCAGGACCGTGGCGCCGTCCGGGATCTGGCCCAGCACGCTCTCCGCGGCGACCGGGTCCTGCTCGAAGCGCTCGTCGTTGCTCTTGGTCAGCTGCCCGACCGGCAGCATGACGCTGAGCGCGACCGCCGCCGCCAGGACCAGCCCCGGCAGGTGCGAGGCGTAGCCCCGCAACCAGGACGGATGCTTCTCGCGCAGCCGGGCGATCGCGTCGACCATCGCGAGCGTGACGATCGGCATCAGCACGGCGTTGTAGTGCCAGTCCGTGCTCCAGTAGTGCTCCTCGACGGACGCGAACCGCCAGCCGAGCGTCGGGAGGATGACCAGCAGCACCGGCGAGCGGAGCGCGATCAGGCCCGTCGTCGGGATCAGGAGCCACAGCGTGGTGCTGAACTTCTCGTCCACGCCCTCCAGCAGCGAGGCGGGGAAGGGGGTGTCGCCGGAGATCTTGTCCCAGTACCGGTACGCGCCCGTCGGGCTGAACGACGGGATGACCAGCAGCGTGACGCAGGCCCAGATCACGCCGAACAGCACGGCGCTCGCCACGGCGACCCGGGCGAACCGCTTGTCGTGCCTGGCGCACCAGGCCAGCACCAGCGCCATCGCCGCCGCGGTGAGGGCCAGATCGTCCTTGACCAGTACGAGCGGCGCGGTGAGCGCGAGGGCGCGCCACCACCGCTGCGCCAGCATCGCCTCCAGGGCGAAGGCGATGAGCGGGACGGCGAAGCAGATCTCGTGGAAGTCGAAGTCGACGGCCCGCTGCACGCCCCAGGACAGGCCGTAGGCGACGCCCACGGTCCACCCCCGGGTGCCACCGAGCAGGCGGGTGGCTGCCCGGGTGACCGGCACGACCGAGAGCGCGAACAGGGCCGCCTGCGCGACGAGTAACGTCTGGGCGGAGGGGAACAGGTAGTACAGCGGCGCGAGCAGGACCAGCACGGGGCTGAAGTGGTCGCCGAAGATCACGAACCCGGGGCCCAGCAGGTCCGCGACCGGCACCCGGCCCTCCGCGTAGGAGCGCACGACCTGTTCGAAGATGCCGAGGTCGAACGACATCGAGCCGTAGCTGTTGTAGCGGGACAACGACAGCCAGGCGTAGCAGCCGAAGAACGCCGCCCACAGCAGGAACAGGACCGCCTGGTTCGACACCGCGCGGTGGCTGCGGGCCGCGGCGGTGGGGGGAACGGCGGTGGTGGTGCTCATCGGGACTCCATCGTGGTCGGGATGCTGGACGTGATGGGCGGGTTCGAGACGGACGAGGACGGGACGACCACCGTCGCGGCGGACGTGGTGAGCGTCGGCGCCGGGCCGGCGGGAACCACGGGCTGCTGCTCGTGGCCGTCGGTCGTCACCGTGACGGCGACGGCTATCGCCACCATGGCGGCCGCGCCGGTGACCCCGGCGGCGATCTGCTGGCGCAGCAGCCGTCGCCCGCCGCGCTTGGTGATCTCGCCGGCCGCCAGCGGAGAGGCGTGCCGCTCGGCTTCGGCGGCGGCGCGGCGGAATGCCGCGCGCACCTGGTCTTCCGTCGCTTCGGCGGGTTCGAAGTGGTGGTCAGGCACCGTGGTCCTCCGCGCGCAACATCTCGCCCATCCGCGCCGCCACCGCGGCCCTGCCCCGTGCCAGGTGGGTCTTCACGGTTCCGGTGGACATCCCGGCCTCCTCGGCGATCTGCGCGACGGACAGGTCGCAGACGTAGTGCAGCGCCATCACGAGCCGCTGCCTCGGCGGTAGCTGCCGCAGGATCGCGGACAGCGTGAGGAGCCCTCCCGGGTCCGGCTCGTCCGCGACGGCCGGGCGCTGGCCGGCGAGCCGGGCCCACGCCTGCGTCGCGCGCTTGGCGCGGTGCCACCGGCTGATGGCCACCCGGGTGGCGGTGACGCGCACCCAGGCCTCCGGCGCGCCGTCGTGGAGCAGCGCGCTCCGGTGCGCCCACGCCCGCGCGAATGCCTCGTGCACCACGTCCTGGGCTTCGTGGACATCACCGGTGACCAGGCACAGCTGACCGATCAGCCGTCTGGCCGACAGCGCGTAGAACTCCTCGAACTCTTCGACGTCAAGACTCGCGTAACCGTTCATGACACGTGTGAAAGCGTGTCGTGAGCCGGCGCCTTGCGGTGCCGGCGTTGGCCCGCGCTGTTGGGCGCGGGTCTTCCCGTGGCGATACCCGCTGCCCGCGTGCTGCGGGGCTTGTGTGGGTTTCCATCGGGCTCGTTTACCGTCGCCCCGCAACTCGGGGAGGACGTCGTGGTCTCAGCAAGCTTGGCGAGGTTGTGGGCCGCGTTGAGGTCACGATCCAAGCTCATCCCGCAGGAGGAGCAGGTGAAAACACGGTCGGACAGGCGCAGCTTGGCTTTCACCACGCCACAGTCCGAACACGTTTTAGAGCTGGGATACCACCGGTCCGCGACGTGCACGCACACCCCGGCCCAGGAGGCTTTGTACTCGACTTGACGTCGGAGTTCGGCCATGCCGACACCCGCGACCTGCCGCGCCAACCGGCGATTCTTGACCATGCCCGCGACGTTGAGGTCTTCCAACACGATCGCGCCGAAAGTTCGCACCAGTCGGGTGGTGAGCTTGTGCAGCCCATCGTGACGCGCGTTGGCCACCGTGGTGTGAAGCTTGGCGATGCGGGCTTGAGTCTTGCGCCACCGGTTCGACGGCTTCTGTCCGGGACGCCGGTCCGGGCCTTGACGTCGAGAAGCCTGACGTTGCAACCGTCGCAACTCGCGTTGTGCGACTTCGAGATGCTTCGGATTGGCGATCACCTCGCCGGTGGACAGCACGGCGAGGGACTTGATCCCGAGATCCACCCCCACCGTTACATCGGGCTGGGCAGGGGCGGGATCGTCGCGGGTGATCTCCACCGAGAACGACACACACCAGCGCCCCGCTCGATACGACACCGTCGCCGACCGGATCCGCGCCCTGCCTCGCTCCACATGACGAGCGAGCTTGCGAGTGGACTCGTGCGTGCGCACCACCCCGATGCGAGGCAGCTTCACATGCCGACGATCACCGTCGACCAGACCGAAGCTGCCGGTGGTGAACCGGCATGACAACCCAGCCCGCCTGCCTTTGAACTTCGGGAACGCGAGCTTGCGGCCTTTGCGCTTGCCCGTGTTCGAGTCGCCCCAGTTCTTCAGCGCGGCCGCCAGATTGGCCAAGCCAGACGAGTACGCCTCCTTCGAATTTTCCTGCCACCACGGCGCAACCATGTCCTTGGCCTGGTTCCAGTCCTTGCGCAAGCTGTAGGCCGACCGGCTCACAGACGGCGTCAACTCATCCCAGTCCAGGCCGTACGATGCTTCGGCTTTCCGCTGATCACGGTTGGCTTTGATGCGCGCCAGCCCCCAGTTGAACGCGAACCGCTGCGCACCACAATGCGACCGCAACGCCGACTCCTGGTCAGGATTCGGGTCCAGCGCGAACCGGTAAGCCTGCAACACCGTGCTCATCATCGGGAACAGTACCCGCGGGCACCGACAATCCCCGCGATCTGCCAAACCATCATACTTCCCCGCACCTTGACACCCTCCATCGAACAGGCCACAACTCCGGCTAGGACGTTCCGGGTTGACATTGCATGTTAATTTCCCGCCCGATGTGATCACTCTCACTTCGCCGACGCCCTACCTGGCGCGCGGAATTCCACTTCGGACACCGATTCGCCGGGCTTAGCGCGGCGTGGCCAGTGCCTGCAGTAGATCGCGTAGCGTTTCCTGCTGGGCTTCGGTTAGCGGGATCAGTGGAGACCGGTGCTCAGGTGCCTGAGCGCGGTGGTGCGGCTGCGTTGGCTGGCGGGGTGAGCACGATCTGCTTGGCGCGGGTATCCTGCCGGACGTCGCCGCCGACCTGTCGGTGTCGCTCCTCGCGGCGGGCCTGCTGGTGACGGCCTACGCGCTGGGCATGATCGTCGGGGGACCGGTGGTCACCGTCGTGACCGCGCGGCTGGCCCGCAAACCGCTCATCGTCGGCCTCATCGCCGTGTCCCTCGCCGGGAACCTCGGTTCGGCGGTGGCGCCGAACTACCCGGTGCTCCTGGTGGCGCGGTTCGTCGCCGGCCTGGTCGTGGCCACGTTCTTCGCTGTCGCGATCGCCACCGCCGTCTCGACGGCGGCTACCCGGCCTGATCGGGCACCGGGGAGTAGCGGGTGGTCGAGCGGTGCCAGATCGGGTCCGCGGTTTCGCGGCCCTCCGCGGCCAGTTGGCGCTTGACGACCTTGAAGGTCGCGGTGCGGGGGAGTTGCGCCGCGAGCCGGACGTAGCGGGGCCACTGCTTGGGGCCGAGATCGGATTGGGCGGCGAGGAAGTCGTGGAGGGTCGCGGGGTCGAACCCCGGCGTCGCGACCAGCGCGGCCATCACCTGGTCGCCCACCTGCGGGTCCGGGATGCCGTACACGGCGGCCTCGGTGATCTCGGGGTGGCGCAACAGGATTCGCTCGATCGGCGCGGTGCCGAGGTTCTCGCCGTCCACCCGCAGCCAGTCGGCCGAACGGCCCGCGAAGTGGCAGAAGCCGTCCGCGTCCAGGTAGGCGAGGTCGCCGCTCCAGTACATGCCGTCGCGCATCCGCTCCGCGTCGGCCTCCGGGGCGTTGTAGTAGCCCGCGAACCAGCCCGAACCGGCGGTGTTGACCAGCTCGCCGATCGCCGCACCGGGATTGAGCAGGCGGCCGTCGGCGGAGAACTCCGCCCGGGCACAGGGTTTCCCGGTGTCCGGGTGGAGCACCGCGACGCCGTCGGGGAGCCTGCCCAGCGCGCCGGGCGGCGTGTCGGGCGTGCGGGCCACCGCGACGCCGCCCTCCGTGGAGCCGAAACCGTCGACGACGCGGCAGCCGAACCGCTCGCCGAACCGCGCCAGGTCCCGTTCGTTGCCCTCGTTGCCGTACACCAGGCGCAGCGGATTCTCGGCGTCGTCCGGCCGTTCCGGGGTGGCCAGGATGTGCGAGAGCGGTTTGCCGACGTAGTTGGCGTAGGTCGCGCCGAAACGCCGGACGTCGGGCAGGAAGCCGGAGGCTGAGAAGCGGCTGCGCAGCGCGATGCCCGCCCCGGCGGCCAGGCCGACCGCCCAGCCCGCCATCAGGGCGTTGGAGTGGAACAGCGGCATCGACACGTAGGTCACGTCGTCGCCGGTCAGGCCGAACCGGTCGGCCAGCATCCGGCCGGGCGCGGCGATCTTGCCGTGCGTGCAGCGGACCGCCTTCGGCTCGCCGCCGGTGCCGGAGGTGAACACCAGCACGAGCAGGTCATCGGGCGTCGCAGGCACGGGATCGACCGCGCTGCCGGCGTGCTCGACGAGCAGCGCCTGCCACCGCGGCTCGTCGATGACCAGCAGCTCCGCCGTCCCGAGGTCGAGGCCGGCCAGCAGTTCCGCGTGCGCCCTGTCGGTGACGACCAGCTGGCAGTCCGCCAGCCGGACATCGCGCGCCAGTGCCGCCCCGCGCCGCGTCGGGTTCAGGCCCACGACCACCGCGCCGGACAGGGCCGCGCCGCCGAGCAGGAACGAGAACTCCGGGACGTTGCCGAGCAGGACACCGACGTGGAAGGGGCCGGGGCGGCGCAGGGATTCCAGCAGCGAGGCGTACTGGGCGCACGTGCGCACCTTCGCCGACCACGTCCAGGCGCGGTCCTCGAACCGCAGCCCGCAGCTGTCGTCGTCGGCGCGGGCGAGCAGGAGATCGGTCACCGTCGGCGTCATGTCAGACCGCCAAGGCGTCGCCGAGCCGGCCCAGCTGGTCGGCCGCGCCGCCGAAGGAGAACTCGTTGCGCTTGGCAGCGACGAAGTAGCGGTGCAGCGGGTGGTCGACGTCGATTCCGACGCCGCCGTGCACGTGGACCGCGGTGTGGGCCACCCGGTGCCCGGCGTCGGCCGCCCAGAACTTCGCGGTGGCCACCTCGGTCGCGCACGGCAACCCCTCGTCGACCCGCCACGCCGCCTGCCACAGCGTCAGCCGCGCGGCCTCCACGTCGATGAACGCGTCGGCCAGCCGCTGCGCGACGGCCTGGAAGCTGCCGATCGGCCGCCCGAACTGCACACGCCCGCGGGCGTACTCGGCGGTCAGCTCCAGCGCGCGCTCGAGGACGCCGACCTGGTGCGCGCAGGTGCCGATGGTGGCCCGGGTGATCAGCCAGTCCAGCGCCGCCGGATCGTCGCCCAGCACCCGGTCGTCGCCGACCCGCACGCCGTCGAGCTCCAGCCACGCTTCGCTGTCGGCGTCCACGATGCGCTGCCGTTCCACCGACAGTTGCGCCGGTTCGACGAGGAAGATCCTCGGTCCGTCCGAGGTGGACGCCGGGACCAGGAGGAGATCGGCGACCGCGCCGGCCGGGACCGTGGTCTTGGTGCCGGTGAGCACCCAGTCGTCGCCGGAGCGCTCGGCGTGGCAGGCGGGACGGCGCGGGTCGGGGTTGTGCTCCTCGGTGAGCGCGGCGGTCAGCACCAGCTCGCCCTTCGCCGCCGGAACGCCCCAGCGCTGCTGCTGATCGGGGTCGCCGAAGCGGGCCAACGCCGCCGTGACCGTGGTGATCGAGGCGAGGTAGGGCACCGGGGCGACCGCGCGGCCCAGCTCTATCAGCACGGAGCACTGCTCCAGCAGTCCGAAACCGCCGCCGCCGACGGAACCCGGCAAGGCCGCCGACAGCACCTCCGCCCGCGCCAGTTCCGTCCACAGTGCACGGTCGAACCGGTCCGGCTCGCGCTCGACCTCGCGCAGCCGCTCGTTCGTCACGCGATCGTCGAGGATCTCCCTGGCCAGCCCGCCCAGATCGAGCTGCGCCTCGGTGCACGAGAAGTCCATGAACCCTCCCTAGGGGCCTTCACTGCGGCGAACGGTGTCGTGGGTGAAGATTCCGGTTCTTACCGGAGTGGTTGTGGTGAGTGGGTCGTGAGTGTCGGTGCCGGTTCTTACCGGAGCGATCGCTCACGACTAGCGCTTCGCCGGGGGCAGGCCGAGGCCCACCGCGGCGACGATGTCCCGCTGCACCTCGTTGGTCCCGCCGCCGAAGGTCAGGATCAGCGACGAGCGGTGCATTCGTTCGATCCGGCCGCGCAGCGCCGCGCCCCGGGAGCCCTGCCGCACGTACGCGGCGCTGCCCAGCACCTCCATCAACAGGCGGTAGGCCTCGGTGGCGAACTCCGTGCCGTACACCTTGGTCGCCGATGCCGTGGCCGGCGCGGGCTGCTGCTCCGCGGTCGTCGCGATCTTCCAGTTGACCAGCTTGAGGAACTCCGCCCCGGCGTGCACGCGCGCCAGGTGCAGCCGCACCCACTCCTGGTCCAGCACCCGGCGCCCGTCGGTGAGCCGCGTTTCCCGCGCCCACTCCAGCACCTCGTCCAGCGCCAGCCGCAGCGGGGCGGCGGAGGTGAGCGCGACGCGCTCGTGGTTGAGCTGGTTGGTGATCAGCGGCCAGCCCTCGTTCTCGGCGCCCACCAGCGCGGAGGTGGGCACGCGGAGGTCCTGGTAGTAGGTGGCGCTGGTGGACGGCCCGGCGACGGTGTGCACCGGCGTCCAGGAGAAGCCGGGCGCGGCCGTGGGCACGATCAGGATGCTCAGGCCGCGGTGCTTCTTCGCGTCGCGGTCGGTCCGGCAGGCCAGCCACACGTAGTCCGCGTACTGGATCAGGCTGGTCCACATCTTCTGGCCGTTGATCACGTACTCGGCACCATCGCGGTCGGCCGTGGTGCGCAGCGAGGCGAGGTCGGTGCCCGCCTCCGGCTCGGAGTAGCCGATCGCGAAGTGGATCTCGCCGCCCGCGATCTTCGGCAGGTAGTGCGCCTTCTGCTCCGGGGTGCCGAAGCGCATGATGGTCGGCGCGATGCTGTTGAGCGTCAGGAACGGGACCGGGGCGCCGGCGATCGCTGCCTCGTCGGTGAAGATCAGCTGGTCCAGCATGCTCCGGTTCTGCCCGCCGTACTCCTCCGGCCAGCCCAGCGCGAGCCAGCCGTCCGCGCCCATCTGCCGGACCAGCTGCTTGTAGGCCGCGCCGTCGCCGTAGTCGCCGTGTGCGGTCAGTTCGTCGCGGAGCTCCGGTGTCATGAGCTTGCCGAAGTAGCGGCGCAGCTCCTTGCGCAGCTGCTCCTGCTCGGGCGTGTAGGCGATGCGCATGCATCCCTCCTGCGTCGACGGGAGAGCGTGTGGAACATGTTTCACCAACCATAGTCCGGATGTGGCGAGGTGGTCGATACATCGCGCTGCCACGAGTGATTTTTCGCGGTCGCCGCGCCGCATGTGGTCGTGAAAACCGGTTCTATGGAGGCGCGGCGCTCGGATCGATCCCCGAATGGAGCAGTCACCGGGGGTCGGGTGGCTCGTTGTGCGGGCTGGATGGCTGATCGATGTGGCCCGGATGGCCGGTCCTCGCGACTCGGTAGAACTGGTTGCAACGTCATATATCAGCGCATTCGGCGAATATTTCCCGATCTGCTCCCCGACTCTTGATTGCAAGTGAGAACACGTTCTACTGTGGCTTGGGTAACAATGCGGCGATCACGGTGAGGTGGCCAACCGGTGAAGGCAGCGGTGCTCAAGGGGCGACGAAATGGTCCGCCGGATCGTGACCTCCGACTGAACCGGGAGGCGCGGTGAGTTTGGACGGGAAAGTCGCGATCGTCACCGGAGCAGGTGCGGGGCTCGGTCGCGCGGAGGCGCTGGCCCTGGCCCGGGCCGGTGCGAACATCGTGGTCAACGACGTTTCCGACGGCGCGGCGGCGGTGGTGGCCGAGATCGAGGAGCTCGGTGTCAAGGCCGTGGCGGTCGCCGGGGACATCTCCGACAGCGCCGTCGCGCGCGAGCTGGTCGACACCGCTGTGCAGCGCTTCGGCGGCTTGCACGTGGTGGTGAACAACGCCGGCGTGTTGCGGGACCGGATGTTGTTCAAGATGACCGAGCAGGAGTGGGACGACGTGATCCGCGTCCACCTGCGCGGCCACTTCCTGTTGTCCCGCAACGCCGCCGCGCACTGGCGGGACGAGTACAAGCAGACCGGATCGACCTACGGCAGCGTGATCAACACCGCCTCCGAGGCCTTCCTGCTCGGCTCTGCGGGGCAGCCGAACTACGCGGCGGCCAAGGCGGGCATCGCGGCGCTGACCGTGTCCACGGCGCGGGCGTTGGGGCGGATGGGCGTGCGGGCGAACGCCATCTGCCCGCGGGCGCGCACGGCGATGACGGAGGAAGTCTTCGGCCCGGCACCGGAAACCGGCGTCGACCCGCTGTCCACCGATCACGTCGCGCCGCTGGTCGCCTATCTGGCCGGTCCGGCCGCGCAGGCGATCAACGGCCAGGTCTTCGTGGTGCACAGCGGGATGATCGCGCTGATGGCGGCGCCCGTCGTCGAGCAGCGCTTCGACACCGGCGGTCCGCTGTGGACGGAGCACGAGCTGGCCGGCACCCTCGGCGCCTACTTCGCGCAGCGCGACCCGGAACGCAACTTCGCCAGCGCAGAGCTGCTTTCCCTGCCCTAGCCATCGGGAGTGCGGCGATTTCACGCGAAACCGCCGCACCCCCCCGCAGGAGGACCGCCGATTTCGCGCGAAATCAGCGGCGCCGCTACCCACAGCCAAGAGAGTCCCAGGCGAGGAGGAGCCAGATGGCCCTGACCGTGCGGCAGCATCTCGACGCCGCGGCGCTCAAAGACGGATTGCTGCTGGTCGACGGCCAGTGGCGGCAGGCCCGCGCGGGCCGGACCTGGACGCACCACCACCCGGCGACCGGCGAGGCGATCGGCGACTTCGCCGTCGCCGATGCCGACGACGTCGACGACGCGGTCCGCGCCGCGCGCCGGGCGTTCGACGAAGGCCCGTGGCCGACCATCCGCGCCGGCGAGCGGGTGCGGCTGCTGCGCCGCTGCGCCGGCCTGCTGCGCGAGAACGCCGACGACCTGCGGGCCCGCCAGGCGCTGGACAACAGCGTGCCGCTGTCGTTCGGCACCGTCTACGCCGGATCGGTCGACGTGGCGGCCGACGTCTTCGACCACCACGCCGGGTGGATCGACAAGGCCGGCGGCGACACGCTGCCGCCGTACCAGGGCGGCGACCACCTGGCGATGACCTTCCGCGAGCCGGTCGGCGTGGTGGCCGCGGTGCTGCCGTGGAACGCGCCGTTCCTGCTGTTCGCGCAGAAGCTCGCGCCCGCGCTGGCCGCCGGGTGCACCGTGGTGCTCAAGCCTTCGGAGTACGCGACGTTCAGCGTGCTGCGGATGGTGGAACTGCTGCTGGAGGCCGGCATCCCGGACGGCGTGGTCAACGTCGTCACCGGCCCCGGCGACCCGACCGGCGAAGCGCTGATCACGCATCCGCAGGTGGACAAGGTGAGCTTCACCGGCAGCCGCGAGGTCGGCCGCCGCATCGTCGAGGCCTCCGCGGGCACCATGAAGCGCGTGTCGCTGGAACTCGGCGGCAAGAGCCCGGCCATTGTGTTCCCGGACGCCGACGTGGGTCTGGCGGGCATGACCGCGATGGGCATGGTCACCCTCGGGCTCTCCGGGCAGGCCTGCGTCGCGCACACCCGCGCGCTCGTGCACCGGGACGCCTACGACGAGTTCGTCGGCGCCGCCGAGCTGATCGCCGGCTCGGTCACCTACGGCGACCCGTTCGACCCGGGCGTGCTGTCCAGCCCGCTGATCAACCAGCGGCAGCTGGACCGGGTGCTGGGCTTCATCGACAAGGGCCGGGAGGAGGGCGCGCGGCTGGTCACCGGCGGTGGACGGCCGGACGGCGACCTCAGCGCCGGGCACTTCGTGCAGCCGACGGTCTTCGCCGACGTCGACAACGCGATGACCGTCGCGCAGCAGGAGATCTTCGGCCCGGTGCTGACGGTCGTGCCGTTCACCGACGAGGACGAGGCGGTGCGGATGGCCAACGACTCCGAGTACGGCCTCGGCGCCGGGGTGTACACATCGGACGTCCGGCGGGCGTTCCGGGTGGCCAAGCGGATCCGCACCGGCACGGTCGGGATCAACGGGTTCCAGGTGGAGCCGCACCTGCCCTTCGGCGGCTACAAGCAGTCCGGGCTCGGCCGGGAGGGCGGCCGCTCCGCGTTCGAGGCGTACACCGAGCTCAAGACCGTGCTGCTGCCGCTGACCGACGAGTTGATGTGACATGCGACTAGCGGACAAGGTCGCGATCGTCACGGGTGCCGCGCGCGGGCAAGGCGCGGCGACGGCGCGCCGCTTCGTCGCCGAGGGCGCGAAGGTGCTGCTGGCGGACGTGGCCGACGAGGCGGGCAAGGAGCTCGCCGACGAGCTCGGCCCGGCTGCGGTGTACCAGCACCTCGACGTCGGCTCGGAGGACGACTGGGTCGACGCGGTGCGGGCGGCGCGCGAGCTGGGGCCGGTCGGCGTGCTGGTCAACAACGCCGGGGTGCTGCACTTCTCGGAGCTCGCGGACACCAGCCTGGCCGACTACGAGCGGGTCGTCCGCGTCAACCAGATCGGCACGTTCCTGGGCATGCGGGAGGTGATCCCGGCGATGCGCGAGACGGGCGGCTCGATCATCAACGTGTCCTCTGTGGAGGGTCTGGGCGGCATGCCGCTGCTGGTGGCGTACTCGGCCAGCAAGTTCGCCATCCGCGGGATGACGAAGGTGGCCGCGATGGAGCTCGGCAAGCTGGGCATCCGGGTCAACTCGGTGCATCCCGGGGCGATCGACACCCAGATGATCCACGAGGCGGCGGGCGGCCAGGTCCCGATGGACCACGTCGGCAAGCGCGTCGCGCTGGGCCGGGTCGGGCAGCCGGAGGAGATCGCGTCCCTAGCGGTCTTCCTGGCCAGCGACGAGAGCTCGTACTGCACCGGCGCGGAGTTCACGGCCGACGGCGGCGCAACGGCAACGCACGCACTCGCCTGACCAGGTGAGAGGCAAGGGCATCCCTGACGGTTCCACACCCGATGGGGTGGGTTTTTCCGCAATTTCAATGGAAATCGGACCTTCGATTTCCATTGAAATTGCGTGACCCCGGATCAGCGTGGATCGGGAGGTGAGCTGGTGGCAGTGCGGAGTGCTGGGGCGTTCGTGCAGGTCGGGCGGATGGCCACGCTCGGGTGGGAGGTGTTGCGGGCCGTGCCGCGGCGACCCTTCCAGGTCCGGGAGTGCATCCAGCAGGCCTGGTTCTTCGCCAGCGTCACGATCCTGCCGACCGCGCTGGTGGCGATCCCGTTCGGCGCCGTCATCGCGATGCAGCTCGGGTCGCTGACGCAGCAGATCGGGGCCCAGTCGTTCACCGGCGCCGCCAGCGCCCTGGCCATCCTCCAGCAGGCCAGCCCGCTGATCACCGCGCTGCTGGTGGCCGGGGCCGGCGGGTCGGCGATGTGCGCCGACATCGGTGCGCGCACCATCCGCGAGGAGATCGACGCGCTGGAGGTGCTCGGGATCTCGCCGATCCAGCGGCTGATCGTGCCCCGCGTCATCGGCGCCGTGCTGGTCGCCCTGCTGCTCAACGGCATGGTCAGCGTCGTCGGCGTGCTCGGCGGCTACTTCTTCAACGTGATCCTGCAGGGCGGCACGCCCGGCGCGTACCTGGCCAGCTTCAACGCCCTCGCGCAGCTGCCCGACCTGTGGATCAGCGAGTTCAAGGCGCTGCTCTACGGGTTCGTCGCCGGCGTCGTCGCCGCCTACCGCGGCCTCAACCCGGCCGGCGGGCCGAAGGGCGTGGGCGACGCGGTCAACCAGGCCGTGGTGATCACGTTCCTGCTGCTGTTCCTGATCAACCTGGTGCTCACCGGGATCTACCTGCAACTCGTGCCCCCGAAGGGATTGTGAGCCGATGGCCGTCGTCGACCCGGTCGCCGCCCCGTTGCGGCGGCGGATCACCCGCGGGCCCGGCGACGCGCTCGCCGAACTGGGCTGGCAGCTGTCGTTCTACCTGCGCGCCCTCGCCCTGGCGCCCGTCGCGCTGCGCCGCTACTACCGCGAAACCGCCCGGCTGCTCACCGAGGTCGTGTTCGGCAGCGGCGCGCTGGCCGTCATCGGCGGGACGCTCGGCGTGATGATCGGCATGACCGTCGCGACCGGCGCGATCGTCGGCCTGCAGGGCTATTCCTCGCTGAACCAGCTCGGCACCTCGGCGCTGACCGGGTTCGTCGCCGCCTACTTCGACACCCGCGAGGTCGCGCCGCTGTCGGCGGGCCTGGCGCTGTCGGCGACCGTCGGCTGCGGGTTCACCGCGCAGCTGGGCGCGATGCGGATCTCCGACGAGATCGACGCCCTGGAGGTGATGGGCGTGCGGACGCTGCCGTACCTGGTGACCAGCCGGGTGCTGGCCGGGGTCGCGGCCGTCATCCCGCTGTACGTGGTGGGGCTGCTCGGCTCGTACTTCGCGTCCCGGCAGATCACCGTGTGGTTCTACGGCCAGTCCGCGGGCACCTACGACCACTACTTCCACCTGTTCCTGCCGCCGGAGGACGTCCTGTGGTCCTTCGGCAAGGTGATCGTGTTCAGCGTCGCGGTGATCCTGACGCACTGCTACTACGGCTACACCGCGCGCGGCGGCCCGGCGGGTGTCGGCGTCGCGGTGGGACGCGCGGTGCGCACCTCGATCGTGCTGGTCGCGGTGCTGGACTTCTTCCTCAGCCTGGCCATCTGGGGCTCCACCACGACGGTTCGGATCTCGGGATGAGGGGCCGGCGGAGCAGGCGCCGCTACCAGGCGCTCGGAGTGGTGTTCCTGGTCGCGGCCGGGATGTTCGTCGCGGGCACGATCGCCATGTACCGTAAGGCGTTCACGCCGGTCGTGGCGGTCAGCCTCGAAACCGACCGGATCGGCAACCAGATGCGGGTGGGCGCGGACGTCAAGGCGCGCGGCGTGGTGGTCGGCGAGGTGCGCGGCGTTCGCGCCGAGGGCGACCACGCGGTGCTCGACCTGGCGCTGCGGCCGGACCAGGCGGAGCTGATCCCGGCGAGCGCGTCGGCGCGGCTGCTGCCCAAGACGCTGTTCGGGGAGCGCTACGTCTCCCTGCACATCCCGGAGAACGCGGGCTCGCGGGCGCTGGCCTCCGGCGACGTCATCCCGCAGGACCGCAGCGGATCGGCGATCGAGATCGAGAAGGTGCTCGGCGACCTGCTGCCGGTTCTGCAAGCGGTGCAGCCGGAAAAGCTCTCGACGACGCTGACCGCTGTGTCGCAGGCGCTGGACGGCCGCGGCGAGCAGCTCGGCGACACGCTCGTGCAACTGGACGGCTACCTGGAGCGGCTGAACCCGTCGCTGCCGAAGCTGGAGTCGGTCATCGCGCGCATCGACGACGTGGCCGACACCTACGCCGAGGCCGCGCCCGACCTCACGCAGGCGCTGGCCGACCTGACCACCACCAGCAAGACCATCGCCGAGCAGCGGCAGGCGCTGAACACCATGCTGGGCACCGTCACCGGCAGCGCGAACGACCTGAACCGGTTCCTGGCGCTGAACAAGGACAACCTGATCAACCTCACCGGCACATCGAGGTCCACATTGGAACTCCTCGCCGAATACGCCCCGGAGTACCCCTGCATGCTCAAGCAGTTCGCGGACTCGATCCCGAACGCCGAGCGGTCCTTCGGCAAGGGCACCGAGAACCCCGAGATCGCCAAGTTCACCATCGAGATCACCGGCAGCCGCGGCAAGTACCTGCCGGGCGTGGACACGCCGAAGTACCTGGACCAGCGCGGGCCGCGCTGCTACCCGTGGGTCGAGGCGCCGGACACCTTCCCGCAGTACCCGCCGGGCGGGCCGGTGCAGGACGGTTCCGTATTCCCGGAGCCCCCGCGCGACCGCGACGAAGTGTTCCCGTGGAAGCAGAAACCGGCGTCCACCACGTCGCAGTCGGTGGCGAACACGCCCGCCGAGCGGGACCTGCTGTCGACGCTGCTGGCGCCGCAGATGGGCGTGCCGCGCTCGGATGTGCCGGACTGGAGCGGGCTGCTGGTCGGCCCGGTGTACCGCGGCGCGGAGGTGACGGTGCGATGAGGTCGATAGCCGCGCCGCTGGTCAAGCTGCTGATCTTCGCGGCGGTCACGATCACGCTCACCGGGGTGCTCGCGATGACCATCGCGGCCTCCACCTCCGGCTCCGCCGACTCCTACCACGCGCGGTTCGCCGACGCCTCCGGCCTGGACGTCGGCGACGACGTGCGGATGGCGGGCGTGAAGGTGGGCCGGGTGACCGGGCTGGAGGTCGTCGACGGCAAGCACGCCCTGATCCGCTTCGACCTCGACGCCGGCCGGCGCCTCCCGCGCGACGCCGCCGCGACCGTGAAGTTCCGCAACCTCGCCGGCCAGCGCTACCTGGCGCTGGACGCGGCGCTGCGCGATCCGGCGGACGTGCTGCCGCCGGGCGGCGAGATCCCGCTGGAGCGGACCCACCCGGCGCTGAACCTCACCGCGCTGTTCAACGGATTCAAGCCGCTGTTCCAGGCGCTTTCGCCGCAGGACGTCAACCAGCTCTCGGGCGAGATCGTCCAGGTGCTGCAGGGCGAGGCGGGCACGGTGGACAGCCTGCTCGCCCACACCGCGTCGCTGACGTCCACCATCGCCCGCAAGGACGAGGTGATCGGCCAGGTCATCGACAACCTCAACGCCGTGCTGACCACCGTCAACGCGCGCGGCCCGCAGCTGGGCGAGCTGATCACCTCGATGCAGCAGCTGACCAGCGGATTCGCCGAGCAGCGGAAGCCGGTGGGGGAGGCCGTCGCCGCGCTCGGCGAGCTCTCCAACACCACCGCCGGAATGCTGGAGGAGGCGCGGCCGCCGCTGCAGAGCAGCATCGGCGAGCTGAACCGGGTCGCCGGCATCCTCAACGCCGAGCAGCCGAAGCTGGAGGCCGACCTGCAGAACATCCCGGAGCGGCTCAACGCGCTGACCAGGACCGTCAGCTACGGCAGCTGGTTCAACTTCTACCTGTGCCGGATCTCGGGCACGGTCGGGATCTCCAAGCTCAACATCTCGATCCCGATCCTGCCGCTGCCGGCCTCGGAGATGCCGGAGAGGTGCAAGCCGTCATGAAGCCGTTGCGGGAGCGGAACCAGGCCGTCGTCGGCCTGGTCGCCGTCGTGCTCATCACCTGCGCCACGCTGGGCGCGTTCTTCGCCAAGGACCTGCCGGTGATCGGCGGCGGCACCACCTACGAGGCCTACTTCTCCGAGTCGGCCGGGCTCGCGGCGGGCAACGACGTGCAGATCGCCGGGGTCAAGTCCGGCGAGGTCACCGACGTCTCGCTGGCGGGCAACCGGGTCCTGGTGGCGTTCCGCGTCGACGGCGCGCAGATCGGCGACCGCAGCCGGGCCAGCATCGAGATCAAGACGCTGCTCGGCGAGAAGTACCTGGCGCTGCAACCGGAAGGCGCCGAGGAGCTCGCGGAGCCGATCCCGGTCGAGCGGACCGCCGCGCCGTTCGACATCCCGGACGCGCTCGACCAGCTCACCCGCACCGCCGACCAGGTCGACACCCAGCAGCTCGCGCAGAGCTTCCGCGTCCTGGCGGACACCTTCCGCGGCGCGCCGCAGCACATGGGCCAGGCCATCGACGGACTCTCACAGCTGTCGCAGACCATCGCCTCGCGCGACCAGCAGCTCACCGATCTGCTGCGCAACACCAGCGGCGTGAGCAAGATCGTCGCGGACCGCGACGATCAGGTGCAGCGGCTCATCTCGGACGGGAACGTGCTGCTGACCGAGTTGCAGCACCGCCGGGAAGCGATTTCGGCGCTGCTGATCGGAACCCAGCGGCTCTCCGACGAACTGCGCGGCCTGGTCGCCGACAACCAGCAGCAGCTGCGGCCGACGCTGGAGGAGCTCAACCAGCTGACCGAGATGCTGCAGCGCAACCAGGACGACCTGGGCCGCGTCGTGGCGGCGATGGCGCCCTACGTGCGCGGCTTCAACAACACGGTGGGCAACGGCCGGTGGTTCGACGGCTACCTGTGCGGTCTGTTCCCGCCCGCGATCAACGCCGGGCCGCTGCAGACGAACACGACGTCCTGCGAGATCCCGGTGCCGACCCGGCCCGTCGGAGGTGGCTGATGTCCAAAGTGGTCGGAATCGGATGCGCGCTGGCGCTGCTCGTCAGCGCGGGATTGTGGTGGCTGTTCACCGATCCCGGCAAGCAGATCACCGCGTACTTCGACCGCACCGTCGGGGTCTACGCCGGATCCACCGTGCGGGTGCTGGGCGTCGAGGTGGGCAGGATCGACGGCGTCGTGCCGCAGGGCGACGTGGTGCGGGTGGACATGCACGTCGACGACGACGTGCAGATCCCGGCCGACGTGAAGGCCGTGGTGGTCGCGCCGAGCCTGGTCAGCGACCGGTACGTGCAGCTCACCCCGGCCTATTCCGGCGGCGCGGAACTGGTTTCGGGCGCGGTGCTGGCCAAGGACCGCACCGCGACGCCCGCCGAGCTCGACGACCTCTACCGCAGCGCCAACGCGCTCGCGCAGGCCCTCGGCCCGGACGGCGCGAACAGCACCGGAGCGCTGTCCGAGGTGCTGTCCACCTCGGCCGCCGCGCTGGAGGGCAACGGCAAGGACCTCAACGCCACGGTGAAGCAGCTCGGCGACCTCGCCGGCACCCTGCAGGAGAACCAGGGCGACCTGTTCGCCACGGTCGACAACCTGAACACCTTCACCGCGACGCTCGCCGCCAGCGACCGGCAGATCCAGGAGTTCTACGGGCGGGTCGACGACGTCACCGGATTCCTGGCCGGCGAGCAGCAGCAGATGGGCGCCGCGCTGAGCTCGCTGGCCGTCGCGCTCGACGACGTCTCCCGGTTCATCCGCGACAACCGGGAACTCATGGCGTCCAACGTGGACAACCTGACCGGCGTGACGCAGCAGCTGGTGGACCAGCGCCAGGCGCTGTCGGAGGTGCTCGACGTCGCACCGCTGGGCGCGACGAACTTCATCAACTCCTACGACGCGGCCTCCGGCAGCGTCACGGTCCGCGGCCACCTCAACGAGCTCACCCACCCGCCGGTGCTGATGGTATGCAAGCTGCTCCAGCACAGCATGCCCGAGCCGGTGCCGCAGGGCCTCAAGGACGCCTGCGACAAGCTCGCGCCGTACCTGGACGGCAAGCTGCAGCTGCCGTCGATCGGCGAAACCATGCACCACCTGCAGCAGGGCGAACTCCCGCCGCTGCCGCTGGTGGACGCCGCCCAGCAAGGAGGCCCCCGATGAAGCGGTTCGCGCCGGTGCTGCTGGCGGCTCTGCTGGTTTCCGGCTGCGGCACAGCGGGATTCACCGGGCTCTACAACGCCCCGCTGCCCGGCGGCGCGGAGCTGGGCTCGAACCCGTACCGGGTGACCGCGCACTTCGCCGACGTCCTCGACCTGGTGCCGCAGTCCAGCGTGAAGGTCAACGACGTCGCGGTCGGGCGGGTGGAGCGGATCGAGCTGAGCTCCGACAACACAACCGCGCTGGTGCACATGTCGGTCAACGGCGACGTCCGGCTGCCGGCCAACGCCGACGCCCAGCTGCGGCAATCGAGCCTGCTGGGGGAGAAGTTCGTCGAGCTCGCGGCACCCGCCGGCGCGGCCGAGGGTGCGCTGGCCGACGGCGCGGTGATCCCGCTGGAACGCACCAACCGCAACCCGCAGGTCGAAGAGGTGCTGGGCGCGCTGTCGATGCTGCTCAACGGCGGCGGCGTGGCGCAGCTGCAGGACATCGTGCGCGAGCTCAACGGCGCGTTCACCGGCAACGAGGCGGAAATCCGTTCGCTGCTGGGAAATCTCAACGAAACGGTCACCCGGCTGGACGGGCAGAAGGAGAACATCACCCGCGCCATCGACGGCCTCAACCGGCTCTCGTCGACTCTGCGCGGGCAGACCGACCAGATCGCGGGCTCGATCGACGGCTTGGGCCCCGGCCTGCGGACCCTGGAGGAGCAGCGCGGCCAGCTCGTCACCATGCTGCAGTCGCTGGACCAGCTCTCCGGCGTGGCGGTGCAGACCGTCAACCGCAGCAAGGACGACATGGTCGCCGACCTGCACGCGTTGGCGCCCACGCTGCAGAAGCTCGCCGAGACCGGCGACGCGCTGCCGGACGCCATCGCCTACCTGGCGACCTACCCGTTCCCGGAGTACGTGATGAAGCCGCTCAAGGGCGACTTCGTCAACGCGGACGTGCGGTTCGACTTGGACCTGAGCACGATCATGGAGAACCTCACCCGCTCCTCCGGCCCGCTGATCCCGATCCCCGGCCTCAGCGACGCGGGCCAGCCGGGACTGCGGCCGCCACCGCCGGCACCGGCCCTGCCGCCGCTGCCGATCCCGGCGCCGCAGTCGGGCCCGGCCCCGATCCAGTTGGGAGGACGCTGATGTTCGCGCGGAAGACCAAGATCCGGCTGGGGCTGTTCCTGGTGCTGGCGGTCGTGGGCATCGGCTACGCGGGCGGGCAGTACGCCGGGCTGGACCGCTACTTCGGCGGCAGCGGCTACACCGTGACGGTGCGGATGGCGGACTCGGGCGGGCTGTTTACCAACTCCGAGGTGACCTACCGCGGCGTCGCGGTCGGCCGGGTCACCGAGATGCGGCTCACCGACGCGGGCATCGACGTCGACATGCACATCGACGACGCCGCGCCGCCGATTCCGGCGGGCGCCCGGGTGGCGGTGGCCAACCGGTCGGCGGTGGGGGAGCAGTACCTCGACCTGCGCCCGGAGCGCGACGGCGGCCCGTACCTGGCGTCGGGATCGGTGATCGAGCAGGAGCGCACCGAGTTGCCGCCGGCGCCGGAGTCGCTGCTGGTCGACCTGGACCGGCTGGTCGGCAGCGTCCCGGTCGACGACCTGCGCACGGTCGTCGACGAGGTCGGCACGGCGTTCGACGGCACCGGCGGTCACCTGCAGCGCATGCTGGACGCGACGAGTTCGGTGACGGCCGCCGCCGACCAGCACCTCCCGCAGACCACCGGGCTGCTGGCCAACAGCGACGTGGTGCTGCGCACCCAGCAGCAGCAGTCGGAGCAGATCGTGTCGTTCAGCAGCGGGCTGCGGGAGATCTCCGGGCGGCTGAAGGAGTCCGACCCGGACCTGCGGCGGATCATCAACGGCGCGCCGGCGGCGAGCCAGGAGGTCGACGCGCTGCTGCGCAGCGCGGCCACGGATTTCGGCGTGGTGGTGGCGAACATGCTGACCACGATGCGGATCACCGACGTGCGCGGCCCGGCGATGGAGCAGATGCTGGTGGCGCTGCCGGTGATCTCGGCGTTCTCCCACACGCTGTCGCCGGACGGCACGGGACACCTCGGCCTGGTGCTGAACTTCTTCAACCCGATCGCCTGCACCAGGGGCTACGAGGGCACGCCCCGACGCCCGGGAAGCGAAACGGCGCCGGGCCCGACGAACGAAGACCTGCACTGCGCGGAACCCCCGGGCAGCGTGATCAGCGTCCGAGGCTCCCAGAACGCCCCCCGAGCCCCGGTCCCGGACCCGGTAGCACCACCACCCCCGTTCGACCAATGACGACCACCCGTGAGCACTTTGTGTCGCCACAGCAACAGAAAGTACTCACGGTCCGAGTATGGTCTCCCGGTATGCGGATCCTCGTGGTTTCGGCCCCGTTGCTAGGGCATCTGTTGCCGCTGCTCCCGTTGGCGCAGGCCCTGCGCGACGCCGGGCACGACGTGCTGGCCGCGACCGCCGAAGACGGCCTCAACGCCAGGAACGGCGGGATCGAGATCGAGGATGTCGCGCCGGGCTTCGAGTTCGGCCGGATCGCCCGGCGGATCATGCTGCGGCACCCGCTGCTGGCCCGCGCCGAACTCGCCGGGGACGGCGGGCTCCGCACCGTGTCCCGGCTTTTCGGCGCGGTGAACGACCGGATCGCGGACGGGGTGGTGGCGCTCGCCGACCGGTGGAAGCCGGATCTCGTCATCCACGAACCCCTCGCCGCCGCCGGGGCGTTGGCCGCGGCGCGCCGGGGAATTCCGGCGGTGCTGCACGAGAATGCGCTGTTCGACGGCCCGGAAGTGTTCGGCGCCACCAGGATGGCCGCGCCATTGGCCCGCCATGGTGTGGCGGCGCTACCGCCTGCCGCGGCGACGTTGACCATCGCGCCGCCGAGCGTCGTCGGCGCCCGCGACGGCCTGCCGATGCGGTGCGAGCCGTTCAGCGGCGAGGGCGAGGTGCCGGACTGGCTGGCCGAAACCCCCGAGCGGCCCCGAATCCTGGTCAGTCGCAGCACGGTGAACGGACCGGGAGCTAGCCCGATGCCAGCAGTCGTCGCCGCAGCCTCCGAAGTTGACGCGGAGATCGTGCTGGTCCGCCCAGACGCCAAAACCGCGAGCAGCGCCATGCCGGAGAACGTCCGCACGGTCGACTGGGTTCCGATCAACGCGATCCTGCCGACGTGTACGGCGGTGGTGCACCACGGCGGCGCGGGCAGCATCTTCGGGGCCTTCGCAACGGGCCTTCCACAACTGGTCACGCCCGGCCCCGGCGACCGGAAGTTCAACGCGGAACGGGTGGCGGAGCGAGGAGCGGGTCTCGCGCTACCGGCAAAGCGGATCACGGCGGCGGACCTGACCCGCTTGATCACCGACGGAGCGATGAAGGAAGCGGCAACCGAGGTCCGCGAGGAGATCCAGGCCATGCCCGCCCCAGCAGACCTGGTGCCCCGCCTGGAAAACCTGCCGTAGTGGCTCGTGAGTAGTTTGGACCGCTATAGCGATCCAAACTACTCACGAGCCCAGGCACCTTCGGCACCTCCTCGTAGGGCCTTGCCACCCCTCTCTGCGAAGCACGGTCATGACCTCGTGTGCCACCGAACACGGGGTGCGGTCGACGTCCTGCCAGCCGTACACCAGCCGAGGCGTTCCGCTGAGCTCGGCGGCGTTGTCTCGCCTGCGGTCCCGGAACGCCGTTTCGGCATCGCCGTGGTACGCGCGCCCGTCCAACCGGACGATCAGCGGCACCCCGATGTCCTCGTAGCTGCAGTCCTCCAGGAGTTTCCGGCCGAATGCGTTGACCGGTACCTGGCGGCGCGCGCGAGGAATCCCGTGTGCGCGCTCGACGTCGAGAAAGTAACGGGTTTCCAGCATCGAGGTGAGACCTTCGGCAAGCAGGCGAACTGCTCGATCAAGCGCAGCGCGGTAGCGGAATGGCGGTCTGGCGATCAACTGGGCACGGATCTCGTCGGCGCCGACCCGGTTCGCGGAGGCGGTGGTCAGCAGGGTTCGCTCGGCCGCCGCCTCATCGGATTCGGCAGCGGCCAGGTCGATCACGGTGTCCGCCCGAGAAGTTCGAGGCGGCGCGTGGGACACGACGATGTGCCGAAAGGCTCGACTGCGGTGCACCACAACACCTTCCTGCGGCACAGCCGAAGTCCCATACGGAACCGTGACGTGGACGGGCTCCTCATCTGCCGGTAGCCAGCCCCATTCCTGCGCGGCGGTTCGGTGGCTGAGCGCAGCCGGGAGGTCGGCGTAGAGCAGCGCGGCGCTGATTCGAGCGTCTCGTGAGAGCGGGCCGGTGAACAGTGCGATCACCCCGCGGTGGACGCGCTGCCACCGCCGAGCATCGAGGTTCGCTTGGATCGTCGAGTAGCTGACGCCGAATTTCCGTAGCTGCTTGCGCGTGAACACGGCGTGCTGCTGACGCCTCAGCAACTCCCAATCCGCCTGATCGGATTCTCGGATTCGAACGGACACACCGTTACAGAGGCGCGGACCTACCGAACAGATACATCCGTGAGCACATCAGGCGTTCATGACAACCCAAAGTGCGCACGATCAGGTGCAACCGGCCAGATCGCATCGGCTGGCCTGTACAGCCGCCGGCTGCTGGGCCGTAACAGGCTCGTGCGCACTTTGGATCGCTATAGCAGTCCAAAGTGCGCACGAGTCACGGGCCGGTCGGAGCCATCGTGGTCAGGCGTTGGTCTGTATGCCTGCGTTGGTGAGGACCTCGCGGGCCGAGAGGGCCGTGCTCTCGGCCGCCGTAAGGCCGGAGGCCGTCAGGTGCGCGTCGACGATGCGCAGGCCCGCCGCGTAGCCCGCGAAGTCCGGTAGCCCCACCGGTTGCAGTCCCATGCGCTGGGCCGTCGCGTCGCCGAAGACGTACGGGGGCAGGTTCTGCATCCCCGCCACGTCGATCCCGGACGCGATCTTCCGGTACGCCGAGTCCAGTTCCGCTCCGGTCAGTCCTTGGGACCACGGGCCCATGGCCTGCTCGCCGGACAGCTCGCGTACGAACGCCTCGGCCAGGCCCTCCGCGACGACCTGTTCCCCGACCGTGACGGCAGCGGGGTTCCAGACGACGTTCGCGTAGCGCACGTTGTGGTGCAGCTCGTGCGCGGCGGCGTGGTCGATCTTCGCCAGGCTCGTCTCGGTGGGCCACATGAACAGCTGGATCGCACCCGGGAACCCGCCCAGGCCGAAGTACCCGGCACTGCGCGCCATCAGCTGCTCGTCATCGGGATTGCCGAGCACCACGACGACGTGCACGGTGTCGGCGTGCCCGATGCCGGGCACCGCGCCGCTGATCCGCTCCCACGCGGCGATGAGAGATTCCTCGATCCGGCGCCACACCTCGGCTTCCTGCATACGGCGCAGCGCGGGCACGTATCGCGGGTCCTCGCAGTCGAGCCGGAAGCCGCTGCCGCCCATTTCGTACATCTGGACCAGGTCCACATCCCCCATCACGGACATCGCCGGCTCCAGCGGCCTGAGTATCTCCCGCAGGGCGTCGCGCCGCTCCGCCTGCGGTCGCCGGAGGAGGTCGAGCATGGCGGACGCCGTGTCATGAACAACGATCTTCATGGTCCGGGACCGTAGGGTCTCCAGTCGCTGGAGGATCAAATCTCCCGGTTTCAGCCGGGCTGGAGACCGGCGTCGTGGGCCAGGATGGCGGCCTGTACCCGGTTCGCGCAGTCGAGCTTGGTGAGGATCCGGCTGATGTGCGCCTTCGCCGTGCCCGTGCCCATGTGCAGGCGTTGGGCGATCTCCGCGTTCGACAGTCCCGCCGAGACCAGCCGGAGCACGTCCCGTTCGGTGTCGGTGAGCTGGTCGATGCGGCGCTTGGCCGCCTCCGCGCCGTCGTCGCCGGACAGCAGGTGGCGTTCGATGAGCCGACGGGTGATCTGCGGCGCCAGGATCGACTCGCCGGTCGCGGCCACCCGCACGGCCCGGATGAGCTCGGTCGGCCCGGTGTCCTTGAGCAGGAATCCGACGGCTCCCGCCCGGAGGGCCTGGGCGACGCTGTGGTCGTCGCCGAACGCGGTGAGCATGGCCACGTTGGTGCGCGGCGATTCGCGGGCGATGTCGGCGACCGCGGTGATCCCGTCGCCGTCGGGCATTTGCACGTCCAGCATGGCGACGTCGACCTCGTGCTCGCGGCACGCGCGGACGGCGGCGCGCCCGTCCGCCACCTCGGCCACCACCTCGACGTCTTCGGCGTTCGCCAGGATGAGGCGGATACCCGCTCGCATGAGCGTTTCGTCGTCGGCGATGAGGGTCCGGATCACCTGGTCATTCTATGGCGAGCAGGATGATCAGCATGATCAAGCCGGTGGCGACGGGCACGACCGCCAGCAACCCCAGGCACCCGGCGCCCACCGCGCGGGGCAGCGTGAGCACCTCGGCGTCGAGCGGTTCCCGCACCTCCGGGAGCGGGCGGTTGGCGGCCGGAGCGGGCACGGCCGGGTGTGCGGCGAGTTCGGCCGAGATCTGGAAGCCGCCCTCGGGCGTGGGGCCGGCGGAGAACGCGCCGCGGAGCAGCTCGATCCGCTCTTCCAGGCCGACCAGCCCGCGCCGGGTGCCCGAGGGGCGGTGTGCGCCGTGCGCTGCGCCGTTGATCACGCGCACCCGGATGCGGTCGGCCTCGTGGGCGACCTCGACCCTGGCGGGCGCGGTGGGGGCGTGCTCGTGCACGTTGGTCAGCCCCTCCCGCACCACGCGGTGCACGCCGTGGCGGGCTCGAACATCGGCGTCGTCGACGTCCGCCCCCGACCACACCAGCTCCACGGCGATGCCGGCGCGGCGGGATTCGGCCACGAGATCGGTGATGTCGGCGCGGGTTCCACTGTGCTCGCCGACGGTTTCGGGCGGCGAGCCCTGGGTGTCGTTGAGGACTCCCAGGATCTCGCGCAGTTCGGCCATGGCCGTCGCGGCCGTGGTGCGCAGGAGCTCGGCCTGACCGCTGAAGCGTGGCGCGTCCTTGGCCGCGGTGATCTCCAGCGCCCCGGCGTGCATCGAGATCAGGCTGAGCCGGTGCCCGAGCATGTCGTGCATCTCGGTGGCGATGTGCGCGCGTTCCTTCAGGCGAGCCTTCTCGGCGGTGAGCTCCTGTGCCCGCTCCAGGTACTGGTTGCGTTCCCGGAGAAGCCGGACGAGCGGCTGGCGCCGGCCGAGGACGCCGCCGGACAGCGCCGGGAGCAGCAGCAGGAACGCGACCGTCAGCGCGAAACCGGCGAGGGTCTCGCCGAGGCCGCCCGGGGCGTTCCACTCGCGGACGACCGAGAGCAGGAGGTCCACGACGGCGGTCGCCAGCACCGCCAGTCACAGGCGCCGGGCGGGCGTGATGCGCCGCGCCACCGAGAACGTGACGAAGGGCAGCGTCGCCGCCGCCCAGATGTTGTCGCTGGCGAACACCGGAGCCGTGGCCAGCAGCGTCACTACCGGCCATCTCCTGCGGGCCGGAACCAGCAGCGCCGACCAGCACGCCGTCGCGGCGGTGACGGCGAAGTGGCTCGACGGCAGCAGCGAAGCCGGGCTCGGCACGAACCCGATGCCCAGCACCACGAGGAAGGCCGCCAGCTCGCCGGCCACCACCTGACGTGGCGCCGCGCGCACGGCTCGCGCTTCTTGGGCGGCGGCTGCCCGCGCCTTTTCAACCAGCGGAGACACCCGCGAATACCTCACCTCGGACGATCGGCCGTCGACCGATCCATTGTCGGTCAACACCCGGCCCGCCGGGCAGTGCCGACCGGCCCGCAGATCATGGCCGATCGGCCACGAGGTCTGGGCGGGTGGCACGCGCTACGGCGGCGGGCGGCTCCCTAGGCTCCAACGCGACGAATCACCTGGAAGGGACGAACATGAGTCTTCAGCGGGAATCGGCCGTCGATGCCCACGGCACGCCGTACCACCTGCTCGCGCGCACGCCGGCGCACCGCTGGTGGCGGCCGTTGGTCGGGATCCTGCTGCTGATCGCGCTCGCGGTGGTGTTCCTGCTGGTGATCAGCGCCGTCGGCATGGGACTGGCGGTGCTGGTGGGCATCGGGCTGGACGCCGAGTTGGGCTTCTCCGCCCCGCTGTGGGAATTCGCGTTCGCCTTCGCCAGCATCGCCGTCCTCCTGCCCGCCGTCCTGCTGACGGCGCGGTGGGCGCAGCGCCGCCCGGTCGGCACGGTGTCCAGTGTGGAGGGACGACTGCGCTGGCGGTGGCTGCTCGACTGCGGGGGATGGGCGGTGCTGGGCTTCGTCCTCATCGCCGTCGTCGACCTCGCCCGGGGGCAGGGCGTGGACGTGGCGGCGTGGCCGGGCTGGCCGACGTTCCTGGCGGTGCTCGCGATCGCCGTGACCCTCGTGCCGTTGCAGGCCGCCGCCGAGGAGTACCTATGCCGCGGCTGGCTGGTGCAGACGTTCGCCTCCTGGACCCGCACCCCGTGGCCGGGGGCGGTGGTCACCTCGGTGCTGTTCGTGGCGTTGCACGACTACACCGAGCCGCTGGTGGTCGCCGACCTCTTCGTCTTCGCAATGGCCATGTGCTGGCTGACCATCCGCACCGGCGGCCTGGAGGCGGCGATCGCGCTGCACGTGGTGAACAACGCCGCCTTCGCCGTGTTCGCCGGCACCCAGGGCGTGCCCAGCCTCGACCAGAGCGGCAGCTACTCGGTGTGGGACGTCCTGCCGACCATGGCCCTGACCGTGGTCTACACGTGGTGGATCGACCGCCGAGCCCGCCGCCGCGGGATCGTCACCCGCAGCCGACCGGCCGCGGCCGGCGGTACGATCGGGGCATGTTGAAGATCGGATTCACCTCGGCGCGGTGAGCGCCGCCGAAGCGCGGCACCGGCTGACCGTGCCCGTCCTGCTGGACGGCTGGCAGATCGAGTGCTGCGGAACGCCTCCCGCGGTCGGCGATGAAGTGTCCTGGCGGCTGGAGTGGAGTCAGTGGTCCGCATCGGCGATCCCGACCGACATGGCGCTCCGGGCAGGGCTGGAACGCCGCCCGGTGCCGGAAGGCCCAAGAGCGAGAACGACCGGGAGCACCGTGCCCTCCGTGGCGAGAGCCGGTGGCGTCAGCGTGTTCGTATCGGTGCCGGAGCCGCTGCCTGCGGAGATCACGCTCACCGGAGTGCTGCACGAAGACCACCATTCCGCCCGGCCACCCGACGACCTGCTCACCGGCGGACGGGTCATGGCGGTGTGGCTGGTGTCGTGGGAGTACGAGCTGCGGGAGCGCTGCTGGCGACCCGTCGACGGCAGCGCTGAACTCGAGAGCGTTCAGCGCGCGCCGAAGTTCATGCCCCGCTCAACGCCGCCGGAACACGGCGGGTTCTGGCGGGATACCAACGCGGTGCTGGTCGACCTGGAGACATCCGGCTGAGCGACGGGGCCGCGCGCCAGTCCGGCGGTGGTGATCAGGGCGACAACGTTGTCCTCGCCCCACCGGTCACCACGAGCCGGCGTGCGCGGCACGGCCGCGCACGCCGGGCGGCCCCGCTCGTCGGTGGCCGGCACGCTGGTGCTGGTCACCGAGCGCAGTCACCCGGGCCTGTGCGGCTCGGGCGGTCTTTGCCCAGGTGGACGCGGTCGTGGGGGGTTCCCATACTGAGGGTGTCGGCCTCGCAGGACCCGCCTGCCGGCGGGTGGGAGGGGAGGGCGTGATGGGGCGCGCGGTTGGAATCGACCTGGGGACGACGAACTCGGTGGTGGCCGTGCTGGAGGGCGGCGAACCGACGGTCGTCGCCAACTCCGAGGGCTCGCGGACCACGCCGTCGGTGGTGGCCTTCGCGAAGAACGGCGAACTGCTGGTGGGGCAGCCCGCGAAGAACCAGGCGGTCACCAACGTGGACCGCACCATCCGGTCGGTCAAGCGGCACATGGGCACCGACTGGTCGGTGCGGATCGACGACAAGGCCTACACGCCGCAGGAGATCAGCGCCCGCGTGCTGATGAAGCTCAAGCGGGACGCGGAGTCCTACCTCGGCGAGGACGTCCTCGACGCGGTGGTGACGGTGCCCGCGTACTTCGACGACTCGCAGCGGCAGACGACCAAGGAAGCGGGCCAGATCGCGGGGCTGAACGTGCTGCGGATCATCAACGAGCCGACCGCGGCGGCGCTGGCCTACGGCCTGGAGAAGGGCGAGAAGGAGCAGACCATCCTGGTGTTCGACCTCGGTGGCGGCACCTTCGACGTCTCGCTGCTGGAAGTGGGCGAGGGGCTGGTCGAGGTCAAGGCCACCTCCGGCGACACCCACCTCGGCGGTGACGACTGGGACGAGCGGGTCGTCGAGTGGCTGGTGGACCGGTTCCGGGCCTCCTCGGGCATCGACCTGAACAAGGACCGGATGGCCATGCAGCGGATCAAGGAAGCCGCCGAGAAGGCCAAGATCGAGCTCTCCAGCTCGTCGCAGACCAGCATCAACCTGCCGTACATCACGGTCGACGCGGACAAGAACCCGCTGTTCCTGGACGAGACGCTCTCCCGCGCCGAGTTCGAGCGCATCACCTCCGACCTGCTGGAGCGCTGCCGAAAGCCGTTCAACAACGCGATCCGCGACGCCGGGATCAAGGTCGGCGACATCAACCACGTGGTGCTGGTGGGCGGGGCGACGCGGATGCCCGCCGTGACCGACCTGGTCCGCGAGCTCACCGACGGCAAGGAGCCGAACAAGGGCGTCAACCCGGACGAGGTCGTCGCCGTCGGCGCCGCCCTGCAGGCCGGCGTGCTGCGCGGTGAGGTCAAGGACGTCCTGCTGCTCGACGTGACGCCGTTGTCCCTGGGCATCGAGACCAAGGGCGGCATCATGACCAAGCTGATCGAGCGCAACACCACGATCCCGACCAAGCGCTCGGAGACCTTCACCACCGCCGAGGACAACCAGCCGTCGGTGATGATCCAGGTCTTCCAGGGCGAGCGGGAGATGGCCGCGCACAACAAGAAGCTCGGCATGTTCGAGCTGACCGGCCTGCCACCGGCGCCGCGCGGCATGCCGCAGATCGAGGTCACCTTCGACATCGACGCCAACGGCATCGTGCACGTCAACGCCAAGGACCTCGGCACCGGCCGGCAGCAGTCCATCAAGATCAGCGGCGGCTCGGCGCTGCCGAAGGACGACATCGACCGGATGGTCAAGGATGCCGAGGCGCACGCCGAGGAGGACCGCAAGCGCCGCGACGAGGCCGAGACCCGCAACCAGGCGGAAACGCTGGTCTACCAGACGGAGAAGGTCCTCACCGACAACGCCGACAAGATCCCGGCCGACACCCGGACGCAGGTGCAGGACGCGATCAAGGAAGTCAACGAGGCCCTCAAGGGCGACGACGTCGACAAGATCCGCACGGCGGTCGACCACCTCGCGGCGACGTCGCAGGCCATCGGCCAGGCCATCTACGGACACCAGCAGGCGGCGGCCGGAGACGGCGAGGCGAAGCAGGCGGAAGAGGACGTGGTCGACGCCGAGATCATCGACGAGGACGACAAGAAGAAGGAGTGATCCGGAGCTCCGAAGTGGATCGCACCGGCAGTCCCCCGTGCGTACTTTTGCTGCTATGGCGACACAAAGTGCACACGGGCCCGGCTCGCACAGTCGCAGGACGATGTTCGCTTCAGAAGAATACAATTCCAGAATGAAGAACAAACCGTCCTACGCGCTGACGTCCGTCGACAACGCGCTGCTGCTCCTGCAGATGCTGCGCGACCAGGGCGGCCTGCGGGTCAGCGAGGCGGCCGAGGAGCTCGGCATCGCCCGCTCCACCGCGCACCGCCTGCTGTCGATGCTGGTGTACCGGGACTTCGCGATCCAGGACGACCGGCGCACCTACGTGCCGGGCCCGGCGCTGGCCGCGAACCAGGTGGCCGGCCACCCGAACCAGCAGCTGCGCAAGGCGCTCCACCCGCACATGGACGCGCTGTGCGAGCGGGTGCAGGAGACGGTGAACCTGATGGTCCGGGTGGGAACTCAGACCCGGTTCCTTGCCAGTGTCGAGTCGACTCAGGTTCTGCACGTCGGCGACCGGCGCGGCACCATCCTGCCCGCGCACCTGTCCTCGGGCGGGAAAGCGCTGCTGGCGGAGCTGGAGCGGGCCCAGCTGGAGCAGCTCTACCGGCCGGGCGAGCCGGACCGGCAACTCCCGGAGCGGGAGTGGAAGACGTTGCTGCGCGAGCTCAAGGCGGCCCGCGAGACCGGCTACGCCCTCAACCGCGAGCGGACCGAAGACGGCGTGGCGGCGGTCGGCATGTGCGTCCACGACGGCTCCGGCGAACCCGTCGGGGCACTGTCGATCGCTGCCCCCGCGGCGCGCTTCGCCCCCAAGCGGATCCCGGTGCTGGTGCGGGAGATGCGCGCCGCTGTCGCCCGCGCCGAGATCGACCTCGAATCCCTCCCCGACCTGTGACCCGCCGGGATCGCGGTTTCAATTGAAACCGTCGTTCTGGCGAGGCGCGGGGAGTCGGCCGTGGATTCCTCTGGCTCTGCCCCCCGCCCAGCACCCCGTTAGGCCGAGGCCTTGCAGCTTTCTGCTAAGAGGAATTCGGTTCCGCACCGCCGGACTTCCTCGACGCCCTGGTGACCGACATAACCGCCCTGTGGCAGCGCAAGGCCCAGGGCCCGGCTCTGCTGCTCCGCCCGGACGACCGGGACGCCGAGTACCGGGTGGACATCGACGGCGAGACCCCGCACGTGGTGCGCGGATCCACTGTGGACCTCGCCCGCTGGCTGTCCGGCCGAGGCTCGGGCGATCTCAAGGCCGAAGGCGGAGAACTTCCGAAACTCGGCGGCTGGCTCTAAAACGCTCGTGAGTACTTTGGACCGCTGTAGCAGGCCGAAGTGCTCGCGATGCCGGGTCTGCGGAAATGTGCGGCCGCGGTCCAAACCACCATCGGTTACGCTTCCGCCGTGCACGACGACTACCAGGTCCCCACCGCGCTCTTCTTCGTGCCGGCGGGTGTCTTCTTCGCAATATTCTTGGTGAGCTTCGCCTTCGACCGCCGGAAGGTGCGCAACGGCCTCTACCTGTTCTTCGCGCTCGTGTTCCTGGTGGGCGCGTCGCTGATGGCGCTCGCTTCGAAGTCGCTGGCCGTCGCCGAGTTCGTGCTCATCTCGCTGTTGTTCCTCTTCCTGCTGATGATCCTGGTGCTCGCGGTCTTCCTGGTCGCCAACGGCGTGACGATGATCCGCCGGGAGGGCCGGCGCCTGGCCAACCTGCTGTCGCTGGCCGCCGGCCTCGGGATCTTCGCCTACATCGGGTTGCGGGCGCTGGCCAACAGCGTCCAGTGGACGCCGCTGCAGGCGACCATGGACGCGATCGGTGCCGTGATCTCGTACGTTTCCCTGCTGTTCATGTGCTTCCTGCTCTACTCCTTCGTCTACGGCCGGATCTGGCACCGCCGCGCCGTCGACTTCGTCGTGGTGCTCGGTTCCGGCCTGATCGGCTCGCGCGTGCCGCCGCTGCTGGCCAGCCGTCTCGACCGCGGTCGCGCCGTGTTCGACGCCCAGCGGGCGAAGGGGCGCGACCCTGTGCTGGTGACCTCCGGCGGTCAGGGGCCGGGCGAGGACCTGCCCGAGGCGCGCGCGATGGCCGACTACCTCATCGACAAGGGCGTGCCGGAGGACCGGATCCTGGTCGAGGACCAGTCGCGCAGCACCGAGGAGAACCTGCGGTTCAGCAAGGCGATCATGCAGCAGCACCGGCCGAAGTACCGGTGCGTGGTGGTGACGAACAACTACCACGTCATGCGCGCCGCCACCATCGCGCGCAAGGGGAAGGTCAACGGCCAGGTGCTCGGTTCGCCGACGGCGCGCTACTTCTGGCCGAGCGCGACGATCCGCGAGTTCGTGGCGGTGTTCCTGTCGCACAAGATCGTGAACTTCTGCATCTGCGCGTTCCTGATCATCACGAACGTGCTGCCTGCTCTCCAGGACGGCTGAGGGGAAGTCGATCGGTTTGAGCGCGAGGTTGACGACGACCTGATGGCCGACGGCGTGGGGGCGCTCACCCGTTCCAGGCGGGTCCTGGCGGCCGTGTGCGACTTGTTGATCTTCAAGCTCTCCGGCGTGCTGGTCGCCACGGCCGGAACCGTGCTGGTGGTGGCGGTCAACGGCGGCCGCGGATGGTCGACGCCCGAACACCGAGCGCGGAGCCCATCGAACAGGCGCGGTGAGCGCCTGTTTGGATCGGGGCGTGGATCTGTTGCGTCACCTCCGATTCTTCGTCGCCGTGGCCGAGGAAGGCCATTTCGGACACGCTGCGGACCGGCTCGGGATGACGCAGCCGCCGCTGTCCCAGGGCGTCCAACGGCTCGAGACCAGGCTCGGCGTCACCCTGCTGACCAGGGGCTCTCGCGGCGTGGGGCTGACCACCGCCGGGGCCGAGCTGCTGCCCAGGGCGCGGGCCCTGCTCGACGGCGCGGAGCAGTTCGAGGAGGAAGCGCGCCGCCAGCGGGAGAACCGCGGCGCGGTGCGGGTCGGCGTCGTCGCGGCGCTCAGCGACCGGCAGGTCGCGGCCCTGACGGCCGCCGTGCGGGCCGCCGCGCCCGATCCGGCGGCCCGCACCGTGATCATCACGACGGCCTCGACGGTGGACCTCGTCGACGCGGTCACCGCCGGCCGGCTCGACTGCGCGGTGGTGCACCACCCGGCGCTGATCGGTGCCCTACAGGCCGGTCCGGTCCGGAAGATCCCGCGTTCGCTGCTGGTGCCCGCCGATCACCCGGCGGCGCGCCGCAAGCAGTCGCTGCGCTCGCTGGCGGGCCTGGCCTGCGCGACCGCGCCGCGCAGCCACGGGACGGCCGCGTTCGACCTGCTCGTCGACACGTTGCGGATCAAGGGGCTCGACCCGGACTTTCTGCCCGCGGCGGGCGATCGCGACGCGCTGACCGCGGTCGCCGCCGGTCGTGCCTTCGCCCTCACCACCGACCCGTCGCTGGAGGCCTCCGGCGTGACCCGGCTTCCGGCGCCGGGGGAGGACCTCGCACTGCGGGTGCGGCTGGTCTGGCAGGAGCCCGCGCCGCCGGACGACGTGCTCGCGGCGGTCGAGGCCGCGCTGCGTCCGGAGGCGCCGCGATGAGCCCGGTCGAGCGCCGCATCCGCGAGGTGCTGGCCGACGCCGGCGCCGAGGGCTGGGTGCACGCGAAGCCGCTGAACCCCGCGTCGGAGCGGGAGATCGACGTGGGCGGCGACGAGCTCGTCGTCACGGCGTCGGTCTACAAGCTGCCGCTGCTCGTGGCGTTGTGCCGCGCATTCGACGCCGGCGCCCTCGATCCGCGGGCCAGGGTGCGGATCGATCCCGCGTCCTGCACGCCAGGGCCCACCGGGATGTCGGCCTTCCAGGACCCGGTCACGGTGTCCTGGCGCGACCTGGCCGCGTCGATGATCGGCGTCTCCGACAACGCGGCGGCGGACCTGATCCTCGGAGAGGTGGGGCTCGACGCGCTCGCCGACACCCTCGCCGACCTGGGACTGTCGCGCACCCGCGTGGTCGGCGGCACTGCCGATTCGCACGCCGCGCTGATCCGCGACACCGGCACGACCACCGCGGCCGAGGCGTTCGCGCTGCTCAGCGACAACGACGCCGCCCGCACGGTGAGCGCCTACGACCCGTCTTACGCCAGCGCCACCACGCCGCGCGAGATGACCCGGCTGCTCGAACTCGTCTGGGCCGACGCGGTCGCGTCGCCGGAGCAGTGCGAGTTCATCCGGCGGCTGCTGGCGAACCAGGCGTGGCAGCACCGGATCCGGGCCGGGTTCCCGTACCGCGGGGTCCGGGTCGCGGGCAAGACCGGCACGATCGGCGCGGTGCGCAACGAGGTGTCGGTGGTGGAGTTCGACGGCGAAACGCCGGTCGCGGTGGCGGTGTTCACGCTCGCGGCCCGCGCCGACGCCGCGCTGCCCGGAGTGGATGCGGCCATCGCGGAATGCGCCCGGATCGCGGTCACGGACCTGCGTTCCGGCCGGTTGTGAGCGAACTTTTTTCGCGGGCCGGGAGCGGCTGGGCGCCGCCCGGCAGCTGCGGCCATATCGAATCGCTATCGGACGCGGGCCGGGCGTGGATTGGCGCTATCGGTCGAGGGCTGCTTGATTGGCGGCAGACCCGATCGATTGGAGAATTCCCTTGCAGCACCACGAAACCCGCGTTGGACGTCGAGCGATCCTGGGTGCGCTGCTGGCCGCCCCGGCGGTGGCCGCGTGCGGTTCGGGCGGCGTAGCGGCGGCGCCGAGCAACGCGGAGCCGGATCTCACCGGAAAGCACGCCCCGGTCTTCGCCGACCTGGAACGCCGCTACGACGCCCGGCTCGGGCTGTTCGCGGTCAACGTCCACACCGGACGTTCCATGGGGTACCGCGCCGACGAGCGCTTCGCGATGTGCTCGACGTTCAAGACCTACGCGGCCGGCGCTCTGCTGCACCGGCACGGCCTGGCCGGCGGCTACTTCGACAAGCTGATCCACTACACCGAGGCCGACCTGGTGGCGGGCTCGCCGGTCACCGCGCCCAACGCGGGCATCGGCTTGATGGTCAACGAGCTGTGCGCCGCGGCGATCACCCGCAGCGACAACACGGCGGGCAACCTGCTGCTCGCCGAACTCGGCGGCCCGTCCGCGATCACCGCGTTCGCGCGCTCGATCGGCGACGGCAGCACCCGCCTGGACCGCTGGGAAACGGAGCTCAACACGGCGATCCCCGGCGACGAGCGCGACACCACCACGCCGGCCGGGATCGCCGCGGGCTACCGGGCGCTGGTGGTGGGCGACGCCCTCGGCGCGCCCGAGCGCGACCGGCTGGCCGGGTGGCTGTTCGCCAACACCACCGGCGCCGCGCGGATCCGCGCGGGGCTGCCGCCGGCCTGGCGCACCGGCGACAAGACCGGCACCGGGGACTACGCCTCGGGCAACGACGTGGCCGTCACCTGGACCGACCGCGGCCAGGCCATCGTCATCGCCGTACTGACCACTCGCCCGCGCAAGGACGACGAGGTCGACAACGGGCTGCACGCCGACACCGCGCGCGTCGTCGCCGCGGCGCTGGGCTGATGCTGGCCACTGTGGACGATCGTCAGCTGGCGGGAAGCGTTGCGGTCACGCGGAAACCGCCGTCGGGCAGCGGCCCAGAGTCGATGTCGCCGCCCGCCAGCTGCACGCGTTCGGCGAGCCCGATCAGGCCCTGCCCGCCGCTGGGCAGGCTGCGCTGGAAGCCCTCGGCGGGACGGCTGTTGCGCACCGAGATTTCCAGGTTCTCGGGCCGGTAGGAGAGCGCGACCGAGGCGTGCGAACCGCCCGCGTGCTTGTGCACGTTGGTCAGCGCCTCCTGGATGACCCGGTACGCGGCACGCTCGACGTGGTCGGGCAGCCGCCGGCGGTCGCCGTCGATGCGCAGCTCGGCGGCCAGACCGGCGTCGCTGGAGGCGGAAACGAGCGCCTCGACGTCCTGCAGGGTCGGCTGGGGAGGCTCGGGCCGCTGGTCGGACGGGTCCGAGCGCAGCACGCCGATCATCTGCCGGAGCTCGTTCAGCGCGCCGCGGCCAACGTCCTGGATGGTCGCGGCCGCCTGGGCCGCCTTCGCGGGATCGCGCTCGGCCAGCAGCTCCAGCGCGCCCGCGTGCACCACGACCAGGCTCACCTGGTGCGCGATGGAATCGTGCATCTCGCGGGCGATGCGGGCGCGCTCCTCGGCGCGGGTCCGCTCAGCGATGAGGGCCTGCTCCCGCTCGGCCCGCTCGGCGCGCTCGACCCAGTGGGCCAGCCGCGCCCGACGACCGGCCATGTAGAGCCCGACGACCAGCGGGAACAGGTTGAGCAGCGACATCATGACCACCAGCGTGGCGAAGTTGCCGATGTTGCTGAACGTGGCGACCTCGCGCAGGAAGGACCGCGACGCGACGATGCTCACCGCCGCGGTGCCCCAGATCTGCCAGCGCTTCCGGCCGTAGGCGCCCAGCGCGTACTGCGCGACGAAACCGCCCATGTAGAACGGCGTCGCCAGGTGCGTGACCGTCGCGGCCAGGGCGACGGTGACCGGGAACCGCCGCATCCCCAGCAGGGCGAGCGAGCCCACGAGCCCGGCCCCCAGCTGCCACCACATCTCGAGGTCGTGGGCCGGGTTGTTCAGGACGGTGCTCCACACCGAGAGGAGGAAGACGAACCCGCTGATGACGGCGAGGATCACCCACCGGGGCACCCGTGCCAGCCAGGCCGGCCGCGTGCCGACGAAGTTCGGCTGCTCATCAGGGGCGAGCTTGCCCGGGAAGTTGGCGATCAGACTCCGCATTGCCACGGCACAAGCGTATGGGAACGACGCGCCGACCGAATTGGCCTGCGGTCGTACTACTCAGGTATGACTCCCGCGTTGCGACGCATGGGTTTCTGCGATCCGGGAATGATCGCGGAATGGGACTCGCGGTCGATGTCCGCGCAGGGTGGCCCGCCATAGCTTTGGTCCATGGTCCACACGAACGAAAGCCCAACAGCGCCCGGCGCCGTCGAGATACCCGACTCGCGAGCGGTGCGCCCACGCGCACGCCTGAGCGGTGTCGACATGGCCCGCGCGCTGGCGGTGCTGGGCATGTTCGTCGCGCACATCGGGCCGGCGATGCTGGATCCGCAGGCGGGTGCGGCGGCGGAGGTGCTGGCGAAGCTCGGCAACGGGCACGCCTCGATCCTGTTCGCCACGCTGGCCGGAGTGTCGCTCGCGCTGCTCACCGGTGGCAGCGATCCGCACGACGGCGCGCTGCTGCGGCGGGACCGCGTCCGGATCGCCGTCCGGGCGGCGATCCTGTTCGTGCTCGGCATGGCGCTGACGCAGATCGGCGCCCCGATCATGGTGATCCTGTCGTTCTACGCGATCTACTTCGTGCTCGCCCTGCCGGTGCTGCGGATGCCTCCCGTGGCGCTCGCGGCGCTCGCCGGGGTGTGGGCGCTCATCGCCCCCCAGGTCTCGTTCCTCATCCGTGGCTCGGTCGACAGCGCGGAAACGGCAGGCGGCGCGTTGTCCTTCAGCGACCTGGCTTCGTCGCAGCAAGCCGGGGCCGGGCTGCTGCGGCTGCTGCTCGACGGCGCGTACCCGGTGCTGACCTGGATGCCGTTCGTGTTCGTCGGCATCGCGGTCGGGCGGCTCGATCTGCGCTCGACGGCCGTTCGGCTGAGGCTGCTGGTGGCGGGCGCCGTTGTGGCGGTCGTCGGGTACGGCGGTTCGTGGCTCGCGCTGAACGTCTTCGGTGGCGTGAAAGCGCTTTCGCCGCTGATGGACGCACTGAGCCCGATGGCGGCCGAGCTCGGGAAGAGCCCGATGGAGCTCCTGCAGATGTCGAACTTCGGGACGGTGCCCGCAGGCACTCCGGCGATGCTGCTGCTGGCGGCGCCGCATTCCGGCACGACGTTCGAGATCGTGGGCTCCACCGGCGTCGCGCTGGCCGTCCTCGCGCTCTGCCTGTTCGCCGGCGACCGGCTGGGCCGGGTGCTCGCGCCGCTGACGGCGGTCGGCGCCCTGGCGCTGACCGTCTACACGGCGCAGGCGGTGGCGCTGAAGGTCCTGGTGGACACCGCGGCACCGGCGATGGCGGCGCACCCGTGGCTCCCGCTGATCGGCTTCGCGCTGGTCTCGATGCTGTTCTGCGGATTGTGGCGACCATTCCTCGGCCGCGGCCCGCTGGAGCGAGTCCTGCACTGGACGTCGGTCCGAGTCGCCGCCGCGGTCGTCCGCTGACCGGCCCGGCACGACGCCTGCCCGCCGGGAACGCACCCGGCGGGCAGGCGAGGTTCAGCGCGCCGCTTCGACGACGGGCTCCGGCTTCGGCGCCGGGCGCAGGGCGACGAAGGCGATGACCAGGCCGGCGAACACGAAACCGGCGGAGAGGAGGAAGCTCATGCTGTAGCCGTCGCGCAGCGCCGACAGCGCGTCCGCGCCGGCCTGGAGCCGGGTGTCGGTGTGACCGGCGGCGAGCGTTGCGAGGGTCGCGAGCCCGACGGCCGCTCCGGCCTGCTGGGCGGTGTTGTTGAGCCCGGAGGCCAGCCCGGCGTCGCGCGGGTCGGCGCCCGACATGGCCATCGTGATGACGGCGGGTATCGCCAGCCCCATCCCGGCGCCCATCAGGAAGAGCGTCGGCAGCACGTCCGCGAAGTAGTCGCCGTCCACCGGGGCGCGGCTGAGCAGCGCGAGCCCGGAGCCCAGCGCGAACAGGCCGGTGAGCAGCACCTTCTGGGCGCCGAACCGGTCGGTCAGCCGGGCGGCGAAGAACAGCGAGACGGTGCCGAGCGTCACCGGTGCCGGGACGAAGGCCAGGCCGGTCTGCAGCGAGTCGAAGCCCAGCACCCGCTGCGCCGCCGACGCCCTGCGCGAACCGCCCGGCGACCAGCATCGCCGGATCGACCGCCACCCCGCACAGCACCGACGCGGCGGTGAAGGTGATCAACCCGGCCAGGAACACCTTCTTGCCCCCGATCAGGTCGCCCAGCCGCCCGGACAGCAGAAGTAGCCCGGCGAAGGCGATCAGGTAGGAGTTCACCACCCAGGCCAGCCCGGACGGCGAGAATCCCAGCTCGTCCTGGATGGACGGCAGCGCGACGGTGACGACGGTGCCGTCCAGGACGACCATCAACTGCATGGTCAGCAGCACGCCCAGCGACAGGCCGCGCCTGCGGGGTTGCTGCGAAACGCTCTGAGTCATCGACGAGTCTTCCCGGTGAGATCTGCGGACCGCGGGTCCGATCGGCCCGCGCCGAAGCAAAGCTAGCCCGCGATCATGAGACGAACGATGGCTGAGAATCTCGATTTGATGTCCGGTCGTATCACGTGAGGGCACGATAGGATTCCGGCGTGGATGTGCTGAGTGACACTGTCGCCGCGCTGCGCACCGGGCGGCCCGCCTCGGGGACGTTCGTCCGGCACGCGCCGTGGGGGCGCCGGTACTCGAAGGCGTCGGGCGCGGGATTCCACGTGGTGCTGCAGGGTTCCTGCTGGCTGATCCCGCGCACCTCCGAACCGGTCCCGCTGGGCGTCGGCGACGTCGCCTTCCTGTACCTGGACGAGGGCCACGGGCTCGCCGACAGCCCGGACACGCCGCTCGACGAGATCCCCGGCCCGGGCGAGCCGCGCGTGGTCGACGGGGCGGGCGCGCGTTCGACGCTGCTCTGCGGCGTGTACGAGTTCGCTTCCGGCTGGTCGCATCCGCTGCTCGACGAGCTGCCCGAGGTCGTGCACGTTCCGGCGCGCCTCGGCCGCCATCCCGAACTGCGCGCGGCGGTCGATCTGCTGACCGCCGAGCTCGCCGGCGACCGGCCCGGCCGGGACGCGATGCTGCCCGCCCTGCTGGACGTGCTGCTCATCTGCACGCTGCGAGCCTGGTTCGACGAGCGGGCCGAGGGCGATCGCATCACAGGCTGGGCTTCGGTGTTCCATGACCGGGCGATCACCGCCGCCCTCGCCGCGATGCACGACGATCCCGCGCACCAGTGGACGGTCGAGGGGCTCGGCGCGCGGGTCGGGATGTCGCGCGCCACCTTCTCGCGCCGCTTCACCGCGCTGGTCGGCGAACCGCCGCTGACCTACCTGACCAGGTGGCGGATGATCATCGCGGCCCGCCGCCTGCGCGAAACCGACGCGGCGCTGTCGGTGATCGCCGAAGAGGTCGGCTACGCCTCGGAATACGCGTTCGCCAAGGCGTTCAAGCGGGCGCACGGCGCCGCCCCGGGCCAGTACCGCCGCGAGCAGCTCGCGCATCGATCGAACGGTTGATTTCGCCGTGCGCCCTTCGGATCCGCGCGGCCATCCCGCGGTGCGATGTGCCGGGCGGCCGGCCCGACCACAGTGGATGCCGGTGGAACGCCTCGGTTGGAAGGAAGCGCATCGGCGATGAAGAAGCTGTACTGGTCGGCACTGGTCTACATGATCCTCGGGCTGGCCGCGGGGCTGTACTACCGCGAGTTCACCAAGGCGCTGGACTTCACCGGCGACACCCAGCTCTCCGTGCTGCACACCCATCTGCTCGCGCTGGGCATGCTGTTCTTCCTGCTGGTGCTGGCGCTGGACAAGGCCTTCGCGCTGTCCGGGAACAAGCTGTTCACGCTGTTCTTCTGGTTCTACAACTCCGGTCTCGCCCTCACCGCGGCGATGATGGTCGTGCACGGCACGCTGACCGTGCTGGGCAATGAGAGCTCGGCCGCGATCTCCGGGATCGCCGGGCTCGGCCACATCCTGATCACGCTCGGCCTGATCCACCTTTTCCTGGCGCTGCGAAAGGCGTTGCCCGGTAAGGAGAACGCCGAGCAGCGCGCCGAAGCGATCCGGTGACCGAGCCGGGCAGCGCGGGCCCGCCGCGCAAGTGGGCGGCGCTGGCGGTGCTCGCCACCGGGCTGTCCATGATCGTCGTCGACGGCACGATCGTCGGGGTCGCGCTCCCGGTCATCATCGGCGACCTGTCGCTGGACATCAGCGACGCGCAGTGGATCAACAGCCTGTACTCGGTGGTGTTCGCGGCCCTGCTGCTGACCGCGGGCAGCCTCGGCGACCGCCTCGGGCGGCGGCGCCTGTTCGTCGTCGGCGTCGTGGTGTTCGCGGCGGGCAGCCTGCTCGCCGGGCTCGGGGGCGGCGCCGGTGGGCTGATCGCCGCCCGGGTGGTGCAGGGCGTCGGCGGGGCCGCGGTGCTGCCGGCGACCCTCTCCACGGTCAACGCGGTGTTCCGCGGGCGGGACCGGGTGATCGCCTTCGCCATCTGGGGTTCGGTCATCTCCGGGATGGCGGCCGTCGGCCCGCTGCTGGGCGGCTGGCTGACGAGTTCGGCGAGCTGGCAGTGGATCTTCCTGGTCAACCTGCCGATCGCGGCGGTCGTGCTGACCGGTGCCTGGCTCGTCGTGCCCGAGACCCGCGCTGAGGCGGCCGAGCCGGGCCGCGACGTCGTGGGGCTGCTGCTGAGCGTGCTGGGCTTCGGCGCGGTCGTGTTCGCGGTGATCGAAGGCGCCGCGCTGGGCTGGTGGCGACCGGCGGCGGACTTCGCCGTTCTCGGCTTCACCTGGCCGAGAACGGCGCCGGTGTCGATCGTCGTCCCCAGTGCCGCGATCGGCCTGCTCGCGCTGGTGCTGTTCGTCGTGTGGGAGCGCCACCGCGCCCGCACCGGCCGCTCGGTGATCCTGGACCTGGGCCTGTTCGGCATCCCGGCCTTCCGGTGGGGGAACCTGACGGCGCTGGCGGTCGCGGTCGGCGAGTTCGGGCTGCTGTTCGTGCTTCCGCTGTTCCTGGTGAACGTCCTGGCCATGAGCACGATGTCGGCCGGGCTGGTGCTGGCGGCGATGGCGGCCGGCGCGTTCGCGTCCGGGGCCACCGCACGGCACCTCGCCGCCCGGCTCGGACCGCCGAAGGTCGTCGTGACCGGCCTGCTGCTGGAGGTCGTCGCCGTCCTCGCGATCGCGCTCGTCGTCGGCCCCGAGATCTCGCCGTGGCTGCTCGCGCTGCTGCTAGCCGGCTACGGCGCGGGCCTGGGCCTGGCCGCCGCGCAGCTGACCGGCACGACGCTGGCCGACATCCCGGCCGCGAAGTCCGGGCAGGGGTCGGCGACGCAGAGCACGGTGCGCCAGCTCGGGGCGGCGCTGGGCACGGCCATCGCCGGAGCGGTGCTCGCCTTCGGCCTGTCGGACGCCACCGAAGCCGAGCTGCTCGCCGCGCACGTCCCGCCGCATGCCGCGCACGAGCTGGCCGAAGGCACCCGCGAATCGGCCGGGGCGCTGATCGGCGAGCTCCGCGCGACCGATCCCGCGGTCGTCCCGGCGCTGTCCCGGGGATTCAGCGACGCGACCCGCGATGCGGTGCTGTTCAACACGGCTTTCCTGGTGCTGGGTCTTGTCGGCGCCACCCGGGTCTCCGCTGTGGCCACTCGGTAGGAGATCATTGCGACGAGCCGGGAATGAGCCGGGTCAGGACTTCTTGGCGCGGCTCGGCGCGACGCGGGGCGGCTCGTTGGGCTGCTTCGGGTAGACCGGCGGCCACGGCGCGTCCAGCAACCCGGCGGCCATGTCCCGCCGGGACCGTTCGAGCAGCGGCTCGATCGACTGCGGCCGCCGGCCGGCCCACGGATCACCGAGCTCCGCGACCCGGCCCGGCACGGTCGCGATGGTGAGCTCGTCGGGGTCGACCGATTCGAGCTCGTCCCAGCCGACCGGGGTCGAGACCTGCGCCCCCACCCGGGGCCGCACGCACCACGCGCCGAAAACCGTCTTGTGCGGGGCGTTCTGGTTGAAGTCGACGAAAACCCGCGCGCCCCGCTCCTCCTTCCACCACTTCGCGGTGATGAGCTCAGGGTGGCGGCGCTCCAGCTCGCGGGCCAGCGCGACCGCGGCGGCCCGCACCTCGTAGCTGTCCCAGCGCGGTTCCAGCGAAGCGTAGATGTGCAGGCCCCGGGATCCCGACGTCTTCACCTGCGCGTCGATGCCGTCCTCGGCGAGCAGCTCCCTGGTCGCCACGGCGGCCTCCAGCACCTGCGGATACCGCACGCCGGGGGAGGGGTCGAGGTCGATGCGCAGCTCGTCGGCGATCTCCGGCGTGTCGGCGTGGTACGGCCAGACGTGGAACCCGAGGCACCCCAGGTTCACGGCCCAGACGATGTGCGCCAGGTCGGCGGCGACGAGCGCGTCGCTGGTGGTGCCGTTGGGCGTGGCGACGACGGTGGTCTGCAGCCAGGGCGGCGCGGACTTCGGCACCCGCTTCTGGAAGAAGGACTTGCCACCGGCGCCGTCCGGGTACCGCTCCAGCAGCAGCGGCCGCCCCTGCAACGTGCCCAGCAGCGGGCCGGCGACGGCCTGGTAGTACCGGACGAGGTCGAGCTTCGTCTCGCCGCGCCGGCTGAAGAAGACCTTGTCGGGATGCGAAACCGAAACCTCGGTACCCCCGACGTCCACCGTGACGCCCTCACCCATCGCAACCCCTCCGCTCGGTCACCCGCAGCAAGCCTAGGTCGTCGCAGGCCCGGCCACCGGGATGTTCGACGCGCGGTTCCGGTGCAGGCGCGGCCCGACTTGTCGGTGCCGGGCCCCGGTCCTACCCCGACCGGGACGCGGTCGGTCTCGCCCTCCGGAAGATCCGGCGCGGCGAGGTGGAAACGAGGTGGTCGGACGCGTCACCGGCGGGCGCCCCGTGGGAGCCGCTGCCGTCGGACCCGCCGTGGTCCGGGGCCAGCGCGTACCGGGACGTGCGCGAGCACCGGACCACCGCGTCGGCGCCGGACGTCTGGCGGGTCGTGGAGGGGATCGGCGGCGGCAACGGTTGGTACTCGTTCCCGCTCGCGTGGGCCGTGCGGGGCTGGGCCCACCGCTTGATCGGCGGCGTCGGCCTGCGGCGAGGCCGCCGGGACCCGCGCCGCCTGCGCACCGGTGACGCGCTCGACTGGTGGCGCGTGGAGGAACTCGTGGACGGCCGCTACCTCCGCCTGCGGGCCGAGATGAAGGTGCCGGGGCGGGCCTGGCTGGAGATGTCGGTGGAGTCCGGCGGGGCGGCCGGGGCCTGCTACCACCAGCGCGCGGTGTTCATCCCGAGGGGCCTGCTCGGCCACGCCTACTGGTGGGCGGTGGCGCCGTTCCACGGCCTGGTCTTCGGCGGAATGGCCCGCAACATCACGAGCGCCGCCGAGCGCGCCGCCACGGGATTGTCCTAAGTGGATACCGACTGTCGTCGTGGGCGGCGCGGTCATCGCTGAAACGTTCGGACGCTCCGCTCGCGATGCGGGCACCCCGGCGAGCGGTTGTACTGGATCCGCTGTTGCAGCGCGCGATTCGGCACCGGCACGAAGGCTCCAGGATCGAGGCGCGCGAGGTGTTCGCGGACGTTCAGGAGTGTCTCGTGAGTGAGCTGCCCTTTTCCGATCGCGCAGATTTCGACGATGCCGACCGCGGGTTCATCGCCGCGCTGAAACCCGGCGCGGTGCAGGACGACGAGGGGCGCGTCGTGTGGGACGCCGACGCCTACGGCTTCCTGGACGGCGACTGCCCGGCGACGGTCGATCCCAGCCTGTGGCGGCAGTCCCAGCTGTGCGCCAGGCAGGGGCTCTACGAGGTCGTCCCGGGCATCTACCAGGTCCGCGGCCTCGACCTGTCGAACATGACGCTGGTCGAGGGCGAGCGCGGCGTGATCGTGATCGACCCGCTGGTGTCCGTCGAGACCGCCGCGGCGGCGCTGGCCCTCTACCGGCGGCACCGCGGCGACCGCCCGGTCACGGCGGTGATCTACACGCACTCCCACGTCGACCACTTCGGCGGCGTCGAAGGCGTCACGTCCGGCGACGTGCCGGTCCTGGCCCCGGCCGGGTTCATGGCGCACGCCGTGTCGGAGAACGTCTACGCCGGGACCGCGATGGCCCGGCGCGGCGCCTACCAGTACGGCATGGTGCTGCCGAACGGCCCGGACGGACAGGTCGGCACCGGGCTGGGGCAGGCCGTGTCGAAGGGCCGCGTGTCGCTGATCCCGCCCACGACGGACATCACCCGCACCGGTCAGGAGGAAACGCTCGACGGGGTGCGCATCGAGTTCCAGCTCACGCCGGGCACCGAGGCACCCGCGGAGATGAACTTCCACTTCCCGCAGCACCGCGCGCTGTGCCTGGCGGAGAACGCGACCCACAACATGCACAACGTCCTCACCTTGCGCGGTGCCGAGGTGCGCGACACCCGCATGTGGTCGCGCTACCTCACGGAGACCATCACGCGCTACGCCGGGCAGACCGACGTCGCGTTCGCCTCCCACCACTGGCCGACCTGGGGCGGCGATCGCGTCCGGAAGTTCCTGACCGAGCAACGCGACCTGTACGCCTACCTGCACGACCAGACGCTGCGGCTGATCAACCTCGGCTACACGGGCGTGGAGATCGCCGAGCTGGTCCAGCTCCCGCCGGCGCTGGAGGGCGCCTGGCACGTGCGCGGCTACTACGGCTCGGTGAGCCACAACGTCAAGGCGGTGTACCAGCGCTACATGGGCTGGTTCGACGGCAATCCGGCTTCGCTCTGGGAACATCCGCCGGTGGAGTCGGCGAAGCGGTACGTCGACTGCATCGGCGGCGTGGACCGCGTGGTGGAGAAGGCCCGCGAGTACGCGTCCGAGGGGGACCTGCGGTTCGCGGCGCAGCTGCTGAAGCACGCCGTGTTCGCCGAGCCGGGCAATGCCGCCGCCGAGGAGCTGCTCGCGGACACCTACCAGCGGCTCGGGTTCGGCTCGGAGAACGCGACGTGGCGGAACTACTACCTCACCGGAGCCCACGAACTCCGCCACGGGATCGTCCCGACACCGACGGCCATCTCCGGCGGGATGGCCGCGGCGCTGACGGTCGGGCAGATCCTGGACTCGGCGGCGATCCGCATCGACGGGCCGCGCGCCGCGGACACCGGCCTGGCCATCGACTGGCACGTCACGGACGCCGGCGAGCACGTGCGGACCACGCTGTCCAACGGCGTGCTGGTCCAGGAACCCGTCCGGGAAGCCGAGCCCGCCGACCTCGCCCTCACGCTGACGAAGGCCCAGCTGCTCGGGCTGGTCGCCGGCCGGCAGCTTGAAGGGATCGACTACCGGGGCGACCGCGGCACCCTCGAGCGCCTGACCGACCTGCTGGGCGAACCCGACCCGAACTTTCCGATCGTGACGCCCTGACGACCCCGCTCAGCCCGCAGGCTTCGTCTCGGTGTCCTCGAACGCGTGGCACAGCGCCCCGACAAAACCCAAAAGAGTGAAAAAGGCGCCGGGGTTTCCGGCAGGGTCGCAGCAAGTCCGAAGACCCGCTCCGTCGTGTTTTGCGCGCCGTGCCCGGCGGACGGACAGTGGCGGTACTGCGGGACGGCGCCCCGCCGCTCGGCTGGAGAGGCGGTGCGGAATGAGCGATGCGGAAGTTGGCGGTGTCCCGGCGGGCGAGCGGCCGGGGCTCTCGCTGTTCGACCACGCGAAGATCGCCTGCGTGTACCTGCTGGTCGGGGTCGTCGCGGTGCTGGCGTACTCGGCCCGCAACATGCTGATCCTGATCTTCCTCGGGTTCTTCCTGGCGCTCGGCGTGGAACCGATCATCGCCTGGCTGCACCGGCACGGCTGGCGTCGCGGGCTGGCCCTGCTGGTGCTGCTCCTGGGAGCCGTGCTGCTCATCGGCGCGCTCGTGCTGCTGGCGCTGGTGCCCGCCGTGGGGCAGGTCGGGCAGCTCGTTTCGGAGATCCCGGAGCTCATCAGCGGCATCGCGGCGAAGCTCAGCGCCGATCCCGAGCTGCAGGCGAAGCTGAACGATCCGAGCGTGCACGAGCAGCTGCAGCAGGCGATGGGTGCGGTCACGGGCGTCGTGACGAGCACCCTGGCGGCGGGGTTCGCCGTGATCGGGACGTTCTTCGGCGGCATCTTCGCCGCCTGCACCGCGGGAGCCCTGACGGTCTACTTCTCGCTGGCGATGCCCCGGATCAACGCCGCGGTGGAACGCGGCGCGTCGGCCCACGAGGGCCGGGCCGAGGCCCTGCGCCAGGCGATGGGCCGCGTCGGCGGCTACGTCACCGGGCAGGCCGTGGTCTGCCTGTGCGCCGGGATCGTCTCCTACCTGTTCTTCTTCTTCGCCGGAGTGCCCTACCCGGCGCTGCTGGCGCTGGTCGTCGCGCTGTTCGACGCGGTTCCGCAGGTCGGCGCGACGCTGGCGTCGGTGACGGGGATTCTCGTTGCCCTGAGCCAAAGCCTGACCCTGGCGGTGGTGACGCTGATCTTCTTCTGCCTGTACCAGATGGTGGAGAACTACCTGATCGCGCCGCGAATCTTCGCCAAGACGGTGGAGCTGAGCCCGCTCGGCGCGTTCGTCGCGATCCTGCTCGGCGCGGCCCTCGCGGGAGTCCTCGGCGCGCTGACCGCGCTCCCCATCGCGGCGGCCTTGAAGGTCCTCATCCGCCAGTTCCGCGCCGAACACACCACCGGCGTCGGCTGATCACGTTCCGGTCGAGCTCTCACCAGCCGCAGCGGGCAACGAGCCGGCCGCGCGAGTCACCGCTCGGTGAAGGCGAGTTTGGCGCCGAGGGTGACGAACGCCGCGGCGAAGGTGCGGCGCATCCAGGCCAGCACCCGGGGGCGGCTGATCACGTGGTTGCGGATCGCGGCGGCGAACGCGCCGCAGGCGGCGAAGACCACGAACGTCAGCAGCATGAACACACCGCTGAGCTCGACCATGCGGAGGAACGCGTTCGGCTCCGCGCTGCTCACGAACTGCGGCAGGAACGCGAAGAAGAAGATGGTGAGCTTCGGGTTGAGGATGTTCACCAGGACGCCGGAGACGATCACCTTCGCCGCCGAGCGCGGCGCCGTGTCCTGCTCCACTGTGAGCGCGCCCTTGTCCCGCAACGTGCTCCACGCCATGTAGAGCAGGTAAGCCACGCCCAGGTACTTGATGACCTGGAACGCGACGGCGCTGGTGTGCAGCAGCGCGGCGAGCCCGGTGATGGCCGCGAGCATGTGCGGGACGATCCCGAGGGTGCAGCCCACGGCGGCGATGATGCTGGCCCGGGCGCCGCGGGAAAGCCCAGCGGCCAGCGTGTAGAGCATGCCGGTACCCGGCGTCGCGACGATCACCAACGAAGTCAGCAGGAATTCAACGCTCACTCGAGCATTGCTACCACCGCGCGGCCGCCGGCGGCGACGCATTTTGCGGAGCCGGCGGCCCGTGGGTCTCCCGGCTCCCGGCAGACCCACGGCACCTGCTTCAGTCCGCTACCGCCGTCTCGTGGAGGTGCTGCCAGCGGAGGCCTTCGCCGGTTCGCCGCAGGACCGACGTCGTCCTGCGGCGGGTCGTCGTGCCCTCGTGGTGGTGGGTTTCGCGGAAGTGCACCACCGCGAAGTCCGCCGCGTCCGCCGCCGCGGTGATCTCGTCGACCTCGATGGTCAGGCCCGGCGCCGCGTTCCGGGCACCGGCGAGGGCGCCGAAGAGGTCCTCGACCGCCATCGGCCTGCCATCGGTGGTGATCATGGTGAAGTCGTCGGCGTGCGCGGACCGCAGCGCTTCCAGCACCGCGGGCCCGCAGTCCGTGCCCAGCCACTCCGCGAGCAGCCGGTGCACCCGCTCGACCTCGGCCGCGAGGTCGGCGCTCACCAGCCGCGCTCGCGCCACTCGGCGAGCTTGGGGCGCTCCGCCCCGAGGGTCGAGTCGTCGCCGTGGCCCGGGTAGAACCAGGTGTCGTCCGGCAGCTCGGCGAAGATCCGGTTCTCCACGTCGTCGATCAGCGACCGGAAGTTCTCCGGGGAGCTGGTCTTGCCCACGCCGCCGGGGAACAGGGAGTCGCCCGTGAACAGGTGCGGGTGCCCGTTCGGGTCGCGGTAGAGCAGGGCGATCGATCCCGGCGTGTGGCCGCGCAGGTGGATCACCGACAGCTGGGACTCGCCGACCTCGATGGTGTCGCCGTGCTCGACCAGGCGGTCCGGCGGCACCGGCAGCGCATCGGCGTCCGCCGGGTGCGCCAGCGTGAAGCACCCGGTCTGGCCGGCGACGGCGCCCAGCGCCTGCCAGTGGTCGGCGTGCTGGTGGGTGGTCACGATGGTGCGCAGCCGCGGGCGCTGGGCGTCGTGGCCGAGCAGGTCGGCCAGCCGCTCCGAGTCGTTGGCGGCGTCGACCAGCAGCGCGTCGCCGGTGCTGCGGCACACCAGCAGGTACGCGTTGTTGTCCATCGGGCCGACCGAGATCTTGGTGATGGTCAGCGCGTCCAGCTCACGGCGCGCCGGGGCACCACCTGGTTCGACGTGTCCGTCGTACTGTCCTTGAAGCTCCACGGCCCGAGCCTAACGCCCCGCGCTCGCGGCTTCGGCGGATGATCGCCGGTCAGGCGACCGCCCCCCGCGGAGGCACCATCAGGCCGTAGATCACCAGCACGGACATCGCGATGACCACCAGCGACCACAGCGGGAACGCCGCGAGGAACGCCAGGTGCGCGATCGCGCTCAGCGCGGCCAGGCCGATGCCCGTCATCCGCGCCCACATCTGCCCGTACATGCAGCCGACGCCGGCCACGACCTGCACGACGCCCAGCGCCAGCCAGAACCAGCCCCAGGCGGCGAAGTCGAAGACCAGCAGCTGAGCGGTTCCGACGAGGTAGTAGGTGGGCCGGAACAGCGCGGTGATCCCGCCGATGATGTTGAAAATGCCGATCATCGCGATCAGCGACCCGGCGAACGCCAGCCACCCGGACATCGCGCCGGTGGGCTGCGCGGGCGCCATCGCCCACTGCTTCTGCTGCTCGGGCGCAGCTGCCTGCTCGGGCATCGTCCCCTCGGCCTTCGCCTGGGACTCGGGCCCGGTCTGCGGACTGGACATCGTGCACGCCCCCTCAAGTTGCTCGATGACGTGTCCACCGACAGAGTCGCGCTTTCGGGGCATTCGTGCAGCTCGACCGAGTGCTCAGGCGTCCGACTTCGCCAGGGCTGCCGACCGGCTGACGCGCAGTCCCAGCATCGGGAAGACGAGGACGCTGATCATCGCCGCGCCGACCAGGGCGGAGGCGGTGCTCGGCGGCATCGCACCGACCTCCTGCCGATCGTGGTGATCACCACGACCATCGGCAGCGCCGCGGACCCGAGCAGCGCGAGCGTCCACTTCGGACGCTTCGGCAGGTCGCGGCGGTGCAGGGCGAGGATCGGCAGCCCGCGGATCACGAAGAACAGCGCCAGGAAGACCGGCAGCAGCGCGGGTGCGTTCGGCGTCGCCAGCCGCGTCGGCTTGCCGCGCACGTCGCCGAGCTTGAGCTCGACCAGGATGGGCGTTTTGCCTGGTCAAGAGCCATGTGCACGTTGTGCTGCTATGGCGACACAAAGTGCGCACGGGTGGTGAGCTGCGGAAACGGGCGGGTTCAGAGCCAGTCCGGGAGGTTCGGGGGGTCGCCGTCCAGCAGCTCCGAGCCGGTCCGGCCCAGCAGCCAGCCGAGCATCGGGCCCGGCTCGCCGCGCACCCGGCTCGGCGCGGCGGTGGTGCCGCGCAGGTCCCAGGTCCGCCGGTGGTCGCCGAAGTCGACCTCCACCGACAGCGCGGGCACGTCCGGCCGCCCGCCGTACTGCTGGACCACGTCCTCCAGCAGCTGCTCCGCGGCCGGCCGCGGGATGTCGTCGAAGTCCACGTCGTGATCGAGGTCGACCAGGTGCACCCAGATCTCCAGCAGGCGCAGCCGCAGCATGTGGTGCGCGGGCATCGGGTCGCCCACCGCGTCGGCGATCTCCGCGGTCCACGCCGCCTCCGGCAGCGCGCGGGCGGCGTGCGCGAAGCGGTCGCAGGACGCCGCCAGGTCCTCCAGCAGCAGCCGGTGGCTGCGCACCGCGCCTTCGGCGATGGCCTGGTCCCGGTCGTCGCCGCTGGCGTACATCGCGTGCTCGATCCCGGTCCGCGCCCAGATCAGCAGGTTGACGAACCCGTCGGCGTTGCGGGCCAGGTGCGTGATCACGTGCGCCCTGCTCCACCCGGGCAGCAGGCTGGGCTGGCGCACGGCCAGCTCGTCGAGGCCGGCGACCGTGTCCAGCAGCCGGTTGCTCGCTTCGTCGATGGCGGTCAGCTGGGTCGTGACCTGGTGGGCGAGTTGTGCGGCGGCCGCCGGCTGCGCAGCGCTGCGGCCACCGGTCCCGAGGGCGATATCAGCCATGAGGTCAACCTCTGCGTGCAGGAGGGAATTTCGCGACCGGTGAACATCGAGCTTAATTGCGCAGGCCACAGGCGCGACAGTGCCCATTCCGGGGGAATTTGCGTATCGTCGGAGGAGTCGCGGTCGACCTCCCCGTGTGTCACTCGTTCGGGTGCGGGGTGGTTGTTGCGCAGGCTGCGCGCCGCACGCGATCCGGGACTGTCAGAGGCCCCGAATAGCATGGGCGGGCGACGCCGCGTACCTGCCGATGCACTGCCTGCAGCCGGCGCGCGTCCACGTCAACACCAGAACTTTTCGAAGGGATCACCGTGGCTGACCGCCTTGTCGTTCGCGGCGCCCGTGAGCACAACCTGCGCGGGATCGACCTGGACCTGCCCCGAGACAGCCTGATCGTGTTCACCGGGCTGTCCGGCTCCGGGAAGTCGAGCCTGGCCTTCGACACCATCTTCGCGGAGGGGCAGCGCCGCTACGTCGAGTCGCTGTCCGCCTACGCCCGCCAGTTCCTCGGTCAGATGGACAAGCCCGATGTGGACTTCATCGAGGGACTGTCCCCGGCGGTGTCGATCGACCAGAAGTCCACCAGCCGCAACCCGCGGTCGACGGTGGGCACCATCACCGAGGTCTACGACTACCTGCGGCTGCTGTACGCCCGAGCAGGCAAGCCGCACTGCCCGACCTGCGGCGAAGCGATCAGCAAGCAGACCCCGCAGCAGATCGTGGACCAGGTGCTGGAGATGCCCGACCGGGCCAAGTTCCAGGTGCTGGCCCCGGTGGTGCGCGGCCGCAAGGGCGAGTACGTCGACCTGTTCGAGCAGCTGCAGTCGCAGGGCTACGCGCGCGCCCGCATCGACGGCGTGGTGCACCAGCTGGACGCCCCGCCGAAGCTGAAGAAGCAGGAGAAGCACGACATCGCGGTGGTCATCGACCGGCTCACCGTGAAGACCGGCGCGAAGCAGCGGCTGACCGACTCGGTGGAGACCGCGCTGCGGCTGGCCGACGGGCTGGTGCTGATCGAGTTCATCGACCTCGACGAGGACGACCCGAACCGGGAGCGGAAGTTCTCCGAGAACCTGGCCTGCCCCAACGGCCACCCGCTGGGCGTGGACGAGCTCGAACCGCGGTCGTTCTCCTTCAACTCGCCCTACGGGGCGTGTCCGGAGTGCGCGGGCCTGGGCATCCGCAAGGAGGTCGACCCGGAGCTCGTCGTGCCGGACGAGGAGTTGTCGCTGGCCGACGGCGCCATCGCGCCGTGGGCGGGCGGGCACACCGCGGAGTACTTCACCCGGCTGCTGACCTCGCTGTCGGAGGCCATCGGCTTCCGGATGGACGCGCCGTGGCGGCAGCTGTCAACCAAGGTCAAGAAGGCGGTGCTGCACGGCACCAACGACCAGGTGCACGTCCGGTACAAGAACCGCTACGGCCGGACCCGCTCCTACTACGCCAACTACGAGGGCGTCATCCCGTTCCTGGAGCGGCGCCTGGAGCAGACCGAGTCCGACTACGCCCGCGAGAAGTACGAGGGCTACATGCGGGACGTGCCGTGCCCGGCCTGCGACGGCACCCGGCTCAAGCCGGAGATCCTGGCCGTCACGATGGAGAACGACGAGCGCGGCGAGCTGTCCATCGCCGAGGTCAGCGCACTGAGCGTGCGCGAGTGCGCGACGTTCCTGGATGGGCTGGTGCTGGGCACGCGCGAGCAGATGATCGCCGGGCGGGTGCTCAAGGAGGTGCAGGCGCGGCTGGGCTTCCTGCTCGACGTCGGCCTGGACTACCTGTCGCTGGACCGCGCTGCCGGGACGCTCTCCGGTGGCGAGGCGCAGCGCATCCGGCTGGCGACCCAGATCGGCTCCGGCCTGGTCGGCGTGCTCTACGTGCTGGACGAGCCGTCGATCGGGCTGCACCAGCGGGACAACCACCGGCTGCTGGAGACCCTCAGCCGGCTGCGGGACCTGGGCAACACGCTGATCGTCGTCGAGCACGACGAGGACACCGTGCGCAGCGCGGACTGGGTGGTCGACATCGGGCCCGGCGCGGGCGAGCACGGCGGCCAGGTCGTCCACAGCGGACCGTACAAGAAGCTGCTGGAGAACAAGCAGTCGCTCACCGGCGCGTACCTGGCGGGGCGCAAGCAGATCCCGGTGCCCGAGGTGCGGCGCCCGCGCGACCGCAAGCGGCAGCTGACCGTGGTCGGGGCGCGCGAGCACAACCTGCGCAAGATCGACGTGTCGTTCCCGCTGGGCTGCCTGGTGTCGGTCACCGGCGTCTCCGGGTCGGGCAAGTCGACGCTGGTCAACGACATCCTCGCGTCGGTGCTGGCGAACAAGCTCAACGGTGCCCGGCAGGTGCCCGGCAGGCACACGCGGATCAAGGGCCTGGAGCACGTCGACAAGCTGGTGCAGGTCGACCAGTCGCCGATCGGCCGCACCCCGCGGTCGAACCCGGCCACCTACACCGGCGTGTTCGACCACATCCGCAAGCTGTTCGCGGCGACGACTGAGGCGAAGGTGCGCGGCTACCAGCCGGGCCGGTTCTCGTTCAACGTCAAGGGCGGCCGGTGCGAGTCGTGCGCCGGTGACGGCACGCTGAAGATCGAGATGAACTTCCTGCCGGACGTGTACGTGCCGTGCGAGGTGTGCAAGGGCGCCCGGTACAACCGGGAGACCCTGGAGGTGCACTACAAGGGCAAGACGATCGCCGAGGTCCTCGACATGCCGATCGAGGAGGCCGCGTCGTTCTTCGAGCCGATCAACGCCATCCACCGGCACCTGAAGACGCTGGTGGACGTGGGCCTGGGCTACGTGCGGCTGGGGCAGCCGGCGCCGACGCTCTCCGGTGGTGAGGCGCAGCGCGTCAAGCTGGCCAGCGAGCTGCAGAAGCGGTCCACCGGCAAGACGGTCTACATCCTCGACGAGCCGACGACAGGCCTGCACTTCGAGGACATCCGCAAGCTGCTCGGCGTGATCAACGGCCTGGTGGACAAGGGCAACACGGTGATCGTGATCGAGCACAACCTGGACGTCATCAAGACGGCGGACTGGGTGCTGGACATGGGCCCGGAGGGCGGCTCCGGCGGCGGCATCCTGGTGGCCGAGGGCACCCCGGAGGAGCTCGCGGAGATCGACGAGAGCCACACCGGCCGCTTCCTGGCCCCGGTGCTCTCCGAGCGCTGACCAACCGGTGAGGAAGGCGCCTGCTGGCCGATGAATCGGACAGCAGGTGTTCTGCCAGGCCAGGCCCGGTGAGCGCAAGATCATCACCGGGCCTGGTTCGGGACCGGACTCGCCCGTCCGGAATCGTCCGGTCAGGCTCGGGTGTAGTGCACGCCGATCGCGCCATCGGGCAGGACAGTGGTTTGGGCCAGGGACCAGTTCGAAGCAGGAATTCCCGCCTCGAACAGGCGTAGGCCGCCTCCCAGTAGCGCGGGGACCACCACGAAGCGCAGTTCGTCGATCAGGTCGGCGCGCAGCAGCGCCTGGATGATGCTCGCGCTGTTGACCGCGAGGATGTCCTTGCCCGGCGTGTCCCGGAGCGCTTTGACCTCTGCCTCCAGGTCGCGGGCGACGCGGGAGTTCTCCCAGTCGGCCGTCTCCAGCGTCCTGGAGAAGACGACCTTCTCCACGGTGTTCAGGAACTCGCCCAGGTCCCGGTTGCGCGGATCGGTTGCGGGGTCGCGGGTTATGCCCGGCCAGACGGAGTAGAACCCTTCGTAGTTCGTGCGCCCCAGCAGTACCGTGCTTGCGCCGCGCCAGATGCCCTCGAAGTGGGCGGCGGACGCTTCGTGCTTCACGTGCTCGTAGAGCCAGTTGTCGTGCGCGGGTCCTTCGAGACCGCTGGTGTAGCCGTCCATGGACATGGTCACCCACGCAACGACACGTCGACTTGTCTCTGACATCCGTCATTCCTCTCGATTTCGGCTTCATGGACCTAGACCTGTCGACAGGTTGGAACTCATCGCCGCGGAGAAAAGTTCTGCCGGCGCCCAGCGTGATCGCGGTCGGCGTGCACACGGCCTGACCTGGCGGAAGACTTGCTAGCCCGATTCATCGGCCAGAAGGCGCCTTTCGCGTTGGGTTCGCGTGTCGGGTTCGTTATCCCGGCTGACTAGGTTCGGCGGCATGGCGCAGAACGAGTTCTCGGTTTCCAGCAGCGTTGTCGTGCAGGCCCCGCCGGAGGCGGTTTTCGCCGTGCTTGCAGATCCGCGCAAGCATTCGGTCATCGACGGCTCCGGCACGGTGCAGGGGGAGATGAGCGGCCCGGAGCGGCTGGTGCTCGGCTCCAAGTTCGGGATGCGGATGCGCAGGGGCGTCGGCTACCGGATCACCAACACCGTGGTGGAGTACGAGGAGAACCGGCTGATCGCGTGGCGGCACATGCTGCCCGGCCGGTGGCGGTACGAACTGGAGCCGGTCGGCGACGCGGCGACGAAGGTGACCGAGACCTACGACTTCACCGCGATGCTGCCGAAGCTGGTCGCGCGCACCGGCCTGCCGAAGCAGAACCAGCGGTCGATCGAAGCCACCCTGCAGCGCCTCAAGGACCACCTGGAGAACGGCGAGCAGGCCTGAAGCGGGCGACGGACCGGGCGCCTCCGCACTGTTCGGTGCGGCGGCGCCCGCTTTTTTCGGAGCCGCCGTCCCGTCCGTCCATGGCAAGTAGGTGTCCAATCGGCATTTACTTGACAGGTTGGAAAGTAGTTGCGAGTCTAGCCGACATGAACGAGGTGCAGATGGATGCCGCCGCGCAGCTGGCGCGGGCGGAACGGTTGGGGGCCGAGGCTCGTCGCGGCGGCCGCTGGTACGTGCGGTACATGCTGGTGTTCGGGGTCGCTTCCTTCGCCATGGCAGCGGTTTTCGCGTTCGTGGACGGCAAGACCGCGGTATTCGTGACGATGCCGCTGTGGATCGCCTTCGTCGTCGCCATCTCCGTGTGGTCGGCCACCCGCAAGGTGGGGATGCGCGGGTTCGGGACGCTCCACGGCATGGTCATGCTGGGGTGGACGCTGGCCTGGGTCGCCACGGTCGTCGTCGGCAGCAACTGGATGCCCGGCGTCTGGCAGTGGTGGATCGGCGGCGGGGTCGCGATGGCCGCGATCGCGTTCGCGGGTGCCGGTGTCGCGCACCGCCGGAGCCGAGGATGAGCGGCGGCGCGCACCCCCGGCACCAGCTGGACGATCTCATCCACTCGCCGGTGCGGTTCTCCATCACCGCGACGCTCGCGGCGGTCGACCAGGCCGAGTTCAAGTACGTGCGCGACATCATCGAGGTCAGCGACTCGGTGCTCTCCAAGCAGGTGTCGACGTTGGAGGACGCGGGCTACGTCAAGGTGAAGAAGGGCTACGTCGGCAAGCGCCCCCGCACCTGGCTCAGCCTCACGGCGAAGGGCCGCCGGGCGTACGAAGCGCACCTGGCGGCGCTGAAGGCGATCACCACCCAGCTGCCCGCACGTCGAGGCCCCTGAAGTGCCGCAATCCGCTCACTGAGCACCTGCTGCGATGGGACTACCCGGCTGAGGGACGGTGGGTCCGGCATCCACCGCTACATCTCGGTGAGGTTGCCCGGGGCGATCCGGGCCTCGGCCACCCGCACCGATCGTCGCGAACTGGAACGCTGGCCAACGCGCACGCCCCCTGCATTCGTCTCGGATGCAGGGCGTGTTCGTGCACGTGTATCAGCCGTCATGGAAGATGCACGCCGCGTTCCGGTAGCGTTCCGCTCCGTGGCGAACGAGACGAACGCGCCCGAGCTGGCGACCTGGACCATCCACGGCGAACGACTCATCGACGACACCCGACGGCTCAAGCTGAGTATCGCGTCCGTCGAGCTGCCGGATGGTGTCACGTTCGAGCAGTACGTCTTGCGCATGCCCAAAGCCGCGATGACCGTGGTCGTCAACGACGACCGGGTGCTGATGATCTGGCGGCACCGGTTCATCCTCGATCAATGGGTGTGGGAGCTCCCCGGCGGCTACGTCGACCCGAATGAAGACCCGGCGCTGACGGCGGCCCGGGAAGTCGAGGAAGAGACCGGGTGGCGCCCGCTGTCGATCCGGCCGTTCGGCACGTTCCAACCGATCACCGGTACCGCCGACTTCGAGAACCTGCTGTTCCTCGCCGAGGGTGCGGAGGACACCGGCAAACCGGCCGACATCAACGAGACGGCCCGTGTCGAGTGGGTGCCGCTCGCCGAGATCTCCGACCGCATCGAGCAAGGGCTGATCCCGGGCGCTGCGGCGCAGGTCGCCTTGTTCAAGCTGTTGGCGCAGCGTCGAAGCTGATCCCCATCGCGGCCAGTTCCCCGCCGAGCTCGGCCACGGCCGGTACGGCCTGGTGGCGGTGGAGGCGCTTGGCGAAGTCCTGCAGGTAGAGCCGGGTCCGCGCTGACTGCAACTTGCGGCCAAAGCGTAGGGCATCGCGGCCGACGGCACATGCCTCTTCGATCTCCCGCAGGTCGGCGAGGATTGAGGCGAGTAGGGCCGTGTTGAACAGCTTGCCGCGGTCGTATCCGGCGCTCATTTCGAGAGACTGGCGGGCGAAGCGTTCCGCGGCGCGGAGATCGCCGAGTTCGCGCATGCAGTGGGCCATCTTGGCGGAGAGGTAGGCGGCGTCGTAGTAGCTGAGCCACGGCGGGTGCTCTACCTGATCCGCCCTGCTGAACGCATCCTCGGCGTCCCGGAGCGCCGCCATGCTGCCGCGTTTGTCGCGCACCAAGGCCAGGCCGTGTGCTTCCATCACGGCGGTCTCGGATTCCAGGGCGGCCAACCCGGTGCCGGCCGCTGTGTCGCGGGCCGCGCGCGCCAGGCCCAACGACCCCGCTCCGTCCCGGGCGTGCGCGGCTTGATGGCTCATGCCCGCGAGCATTTCGGCTGACAGAGGGTGGTCGCCGACCCGTTGGCACAGCTGCAATGCCTGTTGCAGGTGGCGGCGGCCCGAGAGCATGTCGCCGACGTCGTAGGCCATCCACCCGGCCAGCTGGTTCAGTTCCGCGACGGCCGAGATGAACACTGCCTGGTCGCTGCTGGGGCGGTGGTCGTGCATGGCCGGAGCGACCTCATCGGCGAGGTAGGCGCCGAGCATGCTCCGGGCGTGGCCGCCGCCGAACCGGTTGTCGAGCCCGCGGAACATCACCGTGGTATCTCTGACCGAGTCCACCAAGAGCGGCGCGCGCACGCCGGTGTTCAGGGTTGGTGCTCGTCTGCGCTCACCGAACCACCCGAAGTCGACGCGGGAAGGCGTGGCCGGCGCAGAGGTTTCCAGTGCCGGGAGTTTGAACCACAACGCCAACTCGGGGATGTGGAGCGCCGACGCCCACGAAGCGAGCTTTTCGAGGTCGCTCGGTGGCTTCGTGCTGCGCTCCAATCGGCTGATCTGGGCCTGCGTCATGTTGAGCCACCGACCCAATTTGGCCTGGGTGATCACCGGACGGTGTTCGTACCGGTAGGCGTACATGACCTGGCCGAAGTTGCGCGACTTGAGCGCCGCGGCCATCGCCGGGTGCTGCCAGAACTCCTCGGTCTTCGGCCCCGGCTGTGATTCGCCAGCCGCAGCGTTACGTAGGCACGGACTGCATTGCACGCCGTCGTTGTCCACGCGAAGGCGAGCGCCACACGTGCTGCACGAACGGTTGTTCCTGGCGCTCATGGTCACCCCATCAGTGCAATCTCACGATCAGTATACGAATGACGACCATCCGTCACGTGCGGATATGCGCGGGAGGTATATCGCACACCGCTCCTTCGTTTCCTCGCAGGCCCGTCAGGGCGAAAGTCGTTGTGTCAACCGGAAGTTCGCAGCAACCGGGAGACGCGACCGATGGGAGCACTTGGGTTCGTCCCCGCGGTGTTGGCCGTGCTCAACGCGCTAGTCATCTTCACCTCCTGGTGGAGAACGCGCCAGGGGCTATGCGACGGCAAGCGGGGAACGGCGAGGACGACTGGCAGGAGGCGGCCCACCGTGCACTCTTCAGAAATTGACCACCTGTTGGCCGAGCTGCGCCGCCAAGGGTGGGCGGTATGGGTTTTCGGCCCGAGGACGGGTCCCGACATCGTCGCTGCGGTCCGCAGGTGGCAGACCTGCGCGGACGTAGTGATCCTCCGCGGTGAGGATGGCGAACACGATGCGACCGCCTACCGGACGCCGATCATGCCCGGTACCGATCCGTTCGCGCCCGAGCTGGTGTCCTGGCAGTACCACTCGTCGGCGGTGTGGACCCTTCGCGCCGCGCTCGCGCTTCCCGCCCCGGGGCTCGCACAAGCGCCGATCGCGGTGCTGCGGCCCGACGCGCTGTGCTTCCTGCCCGCAGATTTCGGTCGACCGGTGACGATCCGGCCGCCACAAGAAAGCCGCCTCGGTGCCGAGCCATCGAACGGCACCGGGGCATGCGGACCATCTGGTGCGTCGCCCCTCTGCGCGCCAGGAGGCCCGGTCTCGACATCCAAGAGGAGGTGAACCAGTGGAAGGCGAACCGGAGCCCGAAGAGGCCAACGAACAGCAGGACGGCGAAGCAGCGACCAAATGCCCCGACCACCTGTGGTGGCAGTGGTGATCCCGCCGTAGCCCTGTCTGTCCACCTCGACACGACCAATCACGGAGTTCTCAATGGAAGGAAGGCACATGACCGACGTCATTACCGACTGCGTGCACGCACGATCGTTGATCTCTGAAGACCTGTTCGCCCGGCTCAGCCGCCGGATCACCATCGACGAGAACGTCGAGCCCGAGTCCGCCGACCGGATCATGGACCAGGCGCTCGCGTTCCTCGGCGCCTGCGCCCGTTTCCCCGGCCACAACCTCGCCCCGTCCAAGCCGGTCGACATCGGATGGCACACGTTCATCCTCTACACCCGCGAGTACGCGGAGTTCTGCGAGCGGGTCGCGAATCGGTTCATCCACCACGTGCCGCAGGACGCGCCCGGCGCGCCTGAGCACTCGAAGGCTCCGGCCAGCGTTCGGGTTGGCACCGTAGGGTCGATCCGGTGCGCTGGGTACCTCGTCGATGAGGAATTGTGGATCGCCTCCTGCGGAGCAAGGTCACCCCATAGGCCCGTGGGACGCCACAACTTTGAAGAGGTCCGCGTAAGTCGGCACCTTCTCCGTGCCCAATGCTGTGGCGATGGCGTTGAACAGCTTTATCGCTTCCCCAGAGAGTCTTGGCTTTTGCCTCCTGCAGGCCACGGTGAAGGCATGCTCGCCGCGATGCGTGAAGCTCTTCTTCTGCCATGGCATGGGAATTCGACTTCAGTCGGTGAGCCCGGGGAGGTAACGATGCGGGATTGGGCGCAACCCGGTTGAGGTCTACCGCGTCCTAGGCGTCGATTTCCAATGCCTGGAACGGAGCCCAGCAACGTGACTTCCCTCTACCGGATCTCCATCGACGACAAGACCGACGCCACTGTGCGCGGTCGCTTCCACATGATCAACCCCGATGCGGGGATCCTCCCGGAAGAAGACGACGACCTCCTCCCGCTGGAGATCATGGTCGACGCGTGGCGCCGGATGAAGCACGGGAGCTTCTTCGTCGGCGACGGGCTCGGGGACGACCGGCTGCCCATGTCCTTCGAGCAGGCGGCCACGATCGCCGACGAGCACGAGCTGAGGGACGCCTTCGAGAAGGAGCTCGACGACGAGGCGGAACCGGACGAAGACTTGTTCGATCGGTTCGACGAGATCATCGAGTCCTTCGAAGTGAGCGAAACGAGGAACACGCCTGCCTTCTGGGAAGCCGACGGCTTCTGGGACGCCGCCACCGACGACGATTTCCCGGAAGACATCGACGCCTACCCGTACATCGAGTTCACCTTCACCGCTCGCGACGCCGGATACGTCGCGCACCTGGCGGGCGGCACGCACTGGGCGACGGCGCAATACTGCGACTAACGCTGTCCCCGAACAGCAACAGCCGCCGATGAGGGTGGCGCCGCGCTGGGAGAACCGCAGATCAGCACCGCGTATTCGAAGCAGATCGAATACGCGGTGCTGCTGCCGTCCGCCCCACGGTGTGGCGACCCGGTCGTCAGCCGCTGCGGCTGGTTGCTCGTGACGGCCCGAGGTTGCCTGGATCGGTGGAGAACCTTCAAGGCGTGCTTGCTGGGAGCCGCGTGCCACCCCGTGGCGAGCTGGGTGAGGTGATTTCGCGTGACGCACTTTCGTGCTGTTGAGCGGGCGGTCTGGCCAATCTTCCGAAATGGTGATCCACGGCCCGCAAACCCCGATCGAATGGAGGCATCGATGCGTCGAAAGCTCACTTGGCTCGCAACCCTCGCCGCGGTGGCGACCCTGGTCCTGCTCGGAGAAGCCGGGATCGCCAGTGCGGCCGGCGACCCCATCACCGGCCTCCTCGGCGGGATCAAGCTCCCGCTGCTGGGTGGCTAGTCTTTCCGCTGCCGCGAGTGCCGGGCATCCCGCCGGGGTGCCCGGCACTCGCATCATCTGGGGCAGGTGGGGGACGGCTCCGGCGTTCTGCCGCAGTGCATCACGACCTCGGGCGCCCGCCCGCTCTTGCCCTCCACTCGCATCACCGAGATCGCCTTCCGCACCGGGACCTGCCCGGTCGGCGAGCCGAAGTCGATGGGGCCGCTGATCGCGCGGATGCCTTCGGGGTTCTCGCTGAGCCGCGCGATCCCGTACCAGACGGCCAGGCCGTTCAACGGCGTCGTCCCGACAACGGTCTGTCCTTCGGTGACCTTCTGCACCGCCTGCCGGACCAGGTGGACGGCGTCGAAGGCCAGCATCGACCGGCCCACCAACCCGTCGTCGCCCGGTAGCACGCGCTTCCCGGTGAAGTCGATGTAGTCGAGCTGGATCCCCTCCCGCAGCTCCCGGTCGAGGAGGAACTTCGTCGCGTCGTCACCGGCCATCAGCTTCGGCATGTTGGCGTCGCCGACGCACCGGTCCTGCACGGCGCTCAGGTAGTTGCTGAAGTCGTCCGCCCGCGCCGTGTACAGGGCCAGCGATTCGGGTCCGCACTGCACGGCGTCCGACGGGATGCCGTTCTGGGTGTTCTGGAGTTCGGCCGAACCTCCCAGTTGCGCGTCGACGTCGAGCGCGAGGTTCCTGCTGTAGGTGTCGGCTTCGTCGTAGAAGACGGTGACGTTCTTGCTGCCCAGGTCCCGCACGTGCTGCGCGATGACCTCGGATTCCCAGTGGTTCGTCGGCCCACCTGGTGGTAGAGCCTGCTGAGGCCGGGGAAGCTGTCGGCGGAGGTCACCGTGCCCACCATGGCGAGCCCGCTGCTGCCCAGCACGGTGATCGCGTCGCCGGTCTCCCGCCAGCTGCCGCCCAGCCCGACGACCGCCACCACCGGTGCTTCCTGCCGGGGCTCGGTGAAGTCGACGATGTGCTCGGCGACGGCCTCGGCGTGCTTCATCTTCGCGCCGCCGTTGGCGAGCACGATCCGGATCGCCACGCGGTCGTTGATCCGCGCGCTCCGCTGGGCCTCGGCCAGCCCTTCCAACTCCGCCGCGACCCCGTCCAGCGTCGACGAGTCGGGATCCCGGCCGGTGAGGGTGCTGAAGTAGACGATCGAGAAGTACGCGACCTGCTTGCCGTCCGCCACCGACCGCTGGTGCAGGTCCGCGGACTCGGCGTTCTGCTGGTTGATCCGGTCCTGCGCGGCGATGAGCCGATCGCGCAGCAGCGGCTCCGAGATGTCGGCGGAGAAGCGGTGCTCCGAGTCGGCGATCCCGACGCATTCGCCGCCGGTCGACCACAGCGCGGTGTTGGTCCACGGCCACCAGCTCCGGCCGCAGTGGCCGTAGTACTGCTGCAGGTAGACGCCGCCGCCCCCGAGCACCAGCAGGACCACCAGCAGGATCGGGATGCGGCGCAGCAGCTTGGAGCGCTTCAGCGGCAGGGTCGTCTGGCCCAGCGAAACGCCCGGCTCGTCCTCCGTCGACGGCGGTTCGTCGGCCACCCGCAGCGTCACGTACCAGGCGGTGTTCGAGCGCTTGCGCCGCGCTTCCTGCAGCGTCTCCGGCCAGCTTTCGAGGGTGACCGGCGCGCTCGGCGTCTCGCTGTCCTGCAACGGTTCCGGGCCGCTGCCGATCACCAGCAGCGGATCCGGCAGGCCGGTCTCGTTGCGCACGTCGTTGATGAGCCGGACCAGCACCTTGCCGACGGTGTCCTCGCCGAGGTTGCGCAGCAGCAGGACCGGGTAGCAGTCCTTGGGCACCCACTGCCAGCGCCACAGCCGCCGCGCGTAGGAATCGGTGAGGTCCGCCAGGAACGCGTGCACCAGGAGTTTCCGCACCTGTTCGGCGTTCTCCCAGCGCGACGGCGTGGTGATCAGGCGCTGCGCGAAGCTCGGGAAGTCCGCGGATTCGCCCGGCGACAGGTAGCGCTGCCGCATGAACCAGCGGGCGGCGCGGCTCCGGCGCACCCACCACGCGTAGTAGAGCGGGAAGAACGTCAGCGACAGCACGAAGAGGTACCACGGCAGGCTCTGCGCGGCCGACTCCCACAGCGCGGCCTCCTGCTGCTGGGCCTGGCCGCGCCGGGGCCGGCGGCTGCGGAGGTATTCGCGCAGCAGCTGGCGGGTGTGCGAATGCGGGGCCTGGGCCAGGTTCGTCGGCGGCAGGTTCTTCTTCAGCAGCCAGCTCAGCAGCGCGTACCGGCGGAAGCGCAGCCGGCCGATCCGCGGCCAGGAGTCGGCGTCGCGCAGCCCCTGGGCCGCGTTGTCCAGCAGCTTCCGGATCTGCACCGACTTCTGCCGCGGCGTCTCGGCGGGCGTCCCGCCGACGTCGAGCACCACGTGCGGCACGATGGTGCCGAGGTGGTCGGAGAGCTGGTCGATGAGCCGGCCGGAGGAGTTCTCGCGCAGCAGGTGGATGATCGGCTGGTCCGGGAGCTTCTCCACGCGGCGTCGCCGGACCCATCGCCGCCCGAGGCGGGACGGCAGCCGGGAGACCGGGACTCCCTGGCTCACGGGCGCTTCCGTCATCCTCACCTCCGGTGACCGGTAGATCATTCAACGTGACGTTACCGGTGGCCGAGGAGAATCCGACGGATTTCAGGGTTTTCTCCGCCGGCTCACCGCGGCCGGCCGGGCACGCCGGGGCGGGTCTGCCAGGGGAGCGGGCCGCCGAGCGGGCGGTATTCGACGCCGTAGGCGTCCAGGCGGGGCAGGTGGTGGTCGACGAGGCGGCGCCGGAAGTCGGCGAAGTCCCGGTCGCTGCTCCAGGCGACCTCGGCGAACGCGGTCAGCCGCGGGAAGGTGGCGTAGTCGACGCGGCGCGGGGTGTCCAGGTGCTCGGTCCAGACCTGCGCCTGCACGCCGAGCGCGCGTTCGGTCAGCGGTTCGTATGCGTAGACGTCCTCGAGGGTGGTGTTGAAGCCGACCGGGATGGGCTCGTCGGGGTGGTCGGACTGCCGGTGGTCGAAGTAGAGGTGGTGTTCCGGGCACAGCACCACGTCGTGGCCGCGCTCGGCGGCGAGCAGCGCGGTCCGTTCGTCGCGCCAGGTCGCGATGATGGTCTGCGGCGGCAGCGGGTCGACCGACTCCAGGATCTCGTCCCAGGCCGATGCCCGACGGCCCTGGGCGTGGATGTGCTCGACGAGCGAGCGCAGGAAGGGGCCGTGCGCCGGCGTCGCGCCCGGGACCTCGTCGCCGCCGATGCAGATCACCGGCGACGGGAAGACCTCCATCAGGTGGTCCAGGACGGCGCGGTAGAAGTCCAGCGTGGCCGGGTCGGTGTTGAGGATTTCGTCGCTGACGCCCCAGGATTCCCAGACGCGGGGCCGCTGCGCGGTGCCCAGTTCCGGGTAGGCGGCGATCGCGGCCTGGCTGTGGCCGGGCACGTCGACCTCCGGGACGACGGTGATGTGGTGCCGGGCGGCGTGGGCGACGATCTCCCGCAGGTCGTCGCTGGTGTAGAAGCCGCCGTGCGGGCGTTCGTCGAACTCGGGCTGCTCGCCGCGGCCGACCATCGAGCGCCGCCGCCAGGCGCCGACGCGGGTCAGGTTCGGGAACCGCGGCACCTCGACGCGCCAGCCCTGGTCGTCGGTCAGGTGCAGGTGCAGGACGTTGAGCTTGTGCATGGCCAGCAGCTCGACGAACCGGAGGACTTCGCGCTTGGGCAGGAAGTGCCGGGCCACGTCCAGGTGGCAGCCTCGCCAGGCGAACCGCGGCCGGTCCTCGACCCGGCCGCACGGCAACAAGCACCGTCCATAGTGGATAAGCGCGCTCCGGTACGCGGCCGGGCCGAGCAGCTGCCGCAGGGTCTGTGCGGCGTGGTGCGCGCCGGCCGCGTCGTGCGCGACGACTTCCACGCCGTCCGGCCGGATTTCCGCGCGGTAGCCGCCGGGCGCGGATTCGGCCAGGTCGACGCGGAACTCGATCGTCGGCCGCGCCGCGTCCGGCAGCGGCAGCCCGGTGGCGGCGCCGACGTGCCGCCGGAACCAGTCGGCCGTGGTGGGTTCGCCGCCCACCGTGGTGTCCCGGTCCAGCTCGAACATCCCCGCGGCCGGTGCCACCAGCGCGGGCTTCGGTACCAGCGAGTCCCAGCTCATCCCTTCACCGCCCCGGCCAGCCCGGACACCAGGCGCCGCTGCACCACCACGAAGAAGATGAGCACCGGAATCGTCATCAGCGTTGAACCGGCCATGATCGCGCCCCAATCGTTTCCCTCAGGGGTGAAGAACACCAGGATCGCCATCGGCAGCGTCTGGTTCTCCGACGCCGAGATGATGAACGTCTTGGCGAACAGGAAGTCGTTCCATGCGTGGATGAACGAGAGCACGCTGGTGGCCACCAAACCCGGTGCCACCAGCGGGAAGAGCACCTGCCAGACGAACCGGGTGCGGCTCGCGCCGTCCAGCGTCGCGGCCTCCTCCAGCTCGTCCGGGACGGCCGCGACGAACCCGCGCAGCATCCAGATCGCCAGCGGCAGGCTGAACGCCAGGTGCACCAGCACCAGCGAACCGAGGTGGTTGAGCCCGAACGCCGGGGCGACCGAACCGACCTCGCGCATCAGGAAGAACAGCGGGATCGTCAGCGCCTCCACCGGAACCATCTGCGCCACCAGCAGCATCAGCAGCAGCACGGTGCGGCCGCGGAAGCGGAACCTGGTGAGCGCGACGGCGGCGAGGAACGACATCAGCAGCGAGACCAGCACGACCGCGCCGGCCACCAGCAGGCTGTTCACGAAGTACCCGCCGAGTCCGTCCACTGTGAACACGCGGCGGAAGCTGTCCAGGGTGGGGGTGAAGGTCCACGGCCGGGGATCGGTCGAGAGCAGCTCGCCCTCCGGCTTGAAGGCCGAGAGCACCATCCAGTACAGGGGGAACGCCACCACGACAGCGATCAGCACCGCGACCGAGTTGGCGGCGAGCAGCCGGGGTTTGCGCAATGCACTCATGCGTTGGCCTCGTCCTTCCGCTGGGCCCGCAGGTAGGCCAGCGTGATCAAGATGAGCAGCACGGTCATCACCACGCCGATGGCCGAGCCGAGCCCGTAGTTCGAGCCCGCGAAGGCCGACTGGTACGCGTAGACGTTGAGGACCATGTTCTGCCCGGCCACGCCGCCGCCGTTGGTCATCACGTAGATCTGGGTGAAGATCTTGAAGTCCCAGATGATCGACTGGATGGTGGCGATGACCAGCACCGGGCGCAGCATCGGCAGCAGCACGCTGCGCGCGGTGCGCCAGGCCGACGCCCCGTCCAGCGCCGCGGCCTCCACCATCTCGCTCGGGATCCCGGTGAGCCCGGCGTAGGTGGTGACGAGCACGAACGGGAACGAGCACCAGATCACCTCGGCGGCGACCAGGCCGAAGGCCACGAACTTGTCGTAGGTCCAGGAGAAGCCCGCCGCGCCGTCGATGCCGACGCCGGTGAGCACCTCGTTGACCAGGCCGAAGTCCTGGTCGAACAAGAACAGCCAGACCGTCGACCCGGCCATCGCAGGGGTGGCCCAGGCGCCGATGGCGGCGAGGAACAGCAGCAGCCGCGGCAGCGGGCTGATCCTGGTGGCCAGCACCGCTAGCGCGATGCCCACCGCCAGGCTGCCCACCACGCAGACCGCGGCGAAGACGCAGGTCTGCACCAGGATCGTCCAGAACTGGCCGTCCCCGAGCAGCGTCAGGTAGTTGTCCGCGCCGAGGAACACCACCGGCACGCCACCGGACGCCTGCGCCTGTCCGTACTCGTACAGGGAGATCTGCACCAGCTGGTAGAGCGGGTAGCCCATCATGCCGATGAGTAGCAGCGCCGCCGGTGCGAGGTAGAACAGCGCGGCCATCACACCTGACCTCGAACTCGTGTTGCGCAGCGGCGCGGGTAGCGGAGCCGCTCCGGGATGGCCGCAATTTCCATTGAAATTGGACCTTCGATTTCAATGGAAATTGCGGATCCACCGGTCCGCCGCGTCGAAACCCCCATCTCAGCGACCTTCGAAGACGGTGTCCATCTGCTTGGCCGCGTTGCCGGTCGCCTCGTCGACGCTGGTGCCGGTGATGATCTGCTGCACCATCGTCGGCAGGACGCCCTGCGCGTCGACCTTCGACCAGGTCGCCGAGGTGGGCACGAACCGGGTGCCCGCCTGCAGCGTCTGCACGAACGGCGCGACCTTCGGGTCACCGGCCGCGAGTTCCTGCTGCACGTCGGTGAAGGTCGGCAGGTTGCCCATCGCCGCGTACATCTTGCGCTGGTACTCCTTGCCCGCGAGCAGCTGCACGAACTCGCGCGCCAGCGTCGCGCGCTTGGACGACTTCATGACGCCGAGCATGTTGCCGCCGGCGAAGGCCGGGGCGACCGAACCGGCGGTGTTGCCGGGCAGCGGCACGACGGCGTACTTCCCGCCGGCGGCACCGGCGTCGACCGCGGCGCGGTTGAAGTCGCCGCCGATCGTCATCGCCGCCTTGCCGGAGGCGAACGCCTGCACGGCCTGGCTGCCGGTCAGGTCCGCGCACTGCTCGCGCGGGCACGCCCCGCCGGTGATCAGCGACGCGTAGGCGTCGACGCCCTGGCGGGCGGCGGGCTGATCCACAGTGGACACCCACTTCTCGCCGTCCCGGCGGGCCAGGTCGCCGCCGTTGGCCCAGATGAACGGCATCAGCGCGTAGTGGTACTTGCCGCCGATGGAGATGCCGTACATGTCGGGGCGGGCGGTGCGGATCCGCTGCGCGGTGTCGGCCAGTTCCGCCAGCGTGCGCGGCGGCTGCAGGCCCAGCTCGGCGAAGACGTCGGTGCGGTAGTACAACGCGCGGATGCCGGTGTACCAGGGCACGCCGTAGACCTTGCCGTCGACCTTCGCGGTCTCCAGCACGGACGGGTTCAGGTCGCGGGATTCGGGCCACTGGCCGAGGTTCCCGGTGAGGTCGGCCAGGCCGCCGGCGGCGACGTACCCGGCCACGTCGGTGTTGCCGTACTCGGCGACGTCCGGCGCGCTGGCCGGGTCGTTGAAGGCGCCGGTGAAGCGCTGTGACCGGGTGTCCACGGGGATGTACTGGACATCCACCTGCACGCCTTGGTGTTCGGCTTCGAAGCGGGCGACCGCCTCGTCCACAGTGGCCTGCTTCGGACCGCGGTTGGTTTCGTCGAACAGCCAGACCCGCAGGGTTCCGGTGCGTTCGTCCTCGGTGGGCGCGGACTGCTGGACCTGCGGCGGGCCGCAGGCCGCGAGCAGCGCGCCGACGGCGGCGACGGTGATGACTTTCCAGGCGCGCATGGGGATTCTCCGTTGCATCATGTGCAATTCCCGTTTTGCATTGAGCAATCGGATCGTAAGGACCGGTTTCCCCGAAGGCAAGGTCTGAACCAATCATGGCTCGTTCGGGACCGTGTCGTTGCGCCGCCGCGACTGTCTCGCGATCTAGTTTTTCCCGGTGAGAACGGGAAAAGCGTTGATTTCACAGATCATTTCGACCGCTGGTACCTGCGAAGATTGAGTTCCCGCTGCCGAATCCGCGAATCGTTCGACCTGATTGGGAAGCCGACTTGGGAGACGTACGCATGATCGCCGGGGTGCTCGCCGCCGTCCTCGCGCTGCCGCTGCTGGCGCCTGTCCAACCGCCCGCCGAGGCGAAAACCGGGAAAATCGCGGAATCCGGCGAAGCCTGGGCCGGACCGCTGCATACCGAAGGGCGCTACATCGTCGACGCGGGCGGGAACCGCTTCAAGCTGAAGGCCGGGAACTGGCACGGCGCCAGCGGGACCTGGAACGGCAGCGGCGACATCACCGACCCCGCCAACCACCACGCGGGGGAGAACAGCAGCGGCATCCCGCTCGGCCTGGACCGGGCCTCGATGCGCGAAATCGTCGACAGCTTCCGGGAACTCGGGCTCAACAGCATCCGGCTGCCGTTCTCCACCGACATGATCGACGACCCGGCGACCGTGCCGGACGCGGCGGTGGCCGCGAACCCCGAACTGCGCGGCAAGACCCGGCTCCAGGTGTACGACGCGGCCGTTGCCGCGCTCACCGACAGTGGTTTCGCGGTGATCCTGAACAACCACACCAACACGACCCGCTGGTGCTGCGGCGTAGATGGCAACGAGCGCTGGAACAGCAGCCAGAGCGACCAGAAGTGGGAAGAGGGCTGGCTCTTCATGGCCAGTCGCTACCGTGACAACCCGCGCGTGGTCGGCGCGGATCTCTACAACGAGGTGCGCCGCGACGTCTTCGACGATCCGAACTGGGGACTCGGTGACAACCACGACTGGTTCGCGGCCTCCCAACGCGCCGCGGACCGGATCCTCGACGAGGCCAACCCGAACCTGCTGATCATCATCGAAGGCATCAACTGGACCGGCATCCCACTGGACGGCCTCCCGCACGGCAGGCCGACGCTGGAACCGGTCCGCACCCTGTCGCACACGCTGGTGACCTCGGGAAAGCTGGTGTACTCGGCGCACTTCTACGGCTACACCGGCCCGAACCACACCGGCGCCACCGGCCTGGGGGAGACGCACGATCCGCGGTACCGGGACATGGACCGCGACCAGCTCTACGACGTGCTGCGCCGGCAGGCGTTCTTCGTCACCGAGGAGGGGCAGCACTTCACCGCGCCGCTGTGGATCAGCGAGTTCGGCGTGGGTGGTTGTGACGAGCAGGACCCGAAGGAGCGGGCCTGGTTCGGCAACTTCGTCGACTTCCTCATCGCCAACGACACCGACTTCGCATACTGGCCGCTGGTCGGCTGGCACGAGAACCGGCAGGGCAACGGCTGGGGCCTGGTGCACTGGGATGCCGCGGGCAACAGGATGTTCGTCGACGACGGCGACGACTGGCGCGCGGAAGCCTGGCACCGGCTGGTGAACGCCGAGGCGAGCCCGCCGAAACCGGCCGACACCTGGCGAATGCTGGACGTGGACCACGGCGACCTCGTGCAGTCGGCCCGCCTGCGGGCCGAACCGGATTGGGACCCGGGTGCGGGCAAGGCGGCCTGCCCGGACGGTCAGCGCCTGATCGGCCTGAGCCACACGGGTTCCCGAGGCCTGTGCACCGACAGCGGAGGCGGCGGCTGGGATGCGGGCTACGAGGTGGTCCGCGACGAGCGGCACGTGACCGACGACTGGGCGCCGGGCTTCACGAAGTTCCAGTGCCCGCCGGATTCCTTCGTCGCCGGCTACGCGACCAGGGGAGCGGACCTGTCGTCGACGGTGTGCGGAAAGGTCGCGAACCGGCTCGGCACGACCGGGAGCGCGGTCTGGTTCGACAGGTCGGACGCCCGCCCGCCGGAGGCCCGCGGCGGAGACTTCGCCACGGGCCACTACAAGGGACAGTGCGCGAACGGCGAGTACATCGCAGGAGTCGCCTTCAGCGCCCGAGCAGGCTCCCCGGCAAAGGAACCGGATGCGCTGCTGTGTCGCACCTGGAGTTCCGAGCGAGAGTGATCGTGGCGGTCACCACGCTGCACCTGCACGCCCGACCGGCGCGGTGATCAGCGATTTCCCTGCCGAGCCCGCAGGTAGTCCGTCACGAGCCCTTCGAGCTCCGGCCGCTGCCCCTCCCAGCCCGCCGCGAGCGAGCCGGGGGTGCGCACGAGCGAGCGCTGCTGCCGGCCCGTTCGCCTCGTGTGGATCACCGTGCCGGTGACCGAGCCTCCGTCGTCGGCCGGGCCGATGACGTCGAGGTGGTCGTCGAGGATCTTCTCGACATCACCGTTGAGCAGCACCTGTCCGGCGTGCAGCAGCATGAGGTGATCGCACACGTCGCGCAGTTCACCCAGCGAGTGCGAGGACAGCACCACCGTCATCCCGCGCTCGGCGACATCGGTCATCACCAGCCGGAGGAAGTCCTCCCGGGCGAGCGGATCGAGATCCGACATCGGCTCGTCGAGCAGCAGCAGCTTCGGCAGCCGGCCGAGGCTGAGCGCGAGCGCGAGCTGGGTGCGCATGCCCTGCGACAAAGAACTGACGCGGCTGCTCCGAGCCATCTCCGGGTGCGCGGCCAGGGCCTCCTCCACCCGCTCCGGCGACCACCGCTGGTTCACGGCGCCCACCGTCCGGATCATCTCCGCGATGGTGAAGTCCTTGTACAGCGGGCGGTGCTGCGGCAGGTACGACGCGTCCGGGTGCAGGCGGCCGCGCACCTCGTCACCGAACACCCGCACCTGCCCGGCCGACGGCCGGATCAGTCCGGCCGCCAGCCCGAGGAAGGTGCTCTTGCCCCCGCCGTTCGCGCCGACCAGCCCGATCACCTTTCCCTCGGGCAGTTCGACGGTGCAGTCCTGGAGCGCCGGTTTCCGGCCGTAGCTCTTGGACAACCCGGTGGTGCTCAACGCGCTCATGTTGCGTTCGGCCCCTCAGCGTGGAAGTGCTCGTCTCGGACGGCAGCATAGAGCGCGTCGACGGCCTCCACGGCGAGACCACCGCTCTTCGCGCGGCTCATCCAGTCCTCCAGATCGCGTCGCAACGGCGCTTCGACGGCGGTCAGCTCGCTCGCCAGCGAACGCGTCACGAAGGTTCCCACCCCTCGCCGGGCCTCGACCAGCGATTCGCGCTCGAGTTCGCGGTACGCCTTGAGCACCGTGTTCGGATTGACCGCCGTCGCCTCCACCACCTCACGCGCAGTGGGCAGCCGATCACCGGGCCCCAGCAGGCCCAGCCGCATGGCCTGTTTGACCTGCTGGATGATCTGGACGTACGTGGAGACCCCGGAACGACGGTCGATCCGGAACTCGATCATACGGCCCAGCATAATCCGCCCCGCTCATCCGAGCGCGGAACCCGGCGCCGCCGGATCAGTGCTGCCGTTGCAGCGTCCACGCGGTTCCCACCAGCAGCAAGATCGCGGCGAGGCCGAAAACGGCGAACTCGGCCAGCTGCAGACCCGGCGCCGCGGACGGGTAGATCACGTCGGCGAAGGTTCCGGTCAGACCCTTCTCCGCGTAGCAGGCACCAAAGTCCACACCAATCGGGCAGGAGGTCACGTCCGACGACTCAGGGCGCAGGAGCTGCCCGCCTTTACCGAGGAAGCCGGAGTCCAGCACCATGGCCCCGGGCTCACTGGGCGTCGCACTGATCGTCGGGTCGGACGTGGTGAGGCGCTGCACCGGCAAGAAGTTCGGGGCGACGTTGGTCACCACGACGCGCAGGACGACCAGCGTGCCGAGCGTGGTGGACAGGGCCATCAGCGAACGCCGCATGACCGCGCCCAGCAGTGCACCCAGGGCGAAGCTGAACAGCAGGTGCACGACCGGCATCGGCCCGGTGGTGTCGAAGCTCAGCCACTGGAACGGGCCGCTCCGCAACGGGCCCAGCATCCCGGCGGCCGCCACCCACCGGGCGACGAGCAACTGGAGCACCAACGCCACGACGGCGGACGGCAGCAGCAGCACCGCCACCTTGGTGAGCATCCAGCGGAGCCGGCTGACGGACTGGGTGAAGGCGAGCACGTGGGTGCCGTGCTCGATCTCCCGGGCGAACAACGGCGCGGCGAAGAACGCACCCAGCAGCACCGGGAGCGCGAAGACCATTCCCTGTCCGATCTTGATCAGATCGAACCATTCCTTCTGGAACTCCACCCGCATCTGCGCGCAGTCGGGGGTCTTCTCGCGGATCGACAGGCACGTCTGCAGGCCGTACTCCTCGATGTCACCGGTCATGCTGGCATGCAGCACCAGCACGGTCGCGCTACCGAGCAGCAGCAGGGCGGCCAGGGTGATCAGCTGTGCGCGATGTTGCCGCCAGGCGACCCAGATCATGCCGCCACCTCCGCGTTGTCGTCGTTGTTGCGCATGTAGGCCAGCGCGATGTCGTTCAACCGGGGCGCGTGCTCGCGCCACCCGGATGCTGTCACCGGCCCGCGCCGCTTGGTGATCAGGACCTGCTCCTGCCCGGAGTGCACGCTGTCGACGACGTCGCCCGGCGCAACGGGCAGCTGCCCGGCTCCCCGCAGAACGCGGTGCCGGGCAACGAGATCGGCGACCGGCCCGTCCAACCGCACCCGGCCGCGGCTCAGCAGCACCAGGTGATCGCAGACCGCTTCGAGTTCTTCCAGCACGTGCGAGGACAGCAGGATCCCGATGCCGTGCTGCTGGGATTCCTCCTGCAGCGTGCGCAGAGTCGCCTGCCGGGCCAGCGGGTCCAGCTCGGCCAGGGGCTCATCGAGCATCAGCAGCCTGGGGCGCTTCCCCAGCGCCAGCGCGAGCGCCACCCTGGTGCGCTGCCCGCCGGAGAGCTTGCCGACCTTGGCGTCGAACGGCACCTCCGCCGATCGGACGAGCTGCTCCGCGTACGCCTGGTCCCAGCGGGTGTTCATCCGCGCGGCGAAGCGCAGCGTCTCCGACACGGTCAGGCCGGCGTAGAGCGGCTTCTGCTGGGTCACGTAGGCCACTTCCTCAGGCGCACCGGTTCCGCTGGGCCGCCGCTCGAACACCTCGATGTCGCCCTCGGTCGGCTTGAGCAGACCGGCGGTCAGACCCATCAGAGTGCTCTTGCCCGCCCCGTTGTGGCCGACCAGCGCGACCACCCGGTTCGGGGGCAACGACAGCGAACAACCGCGCAGCGCCCACCCGCGGCGATATCTCTTGGCCAGCTGGTGCGTCCGCACCGCGGGCACCTCTCCTGCATTCATGATCGCCCTTCCCGGTCAAATAAAACCATTTCACCAGTTATCTAGTGAAACAGTACACCGGGTGGGAGCGCGTTGTTCGCCAAGCCGCCGAACCCCCGACCGGCCCCCGCGGAGCGGAAGCGGCAATCCCCTTCGCCACCAGCGGGATCGACGTTCGTGGAGGAAAACCCTCCGCCGCGCGCACCGGCGGACACGGCTGCCGGACGGCCCAGAATCGTCGCCGGGATCGAGGCCCGGCTCGGCGCCTAGCGCCCAGCCGGGCCGCCGCGGCAGAAACCGGTCAGCCGTGGAAGGTGATGGCCGCGACCGAGGGGCAGGCGAAGCTGTCCTGGGTGGGGGTGAGGACCCCGGTGCCGGGGTCGCGGGCCAGGCGGGTGATCGTGCCCGCTCGCTGGTTGGCCACGAACAGGGACGTCTGCTCCGGGTCCAGGGCGAAGTGCCGGGGCCAGCTGCCGCCCGTCGGCGTCGTGCCCTGGAAGGTGAGGCCCGCTTCGTCGATGGCGAACGTGGCGATGTTGTCGTCGCCCCGGTTGGAGGCGTAGGCGAACTTCGCGTCGCGGGAGATCGCGATCTCCGCCGGGAAGTTCTCGCCGGACGCGTCGGGCTCGCGGGTGCCGACGACCTGGCCCGGGGTGAACCGGCCGGCCTCCGGATCCCAGTCCAGCACCGTGATCTCGGACTTCAGCTCGGCCAGCAGGTACGCGCGGGTGTAGTTGAACGCCAGGTGCCTGGGTCCGCTGCCCGCCGGGAGCTCCAGGTGCTGGTGCTGGGTGAGCTTGCCGGTGGCGGTGTCGAAGGCGTAGACGAACACCGCGTCCGCGCCGAGGTCGACGGCGACGACCCACCTCTTGGTGGGGTCCACGAGCACCTGGTGGGCGTGCGGCTGGGAGCCGGGGTGCTTGACCAGGTCGGTGGACTCGCCGATGCTGCCGTCGGCGTTGCGGCGGTGCACGGCGACCGTGCCGTCGGTGTAGTTGGCGGTGAACAGGAATTCGCCGCTGGGATGCATCGCGATGTGCGTCGGCCCCGCGCCGCCGCTGGGCCGGCTGTTGAGCACCACCGGGTGGTGCGCGGAGAGGTCCACGGCGGTGATCGTGCCCTGCGGGATCTCGTTGGTGACGTACAGGAACTTGTGGTCCGGCGACCAGGCGAAGAACGACGCGTCGGGCACCCCGTCGACCACTCCGGACGGTTCGAGCACGCCGGCCTCGTTGCGGATCGCGACCTCCAGGCCGCGGCCCGGCGGGTTCGCCGAGGTGTAGCTGCCGATGAGCGTCATCAGGCCCGCCTGGTGGTGCGTCGCCGGCGTGGCGGGGTGCGGCGCGGCGGCCGGGGGTGCCGCGCAGGCGGTGCTGGTCGTGGCGATCCCGGCCGCACCGGCGAAGCCGACTGCGCCGACCGCGGTGAGGAACCGGCGACGCGGCATTGCGTTGTCCCGCACGATGTTCTCCCTGTTCGGTGGATGATCGCGCGTCAGTCTGCCGCATCGGGCCCGATTGGACTAGACCAAAACGGCCTAAGGTCGCCCGGGTCAGGAGAAGATCGCGTGCACCTGGTCGACGGCCTCGGGGCCGTAGCCGACGGTGCCGACCGGGACCGCGCCGTCGATCGCCTCGATGATCCGCCCGGCCCAAACCGGCCCGAACCCACCGCACAGTTCGATCAGCTGCGCACCCTCCTCCACCAGACGACGTGCGACCTCGATGCCCTCTTCGGGCTTGTCCACCCCGACGAGAACGGTGCGGCACTCGCCGGTGTCGACGACGTTGAAATCGCCGCCCGAAGTGCTGCCCGCTGCCGTGTAGATGAATCCCCAGTGCGTGAGCGCCATGCGAACCTCCCGCGGTCGTTATCGCCAACACGACCAGCCAAGCAGAAACCGGGCGCGATCGGAGGTGATCCGCACTGCACCGCGCTAGTGGTCAGGGGAGCGCAGCCGCGCGCTTCGCGGGTTTCGCGGCGGGAGCGACGTCGGCGCCCGGGTTGCCGCCGCAGGGGCCCGCGGTGCTCCAGTCCGGATCGACGTCCCGGCACGCGCCGGCCGCCTTCTGCGCCTGCACCATCTCGGCGACGTCGGCGAGCAGGCGCTTCGCGTCGTAGACGATGCCGTTGCGGATCGTCCACTGCACGCCGCCGATGCGCTTGATGTCGCCGGTTTCGGGGTCGAGCCGGGGAGTTCCGGTGCCGTACAGCGTTTTCAGGTCCTGCAGCGGGTTCTCGCCGACGATCGCCAGGTCCGCCAGCAGGCCCTCCCGGACGAGCCCGAACTCCGGCGCGGCACCGGTCGGCTCGGCGAGCGTCTGCGCGGTGCCGTACGTCATCGCCTCGATGGCCTCGATCGGCGACAGTCCGGCCTCCCGCAGCATTTCCAGCTCGGCGATGTTGGCGAAGCCGTACAGGTTGTAGATGAAGCCCGGGTCGGTGCCGCCCGCGATCCGGCCGCCGATCGCCTTGTAGTCGTGGACTAGCTGCATGTACTGCAGGTAGAAGCGCTTCCAGCGCACCTCGTCCTCTGTGCGCCAGTCGTAGTAGAACGAGCCGTGCGCCTCGGGACTCGGCTCCCAGAAGTTCCACAGCGACGGCAGCGCGAACCGCGGATGCCACTCCAGGCCGCGCGCCCGCAACAGGTCCCGCCCGGCCAGGTAGACGCCGAACGTCGGCCCGAACGTCACGCCGTTGTCCAGCTGCCGCGCCAGGTACGACCGCCACTGCGGCGAACCCGGCGGGAAGGTGTAGTCGATGACTTCGGCCACCGCGCGCCAGCGCGACGCCTCGTTCTCGTAGTCGTAGTCCGGCGGCTTCGGGTGTTCGCGGCCCTCTTTGAGCAGTGCCTCGAAGTGGCCGTAGAAGTGGGTCACCGTGCCCAAGCCGAGCCGACCGGTTTCCAGCGCGTTGAGCTGCGGGTAGATCGGCGGTGAGTGGTGCATGGTGGTGCCCAGCCCGTGCCGCTTCGCCCGGGCGATCGCGGCCTCGATCTCCGGCCGCCCGTACGGGCCCTCGCCGAAGAACTTGATGCCGTCCACGCCGTGCCGCGCGGCCCAGTCCACCCAGCGGCGCGCCTTCTCCGGCGAATCGACCGGGCCGTCCTCCCAGCCGCTGCCCGGAGTCTGGTAGTTGACGATGCGCGGCGCCACGATCTCGTTGCGCTCGCTGCGTTCCTGGTCCGCGACGGCATCGGCGTTCTTGGTCAGCGAAACGCCGCGAACCGTGGTGACGCCGTGGCCCAGCCACAGCTTGTACGCGTAGGTCCGCGGCGAACCGCCCGTACCGCTGTGGGCGTGCTCGTCCACGAACCCGGGCAGCAGCCACATGCCTGTCGCGTCGATCTCGTGCTCGGCGTCGTGCGGCGCCCGGTTCGGCGCGAGCTGTTGCGACGGCGCGCCGGCCGGGATGATCTGCTGGATCCGGTTGCCCGCGATGACGACGTCCACCGGGCCGCGCACCTCGCCGCGGGTCCCGACGATCACGTTGACGCCGCGGACCACGAGCTTGCGGAATGGACCGAGCCCTTCGCCCGGGCCGCGCGGCGGGGTCGGCGCATCCGCCGGGATCAGCGCGGCGGCGTCCGCCAGCGCCGGCGTCAACCCCACCAAACCCGCTGCGGCACCAGCGGATCGAAGCAACGACCGTCTGCTCAGGCCCATGCGGACACTCCTCGCGTCGGCGTCGGTGAACCCGTTCCTCAGTTGACAATCCGTTGAAGGTTACGGGCATTTCCGGCGCCGCAGCAAGGAAATCGGCGTCCTTCCGGCCGTTCGGCCCAGCGGTGGCTACGGAACCAGCGCGCTGAGCAGGGCCGCCATCGCGAAGCCCACCACCGACAGGATCGTCTCCAGCACCGTCCAGCTCTTCAGCATGTCCTTGACCGGGATGCCGAAGTAGCGGCTGATGATCCAGAAGCCGCCGTCGTTGACGTGCGAGGCGATGATCGAACCGGCGGCGATGGCCACCGCGATCAGCGCCAGCTGCGCCTGCGAGTAGTCGCCGGCGTGCAGCAGCGGGGCGATGATGCCGCCGGTGGTCACGATCGCCACCGTCGCGGAACCCTGCGCGATGCGCAGGCCGCTGCTGATCACGTACGCCGACACCAGCACCGGCAGCCCGGTGGACTGCAGCGACCCGGCCAGCGCCTCGCCGACGCCGGTTTCGGCCAGCACCTTGCCGAAGAACCCGCCCGCGCCGATCACCAGCAGGATCATCCCCAGCGGGCGCAGCGCGGCGCCGGTCAGCTCGGAGATCTCCTTGCCGGTCATCCCGCGCCGCGTGCCCAGCAGCCAGAACGACAGCAGCACCGCGATGGTCAGCGCCACGGTGGGGTTGCCGAAGAAGGTCAGCACGTTCAGCGCCGTGCTGCCCTTGGGCAGCGTGACGCTGCCGAAGGTGGCGCCGAGGATCAGCACCATCGGCAGGCCGATGATGAACCCGACGGTGCCCAGGCTCGGGTCGCGGCGGCCCTCGGCGGCGTTCTTCTCGGCGACCGCGTCGGCCGCGGCCAGCATGTCCTCCGGCACCGGCAGGTGGATGCGGTTGCCGATCCAGACCGGGTAGAGCAGACCACTGGCGATGAAGGCCGGGATGCCGCAGGCGAAGCCCATCAGGATCACCCAGCCCAGGTCCACCCCGAGCAGCCCGGCGGCCACCACCGGGCCGGGGTGCGGCGGCAGGAACGCGTGCGTCATGGACAGCCCGGCCACCAGCGGCAGGCAGTACAGCAGGATGGACCGCTTGCCCTGCCGGGCCACCACGTACACCAGCGGCGCCAGCACGAAGATGCCGATGTCGAAGAACACCGGGATGCCGAACACCAAGCCGGACAGGCCCATCGCCAGCGGCGCGCGGCGCTCGCCGAAGGCGGCGAGCAGCCTGCGGGTCAGCAGCTGCGCGCCGCCGGAGGCCTCCAGCATCGAGCCGAGGATCGTGCCGAGGCCGACGATCGCGGTGATGTGCCCGAGGATTCCGGCGAAACCGCCTTCCAGCAGCGATTCGCTGCTCTTCTGCGCGGTGCCGACGATTTCCTGGACCGACAGGCCGGCGGCCAGCGCGATCAGCAGCCCGGAGACGATCAGGGCGATGAACGGTTCGATGCGGAACTTGATGATCATCAGCAGCAGCACCGCGATGCCGACCGCGCACAACGTGAGCAGTCCGGAGGTCTCGTGCTGCAGCCAGTGGAGGAAGGTGTCCACTGCGGGGCTCCTAGGGAGGGGGAAGGGGAG
>NZ_SMKW01000257.1 GCF_004348985.1 Saccharopolyspora elongata | reverse complement strand
CGCCCGACGGCACGCCGATAAGCGTGGGACCAGCGGTGACCGGATCCACCGCGCCCGGTGTGGGCAGATGCATTCCCGGCGACGGGGTGCCCGCTGCCGTACCAGGAGTGGCGCCCGGCCCACCACCCTGACCGAGCACTCCACCAACCCCCACACCCACGGCCGCGGTGGCGGTGGTCAGCGGGCCGATTCTGGTGGAACCATTACCGGAAATGCCGCTGCGGGCAGGCGCGGAGTCGGCATCGCTGCCATAACCCGAGTCCACATCACCGAAACCGCTTCCGGTGTCACCGGATTCGCTGCCAACGTAACCGGACTCGCTGCCGGTGTCACCGAACTCGCTGCCAACGTAACCGGACTCGCTGCCGGTGTCACCGAACTCGCTGCCAACGTAACCGGACTCGCTGCCGGTGTCACCGAACTCGCTGCCATAACCCGAATCCGAACCACTGACACCGGACCCGGGCTTGTCCCCCACCGGCACAACCGGAACCTCCGGCGCCTCGATAGTAGGGATGCCGGGACCAT
>NZ_SMKW01000038.1 GCF_004348985.1 Saccharopolyspora elongata | reverse complement strand
CTCGACCAACCGCCACCGCGCCACCCGCCACGACGTCGGACGAATCCTCGCCACCGGCCAGGCCTACCAACGCCCCACCCACCACAAGACAGGCACCAAACCCAGGCGCAAGGGTTAAAGATCAAGCTGAGGCCGTCATCCCGCAGGATGGGGGCGACTACGACTCAGGTCTGACCCGAGGTCCAGACGCTGGGTCGATGCGGGCGCACGGGGCGACCGGGCACCCTTTGTGGTGTGGCCCGGTTGGGCCGCGGCATTGTCGGCTTACAGGAGTGATCATGATCGAGGCGATCGGCCTCACCAAGCGCTACGGCCCGAAAGTCGCGGTGAACAACCTGTCGTTCACCGTGAAGCCCGGCCGGGTCACGGGTTTCCTCGGCCCCAACGGGGCAGGCAAGTCCACCACCATGCGCATGATGCTCGGCCTGGACCGGCCGACGTCCGGTGAGGTGCGCATCGACGGCAAGCCCTACCGCGAGCTGAAGAACCCGCTGCGCACCGTGGGCGCGCTGCTCGACGCGAAGTGGGTGCACCCCAACAGGTCGGCGCGCACCCACTTGCTGTGGTTGGCGAAGTCCAACGGCCTGCCCGCGAAGCGCGTCGACGAGGTCCTCGGCATGGTCGGCCTGGAAGAGGTCGCGAACCGCAAGGCGGGCGGCTTCTCGCTGGGCATGTCGCAGCGGCTCGGGATCGCGACCGCCCTGCTCGGCGATCCGAAGATCCTGTTGTTCGACGAGCCGGTGAACGGGCTGGACCCGGAGGGCATCCACTGGATCCGGCGGTTCATGCAGGGCCTGGCCGCCGAGGGGCGCGCCGTGTTCGTCTCCAGCCACCTGCTTTCCGAAATGGCCCTGACGGCCGAGGAACTCGTTGTGATCGGCCGCGGCGAGCTGATCGCGCAGTGCAGCACCCAGCAGTTCGTGGACAACGCAGGCACCCAGGGCGTGCTGGTGCGCTCGCCGGGGGCAGCACAGCTGCAGCAGCTCATGAGCGCGCAGGGACTGAGCGTGCGGTCGACGGCCCAGGACACGCTGGTCGTCGACGAGGCCGAGACCGAGCAGATCGGCGAACTCGCCGCACAGCACGGGATCGTCCTGCACGAGCTCACCGCGCAGCGGAGCTCGCTGGAGGAGGCCTTCATGCAGATGACCGGCAACGCCGTTGAATACCAGACCAATCTCGGCGCCGCCGCGTCCGCGCTGAACACCTCGGGGGTGGCCCGATGACCCTGCTCGCCGTCGAACGCATCAAGCTCTTCTCCACCCGGTCGCCGTGGTGGTGCACCTTCCTCGCGCTGGCGTTGACCATCGGCTTCACCACCCTGTTCGCGTCCCAGCTCGAGAACGAGATGTCGCTGTCGATGACGCAGGCCGGCTACCAGTTCGGCCTGATGGTGGTCCTCGTGCTCGCCGCGTTGTCGATCACCACCGAGTACCGGTTCGGCACGATCCGGGCGACCTTCCAGGCGGTGCCGAACCGGACCGCCGCGCTGCTTGCCAAGACCGTCGTCGTCGCGCTGGTGGCGCTGATCATCGGCGAGGTGGCCGCATTCGGCTCGTGGGGAGTCGCGAAGCTGCTGGCACCGGGCGCGGATCTCGCCTTCGCCACGAGCGACGACTGGCGCCAGGTCGCCGGGGTCGGCCTGGTGTTCGCGATCGGCGCGGTGCTGGCGGTCGCGGTCGGCGCCATGCTGCGGCAGACGGCCGGCGCGGTTGCCCTGCTGCTGCTCTGGCCGCTGCTGGTGGAGAGCCTGGTCGGACTGATCCCGAAGATCGGGGCCGACGTGCAGAAGTGGATGCCGTTCAACGCCGCCGCCCACTTCCTCTCGGGCACCGACGGGGTCGGCGACATGCCGTTCGGCCCGTGGGGCGCGCTGGCCTACTTCGCGGCCGTCGCGGTGGTCCTGTGGGTGATCGCTTTGATCATCGTTCGGCGGCGCGACGCCTGACCAGCGAGAACCGAAGCGGCTGTGGAACCTTTCATGATCAACTATAGAAATGCCCAGTTGGGCACGGGATAGCAAAACGTTACCCGGCCCGGCCGAGAGTCTGATCACGTCAACCGATAGGATCAGCGGCAAGATCGAGCCGCAGACGTCGCCTCCCGGTGCGTGCGGCACCGCAGGGTCCGCTGTGGACACCGCGCGAGGCTGACGACGGGGCCGACTGGCACAACCGAATTCGACCGACTGCAACAGCGCTCGGGGGCGCCGGCGGTCGGGACGGGGGAGGGCCCGGGCTGTCATTCGGGGGATGGCCCGGGCCCTGTGCTTTCCGGATGTCCGCGGCGGCTCCGACGGCCTCGCATCAGACGCTGGGGCGGACCACCAGGACCGGGCAGGCTGCGTGCCGGACGCATTGCTCGGCGACCGAGCCCAGCATCAGGCCCGCGAACCCGCCGCGCCCGCGGTGGCCGACGACCAGCAGGTCCGCTCCCCGCGATGCCGACAGCAGCGCCTGCGGCGACGGCGAGTGGACGACGTGTATGTGGACTGGGAGATCGGGATGTTCACCGAGCTTGTTGGCCACGATGCGTTCCGTGTCGGCCAGGACCGACTGCTGGAACTCGTCCATGCTCGGCACGACGTTCGGCGGGCAGTCCGCCGGGCGTGGTGCGGTCCGGAAGCTCCAGGCCCGCACGACGTGCAAGGGGACGCTGCGGCGCCGGGCCTCCTCGGCCGCCACGATCAAGGCGCGCAGCGACGATGCGGAACTGTCCACGCCGACGACGACACCGCCGTCGATCTCCACCTGTTGGATCGTCTGGTCTGGCACCCTCCCACTTCAACCGCATCCGGGTGACTTGTCGAGTCGACCTGCGGGGTCTCAACCGAACACGTTGTAAACATGTGACTTTTGACACAATCGACATGCTCGCGTCATTCTTTGTATCCGCTGTGGTAAGGCATGAGTAAGGGATGTCCCGAACCAGCGTCGCTTGGGGGCATGCGCTGGCCGAGGGCGAGTTCGTGGCTCGCAACTTTCTCAACAGCAGAAGGGTGGGCCGAGGGTGCAATCGAAGGAAATCCCGGCAGTTCCGGCGCAGCAGGACGGTGCGCGAGTTCGTTCGACGGACGACGTCCAGCTGGAGCCGGTGCCCAGGCTCGAATGGTCGCTGGCCACCGAAGCACACCCACCCGCGCTGGAGGCGGCGACACCAGCATCGCTGCGTCGGAGCTGGATCCACACCGCGCCCGAACACCAGGTGCTCGAACTGTTCCGCAAGCTGCACGGCGCCAAGCGCCGGCTGCCGGCCCCGTGGTGGCTGCGGGCGCTGGATCGCGGCGAGATCGAATCGCGGAAAACGGCGTTCGAGATCGAGGACGAGGCGCACGCGGTCCTCGGCACGCGACCGGGCTGGGTCTTCGTGCCCTGGGCCGGCATCGGCGAGGCCGGGTACTGGGAGTTCGCGCCGTCGGACCGGGCACCGATGCGGATGCCGACCACCGTGGTGCTGACCGACGAGCACCGGGGCTGGCTGAACGTGGTGCCGGCGCACGGCGAGACCGAGCCCGTTCCGGTGCCGGTCAAGCGGTCCACCGGCCTGGTGTCGATGCTGGGGCAGATCGAATCCTGGTGATCCACCGGCCCCGCCGCCCGGACGAGTGGGTTCGGTCGTCGGGGCCCATCACCGGTTTGCGATACTGAGTCCCCGTGAATGCCTCTGACCAGCAGGTTCCGTTTCGTCGTACCGTCGTCAGCTACGTCCAGCGCGGCGAGCGGATGACGGTGGGCCAGCAGCGCGCCTGGGATCGCCACTGGTCCGAGCTGGGTTCCGAGGTGACCGCGCTGCCCGAGGGCCCGCTGGACCTCGCGGCCTGGTTCGGTCGCTCGGCGCCGGCGGTGCTGGAGATCGGCTCCGGCATGGGCGAAACGACCGCGCAGCTCGTCGCCGCCCAGCCCGACGCCAACTACGTGGCGGTCGAGGTCTACAAGCCGGGGCTGGCCCAGCTCATGCTGCGGGCCGAGAAGCTGGAGATCACCAACCTCCGGTTGCTGCGCGGCGATGCGATCGTGCTGCTTCGCGAGCACATCGAGCCCGCGTCGCTGGCCGAGGTGCGCATCTACTTCCCCGACCCGTGGCCGAAGAAGCGGCACCACAAGCGCCGTCTCGTGCAGCCCGACTCGGTTCGGCTGATCGCGTCCCGGCTCGCGCCCGGCGGCGTGCTGCACCTCGCGACGGACTGGGAGAACTACGCCGAGCAGATGCTGGAGGTCTGCCAGGCGGAACCGCAGCTGCGCAACCGGTACGCCGACGAGCCGGGCGGTTGGGCGCCGCGGCCGGAGTGGCGACCGGTCACGAAGTTCGAGAACCGGGCGCACGAAGAGGGCCGCGAAATCCACGACCTGATCTTCGAGCGCGTCTAAGCGGTTCCGCGGCAGACCTCGGCGAGCTGCTGCCGCCCGGGATCGGTTGTCGTGTCGGATCTTTCTGCCACCGTGTGCTCGGAACGAGTTCTCTGAGCAGAGGGGGACGAGCGCGATGACCATTGACCGCCAGCGCGCAGCGCAGCCGGAGGACCTCAACCGGTTCGTGCTGGAACGGCTCAACGCCGGCGACGTCGACGGACTGGTGGCGCTGTACGAGCCCGACGCCGTGCTGATCGTCCCGACCGGGCGAGTTGTCGGGCACCGGGAAATCCGCGCGGCGTACGAGCAGCTCGTGGCGGCCAAGCCCGAGTTCGCGCCCGGCGAGACGCAGCCCGCGATCCGGAACGGCGACCTGGCGCTCACCTCGGTGCGGCTGGCCGACGGCGGCGTCACCGTCGAGGTGGCCCGCCGTCAGCCCGACGGCACCTGGCTCTGGGCTATCGACCAGCCCAACCTGCTCGGCTAGGCCTCGTCGCGCCGGTCGCCGGAAGGTGTTTCGCCGAGACCGTGCCGCTCCGCGAACTCCGGGGCCGTCACGCCCATGACCACCAGGTCGTGGTGACGACCGGCGAAGAATTCGTGTTCGCGCAGCAGGCCCTCCTCGATGAAGCCGAGCGTGCGGTGCAGCGCGAGCGACGCCTCGTTGTCGGCGTAGATCTGCGCCTCGCACTTGTGGTACCGGCGCTCGCCGAACATGAAGCGCAGCAGGAGCACGACCGCTTCGGCCGCATAGCCACGCCGTTGGTACTGGTCGTCGATAGCCACGCCGTGGGAGAACCGGCCGGTGCGCGGATCCGCGTCATGGGTCGAGACGGACCCGACCAGCGCACCGCTGTCCAGCGCCTCGATCACCAAGCGGAGCGAGTCGCCGACCGGTTGCGCGGCGGACTGCTCGGCCGTCCACGCGCGATATCCGTCGGCCGAGCGCGGCGGGTAGAGCGTGTCCGCCGATCGCTGGTGCTCGGAGTGCGAGTCCATCCGCATGAACGCTCGCCAGTCCTCGGGCTCGATGCCGCGCAGCCGAACGAGCCGGCCCGTCCAGAAGGAGCTCATCCGGCTATCCCAGCAAGCGTTTCGCCCTCGCGTCCAAGGCTTTTCCGCTCTCTGCGCGCAATGTCAACCGGCTTGGACGAGCGCTGGTCACGCGTTCGTGCAGGCTTCCGCGATCTCTGCGGTGTCCCAGTAGAACGGGCGGATGTCGCTGATCTGCCCGTCCTGGATCTCGATCGTTTGCAGGATGGGGAATTCGAGCCGGCGGCCGGTCGCCCGGGAGCGCGCTCGGACCTGGGTGAGCACCACCAGCGGTCCGGTCGTGTCGCTCGGCGTCAGGAAGTCCTGCGCCAGCATCTCGAACGATTCCCAGGTTCGGCTCATCTCGAGGAAGAACCGTTCCATGCCCTGGTGGCCTCGCCAGCTTCCGCCGTAGGGCAGCGCCTCGGCCTGGTGCAGGACGACCTGCGGCGAGAAGAACTCGGCGAGCGGTTCGAAGCTCGCTTCGCCGGGCCCGCCGGCCGCCAGGTACTCGGCCTCCGCCGCGTACATGCCCTCCAACACCTGCATCTTCGTTTTCATCGCCGTCACGCGTCCAGCTTTGCCGCGCGGGAGGCCGGATGCTGGCGGTGATCAGACACCGCACTTGGTCTGGCCATCCACGACAAACAGCAAGTTGTTCACTCAATTGGGCGATCAAGCGTCGCGACCTGCGCGTCGATAGGAGTCACGATGAGTGGGTTGCCGCGCGATCGTGGTGTTGTGAATTCACCGAAAAGAAGAATGCTCATGTAGTGACGAGTGAGCGACGATCGCGACTACCTTCCGGCCCGTGACGGATATCCGTGATGAAGTCATCCCGACCCAGCAGCGCCCGCCGGGCACCGGTGGCGAATACGCCACCAGCACGAGCCGACTCGTCGCCGATCGGCCCGAACCGACCACGGATATCTCGGCGGCCGAGCAGTTCCTGCGGGCCTTCCACGACGCTCATCCCGAGGCAGGCTCCCTGTCCCAGCGCCTGGCCGAGGTGCGCCAGGAGTTCGCCGATACCGGTACCTACCGCCACACCAGCGAGGAACTCGCCTACGGCGCGCGCGTCGCGCTGCGCGACAGCGGGTGGTGCACGAGCGGTGTGCCGTGGCGCCGGCTGAAGGTCCGCGATCTTCGCGGCCTGCGCAACGCCTCAGCGATCGCCAGCGAATGTTTCGAGCATCTCCGGCTGGCCACCAATGTGGGCCGGATCCAGCCGCTGATCACGGTTTTCGCCCCGGACTCGCCGGATAGTCCCGGCCCGTGCATCTGGAACGAACAGGTCGTCCGGTACGCGGGCTACGCGTTGTCCGACGGCGGCGTGCTCGGCGACGCCCGGTACAGCGGATTCACCGCCGAAGCCCAGCGCCTCGGTTGGAAACCGCCGACCCAGCGCGGGCGCTTCGACCACCTGCCGCTGGTGGTAGAGACCGCCCACGAAGGCCCAAAACCGGTGACCGTTCCGCGGGACGTCGTGCAGGAAGTCCCGTTGGAGCACCCGGAGCTCCCGTGGTTCGTCGAGCTGGGCCTCCGTTGGCACACGGTGCCCTTGATCAGCAACATGCAGCTGCTCATCGGCGGCATCCGGTACCCGGCTGCGCCGTTCAACACCTGGTTCGTGGGGACCGAGATCGGCACCCGCGGCCTGGCCGACGAGAACGCGTACGGCGTCACCCGGCACGTGGCCGAACGGCTGGGCATGGACACCTCCACCGAACGAACCCTGTGGCGGGACCGGGCGATCGTCGAGATCAACCGGGCCGTGCTGTTCTCGTTCGACTCCGCGCGCGTCACGATCACCGACCACCACAGCGAGGCACTGCACCGGCTGGCCTGGTTGCGTTCCGCGCCCCGGACCGGTGCCTCCCGGCCGATGTTCACCGTCACCACGGAAGCGACCCGGCGTGCCCGGCAGGGAGCACCGAGTGGCTTCCGGTCCCCCGAACCGAGCCGACCGCGGTACGACGTGCTGGCCCGGATGAACCGGCGTTGCCTGGGAACCGGCCTGCCCGAGGACTGACCCGCGCACCGGCCTGCGACGCACCTCTCCGGGCCGCGACGCGATCCATGATCTCGGGGAGAACCGAGCTGAGCGACATGAGCAGCAGCACCGCGAGGGCGATGAAGGCTCCGATTCCAGAAACGATGTTGGCGAGCATCTCTGACCTCCCTGGTCTTTCCTTCCGACTCTTCAAGCATCACGTTCGGGACAGGTTCAGCGGATCGGTCATGTGGTCGGCCCCGGATGGCCATCCGGCCAGTCCCGCGCGGGCGGAACTGGCCGGATGGTCGCTGGCGGGGCGCTCGCCCACTACTCGTCGGCGATGGGTTCGCTGCTGATCCTGCGCAGCATCGGGCCGCTGGTAGAGGCGGCGAGGACCGCGACGGCCACACCGATCACGACCGGCGCGAAGATCCAGCCGCTGATCACCACCGGGGTGTCATCCCCGAACAAGGTCAGCATCGAGGCCCCGATCGCGATGCCGCCCGCACCTGCGGTCAGCGTCGCGACCAGCGCGGGCAGCGCTGCCTCGGTCCGCAGAGCGCGCCCCAGCATGCGCACGGGGGTCCCCGCGGCGATCAGCGCGCCGAAGGTGCGTCGGCGATCGACCACCGACGACGCGGCGGTGATCGCGGCGCTGCTGCCCGCGATCAGGGACGCCAGCCCCAGGCCGATCGCGGTCACGCGCTTGAGGTCGCCCAGCATCGTCTGCTGGTCCTCCAGCCGCAGCTCACGGCTCAGAAAGGTCTCGGCGGGCATTGCCGCGGCCAGCGCGGTCCGCACCTTCTCCCGGTCGGCGTCGGTCGCCGGGTTCACCACCAGCGTCGACTCGCCGACGTTCGCGACCTCCGGCACCAGCTCGGGGTCGATCAGCACCGAACCGCTCAGCTCGGGGTCCTGGCCGCCGAGCGGCCGGGTCACGACGTTGGCGGGCAGGTCGAACGTCTTCGGCTCCTCGTTGGAGCCCACGGCCGGGTAGGCCCGGAGGCGCAGCCCAGAGGTCTGCAGCCGAGTGGCCGGATCAGCGCGGATCGCCGGCGGGCCCGCGCACACGCCAACGGCCATCCGGGTCACGGCCGCGGCGTCCGGGCAGCTGATCACCAGGCCGGCGTACGCCCCTCCTTCGGAGGTCTCGAGGATGACCTGGTTCGCGCTCACGACCGTGGCGTTCGCACCGCGGCGCTCCAGCTCGCCGACGATGCGCTTCTCCTGGTCGGCCACGGTCGCGGACGGAACGTCCACGTACAGCACGGAGTCCTTGAAGGAACGGCCGCCGCCCGCGAAGGTCTCGAAGCTGGGCAGCAGCGTCAGCGCCATCGACCCGACGAACACCGCGAGGACGATGCCGGACACGGATCGGTAGGCGGCCTTCGGATCGCTGCGCAATCGCCGACCCGCGAGCAGCATCGCCGGCCGCCGCCACATGGTGGCGAACAGCTTGCCGAGCGCGCCGGTCAACCACGGCCCGACGACCGAGGCGGACACCAGAACCGCTGCGAGCGCCGCGAGCATTAACGTCAGGCCACCGGTCTTTTCGGCGGTGGCGAGCCCGAACGCGAAGAACACCGCTGCCGCGGGCAACGCGAGCAACCGCCACGCCTTGGGTGCCTTCCGCGACTGGTTCATCGCCGCGCCGACCGGTGCCTGCACGACGCGGCGCAGACCCAGCACCGCAGCCAGCACGACCAGCAGCGGAATCACGACCGCCACCGCGACGACCGTCGGCACCGACGGGGTGAAGTCGCTCGGCAACCAGGTGCCGCCACCCCACGGGATCTGCGCCCCCGCGAACCGCAGCGGCCAGCTCAGCAGGAGGCCGAGGACGGTTCCCGCCGCCGCGGAGATGGTGGTCTCGGCGGCGACGGTGCCGACCACCTGCCCCGGCGTCGCACCGGCCAGCCGCAGGGCCGCGAGCCTGCGCTCCCGCCTGGCGGCGGTCAGCCTGGCCGCCGATGCGACGAGCACCAGGCTGGGAATCGCGAGCAGCACGATCCCCACCCCCGCAAGGAACGTCAACAGGAAGTCGTCGGTACCGACCGCGATCCAGCCCGATTCCTCGGCCTTGACGGCGTCCAGCGTGCCCGGCTCGTGCCCGACCACCGCGACGAGCTGCTCCGGGAACTTCAGCGAGGTCTCGTCCAGAACTCCGACGACGTTGCCGTCGAAGCGGTTGGCGAGCTCTTCAGGCGGGTGCTGCTTCGCCAGCTCGGCCAACCGCGGCGAAAGCAGGACCTCGCCGGCACCGGGGAAGCTCGGCGCGCCGTCCACCGCGGGCCGGTCTCCCGACACGTCGAGCCGGATGATCTTCTCGTTCTCGAAGAAGTCCAGGCTGGCCTGCGAAACCGCGCCGGAGGGATCGGCGGCGCCGCGCTGCCACGCCGCCCGGTCCATTCGAGCATCCGTCGCGTTCGGCAGGGTCGCCAGGAACAGGACCAGCGCGGTGGCGACCGCAACCCCGGCGGCGGTGAGCAGCGCCGACAGGCGGCTGCGCGAGTCGACGCGCAGCACTCGCAGCGCCAGCTGCACGGGATTCATCCGACCATCACCCCGCCCGCGATCAAGCCGTCGCGGATCTCCACGATCCGCCCCGTCTTGGCGGCCAGATCCCGGTCGTGCGTCACGATGACCACGGCCGCCTGGGTCGCCGCAGCGGCGGCGAACAGCGCCTGCGTGGTCTCCTCGCCGGTGCGGGTGTCCAGGGCGCCGGTCGGTTCGTCGGCGAAGATCACCTTGGGGCTGTGTGCGAGTGCCCGCGCGATCGCCACCCGCTGCGCCTGACCGCCGGAGAGCTCGCCGGGCAGCCGCTTCTCCAGCCCGCCGAGGCCGAGCCGGCCCAGCCAGTCCCGCGCGCCCGCCAGCGCCTGGTTCCGGTTCGCACCGGCCAGCAGCAGCGGCAGCGCCGTGTTCTCCTCCGCGGTCAGCTCGCCGACCAGCATGCCCTGCTGGAAGACGAAGCCGAACTCGTGCCGCCGCAGCGCGCTGCGCTTGGCCTCGCCGAGCTGGTCGATGCGGTGCCCGTCCAGGAGCACCTCGCCGCCGTCCGGGCGCAGGATTCCGGCCAGCACGTGCAGCAGCGTCGTCTTGCCGGAGCCCGACGGCCCGACGATCGCCATCACCTCACCGGTGTGGATCGCGAGGTCCACCCCGGCCAGCGCCCGGTAGGAGCCGTAGTTCTTGACCAACCCGCGCCCCACCAGGAACGGCTCCCCGGGCCGCCGGTCGACGATTGAAGCCGACATCTTCCTTCCTCCTGCTCGTTTCGCGCCGCTAACGCCGTTCGTCGCCGTGCTGGCCCGTGCTCGCCGTGCCTGCGGTTGCTCGTGTTCGGGCCGCGGTCCGGATCTCGGGGCCCCACCGGTGCGGGACCTGCTGGATTCGAGATTGGCGGTCGGCGGCGGATTCCGGATCGGCCTCGGGGCCGCTGATCGACGCGCGAGGGTCGGCCGATCGGCCAGGGCATTCGAACCATTCGGCCAAGGTGTTCGAATCGGGCCACCGGTTACGGTCGAGCCGTGAGCAACATCGCGACGAGCCCCGGACCCGGGCCGACCGCCCCGTGGTGGCGCCGGCTCGGTGATCTCCTGCGCGAGCAGTGGATCTTCGCCGGGCTGCTCGGGTTGATCTGGCTGGGGAACACGCTGGGGTTGTTCGAAGACGACATCGTGCTGATCCCAGGGATCACCGCGATGGCGCTGCTGGCGATCCTCGGTCGCCGCGCGCCAGTCTGGTGCGGGCTCGCGGCCGCGGCCGTGCTGTGCGGCAACACGGTGGTCGGCCGGCTGAACGGCGCGTACTTCCACTCCCTGGGGCTGGAGAAGATCACCCCGACCGAGAACCTGGCGGGCCTCCTGCTGGTGCTCTACCTGTTCCGGTTCCGCCCGCTGCGCAAGGCCATCCCCGTCACCGCGGCGCTGGTGGTGGCCTGCGTCGCATCGGTGCTGGTGCGCCTCGACTCGTCGTGGGCCTACCCGGGGATGGTGTTCGGCCAGACGCTGAGCTTCGGCTTCCTCCAGCTGATGCTCACCGCGGGCACCGGCATCTACCTGCGCAGCCGACGGTCCGCGCCGGAAGAATCCCGGGAAACCCCGTTGCGTGCGCTGGTGCGCCGGCAGTGGCCGGTGATCGCGGTGCTGGGCGCGCTGGTCTTCTTGGAATTCACGAAGACCGGGTACGACTCGCTGATCAGCGGCGTGGTCTTGCTGCTGTGCGGTGTCGTGATGTCGGTGCTGGCCGTCGTCGGGCCGGTCCGGCCGTTCGAAGCGGCGGTGCTCGGAGCCACGGCGCTGGCGCTGACCGCGTTGATGATGCGCTTCTGGGGGCTCGCGGCCGACGTCAGCATGATCGGCGGTATCCCGCTCGCCTCCACCGGAGCGGGAATGCTGCTGATGACCTACGCCACCAGGCACGCGGAGCCGCAGCGCGCGTTGCTGGCGGGCGTCTCGCTGGTCGGTTCGGCGCTGTTCGCCCTGTTCGTCATACCGGTCGACTCGTCGTCGCTCAACGAATTCAACGACTACCTGCAACCGGTCTTCATGGGCGGGTTGCTGCTGGTCATCTCCGTCGGCACCGGGCTGTACTTCCGCGCGCGTGACACGGAGCGCGCGAAGACCGTGCGCAGCGCGGTGTCGGATGCGCAGCAGGCCGAGCGGATGGCCTTGGCGCGGGAACTGCACGACGTGGTGGCGCACCACGTCACCGGCATCGTGGTGCAGGCCCAAGCAGCCCAGATGGTCGCGGAGAAGAACCCGAAGGCGGCGACCGACGCATTGGCCCGCATCGCCGACAGCGGTACCGAGGCGCTGACCGCGATGCGTCGGCTGGTCGCGAGCATGCGCGGCGCGGAACCGGCCGGCGCGTCGACGGCCACCGAGCAGGCCACCACCGACCTCGAAGCGGACCTCGAAGCCCTCGTGAACGCCACCCGGCGGGTTCCGGTCGGCGACCACCGGCCGACCACTGTGGACCTGCGCATCGACCTCGGCCGGGAGATCCCGCCGGAGGTCGCCCGGTCCACCCTCCGCGTGGTGCAGGAATCCCTGACCAACGCCGAAAAGCACGCGCTCGACGCGAGTTACGTGCAGATCGACGTCCACGCCGACCCGGTGAACATCTACGCGCGGATCACCGATGACGGCACGGCGGTACGCCAGCAACCGGTCGGCGGCTCGGGCGGATACGGTTTGGTGGGGATGCGGGAGCGGATCGAGCTGCTGGGCGGCCGGTTCCGGGCCGGTCCCGGAGACCACATCGGTTGGTGCGTCGAAGCAGTTCTGCCGTTGGCGGAGCAGAGCGGGGAAGTGGGACAGCGATGATCCGGGTGTTGATCGCCGACGACCAGGAGCTGGTGCGCGCCGGTTTCCGGATGATCCTGGAATCCCAGGACGACATCGAAGTGGTGGCGGACGTCGCGAACGGCGTGGACGCGGTCCGGGTAGCGCGGGAGAAGCGGCCGGACGTGTGCCTGATGGACATCCGGATGCCCGGGATCGACGGGTTGGAGGCCACCAAGCAGCTGGCCGGCCCCGATGTCACCGACCCGATCAAGGTGGTCGTCGTGACCACCTTCGATCTCGACGAATACGTCGACAGCGCGTTGCGGAACGGGGCGAGCGGCTTCCTACTCAAGGACGCCGGCCCGACGCTGCTGCTGGAGGCGATCCGGGCGGCGGAGCGCGGCGATGCGCTGGTCTCGCCGCAGATCACGGTGCGCCTGCTCAAGCACTTCTCGCAGCCCCGGGTGCAGCGCCGCGCGGTGCAGGCGCCGACCGTGGACCTGACCGAACGCGAGCTCGACGTCGTGCGGGCGACCGCGCGCGGCCTGACCAACGGCGAGATCGGCCAGGAGCTGTTCATGTCGCTGTCGACGGTGAAGACGCACCTCGCCTCCGCGCAGGGCAAGATCAAGGCCCGCAACCGGGTGGAGACCGCGGCTTGGGCCTGGCGCAGCGGGCTCATGGACGAATGATCTTCGCCGCGGCACGCGTTGGCGCGGCTTAGCCGGCCAATTCCGGGCGGCGCGTGCGCCGCGTTTGTGTGCCACGCCGTTGGTTTCTTGCGGTGGAACAGCATTGCCCGGCGAGCCGCGGCGCTGTTCCACCGGCGCTGCTGCACGGCCGAACCCGCCTGCTGCGCCTACCCGTTCGGGGTCGGTCGACCGGTCGGCTGGGACTGACCGATCGAACGAGGTCGACGGGCCGATCAGCCGAGGTCCAGGGGCCGGAGTCCGGCGATTCTGGAGTCATGACGAGGCGCACGCAAGACATCTTTTTCATGGCGGTGCTGGGCGGTATCGCGGGGCTGGCGGGGGTGATCATGTTGCTTGTCATAAGCACGGTGGGCGGCGGATAAGCGTCGGGCAGAATGCGGGCATGTCGATCGCACTGCGCCTGCACGCACCGATGGTTCTGCCCTGCGATCCCGGCTGCTCGATGATCCGGGACGCCGTGGTGGACGTCGACGGCGAGGGTCGCATCGTGTACTGCGGGCCGCGGGTCGGGGCGCCGGAACGTCCGAACGACGCGACCGTCCGGGAATGCAGCGGAATCCTGCTGCCGGGCCTGATCAACGCGCACGCGCACAGCCCGATGACACTGCTGCGGGGGATGGGTGGCGGCCTGCCGCTGCTGCGTTGGCTGCACGAGGTGATCTGGCCCGCCGAGGCTCGGTTGCGCCCGGCGGACGTCCGCGCCGGGATGGAGCTCGGGTGCGTCGAGATGCTGCGGGCCGGCGTCACGACGAGCGCCGAGATGTACTTCATGGGCGAGTCGGTGGTGGAGGCCACCCTGGCGGTCGGTTCGCGCGTGGTGTTCGCATCAGCGGTGATCTCCACGCCGGCGCTGGAGAAGCTCGGCGGCTGGCAGGGCATGGTCGACGGGATCAACCGGTGGATCGACGCCGACGGCCTCCGGTTCGGCCCCGGTGACCGGGTGGAGCTGGCGTACGGACCGCATTCGGCTTACACGCTGCCGCCGGAGGCGCTGCAGACCATCGGCGAGTCCGCGCAACAGCGCGCCGCCCTGGTCCACACGCACGTGGCGGAGAGCGCCGCCGAAGACGCCGAGCAGCGCAAGCAGTTCGGTTCGGTGCCCGCGTTGTTGGAGAAGCTCGGCGTGCTCGACGGCCGGGTGCTCGCCGCGCACGGTGTGCACCTGTCGGACGGCGACATCGAGTTGTTCGCGCGCCGCGGGGTGGGCGTGGCGCACTGTCCGGGATCCAACGCGAAGCTCGCGTCGGGGACCGCACGGCTGGTCGACATGCTTGCCGCCGGCATTCCGGTGGGACTGGGCACCGACGGGCCGTCCAGCAACGACGATCTGGATCTGTGGGAGGAGGTGCAGTTGGCAGGACTGTTCGCACGGACGGTCACGGGCGATGCGACGGCGCTGAGCTCGCGGGCGGCGCTGCTCGCGGCGACGCGAGGCGGGGCCGAGGCGCTGCACCGCGACGACGTCGGTGCGCTGGAACCCGGACGCTGGGCCGACATCGTGCACCTCGACATCGACAACCCGGCGTTCGCCACGGGCCTGGACGCGCCGGACGATCAGGTGTTGGCCAACGTGGTGTGGGCCGCCGGTTCCCGGTGCGTCCGGGACGTCTGGGTCGCGGGTGAAGAAGTGCTGCACGAGCGCGAGCCCACGCGGGTGGACCGGCGCACCGTGCAGGCCACGGCACGCAAGTCCGCGCAGCACATCCGGGGCTGAACCGGGACCACCTGCTCGGACCGGATGCTTCGACCGGTCCCGGTCCCGGTCCCGGTCCCGGGGCAGGGCGCGCTTCGCGAGGCGGCGTCAGCCGCTTGCGGCATGCGGTGCTGCTCGGACTGCGGTGAGGTCGTCCGGCTGGGACGGCTCCGACGTAGCGGCCAGGGCTTTCGCCACGCCGGAGCGGCCACAGCGAGACTGCGGCTCCCGCACAGGGCTTAGGTACCCGCGTCGGCTCATGCGGGCCGGCCCTTGCGGAACGGGCCTCAGGACGGCCGGATGACGATCTCGGTGAGGTGTGCGTCGCCGGTCGCCCGCACCGCGGACACGATCGGCGCGGCGACCGACTCGGGGCGCAGGTAGTGGTCCGGCTCGAACGCCCCGCCCTCCTGGTCGCGGACGGTGCGCTGCATGTCGGTGGCGGTGCGCCCCGGGAACACCGAGGTGACCCGCACGCCGTGCCCGGCTTCCTCGGCGCGGAGCACGTCGGCGAAGGCGCGCAGCGCGAACTTGCTCGCGGCGTACGAACCCCAGTTCGGCTTCGCGGACAGGCCGGCGCCGGAGTTGACCAGCACCACGTGGCCCTTCGCGGCGCGCAGCGCGGGCAGCAGCAGGCGCGTCAGCTCGGTGACGGCGAAGAGGTTCAGCTCGAAGGTGCGACGCCAGGAGTCGCTGGAGGCTTCGGCGACCGAGGCCAGCTCGACCAGGCCGGCACTGTGCACCACCACGTCGAGCCGTTCGATGTCGGCGACCGCAGCGGCCACGGCGTCGTGGTCGGTGAGTTCCACGGGCCACGATTTGGCGCTGGGGAGCTCGTCGACGAGCTCCTGCAGCGCGTTGGCGTCGCGCCCGCCCAACAGCAGGTCGTGCGTGTCGGAAAGCGAGCGGGCGACGGCGGCACCGATGCCTCGCGAGGCGCCGGTGACCAGGGCAATTGGGCGTTCGGGCATGTCCTAACGGTATCGCCGTACGGTTTCGGCCCGGCGACCGGCCGTCCCAATCAGCGGACTCCCCCTTGACCCTTTGGGGGTACGAGGCTTAGGTCACCTGAGTGAGCAGTGTCGACGCCGCCCCTGCCGGTGCCCAGAACCGCATCCTCCGCAAGGTCGCGGTGCGGTTGATGCCCTTCCTGATCTTGCTCTACTTCGTGAACTACCTGGACCGGGTCAACATCGGCTTCGCCGGCCCGAACGGCATGAACGACGAGCTGGGGCTGACCGCGACGGCGTTCGGTTTCGCGTCGGGCATCTTCTTCATCGGCTACCTGGTGCTGGAGGTGCCGAGCAACCTCGCCCTGCACCGCTTCGGGGCGCGGAAGTGGCTCGCCCGCATCATGATCACCTGGGGCGTGGTCGCGACGGTGATGGCGTTCGTGCCGAGCCCCACCGCGCTGATCGTGCTGCGGTTCCTGCTCGGCGTGGCCGAGGCCGGGTTCTTCCCGGGCATCATCCTGTACCTGACCTACTGGTTCCCGGCGGTGCAGCGGGCGAAGGCGGTCGCGCTGTTCATGACCGCGGTCCCGGTGTCCAGCGCCATCGGCGCCACCGTGTCGAGCGCGCTGATCAGCACCGGGCACGGGGTCTTCGGCCTGTCCGGCTGGCGGTTCATGTTCCTCGTCGAGGGCATCCCGGCGATGCTGCTGGCGGTGGTGACCTGGTTCTACCTGACCGACCGGCCGTCCCAGGCGAAGTGGCTGTCGCCGCAGGAGCGGGCGTGGCTGACCGAGCAGCTGGAGGCCGAGCGCGCGCAGACCGAGACGGCGCACGGCTGGCCGCTGCGGAAGGCGCTGACCCATCCGCGGATCCTGGCGCTGGCGTTCGTGTACTTCGGCATCGCGTACGGGCTGTACGCGCTGGGCTTCTTCCTGCCCACCATCATCAAGGGCTTCGAGCAGCAGTACGGCACCGACCTGTCGACGATGGAAACGGGGTTGATCACGGCGGTGCCGTACGTGATCGGCGCGGTGGCCATGGTGCTCTGGGCCGCGCACGGCGACCGGACGCGGGAGCGCGTGTGGCACGTCGCGCTGCCGATGCTGCTCGGCGGCATCTCCATCCCGATCGCGCTGTACCTGGGCAATCCGTTCAGCGCGATGGTCGCCGTGACGATCTGCGCCGTCGGTGTCTGCGCGGCGCTGCCCACCTTCTGGGCGTTGCCGAGCAACTTCCTTGCGGGCGCGGCAGCCGCGGGCGGTATCGCGCTGATCAACTCGCTGGGCAACATCAGCGGGTTCGCGGCGCCCTACATCACGGGAGCGCTCAAGGACGCGACCGGCTCGCAGAAGATCGGCCTGTGGGTGGTGGGCATCGTGATGGTCGCGGCGGCGATCACGGTGGTCGCCCTCCGCGCGGCGCCACGCGGGGAGCAGCGGGAATCGACCGGCAGCCGATCCGAAAGCTGACGCGCGGCATCCAAAGTGGACGCCACAGCGCGCTTCAGGAGCGAGCAGCGGCGTACAGCCGCAAGAACGCCCGCACACCGCTCACGATGAGCTCGTCGGCCTCGGCCTGCGGAATCGGCATCGAGCCGTAGAACGTCCGCTGGAGCACGGCGGTGATGGTGAGCAGGTTGAGGTGCATGGCTGCCCGCTCAGCGTCGTCGAACTCGAGCAGGCCGTTGTCGGCGATCTTCCGGAGGTACGGCGCGAGCCGCTCGTGCGCCGACTGCGGGCCCGCGGCCAGCCACTTCTCCAGCACCGCCGGGGGGATCCGGGTCACCTCCGCTTCCAGCGTCCGGACGAGCGCGAAGTGGTCCGGGAACTCCGCCACCGCCGCGACCCGGTCCCGGCAGAAAGCGACGAGGTCTTCCTCGAGGTCGACGATCTTGCGCAGGTGCAGCTCCATCAGCCGCGCGATGGCGTCGGTGACCTCGTGCGCCCCGTCCAGCGCGACCGACAGGAAGAGCTGTTCCTTGTCGGCGAAGTGGTTGTAGATGGTGCGCTTGGACACCTGCGCTTCTGCGGCGATCGCGTCCACGCTGGCCCGCGTGTAGCCCTCGCGGCCGAACACCTTGCGCGCCGCCTGCTCGATGGCGCGGCGCTTCTCCGGTCGGCCGGTCGGTGACACCGGAGCCCCCTTCCAGCAAGCTGCACTACTCCGTGCAGTCTACGTCGGGCCCTACCGGGAGTTGCCGCTCTTGGGGCCGGAGCGCAGGTCGGTGAAGTAGCTGTCGTGCTCCACGAAGAACCGCTCTCTCTCGGCGTCGCTCAAGGCCGCGATGTGCCCGACGCCTTCGAAGTACTCCTCGCGCGGGGCACCCGGCGCGAACAGCATCAGGAACGACACCGGCTCGTCGGACTCGTTGTAGAAGGAGTGCAGTCCGCCCGGGGGCACGTAGAGGAAGTCGCCCTTGGTCGCTTCGCGCCACTTCGCCCCGTCGTAGACCTGCAGCGATCCGTCGGTGACGAAGAACGATTCGGACATCGCCTTGTGGAAGTGGGTGCCGGTTCCGGCGCCGGGAGCCAGGTCGACCACGTGGTAGAGCCCGAATTCGCCGTCGGTGGCGATGTCGTGGGTCCGGCCGGTCGGTTTCCCGGTGGCCAGGTAGTAGGTCCTGGTGCCGGACGGGTTGACCAGCTCCGGGTCGGCGTCCGCCGGGCGGAAGGAAGCGCTGATCTCGCCGGCGTCGCCCCGGTACCGGTCTGGTGGGTAGGACATGGTGATCCTCCTCTGGGTCTCACCACGAAATTACACTCACCAGTGCACTAGCTCAACTACTCCGTACAGTTTACCGCCTGCGGCGATGCGGTGGGCCCACCCGCCAGTCGGATCCGGCTCACCGATGCGGTGAAAACCCCGCGGCAGCAAGCCATCCGCCGTCTCGGGCCGACCGCGCAGCACTGCTTTGCACGCCCCGAGCGCGTTCATCGCCGCGCTCTCCGGTAGCGACCAGTCGGTGCCGGATAGCCTGCGGAACGTCGGCGTCGAAGGCGTGCGACGCGGCCCATAACTGCAGGTCGAGCCGCCAGAACAACGGCACACCGCGAAACCGCGCGAAGACCAACCGGTGCAACGCGGATCGCTGGAACTCCGGAGCCGACCGCACGGACGCGACCTCGGCGACCGCACCGAGCGCCGCGCCCAGCCGATCGGCTGCACTCGACACCGCACCGCCCGGCACCACCCAGGCGAGGTCGATATCGCTCGGTACCGGCCCCCAGCGACCCGATCAACGGCACCCGCGAGCCCGGCATCGCATCGACGAGCGCGGCTGATTGCCGTGGCGAAAGCGCGCTGGCCCGAAAACACCGCCACAGCACGAGGTTAGCCGTGCTGGTGGTCCTGCGACCGGCAACCCGCGCGCCTGCCCAGGAACGCAACGAGGGCCTCCGGACCTGCCGGAGACCCCCGCGCTCGCAAGGTGGATCAGCGTCGGCCGATCTCACCGCCGTCCTTGCGCCAGACCGCCACGACCGACGGACGCGGCTGCGAGTCGCCGCCGTCCGGCCAGTGCGAGGCCGGCTTGTCCGCGCTCGCCCCGTCGAGCTCGCCCGGGTGCTGCACGGACACGGTCACCACGGTGTCCCGGACCACCGGGCCGCAGGTCTCCGCGCCGTGCGGCACCGTCAGGAACTGCTTGACCCGACCGCGCTCCGGGCCGTCGACCGGCACCGCGAACAGGCCGTCGTTGCTCTTCAGCGCGTTGCCGTCGGTGGAGATCCACAGGTTGCCGTGCCGGTCGAACGCCACGTTGTCCGGGCACGAGATCGGGCTGACCTGCGACTTGTCGAACCCGCCGAAGTAGGTGCCCGCGTCGTTCGGGTCGCCGCACACCAGCAGCAGGTCCCAGCGGAACTTGGTGCCCGTCGCGTCGTCGTCGACCTCCAGCACGTGGCCGTGCTTGTTGCCGACCCGCGGGTTGGCCTCGTCCGGCGCCGCGTTGCCGGTCGAGCCGCGGTTGGAGTTGTTGGTCAGCGCGCAGTAGATGCGGCCGTTGACCGGGTTCGGCTGGATGTCCTCCGGCCGGTCCATCTTCGTCGCGCCGACCTTGTCGGCGGCGAGCCGGGTGAAGATGTAGACCTCTTCGGCGGTGAAGCCGGGCACGAACGACTTCTTGCCGCTGGCCAGCGGAATCCACTCGCCGGTGCCGTCGAAGGCGCCGTCCGACGGCAGCTTGCCGGTGCCGTCGATCTCGCTCGCCGGGCTGTTGCCGGTGAACCGCGCGACGTACAGGGTGCCGTCGTCGAGCAGCGTCATGTTGTGCCGGCGGGCGTGGGCGCTGTTGCCCCGCTTCACCTTGCCGTTCGACACGAACTTGTAGATGTAGTCGAAGCGCTCGTCGTCGCCGGAGTAGGCGACCACCCGGCCGTCGTCGGCGATCTTGACCGCCGCGCCCTCGTGCTTGAACCGGCCGAGCGCGGTGTGCTTGACCGGCGTGGAGTTCGGGTCGTGCGGGTCGATCTCGACGATCCAGCCGAAGCGGTTGGCCTCGTTGGGCTCCTGCGCGAGGTCCCAGCGCTTGTCGAACTTCTCCCACTTGCGGGTGCTCGCGGCGCCCTTGATGCCGTAGCGGGCGTAGCGCGCCTTGGTCGCCGGGTCGGTGACCGAGTCGGCGTTGGCGAAGTACTGGTTGAAGTTCTCCTCGCCGGAGAGGATCGTGCCCCACGGCGTCAGGCTGCCCGCGCAGTTGTTCTGCGTGCCGAAGACCTTGGTGCCGGTCGGGTCGACCGACGTCTTGAGGTAGTCGCTGCCCGCGGCCGGGCCGCGCAGCTCGAAGGGCGTGTTCAGGGTGATGCGCCGGTTGTACCGGCTCGGCTTCGGCTTGAGGCCGCCGCGCCGCTCCCGCTCCACGTACACCACCGAAAGGCCGTGCGCGGCCCAGGCGATGCGCACCTGCTCCTCGGTCGGGTTGTTCTCGTCGTAGCCGACGAACATGTGCGTTTCGGTGGTGTACTCGTGGTTGACCACCAGCAGGTTCCGCGTGCCGCTGCCGTCCAGCGGGACCAGTTCGGCGAAGTCGTTGTTGTAGCCGAACTGCTTTTCCTGCGCCGCAGCGGTCTGCTTGTTGAAGTCGAACTCGGGCGCGCCCGCCACCACCGGGTCGCCCCAGCGGATCACGATGCCCTGGTCGTAGCCCTCGGCGATGACCACGAGGTCTTCGGTGTTCGGGGCGACCGGGGTGAAGTCGGTGCCCGGGACGTTCCCGCGGCCGGGACGGACCGGCGGCGCCGGGGCCGCGGTCGCGGTTCCGGTGAGCGCCGCTGCGCCGCCGACGGCCAGCGCGATCACGCCGCTTGCCTTCAGCGCGGACCGGCGGCTGAGCACGCTCTCGACGATGTCGCCGAAGTAGGCGTTGGCCGAGGTGTTCGGGGCCTCGTGCGCGCACGCGTTGCCGCAGCGGTACTTGCAGGTGACCGAGGCGCGGTTCGCGGAGTGGTGGGAAAGCAGGGGGAGCGGGATTACCCGCCCGCTGTCCGGTCGGGAAGGCAAGCGGACCTCCAGGTGCTCGTCGGGGAACATCTGGAAGTTAGGTCGATCAGGCGATGGTTCCTGGACGCGAAGGTGAACGGGGCCTGAACAAGCGACGCAGAGTTATCAAAACGGCGCCGGGGCAACCGAAAAGGCCCAACGCACCGTATCCGGACGGACACGGATCATCAGCAGTAGGGCCGCTGGTCGGTGAGCGAAGCGGCCACGTTCAGCCACACCCGGAACTGCCGGTAGACCTCCGGAACGGGGCCGCTGATCGCGACGGTGCGGTCGTCGCGGCCGGTGACGCCGGGGAGGTTCAGCAGCGAGTCGGCCACCGAAGCCGACTGCCAGCGCACCGCGAGCGTCGTGGTTTCCGGCGCGGGCCGCGGAGCCGGGAGTTCGCCGGTCAGGGCGGCGGCGGTCGCGTCTTCGATGGCATCGCGCGCTTCGGCGAGCGGCAGCAGTTCGGCGGCGAAGCGGCCGCGCGCGTACTTCACCACCGCGGTCCGCACGCAGGAATCCCATTCGGCCATCTCCGCGCACGCGGTGTCGTCGCCGGAGAGCAGCACCACCGGGACACCGAGCGCGGCGGCGGTGGCGTGGGTGAGGCCGATCTCGCCGGTGGGGCGGTCGTCGAGCCACATGTCCTCGATCTCGTGGCCCATGAAGCTGTGGCTCAGCACGCCCGACGTGCCCGCTCGCGAGTGGTAGCCGATGCAGAGCGCGGCGTCGAAGGTGTCGTCGAGCCCTTCGAGCATGCCCATGCGCTTGGGCTTGCCACGGATCAGCCGGGCCGACGGGTGCAGCATGTCGGAGCGCAGGTTCCGCATCGGTCCGTGCGCGTCGTTGACGGTGATCTCGGTTGCCCCCGCGGCGATCGCGCCCCGGACCGCCGCGTTGACGTCCTCGGCCATCATCTGCCGACCGTGCTCGTAGTCGCGCCCGGCGGGCTGGACGTCTTGGGCGTCGACGAGGCCGCTGACGCCTTCCATGTCGACGCTCAGGTAGATCCGCATCCGCCACCTCCGAAGATCACCGATCACCGCATGGTTTCACGCGACCGGGTGCTCAGCGAAGAGGATTGGCCCGCAGCCAGGTCAGGACCTGCTCGGCGTGCTCGTTGGGCGGGAAGATCGGGTAGTGGACGTGTTCGATCACGCCGTCGCGGATGATCAGCGTCAGCCGCTTGTAGAGCGTCATCCCGCCGGCCTCGAAGGTGGGCAGGCCGAGCGCGTCGGCCAGGCTCAGCGCGGGGTCGGAGAGCATCTGGAACGGCAGGTGGAGCCGCTCGACGACCTCGTGCTGGTAGTCGGTGGACTGGCTGGACAGGCCGAACACGCGGGTCGCGCCGGCGTCGTGCAGGTCCTCGTGGTGGTCGCGGAAGCTGCACGCCTCGGGGGTGCAGCCACGCGCGCCGGGGATCGAGTCCCAGCCTGCCGGGAGGTCGGTGCCGGGACGACCGGTGAGCGGGTAGATGTAGAGCACCGCGCGGCCCGGACCGAGCGCGTCGACGCGGACCGTCTCGCCTGCTGTGCTCGGGAGTTCCAGGTGCGGCATCCGCATCCCGGGCAGGTGGTCCGCCGCGCCGTCGTCCTCGGGCACGGGCAGGTCGGCGGGCAGGTTCAGGTAGTCGTTCATCGGGTCCTCTCCACTGGTCGCGCAACTGTTGCGATGGGCGGCTTCTTGCAGGTGCGCGATCAGCACCGCGCGACGGGAGGTGAGCGCTTCGATCCGCTCGGTGAGCTCGTCGATCGCCTCCCGGTACCCGGCGAGCGAGGCCGGGCAGTCGTCCGCGTGCTGCCGCCCGGCCACGAGGCAGTCGAGGAAGGGCCGGGTGCGCTCGACGGGGATGCCCAGGTTGCTGAGGGCCTTGACCTCCCGAACCAGTCGTACGTCGGCCTCGTCGTAATCCCGGTAGCCGTTGGGCAGCCGTCCGGGTGCGATCAACCCCAACGATTCGTAGTAGCGCACCGCTTTGGTCGTCACGCCTGCCCGCCGGGCCAGTTCGCTGATCCGCATTCCTGTCACCTCGACGAACGCTAAACCCAGCCCCCGGGGGCAAGGTCAAGTCGAGTTGCGGTATTCCCCTCAGACCATGCCTCCGGGGGCTGCCGATTGAATGGTGCGGAGAAAGGGAGTGCGGCATGAGCGAAGACGTCCTCTCGGTCATCCCGGCCGATCCGCGCTGGCAGCCGGACCGGGCTGCGGCCGACCGTGCCGCCGCGGTCGCGGCGCGCCTGGCTCCGGGGACTGCCGGTGGCGCTTCGGTCGAGATCCGCGTGACCTGGCACGACGAGATGACGGCCATCGACTGCGGCGACAACCTGGAGCGGATCGGCTGCCCGCGCTGCGGCGCGTCGATCGACCTCGCGTGGTGGTCGGGCTTGCTGGAAGTCCTTCGCGGGGCGGGTTTCGAGACGCTCGCGGTGCAGGTGCCGTGCTGCCGTGCCGAAGCGTCGTTGGACGAGTTGGACTTCGACTGGCCGTGCGGCTTCGCCCGCTTCGAGATCGCCATCTGGAATCCGGAGCGCATCTGGTTCGACGAGGCGGAGCTCGCCGCCCTCGCCGCAGCGCTCGGACATCCGGTGCGTCAGATCCGCGCCCACCTCTGACGGGCGGGGTGCCTTGGGCGCCTGGACGAGGTGAACGGCCCGTTCGCCTCGCCGGATGCTCTCGCTACGCGCCGCGTAGTGGCTCGACTCAGGGAAAAAATCGGTTTCACCGGCCTGGCGTGCATTGCTACGTTCCCACGCATGGCTTGTTTTGCTATCGCCGTTTTCATGCGGCTGCGTTCCGCCTAGGCGGCGCCGGGTCTTCTGAATTCGCGCCGCCGTCCGCGTCCGGGCTCTCGTTTCCCGACGCGCGGTTCGTCGTGCGGTGATTCCACGCTGACCTGCGCTCGCGAGGGCCCGGTTCCGACCGGTCCACGAACGCAGGAGCAGCCAACATGCCTTCCCGCCGGAATTCGGCGCGCGATCGTGCGCGCCGCGAACTCGGCCAGAACTTCTTGATCGACCGCGACGTCGCCCGCCGCATGGCCGATCTGCTCGATCCGTCGCCGGTTCCCGTGGTGGAGCTCGGCGCGGGACGTGGGGCCATCACCCGCGAATTGGCCCGCACCGGACGACCGATCACGGCCGTGGAGCTCGACCCGCACTGGGCCGACGAGCTCCGCGGCAAGTGGCCTCGGGTGCGCGTGATCAGGGGCGACATGCTCGAATTCCGCTTCCCCGACGCGCCGCACGCGGTGGTCGGCAACCTCCCGTTCGGCATCACGACCGCGGTGACGCGACGACTGCTGGACACCCGGTGCTGGTCGGAGGCGGTGCTGCTGGTGCAGTGGGACGTCGCCCGGAAGCGCGCCGCGGGCGGCAACCAGCTGACCGCGCAATGGTCGCCCTGGTACGAATTCCGGCTCTGCGGCAGGGTTTCCGCGCGTTCGTTCCGGCCGGTGCCGGCGGTCGACGGCGGCGTGCTGAGGATCCTGCGCCGCGCGGGTCCGCTGGTGCCCTTCGGTGAACTCGGGCGCTACCAGCGGTTCGTGGAGGCGGTTTTCACCGGCCGCGGGCGGGGCCTGGGCGAGATCGTCCGCAACGTCACGGGATGCCGGGTCCGCGACCTGCCCGCGCTGCCCCGGGATCTCACGGCCGAAGGCTGGGCCCGCCTCTACACCGAAACCACCTGACCGCAGCCCGGTTTGGAGTGAACGGACCGTTCGCCCCGATAAACGAGGCGAACAGGCCGTTCACTTCAACGCTCGTCTCTCGGGCGCGTTGGGTCAGGACTGGCGCTGCAGGAACTCTTCGAGGGTTTGCAGCGACGGGTGCTGTTGGCGCAGGGACGGGATGTCGGCCTGGTAGCCGCTCTCCTCGAACCACTCGAACATCCGGTTCCGGCCTTCGAACGGGGCGGGTTCGTAGCGGGTCGGGGTGCCCGTGACGCGCTGGATCGCCTCCGCGACCTGCCGCAGGGTCCGCTCGTCGCCCGCGATCTCGATCTGTTCGCCGAGGTAGCGCTGCGGGTCGTCCAGCACATTGGCCGCGAAGAAGCCGATGTCGTCGGGAGCGATCATCTGCACCGGCATCGCCGGATCCAGCGGCATCGACAGGACCTGCTCGCCACCATCGCCGGTGCTGGTGATGCCGACGAGGTTGGTCATGAAGAACACCGGGCGCAGCACGGTGGCGGGCACGCCGATGCGCCGGATGTGCTCCTCGATGGCGAACTTGCTCTCGAAGTGCCCGATGCCCGAGTCGCGTTCGGCGCCGCCGACCGAGCTGTAGACCAGGTGCGAGACGCCCGACTCCAGCGCGACGTCGGCGACCGTCGAGCCCTGGCGGACTTCGGCTGCCAAGCCGGCCTCGTCCAACGCCAGCGCCTGGACGCTGAACACCGCGTCCACCCCGGCCATCGCCGCGCGCAGCGAATCGGCGTCCTCCAGGTCGCCCCGGACCAGCTCCGCGCCGGAGCCCTGGAGCTCCCGCGCTGCGGGCTTTTCCGGATCGCGCACCAGTGCGCGCACCCTCCAGCCGCGTACCAGCAGGTGGCGGGCGGTCGCGCCGCCCTGGTTTCCGGTGGCACCGGTAACGAGAGCGGTCCGGCCGTCGGTCATGAGAACTCCTATGTCGTGGCCCCCGAGATCACCCCAACTCTCGAACTTCGACTTCACTCGAGCTCAATTCAGTGTGACGCAGCGCACAACATGCGATCGACGGGAGTGGCCGGGCGCCGGGTCGGGGCGAAAGCGCCCGGCCACCATGCGGCCCGGCGAGGGGAGGGGGTTCGCCGGACCTGGTCTCGGGGTCAGATGCGCAGGCGCGCGAGGGTTTCGGCGTTGAGGCAGTGCCGCCCGGTGGACTCCGCTTCCCGTTGTCGCTCGGCCTCGACCTCTTCGATCAGCTGCCACACGTTCAACGCGCCGTCGCCTGCGCCGGCGTGCTGCGCGCGCGGAGCGCGGACCAGCAACATGCTCGCGATCAGCACGTTCACCAGAACCAGAGTGCTCACCTGAAGCCAGAACATGGTTACTCCCTACCGTTGAAGTTGACGTTTCCGCTGCTCAGGTCTCGTGCGCACTTTGGATCGCCATAGCGCTCCAAAACACTCACGAACCCGGGGCCCACCGGCCGCTGACGCGCCGCCAGCAGTCCATGCAGGTGTCCTCGTTGATCCACTCCAGCTCCCGAGGCAGCCGCTGCACCTGCCACGCTTCGACCTCCACGCCGCAGAAGGAGGTCACCGCCGCATACGGCTCCGCCCGCTTCGCGGCCACGCCGAACGCATGCCGCCCAACCCCCACCGGCCGCCAAAACCAGTCCACACCAGCACTTTCGAACATCCCCGCCTCCCAGTTTGATGCAATCCCACTTTACTGTGATTGAAGTGGATGTTGTGATGCAAGCCAATCGCCATGGCGCCACGCGAAAGGGTGTAAGCAGCAAAATCAAGGGCAGGTGCGATGCTCTAGACATGCCAACACCGACCGTGCGGCGACTGCTGGTAGGTCATCTGCTGCGCCATGTTCGGGAGGAAACCGGACTGGATCTCGATGACGCGGGCAAACTCATCGGGAAGACCAACAGCACGATGAGCCGCGTTGAGCGCGGCCACACCGCGCTTCCTCAGCATGTCCTGCAAAAGCTCCTGGCTGCCTACGAAGAGAGCGCTCCAGGTGTGATCGACCGCGACGAGATATTGGACCTCGCGCGCGGCAGCCAAGATCGCGGTCGATGGTCGGGCTACCGCTCGGTGTACTCCAAGTACTTCAGGATGGCGGTCGACCTCGAAGCCGACGCATCCGCGATTTTCCAGTACCAGAACGAGATCGTCCCAGGTCTGCTCCAGAGCGAGGAGTACATCAGGGCGCTGTTCACGACCGCCCAGCTCCAGCTGAGTGATCAATCCACCGAGGACGCGCTGGAAGCACGACTAGAACGTCAAGCCGTGCTGACGAAACGCAATGCCCCGCATGTGAGCTTCGTGCTCTCCGAATCATCGATTCGACGAGTGATCGGGAGCCGAGAGCTGATGGCGAACCAGCTGCGCCACTTGGCCAGCATCGCGCGGCTACGCAACGTGCAAGTCCAGATCTTGCCCTTCGATGCAGCCACCGCCCCGCGTGCGACACACGATTTCAACCTGTTCCGCGTTCCGTCGCCGGGCAACGCCGGCCCCTTGGAGTTCGTCTACGTCGAGGACTTCACGGACGGCCGCTACCTGGACAGACATGACGATGTGCACGCATACACTCTGCTGTGGCAACAGCTTGTCGCGGCTGCGCTTGATCCGGTGGAATCTGAAAAGTTCATCGCGCGAGCCGCAGACGAGTTCGCTCGATGATCAGCGAAGAGGGCACGATGCGCAGCACAGAACCGATCAACTGGCGCAAGTCCAGTCGCAGCCCCAACAACAACAATTGCGTCGAAGTTGCCCGTCTTGGCAACGAGGCCGGAGTACGCGACAGCAAGGACCCGGACGGTGGGCACTTAGCCGTGCCGGTGCCGAGCTGGCACCGGTTCATCGGCGCCGTCAAGGGCGGCACCTTCGACCGATAGCGGGGTGGCGAGGGACACCGTTGACCGACTATGGAGCCCGCCCCGCTGCGCTGCGGGTCGGCCACCGAGCGTTGCGATCGGCGCCCGGAGATGACCAGGTCCTTCATCTACGGAACCCACGCCCTCTACCCTGCGTCCTAGGCGTTGCAGTTGATCGGCGGCTGAGAGGTTGCGGACGTGTACATCGAGGAGACCGGCGCGGGAGACGGTGACATCAAGGTCACCGTCGAGGGCGAGGAGTACACCGCCGAGGCCAACTACGACCTCGACGGCGATGGCGTCGACGAGACAGTCGCCGTGATGACCGACGACGGCTACGTCGCGTACATCGACGAGAACGGCGACGGCCAGGCCGACGTCATGCAGTCGATCAACAGCGATGGCGTGGTCGTCGAGCAGGCCCGCTTCGACGCGGAGACCGGCGGGTGGGCCGGCGAGGCGCCCCAGCAGCACCCGGGCGGCGCCGACCCGGAGGACCAGCAGCACGGCCGGGCGATGGTCATCGACACGCCACAGGGCGACATGCAGGTCGGCCCGGCCACCGAGGACACCAACCAGGACGGCATCGCCGACACCGCGGTCGTGGAGACCGAGGCCGGCGGCACCATGCTGGTCACCGACGTCGACGGCGACGGGTCCGCCGACCAGGTCGTGGAGATCAGCCAGACCGGCGACGTGACGATCTCGCACCACACCGGCGACGGCCAGTGGACCGTGGTCGAGCAGGGCAAGATGACCGACGACGGCCACTACGCCCCGAACCAGGCGACCGGGGCGACCGACGACGCGGCCTGGACCTTCGACGACGCGGCTCAGCCGCACGCCGCCAACGTCGACACGCACAGCGGCGGAGCCGGCGGTGGCGCGGGCGGTGGCGCCGGCGGCACGGGCGGCGGACAGCGCGGCGGAGCGGGCGGCAAGGCCGACTCCGACGAGGTCTGGGGCTGACCTCTCGACGCGATTCCCACCCCGCCCGATGCTCATCGGGCGGGGTTTTTCACGTCCGCGGCGGGGAGCAACCGCCATTCGGTCGATGCCTGCGCGTAACCCGGTGTTCGCGAACGCGTCCGGTTCGCCGGAAATTCTGGATCCAAGCGATCCCGGCACGGCGAGATTTTCGTCCAGACCACTACTCAGGTCGCTTCTGAATCGATTCCCTTATCGTTCTTGTGAGAGAACGAACATGGCTGATCTCCATTGCGCGCCCGATCCGCCGTTAGCCTCGGTGCATCCCTTTTTCACTTCGCCCGGTCTTCGGGGCGGGCGAAGCTTTCCCTGTAAAGGCCGACGGGAGACCCCGTCGGCGAATCCGGGCTGTGGCGCCCAGTCAGGAGACGCGGAGCGATGACCGCATTGACCATCCCAGGGCTCGATCAGGCACCGACCACGCACGAGCGCCTGCTGTCGTGGGTGCGCGAGGTCGCCGAGCTGACCACGCCCGACCAGGTGGTGTGGTGCGACGGTTCGCAGCAGGAATGGCAGCGGATGACCGATCGCCTCGTCGAGGCGGGCACCTTCACCCGCCTGGCGAACAAGCCGAACTCGTTCTACGCGGCTTCGGACCCCTCGGACGTGGCGCGCGTCGAAGAGCGCACCTACATCTGCTCGGTCGAGGAGAAGGACGCCGGGGTCACCAACAACTGGATGGACCCCAACCAGATGAAGGCGACCATGACGGAGCTCTACCGGGGCTGCATGCGTGGTCGCACCATGTACGTGATCCCGTTCTGCATGGGCCCGCTGGACGCCGAGCCGCCGAAGCTGGGCGTGGAGATCACCGACTCCGAGTACGTCGTAGTGTCGATGCAGATCATGACCCGGATGGGCGCGAAGGCCCTGGAGCGGCTGGGCGAGGACGGCGACTTCGTACCCGCGCTGCACTCCGTGGGCGCGCCGCTGGAGCCGGGGCAGCAGGACGTGCCGTGGCCGTGCAACGACACCAAGTACATCACCCACTTCCCCGAAGAGCGGATGATCTGGAGCTTCGGCTCCGGCTACGGCGGAAACGCGCTGCTGGGCAAGAAGTGCTACTCGCTGCGCATCGCCTCGGCGATGGCCCGCGACGAGGGCTGGCTGGCCGAGCACATGCTGATCCTGAAGCTGATCTCGCCGGAGGACAAGGTCTACTACGTCGCGGCCGCGTTCCCGTCGGCCTGCGGCAAGACCAACCTCGCGATGCTGCGGCCCACCATCCCGGGCTGGAAGGTCGAGACCCTCGGTGACGACATCGCGTGGATGCGCTTCGGCGAGGACGGTCGCCTGTACGCGGTGAACCCGGAGGCCGGTTTCTTCGGCGTCGCGCCGGGCACCAACTGGAACACCAACCCGCACGCGATGGAGACCATCGAGAAGGGCAACTCGCTGTTCACCAACGTGGCCCTCACCGACGACGGCGACGTCTGGTGGGAGGACATGGAGGGCGACCCGCAGCACCTCACCGACTGGAAGGGCCGCGACTGGACCCCGGACAACGGGGAGAACGCCGCGCACCCGAACTCGCGGTACTGCACGCCGATGTCGCAGTGCCCGATCCTGGCGCCGGAGTGGGACGACCCGAACGGCGTGCCGATCTCGGCGATCCTCTTCGGCGGCCGCCGCAAGACCACGGTCCCGCTGGTGAACGAGGCGTTCGACTGGCAGCACGGCGTGTTCATGGGCGCCACCCTGTCCTCGGAGAAGACCGCCGCGGCGGCCGGCAAGGTCGGCGACGTGCGGCGCGACCCGATGGCGATGCTGCCGTTCATCGGCTACAACGTCGGCGACTACTTCCAGCACTGGGTGAACGTCGGCAAGTCCGCCGACGCCACCAAGCTGCCGCGGATCTTCTACGTGAACTGGTTCCGCCGCGGTGACGACAAGCGCTTCCTGTGGCCCGGGTTCGGCGAGAACTCGCGCGTGCTCAAGTGGATCGTGGACCGGCTGGAGGGCAACGCCGCCGCCGCCGACACCGCGATCGGCCGGGTGCCGTCGGCCGAGGAGCTCGACCTGACCGGGCTGGACACGCCGAAGGCCGACGTCGACGAGGCGCTGAAGGTCGACGTCGAGGAGTGGAAGGCGGAGCTGCCGCTCATCGAGGAGTGGTTCGACACCGTCGGCGACTCGCTGCCGAGCTCGATGCGCGACGAGCTGGAGGCCCTGAAACAGCGTCTCGGTCACTGACCGAGCGACCCCCGGACGGGTGGATTCGCGAAGCGACGTGGGAAGCTTCGCGTCCACCCGTCCGGCGCGGAGCTCCGGCGCAGTGTGCGCATTCGTGCGGCGTTTCCCCAAGAGAGCTGAAGCTCTTTCGGGGAAACGCCGTTTTCGTTTTCGCCGACAGGTGGATCTACGCAGCCCGGGGGAGCAGATCCGGGGATTTCAAACGATCAGCAACCCAGCGGACACTGTGTGCGTCCCAGTGATTACCGCCGAAAACGGCGCGCCGATACGAGGGGGTGTGTCATGGCTGATCTGGCCATGTTGGCGTTGTCCCTGATCGCGGTCGCTGCGGTGTTCGTTTCGCTGCGCAGGGAGGACGCCGAAGTCGACGAGCAGTCGGAGGCCGGTGAGATCGACCGGCTGCACCGGGACACCATTCCGATCCGGAGGAGGCCACAACTGCGATGAGTGCAAGGCGTCTCAACGGCCCGCGGGCGGCGAGCGGATCGAATCCACTCCCCGCCCGCGAGCTTTTTGCGCTACGCCAAGCCTTTTTCCGAGATCAGCCGAGCACGCCCGACAGCCGGTCCAGCTCGTCCAGCAGGCTCCGGCCGCCGGACTCGAGGCTGCGCGTCCCCGCCGGCTCCGGCGCCGGAGTGCCCTGACAGGTCAGGTCGCGCCCGGGCACCACGCCGTCGAGCAGGTACGCCGTGGTCGCGTCGTCCACGCAGGCGTTGCCGATGCCGAAGACCCCGTGGTCGCCTTCGCCGCGGACGGTGATCATCCGCGAGCCCTGGAACTTCCGGTGCGCGACCTCCGCGCCTTCCCACGCTGTCGCCGGGTCGTTCTCCGACTGGAGCATGAGCACCGGCGGGAGGCCCTTGCCCGTGGGCTTCGGCAGGTTCACGTCCGGGCGCTCCCAGAACACGCACGGCTGCACGATCGAGTAGTAGCCCATGGTCGGGAACAGCCGCCCCTCGACACCGGACCGCGCCACCACCGACTCGGGGGAGCCCCGGAACTGCGTGTCGTTGCAGCGGATCGAGTACAACGTCGCCGCCATGCTGTCGTTCGGATCGGCCTGCATCGGCATGGTGCGGGCCCGCGCCTGCGCGAGCACCGGGGCGACCTCGCCCGCGCCGTCCCGCAGCGCCGCGAGCGTGCCGCCCAGCCGCGGGAACGCGAACTTCGAGTACATGCTCTGCACCACCAGGTTGTCGAGCGCGGCGTGGTCGACCGGCGGGCCGTCCGGCGACGGCAGCGGATTCGCCTTCAGCGCCGCGCGCAGTTCGTCCACAGTGGCCTGGACCTGCTGCGGATCGGTGCCCAGGTGGTAGGTCGCGTCGTGCGCGGCCAGCCAGGGCAGCACGTCCTCGCGCCAGCGGCGCTCGAAGGCCATCGGCTGCCAGCCGAAGACCTCCTGCCAGTTGCCGGTGAACTCGGCGTTCGAGTCGAGCACCACCTTGTCCACCGACTGCGGGAAGTAGGTGGCCAGGTAGGCGCCGAGCCAGGTGCCGCCCGAGACGCCATACCAGTTGATCTTCTCGCGCTGCTCGACCTGGCGGAGCAGGTCGAAGTCGGCCACCGTCTGCTCGGTGGTGACGTAGCGGCCGAGCTCGCCGCTGTGCTCCTGGCAGTCGGCGGCGAGCTGCCGGGTCATGTCCATCAGCGCCCTGATGCTCTCCGGGCTGCGATCCCGGACGTCCATCCCGGGCACCGCCTCCTGCGGTCCACAGGAGACGGTGCTGCTGTTCCCAGTGCCGCGCACGTCGATGCCGTAGACGTCGAAGGCGTCCATCACCTCGGGGATGCCCATGGTGAGCATCGCCAGCGGCATGCCGAGGCCCGCGCCGCCGGGTCCGCCGGGGTTGGTGAACAGCGCGCGGTCACTGGGGCCGTCGGCGGGCGACAGCTGGGTGACGGCGATGCTGATTTCCTTGCCGTTGTTCGGGTTGTGCCAGTCCATCGGCGCGGTCATGGTGCCGCACTGGAGTCGCTCGGATCCCGGCGGCAGGTCCGGCGGGAGTTCGGGCGGGAAGCACGGTGCCCACTGGATCCGCTGTTGCGCGAATTTCGCCGGCACCTCGAACGGCGGCTGGGGTGGCGCCTGCTGGGCGAGGGCGGGCTGAGCGGCGACCAGCAGCACCCCCAGGGCTGCGGTAACCCCTAACGCGCGCAAGGATTTTCGCATCGGGTCCCCTCTCACGTTGCGTTCACTTAAAGCTGCAAGATCATTCGATCAGGTGAACACAAGAGCGGGGTACTGCCGCTTGTCGAAACTATCCGTGACAAATGTCAGGAGCTTCCGGCCGCAGGAACGCAATTCCTCGAGAAATGTACGTTCACGCCGATGAACCTCGATTTCTCGGGAAATCACACCCCGGCTTCGAAAGGTGATCCGGATCACCTGGAACTCGGGGGTCGCCGCGGACAGGACTGGGCGCGGGAGAGACATTGCGCAGCCGGGTGCGAGCCGGGGATCCGGCCGCATTCGCGCGGCTATTCGACGGCGGCGGAACCCGCGACCGCAGCCGGACAGGAAGGGGGTGGACGCCCGATGGCGTCCCGTTCGCCTTCGTGGAGACGAAGGCCGTGCTGGAGCGGGGCGTGGTCGACGGGATCGGCCAGGTTCCGGGCGGGCGGTAGGAGCTCCGGTGGCGGCGGTTTCGCGCGAAACCGCCGCCACCCCTCACGAGATCCGCCGGTTTCGCGCGAAACCGGCGCGGTGCCGCTCCCGATGGCAGGGGAGCTCGGCGTCGAGTGCTGGACAAAATATGTAGACCGGTCTAGTTTTTTCCGCATGGTGATCGAGAGCGGTAGGACCGACAGGGCGCCGGACACGGTGGTGTTCGGCGCGACCGGGTTCATCGGCCGGTGGACCGTGCTGCACCTGCTGGACCAGGGCCGCACGGTCGCGGCCGTCCTCCGGGAGCGCGGCGGGATGAGCCGGGAGGCGGAGTTGCGCGGGTGGCTGCGCGATCGCGGCGCGGCCGACGACCGGCTCGTGGTCGTCGCCGGTGATCTCACCGGTGGTCCCGGCCTGGGGCTCAGCTCAGCCGACGACGAGCGACTCGCCGGTGTGCGGGACGTCTTCAACACCGCCGCCCTCTACCGGTTCGGGCTGCAGCGCGAGGAAGCCAGGGCGGTCAACGTCGAGGGCGCCCTCAACGTGCTGCACTGGGCCGCCGCCCGCCGCGATCTGCGCAGGCTGGTCCACGTGTCGGGCTATCGGGTGGGGCTGGACCGGCAGGCGCGGTATCCCCTCCCCGAGGCCGAACTCGCGGCGCTCTACCGGGACAAGGGCGCTTACGAGGGCTCCAAGTTCGAGGCGGATGCGGCCGTGCGCGTCGTCGCCGCCCGGCTGGCGGTCCCGCTGACGGTGGTGAATCCCAGCAGCGTGATCGGCCACTCGTCCACCGGCGAGGCCGGCCAGTACATCGGCCTGGCCGAACTGGTCCGCCAGCTGTGGACCGGGCGGCTGCCCGCATTGCCCGGAACCGCGCGCACTTTCGTCCCCGTCGTGACCGTGGACCACTTCGCGAGGTTCATGGCCGCCGTCCCCGAACACGACCCGGAGCCCGGCGGCCGGCACTGGGTGCTCGACGCGGACACCCCGGGCCTGTCCGACGTGGTCCGGATGCTCGCCGACCACCTGGGCGTGCGCGCACCGCGGACCCGCGTGCCGGTGTCCCTGGTCCGCCGCCTCCCGACCGCGCTGACCGGCGCCGACCCGGAAACATTGGACTTCCTGGTCGAGGACCGCTACGACACCGCTTCGGCGGACCGGGTCGCCGAAGCCGCCGGACTCCGGCAGCCACCCGCCGGGACCGCACTGCGCCGCTGGGCGGACCGGCTCGTGGCGGACCGGTTCGGCGCGACTTCCGCCGCGCTCCCCGGCGGCTTCCACGACATCGCAGGCTCCCGGACCTACCTCGCCGGCGACTGGACCTCGCCCGATTTCGTGCTCCTGCACGGGCTTCCGCTCGACGGCGAGTCCTGGCGGGGCGTGCTCGGCGAGCTGGGGGACTCTCGCGCCCTGGTCCCCGACCTGCCGGGCCTCGGCCGCTCGGCCCCGACCGGAGCCACGCCGCCGGACTGGCTCGCGGACCTGTTGGCACCCGTGCGAACCCGGCCCGTGATCGTCGCCCACTCGGCGGCCACCGCGCCGGCACTGCGCTTCGCCGCCGCACATCCCGACCGCATCGCAGGCGTGCTCCTGGTTTCGCCCTACTTCCTCCAGGCGGAAGCCTCGAAGCTGCTCCGCGCGCTCGCCGCGCCGCTGCTAAAGCGGATCTCCGTCCCGCACCTCACGGCTGCGCTCCTCGGCGTCGCCCCGCCCGCCGAAGCCCGCCAAGCCGTTGCGAGCGCCGTCGCCCAGCTGCGGCGACCTGGCGTCGCCCGCCGCACCGGCCGCTGGCTCAGGGACGCGAACCGGCCTGAGGAACGCGCCGCCCTCCGCGCCCTGCTCAGCGACGCCTCGGTCCACATCGTTGCCGGGCAACAGGATCCGCTGATCAGCGCCCCGGGATCGGCCACCGTCACCACCATCCCCGGCGCTGGGCACAACCCGCAGCTCACCCACCCAGCCGCGGTCGCCGCTGTCATGCGGCGGGTCGGTGCTTGACGGTCCCGCCAGGCATCGGCGCCGCCCCCTTCCCGCAATTTCCATTGAAATTGAACCTTCGATTTCAATGGAAATTGCGGCGAACGGATCAGTGCTTGATGGCTCCTGCCAGGTTGAAGGCGCCGCCGAGGGTTCGGCCGACGATCACGTACAGGGCGATCACCGGGGCCGTGTAGAGGATCGAGTAGGCCGCCAGCTGGCCGTAGGCGATCAGGCCGCCCTGGCCGAAGAAGGTGAACACGCCCACCGATGCGGGCTGCTTCGCCGGGTCCAGCAGCAGGACGAACGGCACGAAGAAGTTGCCCCACGCGGTGATGAACGTGAAGATCGCGACCACCGCCATGCCGGGCACGATCAGCGGCAGCACCACCGCGCGCAGCGCCTGCATCGCCGACGCGCCGTCCACCCACGCCGCCTCCTCCAGCTCGATCGGGACGCCGTCCATGAAGTTCTTCGTCATCCAGATCGCGATCGGCAGCGACGTCGCCGCCAGGAACAGGGTGGTGCCGAACATCGAGTCGATCAGCTCCAGCCGCACGAACATGCTGTACACCGGGACCATCACCGCGGTCATCGGCAGGCCGGAGGCGAACAGCACGACGTACAGGAAGGGCCGCCGGAACCGCAGCTGGTAGCGCGACAGCGGATAGGCGCACAGCACCGCGGCGACCACCGAGATCAGCGCCGCACCGCCGCTCATCAGCAATCCGTTCCACAGTGGACGAACGCTGGTCTCCCAGTCGAGCACCTGGCCGAAGTTGTCCAGGGTGAGCGCGGCGGGCAGCTGCGCCGCCAGCGGCGCGTCGGCGTCGAACGCGGCCGTGACCAGCCACAGCAGCGGAGCCAGGAACGCCAGGGCGATGGCCGCGAGCACCAGGTTGACCACAGTGGACACCGAGCGCCGCCGGGCGGAGGTCACCGAGGCCATCAGGCACCTTCCCGCCAGTTTCCCGGCTCCCTGAGGCTCTTGGCGTACACGACCGCGAACAGGCCGCCGATCAGCAGCAGCACCAGGGAGATCGCGGCGCCGTAACCGATCTCGTCGAACTCGAACGCCGAGTCGTACATCAGCAGCGGCAGCGTCTGCGTCGCGGCGCCCGGGCCGCCGGCGGTCAGCACGTAGATCATCGTGAACAGCCCGATCGTCTGCAGCGTGATGAGCATCAGGTTGGTCAGCACCGACCGCCGGATGATCGGCAGCGTGACGTGCCAGAACCGGCGGAACACCCCGGCGCCGTCGACCTCCGCAGCCTCCACCAGGTCGGTCGGCACCTCCGACAGCGACGCCTGGTACACCAGCATCGAGAAGGCGGTGCCCCGCCAGACGTTGCCCAGGATCACCGCCACCATCGGCGCGCTGTAGAGCCAGTCCTGCGCGCCGAGCCCGAGCCCGGTGAGCAGCCTGTTCAGCGTGCCGTCGGCGTTCAGGAACGCGTACACGGCGAAGGCCGCGACGAGCTCCGGCAGCACCCACGCCGACACCACGACCGTGCCGACCGCGCTGCGCACCCAGCGGCTCCGGTGCTGCGTCAGCACGGCGATGAGCATGCCCAGGCAGTTCTGCCCGATGACCGCCGAGCCCACCGTGAAGACCACCGTCAGCCAGGCCGAATGCCACAGCGCCGGATCGGTGAGCAGCCGCCGGAAGTTCTCCAGCCCGATGAACTCCGGCGCGGTCGCCGCGGCCCCGGTCAGCGCCGCGTTGGTGAGCGAGACGTAGCCGCTCCACAGGATCGGACCGGCGACGAACAGGCCGAGCAGCAGAAGCGCGGGGGCCATCGGCACCAGCCAGCGCCCCACCCGCGCCGCCATCAGCCCGGCCGGGTGTTCGCCGGCTGCACGATCCGCGACACCTGCTCCGACCAGCGGTCGGCGACCTCGGCGGGCGGCTTGCCCGCCACCACGTCGAGCACCGACTGCTGGATCGCCTCGGAGACCTTCGGGTACTCCGGCTGGGCGGGCCGGTAGTGCGTGTTGTCCAGCAGCCCGATCCAGAACGCGTTGAGCGGGTTGGCGCCGACCACCCGCGGATCGGCGGCGGCGTCCGCGCGGACCGGCAGGTTGCCGCTGGCTGCCGTGTAGGCCACGACGTTGTCCTTGGTCATCGCCTGCTTGATGAACTCGAACGCGTCGTCCTGCTTGCGGCTGGACGAGCTGATCGCCAGCGTCCAGCCGCCGGAGAGGGTGACCGTGCCCGGCGGCTGCCCGTGCTGGGTGGGCATCGGCGTCGCCGCCATCGTCCGGCTCCAGTCCTGCCAGCCGGAATCCACCCAGTTCCCGGAGGCGAAGCTGCCGTCCAGCCGGATCGCGACCTTGCCCTCGCGGGTCAGGTCGTCGCGGAACACCTTGTCGTACTGGGCATCGGCGATCTGCGCTCCGCTCTGCGTCAGTCCCTCGGCCAGCGCGGTGGACAGGAAGCCCATCGCATCGGCGAAACCCCTGCTCGGCGCGATCCACTTCTGCTGCCGGTCGTCGTAGAGGGTGCCGGTTTCGGTGCCGTACAACAGCATTTCGACGGTCTGCATGCTCACCGACTCGCCCTCGGCCTTGCCCAGCGCGAGGTCCATGGCGATGACGTCCGGGCGGCGCTGCTTGACCTGCCGGGCGGCGGCGAGGACGTCGTCCCAGGTCCGAGGCCGCCAGTCGGCGGGCAACCCGACCTCGGCGAACAGCTCGCGGTTGTACCAGAGGCCGCGGGTGTCGGTGTCCAGCGGAACGCCGTAGGTCTTGCCGTCCTGCGCCCGGCCCGCCTGCTTGGTGGTGTCGATGTAGCTATCCCAGTCGGGCCACTGCGCGAGCCGGTCGTCCAGCGGCGCCAGGTATCCGGCCGCTACGTCGGAGTTCACGTTGAAGCTGTCCTCGTAGAGCACGTCCGGTGCGGTGGACGGCGAGCGCATCCGCAGCTGCAGCTTCGACAGGTACTCGCTCTCCGGCGCGACCACCGGATCCAGCTTCACGACCTTGCCCGGATGCGCCTGCTCGTACTGCTGCTTGACCCGCTGCATCCACTGGTCGACCTGCAACGTGTTGCCGTACCGGTGGTAGGCGACGCTGATCGTGTTGGGGTCGTCGGCCGCACCTCCGCCGCACGCGGCCAGCACGACGACCAGGGTGGTGGTGATGAACGCGGACAGCGCCTTGCTCCGACGCATCGCGGCCTCCCGCCGGCAGTGGTTGCGCCTGACCTGAGATCCGGATCACACTCTGGGCAAGATAATTCCATTCGATGGAACAAGTCAACGATCTTGCTGCCCCAGACGAGGAGCGTCGATGGCGAAAGCGTCCTGGCAGGGCACGAATCTGCCGCGGGTGGGCGGGTTCAACCGTGCGGTCGTGCTCGACGCGATCCGGCAGCACGGCGAGGTCAGCCGCGTGGAGCTGGCGCGGCGCACCGGGCTGACCGCGCAGACGATGTCCAACATCGTGCGCGCGCTGATCGACGACGGACTGGTCACCGAGAACGGCCACGCGCCGTCCACCGGGGGAAAGCGCCGGGTGCTGCTGAAGGTCGTGCCGGACGCGTACTCGGCTGTCGGCCTGCACCTCGATCCGGAGCGGATCACCGGCGTCCTGCTGGACCTGGCGGGCGGTGTGCGGATGCGCAGCCGACGCCGCGTGCCCGACGACACCTCGCCCGAGGCGGTCGGGGCGGCGCTGGCCCGCACCTTCCACCAGCTGGTGCGGCGTTCCGGCATCGCCGACGGCCGGGTGCTCGGCGTCGGACTGGCGGTGCCCGGTCCGCTGGACGCGGCGAACCGGCGGGTGCTCGGGCCGCCGAACCTGGCCGGGTGGGCGGATGTTCCGCTCGCCGACATCGTCGAGGGCCGCGCCGGGCTTCCGGTGGTGATGGACAACGACGCGACGGCCGCGGCGATCGGCGAGCGGTGGACCGGCCGCGCGGACCGCGCGGGCTCGTTCGTCTACGTCTACCTGGGTTCCGGAGTCGGCATCGGCGTGGTGCTGGGCGATCAGGTGCATCGCGGGGTCAGCAACAACGCCGGCGAGATCGGCCACGTGCACAGCGGCGGCGGGCGCGAATGCCATTGCGGCAGGAAGGGATGCCTGGAGGCGTACTGCTCGATGCGCGCTATCGTCGCCGACTGGCGGGCGGCGACCCGGGAGGAGCCGAACGGGGAACCGGTCGCGGCGACCTACGAGAGCCTGTGCCGCTCGGCGGCCGACGGCGACGCCACTGCGACCCGGGTGCTGCGAGTGGCGGCGACCCGGTTGGGCCAGGCGTTGGCATCGGTGGTGAGCGTGCTGGACGTCGATCGCGTGGTGCTCGGCGGGCCCGCGCTCCGGCATGTGGCGGAGCTGGTGCGGGCCCGCGTGGCGAAGGTGGTCGACGCGCAGGTGTGGGCGCCGAAGGTGCGGCCGGTGCGCGTCGAGACGGCGCTGATCGGCGACGACGCCGGGGCGGTCGGCGCGGCGTCGCTGGTGCTCGACCACGCCTACTCGCCGCGCCTGACCACCCTCCTCGGCTCCTGAATCCCGGAGCACCACAGCGAGAAGGCGTCTGAGGTTCCGCTACCCGCACCGCCACGCAGAACGAGGTTGGAAAAACCTCACTAGAACTTCTTGAACATGTCGCCGTACTGGTTGTCCCAGACCGACTGCTTCTTGGTGCCCGGGTAGCAGTGGTAGCTCACGTCGTTGGAACCGCCGCTGAAGTTGCCCGACACCTGGTATCGGACGCCATCGACGCTCTGCGCCGGATTGGCGCCCTCGTAGATCGATCCGTCCGGGCGCCTGAAGCCGTCGTGGCTGATCTTGTCGAGATCCTTGCTCGCCTTGTCGTCCGCCTTCGCGGCCTCCTGGTAGCGGTCGTTCGCAGCCTTGTACTCGGCGTAGGACTTCTCGCCCTTCCGGAGGTCCTCCCAGGCCTGATCCCGCTCCCGCTTCGCCTCGAAGCGAGCGTCGGCGGTGCCCCCGTCCTTGTAGGCCTCCAACTTCTCCTGGCGTTTGAGGTCCGCGATCTCCGCGGCGTTCTTGCCGAAGTAGTCCTTGTGCGCCTGATCGCCGACGTTCTCCGGGAACTTGTTGGCGCCGGAGTTGCTGACGTTCTTGTTGTCCATCCCGGTGATGTGGGTGGTCTGGTGCTTGTTCTGGTGGGCTTCGACCTCGACGTTGTACTTCTTGCCGTTCACGTCGTACGTCCCCACGGGCTTCTGCTCGAGCGCCTTGGGCTCCGGCCGGTCCGTGTTGCTGCCGCCCTGGTTCGAAGGGCCTTGCCCGTTGTTCCCGGTCTCCGGCGTGTTCGGGGCCCCGTGCTTGCGCCCGGTCTTGTCCTTCGACCCCGCGGTGGCCCCCTGGCCCTGGCCGCCCTTCCCGCCGCCCTTCTTCGGCATCAGCCCCAGCGGGTCCTTGGCGCTGTGCGGGTTGCCGACGTAGGCGACGGGGTTCGGGGCCGGGGCGAGCCCCAGCGGGTCCTGGCTGAGGTAACGACCGGTTGCCGGGTTGTAGTAGCGGTAGACGTTGTAGTTCAGGCCGGTTTCGAGGTCGGCGTACTGGCCGGGGAACCGCAGCGGCGTGCCGGCGGCGGCTGGCGGGGCAGGCAATTCCCTGCCCCACAGGCTGTTTCGGCCGTGCCAGGTGAGCATTCCGCTGGGATCGACCAGATCGGTCGCCGTCCCCACCTGGTCGGTGATGACCGAGTGGAACCGCTCCTGCGCACCCGCGCCGCGCTCGAGCTGGGCGACGGGCGCGTCGTCGTCCGGATGATGCGCCCAGGTCGTCACCGTGCGGCGGCCGCCGGCGTCGGTGTGCACCTGCTCGATCAGCGTCCCGCCGTCCCAGACGAAGTCGGTCTGCTCGGCCACCGTGGACAGGTCGGGAGCGAGTCGCTGCTTGGCGATCCGCCGGCCGACCGGGTCGTACCGGTACCGCCAGATGACGCCCTCCGGGGTCGTCACCGCGACCAGCCGGTCGTAGGAATCCCACGCATAGCGCCAATTCCGGCCGGTGTTGTCGGCGCGGAGGACCAGCCTGCCCTGCGCATCGTGCTGGAAGGTGACCGCCCCCGCGGCGATCAGGCTGTTGCCCGCATAGCGCCGCGGACCGGTCTCGGCATCGTTGAGGCCGTTGGACGCGACGACGTTCCCCGACCCGTCGTACCGGTAGCTCTCCCGCCGGTCCGGTGCGATGACCTCGACCACCCGGCCGGACGGGTCGATCTGGTAGCGAATGCTCCCGGAGAGCCCGTCGTCGGTGCCGATCAGCTTGCCGTCGGGTCGGTAGAGGAACCGTCGCCGCAGCACTTGCCGACCCGAGCGTTCCGTGACCGCCTGCGAGGTGAGCCGCTGCTCGCCGTCGTACGACTGCACGAGGGTCACCGCGCCGTCGATCGAGCGGTTGATCTGCTGACCGGCGGCGTCGTAGCCGAAGTTCAGCGAATGCCCGGCGAAGGACAGGCCGGTCGCCCGGCCGGCGGCGTCGTAGTTCCAGGCGCTGGCCACCCCGGACGGCGTCTGCCGCCGGATCACGCCGTGCTCGCTGTCGTAGGCGAACGTGACCGACCGGCCGTTGATGGTCTCCGCGGTGATGCGTCCCTGGTCGTCCCGCTCGAACTCGAGGACGGCGTCGTCGTTGGTCGCCCGGATCAGGTGGCCGACGGGTGAATAGGCGTACTTGGTGACGCCCGAGGGAGCCCGCCACTCGACCAGGTTGCCGAGCGCGTCGTAGACGTATTCGGTCTCCTCGCCCGCACCGTTGACCGAGCGCACGAGCTGTCCCGCCGGGTCGTAGGCGTAGCGCAGCACCCGGCCGTCGAAGTCGTGCTCCTCGACCACCCTGCCCGCGAGGTCGTAGACGTAGCGCCAGGTCTGGCCCTGCGGATTCGTGACGGAGGTCAGCCTCCGCTCGGTGTCGAAGGTGCGCGTGGTGCGCGCCCCGGTCTGGTCGACGCTGGCCAGCTCGACCTCGAACGGGCCGTACTCGGTGGCGGTCACCCCGCCGATCTCGTCGACCTGCGCGATCTGGTTGCCCTCGGGGTCGTAGCGCCACTGCACCCTGTTGCCCAGCGAGTCGACGCGCCAGGAACGACGGCCTTCCACGGTCCAGCCGAGCTGGATCCGCCCGCCACCCGGCGTCGTCGTCTCCCGGGGGCGTCCGAACAGGTCCAGCAGCCGGGGGTCGGCGGGCTCGGTGAGTTCCGGTTCGGTGGTCTCGGCGCGTCCGGATCGGATGCTCTCGACGCTGAGTCGCGGTGCTGCGCCGACCTTTCCGCTGAACGGGTCCAACGCCTCGCCGTCGTAGGCACGCGCCCAGGTGCGCTCACCGTCCTTCACCTCGATCGAGGAGACGGTGCCGTCCTCGGCGAGGTACAGCCGGACGGTGCTTCCGTCCGGGCGCGTGATCCACCTCGGCTTGCCCAGGCTGTCGTACTGGTAGTACGTGGTCCGGCCCAGCGGATCGGTCCGGTCGAGCAACCGGTCGTAGCGATCCCACGTCGACAGCGTGGTGTTGCCGAGCGCGTCGGACTCCCGCACGAGCTGCTTCGCGTCGTTGAACTCGAATTCCTTGACGCCGCCCAAGGAATCGGTGTACCGGGTGATCGACTCGTCGTAGGTGAAGGTGGAGTCGAAGAAGCCCTTGTCGCCCACCGTCCGGACGCAGCGGCCGTGCTCGTCGTAGATGTAGCGGAACCAGAACCCGTTGCGGTCCTGCCACTCCGTCAGCCTGCCCGCGCTGTCGTACTGGAACAGCAGAGCCTTGCCCGAGGAGTTGACCACCTCGGCCAGGCGGCCCTTGGCGTCGTAGCCGTACCGCATCACCAGCACGTCGAGGTCGCGTTCCGGGTCGACCACGCGGAGCGCGGTGATTCGCTCCTGCTCGCTGTCGATCTCCACCCGGTACCCGTCGGAATGCTGGATCGCCTTGGGCGGGCCGAACCGGCGGTGCTCGACGTCGAGCCGGCGACCGTCCTCGTCCTCGACCGACAGCAACGGCAGCACCGGGTCGCGCCCGGTCGGCGGGCCGAATCGGAGGATCTGGTTCAGCTGCGCGTTCTCCAGGCTGTAGCCGCCGTCCTCGTCCAGGTGCAACGGCCACCGCGGGCCTTCGACCGGCAGCACCGGGGCTTCCGCCGACGGCAGTGGGTAGACCAGGATCATCCCGTCCGGGGAGAAGTAGCAGACGTTCTCCGCGTCGACCTCCAGCCGCTGGTCCAGCGTCGAGGCCCACGACTGGCCGAACCAACGCCCCGCCCGGTACGACGAGACGTACATCCGCTGCAGCACCAGGCTCAGCGGGCCCTGGATCTCCAGGTCCTTCTCGGTCATCACCATGTGACCGGTGGCGAGGTCGACCGGCTCGGAGCCCCCGGTGCAGATGTCCTCACCCTTGATCGACCGGTCCCTGGGGTTGTCCGGCTTGTTGCTGGAACCATCCGGCTTGTTGTTCGACCGCGTCGAAGCCGGGGAGTTGTTGCTCGGCGACTGGGAGCGGGAATTCGAGCCGGGCGTGGGCGATCCGTCGTTGCCGCCGAGCGAGCGGTCGCCGCCCTGCGAGCCGCCGTTGCCCCCGGACCGGTTGGACGACCCCCCGTCGTAGGAGGTCGAGGAGGTCTGCGACGGGCCGTTGTCACCGGTGTTCCGGTTCGGCGTGGAGTGGTCGCCGGAACCGCCCCTGGAGCCGTTCCCGTCGTTGCCCGTCGAACGGGTCGGAGCGGGGCTGTCGGGCTTGTTGCTGGAGCCGCCCTTGTCCTTCTTGATCTTGTCGAGGGCCTTCTTCGCATCACCGAAGCCGTCACCCAGCTTCTTCATCAGCTTGCCCAGCGCCTTCATCGCCTTCACAAGCTTGGTGGTGACATCAGCGATTTTGGCCACCGTCTTGGCCACCGCCGTGACGACCTGAGGCACCACCCAGGCCATCGCGATACCCAACGTGGCCAGCACCTGCAACGCCCACGACACCAGATGACCGACCAGCTCGGCGATGATGTCACGCACCAACGTGCGCACCGCCGCCACGACCTCACCCGCCGTGCCGACGCCTTCCGAGGCACCCTCAGCGGCCTTCTGCGCCGCCTCGATCAGCTTGCCCGTGTCCTCACTGCGCTTCCGATAGGAATCCGCCGCATCACCGGCCCAGTCCGCGACATCACTGTTGACCATGTTGGTCATCTCGGTGTTGATCTCACCGAGCTCGGCGGCGACGTTCTTCCACGTCTCCGAATGCGCCTTGATCTGATCCGCATCACCGGTCAACGCATCCAGCGCGTCCGACAACGGACCCACGTGCTCCATCAACCAGCCGACACCAGCCGCGAGGATCGACCCGAACGGATCCAACGCCATGCCGAGCGCGTCCAGACCGGTGCCCACCGCACCCATCACACCGGACGCCCAGTCCCCGGACTCGATCGCCTTCTTCGTCTCATCAACGGACTCCATGATCGGAATACCGCTGAACGACTCCGTCGAATCCTTGCGCTCCGCCACCAGCGGATTCGTCATGACAACACTCCAGGAGAAGATCAGGTCGAGGGCACGTCAAGACCGACGTCACCCGCTGAGGTGAGCCAGGCCGGGTGCCGGTGCACTGGGCGGCAGGAAGTCAGTCGCGCAGGGGGTCGAAGTCGGGGCCGAACTCGTCGTCATCGTCCTCGAAGTTGGGCCGCTTCTTCGGCGCTGCGGGCGGGTTCGACGCAGCCGGGGGTGCCGGCGGGGGAGGCGGCGGAGCCGCTTCTTCGTCCGCGGGGGCGTCCCACTTCGAGGAGACCTCGGGCTCGTCGGACTCGTCCTCCGGCTCTTCGGGGAAGCGCTCGCGGAGGTTGTCCAGCATCATCGTGCGCGTTTCCAGGTCCTCGTCGCCGAGGTGGGCCGACATCGTCGCGCCGACCTTGTTGGCGATGTCGGACTGCGCGCGGTGCATCGTGGACAGGATCTGGCTGGCCAGCTCCGACGGCGGCAACGAGCGGACCTTGTCGGTGAACTCCAGGTCCGTCACGCTGCCGTCGGCGCGCACCGTGACCTTGATGTGGCCGCCGTCGCTGGTCGCGGTCAGCCGCAGCTGCTCGGTCTCGGCCTGCATGGCCTGGTAGCGCTGGGCCTTCTCCTCGAAGCCCTTCGCCCACTCCTGGATCCGCCGCTCCGCTTCGTCCGGGTCGGCCCCGATCGCAGCGAAGCCGCCCTGGTTCTGGCCCGGCATTGCACAACCTCCAAAGAACTCTTCATCTGCGAACCGCCTGCGCCCAGGTGCGGGCCGGCAGCACTCCCGGCCGCTGAGCGTCGTCCGTCATCTGCTTCGGCTCGTACCGCTGCGACGGCTCCACCTACTGCGTCGGCGGCGTCCTGTACTGCCGCGGTTCCCCCTGCTGCGACGGCTCGAAGCGCTGCACCGGCTCAGCCGTCTGCTTCGCCTCGAACGTCTGCACCGGCTCGGCCATCTGGAACGGCTCCGCCCGCTGAGCACCTTCTGCCTGCTGGAACGGCTCGGCCATCTGCTTCGGCTCCGCCTGATGCATCGGCTCAGCCATCTGCTTCGCCTCGAACGTCTGTACCGGCTCGGCCATCCGGAACGGCTCCGGCCGCTGAGTACCCTCCGCTCGCTGGAACGGCTCCGGCCGCTGCATCGGCTCCGCGTACGACGCAGGCGTCACCTGCTGCTTCGCCTCGAACTGCTGCGCCGGCTCAGCCATCTGCTTCGCCTCAAACCGCTGCATCGGCTCGGCCTGCTGGAACGGCTCCGGCCGCTGAGCGCCTTCGGCCATCTGCTTCGGCTCGAACCGCTGAGCACCCTCCGCCATCTGCTTCGGCTCCATCGGCGTTCCCTGCTCCGCCGGGTAGCTCGGTGCCGACGCGGGGATGGTTCCCTGCTTCTGCGCGGACGACTCGTCGTCGGAGTTCATCACCGGGCCGGATGCCGAACGTCCCGCGAACTCCTGCGGCATGCCCTGGCCCGCACCGCCGGACTGCGCGTTGTACCCGGACGGCGTCGTGCTCTCGTCCGAGCCCGACGGGACGCCCGCCGAACCGGATCCCGACACCCCGCCAGCCGACGCCGGGACGCCGAGCTGCGCGACGGCGGATTCCTTGACCCGCACCGCGTCGTCGAACTTGCCGAAGTTGTCCGCGCCCGCCTCGTCGGTCTCCTGGTACTCCTTGGCCGTCTGGCGCACGTTGTCCGCCGTGGTGGCGACGCCCTCCTTGGCGGCCTTGAGCGCGTCCATGCCCTCCTCCTCCATCGGGTTGATGATGGGTGGGAGGAACGAGCACAGCAAACCGTAGGCATCGTCGGACATCGCCTGCTCAGCAGCGGAGATCGCGGTGTCGAAGCGGTCCGCCAGACCATCCAGGTGGCTGGCGTGCGCGGTCAGGTCCTCGGCTTCGACCTGGAACGTCATGGCTGTACCTCTTCAGCTCGTCAGTCGAGTTTGCCCAGGACTTCGGCCAGACGGTTTTCGATGCGGCGGTTGTCTGCCGGGGCGATGCTCAACCAGGCGCCTTCGCTGACCATCAGGTAACGGCCCTCGTTGGTGTCGAACCAGGTGACCAGCGTCGACGACCGCTCCGAGCGGTGCGTCACACCGAACTGCCCGCCACCGATGCGGGTTTCGGACAGCTCGGCCAGCGCCGCGGCTTCCGATCCGGACAGACCTGCCCGGACCAGCGCGGTCTCGTCGTCGTAGTCCCCGCCGAACGGGTCGTCTTCATCCTCTTCGAGCGCGCTGTTCAGCTGCTCCTTGCGCAGCGACAGCGTGCGCTTGGTGCCGGGTTCGCCGGGCGGCAGCACGCTCACCGCGGCCAGGGCCAGCGCGGTGGGCCGGATCTCGGTCAGCAGCAGCTGGTCGCCGGCCAGCTGGGCCAGCACTCCGGAGCGGTGGGTCGCCGCCGCGAAGGCCTGCACCGGTGCACCGAGGTGACCGACCGCGTCCACCGAGGTCTCGTGCTCCACCAGCAACCGGAGCATCGCCACCAGGTCCTCGTCGAGCTCATCGCCCTTCGCGAGACCGCGGCCGGCCAGCGAGCGGAACGCGTCGGCGGCGAGGTCGGCGCGTTCCTCCATCGTCCGGCCCAGACTGGGCACCTGCAGCGGGAACTTCGGGCGACCGAAGCCGAGTGCGCCGTTGACCAGGTCGTACTCGGCGGCGGTCAGCACGAAGTTCGGTGCTGTCGTGGTCGTCATTCGTTGTCCTGCCGCTTCTTCCGCTTGCCTTCACCGATCACCGGCGGCGGCAGGTCGGCGCCGGGCACCTCGACGATCTGGCCGCCCTGCACGTACTTCATCCGGCGTTCGTTGTCCTCCTCGCCGCGGCCGCGCTGACCGGCACCGGCGCCGCCCATCGGGCCGGCACCCATCCCGGCCGCGCCGGCGGAACCGGGCGCGCCAGGCGCACCGCCCATGCCCCGGCCGCCGAAACCGCCCTCACCCGGACGTCCGGTACCCGAGGTACCGCCGGCGGTCATGTTCGAGCCGCCACCGGCACCGCCACCAGCGCCACCGCCGCCGAAACCACCGGCGCCGCCGGCTCCCATGCCCGGGATCGGCGGAACCGAACCGCGGAATCCGCCGCCACCGCCACCGGGACCGGTGCCCACAGGTCCGCCACCGACGGGGCCGCCACCGGGGATCGGGCCCGGGCCCCGCCACGGCTGGTTGCTGCCGGGCTGGTTGTTGTTGCCCGGCCCGCCGGGACGGTTACCGGGCCAGTTGCCGCCCGGCACGGGCGGAACCTCCTGGCCGAACGGCCGCGGCTGGTACGTGTGATCGCCACCACCTGGCCCACCGGGCAGGGGCGGCGGCTTGAAGCTCTGCGGGCTCGTGCCCTGCGGCGTCGTGCCGGAGACATCGCCCAGCGGCGGCATGTTCGGGCCGCCGAACTTGGGCATCGGCATCGCCTTGGTCGGACCGTCCATCCCACCAGGGCCGCCGAACTTGGGCATCGGCATCGCCTTGGTCGGACCGTCCATCCCACCGGGTTTCCCGGGTACGCCACCAGGACCACCGGGAACCCCGCCCAGCGGCGGCATCTGCCCACCGGGGGCACCAGGCCCACCGGGCACACCACCGGGACCACCGCCAGGACCGCCGGGAACACCACCGGGCATGCCCGGGCCACCGGCAGCAGCCGGGTTCGTGCCCTCCGGCGTGGTGGGGGTGGGCGGCATCCCGCCGGGGCCGCCAGGCGCACCGGGTCCACCCGGCGCTCCAGCGGGCACCGCGTCCCCCGCCGGGGTGCCCTGCTCCTGCGGGGTGCTGGCGGGCAGCGCGCGCTTCGCCGTGAACGCCTGCATCTGCTCCACCGGGTTCGGCGGGGGCTCGAAGCTCGGCGTGTCCTTGTCGATGTTGCGGGACTCGTTCTCCATCCAGTCCATGACCTGGACGGCGCGCTCGTGCGAGCTGGCGGCCTTGGCCTCCTGGACCTGCAGGTCCGCTGTGGCCTGCATGAAGCCTGCGAGATCGCCCGCGGTGTAGGTGCTGACCAGCGTCACGGCCAGGTTTTCCTTGCCCTTGACCGGCTCGGGCATCTCGGTCTTGGCGACCTCCATGATCCGGCCCTGGGTGGCGATCCGTTCCGACAGCGTGCCTGCGGCCGAACCCGCGTCGCTGTTCCAGTCGGCCAGTTGCTGGATCGCCGAGCGGGCCGCGTCGGCCGCCTCGCCCTGCCAGCCCGCTTCAGTGGAGCGCAGCTGCTCCGACATCCGCTGCGAGGACTCGTCGATGTCGCTGCTCAGCGAGTTCCACTCGTCCGCGAGCTGGCCGACCCGACCGGGGTCGTTGTTGTTGTGCACCGCCGCGTAGAGCTCTTCGTGGCTGCGCGACGCCCAGTTCTGCGTCTCCGTCAGAACGACGTCCTGACCCAGGCCACCCTGCCTGGCTTGCAGCTCGCCGCCCTGCTTGGCTTTCAGCTCTGTCATCTCAGGCTTTCATCCCCTCGGCTGCGGCAGGTGCGCCCCCGCAACGGGCCATCACATGGGGTTCCGGATCGCGTCATTGGCGATCTTGCGGAACGACTCCGCTGCTTCCTCGTCGGCGCGCTCGTAGGTGCGCATGGCCGCTTTGATCGCGTCCCGCGCTTCTTCGAGGACCTCGCGGTACGTCCTCAGCGCATCGTTGAACGAGCGCCCGGTGCCCTCGGCGCGATTGGCGAACTTCGCCGCCATCGCCTCGCCGACCGGGTTCTCCCCCAGCGGGGCCTTCCCGGTGAGACCACCCGCCCTGGACACCCAGGAGTCCACTTTGGACATCTGGTCTTCCAGCGCGGTGCGGATCTGCTCGCCGGCCTCCGGGTCCAGGCGCAGCTGCTGCGATTCCACCGCTTGGCGCAATCGCTTCACCCCAACGACGGAGCGCTCCAGGTTACGGGCCGCCTGGAATTCCTCGGGTTCGCTCATGAATCCCCCAGACACAACATCACCTTGGCTATGATCACAGACGTCGCCAACGTCATCCCAACGCCCGACCAACTCCCGTTGGCGGCGGCCGCACTCGCCCGACGAACGACTCGATCGAAAAGCGGATGCCTTCTCCGAGAACCCGACCGCAACTGCGGATTCGCTTGCTGGGCCCGATGGAATTGCTACGAGCAGATGGCGGCGCAGCCGCTATCGGTGCCGCCAAACGGCGCAATGTGCTTGCTGCTCTTGCCATCGATCTCAACCGCGTCGTCTCCGCGGACCGGCTGATGGACATCGCCTGGGACGGCCACCCGCCGCCCACGGCCAGGGCCTCGCTGCAGGGCCACATCGCCCAGCTGCGCAAGGACCTCGGCGACGGCGTGGAGCTCGTCACCCGTTCCCCGGGTTACCTGCTGCTCGCGCCCCGTGCGCTGCTCGACGTGACGCGGTTCGAGGATCTGGTCGCGGCCGCCAGGGACGCGTCCGACGCCGACGCGGTCGAGCTGCTGCGCGACGCGCTGGCCCTGCGCCGCGGCCCGGCCCTGGTCGACATCGAGGCGGAGGCTCTGCGCCGCGACGCCTCGGACCGGCTGGACGAGTCGGTGGTCACCGCGGTGCACGAGCTGGCCAGGCGGCTGAACCGGCTCGGTCGCGCCGCCGAGGCGATCGAAGAGCTCCGGGAGGCCGTCGCGATGCGGCCGCTGCGCGAGCCCCTGGTGGAGCTGCTCGTGCTGAGCCTGCACCAGGCCGGTCGACAGGCCGAGGCGCTCGACGTCTTCCACGACACGCGGATCCGCCTCGCCGACGAGCTCGGCGTCGCCCCCGGAACCGGCCTGCAGGAGGCCTTCCACACCGTGCTCAGGGCCGACGGCGAGCGACCGCCGGCTCGCGTTCCCTCGCAATTGCCCAGGGAGAACCGGGGTTTCGTGGGCCGTGGCGCCGAACTCGCGCAGCTGGACGCGGCGCTGGACGACGACGGCCCGATCCGGATCCTCACCGGCCCGGCGGGCGTCGGCAAGACCGCGCTCGCGCTGCGCTGGGCGCACCAGGTGGCGGCGGACTTCGAGGACGGCTGCCTGTTCGTCGACCTCCGCGGGTTCGACGACGCGGATCCGGTGGCGCCGGCGCAGGCGCTCAGCGGTTTCCTCCGCGCGCTCGGGGTGCCTGCCGCGCGGATCCCCGACGACCTCGACGAACGCGCCGCGCTGTACCGCTCGGTGCTGGCGGACCGGCGCCTGCTGGTGGTCCTCGACAACGCGCGGTCGGCCGCGCAGGTCCGCCCGCTGCTGCCCGGCAACTCGGGTTGCGTGGTGCTGGTGTCCAGCCGGAGCCGCCTGGACGACCTGGCGGCCACCGAGGGAGCGGTCCGGCTGTCGCTGCCGGTGCTGGACCGGCAAGCGGCGGTCGCCGTTCTGCGGCTGCTGCTCGGCTCCGAGCGGGTCGCCGCCGAGCCCGCCGCGGCTGCCGAGCTGGCGGAGCTGTGCGACCGGCTCCCGCTGGCGCTGCGGATCGCCGCCGCCCGCGGCGCCAGCCATCCGCACTTCACGATCCGCTCGCTGACCGACATCTACTCCGACGAGCGCCACCGGCTGACCAGGCTGTCGCTGCCGGACTCCGGCGGGAGCATCCGCGCCGCCCTGACCACCAGCTATCGGCGGCTCGACGACGCGTCGGCGCGACTGTTCCGGCTGCTGGGCGAGCACCCCGGCGCCGAGGTCGACTACTTCGCGGCCGCCGCGCTCGCGGGCACCAGGCTCCGGGACAACCAGGCCCGGCTGGAGAGCCTGGTGGCGGTCAACCTGCTGCACGTGACCGGCCCCGGCCGGTACGGGCGGCACGACCTGGTCCGGCTCCACTCGGCGACCCTCGCCGCGGCGGAGCCCGCGGCCGACCGGGACGCCGCGATCACCCGGCTGCTCGACTACTACCTGCACGCCGCCGAAAGCGGCCTGCGCGCGGTCGAAGGTCCGGCGCGGCGGCCCGGGCAGCAGGCCGCGCACCCGCTCGCCGAGCTGCCCGACCTGCCGACGGCGCAGGCGGCGCTGAACTGGTTCCGGACCGAAGAGGACAACATCCAGCACGCGCTCGCGCTGGCGACCGCGCGCGGCCAGCACGACCGGGCGTGCCAGCTCGGGCTGTACCTGGACCGCTTCCGCCGCCACCTCGGCGGGCCCGGCCCACGCGAGCTGGGCGAAGCGCTGGCGCAGGCGTTCTTCCCGGGGCACATCTGGGGGAACTCGGTCTTGTAGCAGCAGAAAGCCCCCGCAGGTGCGGGGGCTTTCGGGGTCATGTCAGGACCGGATGTGCTGCACGGCTGCCGCGACGGTTCGGCCGAAGACCTGCATGCCCTTGGCGTTCGGGTGCAGCGGCGCCGCGACCGACGTCGGGACCAAGCCCTCGTAGTACTTCTCGGCCGGGGCCGCGCAGACGTCGTGGCCCTCGCTGACCGGGCCGAGGTCGACGAACTGCGCGCCGTGCGCCGCTGCCCTCTCGCCGAGCATCGCGCTCAATTTGTCCACACTGGACTGGATGTAGTCCGCGTCGCGCGCCCAGACCAGCTCCTTCGGGTAGCAGCCGCCCGGCCGGAGGTAGGTGCCGTAGCCGACCACCACGATCTCGGCGTTCGGCGCCCGGTGCCTGATCTGCGCGAGCGCGTCGTCGAAGCGCGGAACGAGCGCGTCGATCCGCTCCGCGAGCTCGTCCCCGCCGCCCGCGGTGAACTCGTCCGCGCAGGACGTTCCGAGCGGATCCGGGAGCAGGTTCACGCACGAAACCGCCGCCCGCACCAGCGATACGTCGTTGCCGCCGATGGTGACCGTCACCAGGTCGGTACGGTCGCTGAGCGCGGCGTACTGCGGGGCCATGACGCCGTGCTGCCTGCCGGAGAAGTCCTCGATCTTCGCGCCCGAGCAGGAGACGTCGGTCAGCTTCGCGCCGATCAGCCGGGCCGCCACCCGCGGGTAGTTCTCCTTGGAGCGGAAGCAGAGCAGGTTCGGGTCGGGGTTCGGCGTGAGCGGCCCGGCGGCCGCCGAATCGCCCATCGCCACGTATTCGAACTCGTCGGCCGCGTGCGCGGTGGGCGCGAGCAGCGCCCCCGCCACGGCGAGGGCAGAACCTAGTTGGGCGAGACGACCGAGCTGAGATCCCACGCGGGCCTCCTGCATGAGCTGGGCACTGGCCAGCTTGATCTAGCACGGCAAGATCGTCACGGCGCGAGAATTCACCCGATCGTCGAGCGCCCCAACGTGTCCTGCCGCAATTTCAATGGAAATCGAAGGCCCGATTTCCATTGAAATTGCGGACCCCGAGGGGCACGGCCACCCAGGGGCGGTCCTGGAACTGCCTGAGAAGGTCGTTTCAGGAGGGCGTGCGGGCACGCGTGAGGCGTGGGCGCCCGGATCGCTGGGCGCCGGTTTCGCGCGAAAACGGCACTCCGCGTGAGGGCTGGGCGCCGGTTTCGCGCGAAACCGGCGCTGAAACGGTCCCTAGAGCTCTCGGTGGAGGGCTCTGGTGATGCCCGCCGCGACCGTGGTCGCGAGGATCCAGCCCGAGGCGATCAACACCACCGTGATCCACTGCGAATTGCCGTGCGCCTGCCACATCACGTCGTGACCGAGGTTGATGATCGGCACCAACTGGTCCACTGTGTACAGGAACGGGTTCCACACCGGGTGGTCTTCCTCGTTGATCGGGACCAGCGGGTGGTGGTCGAACCAGGTGGTGCCCGCCGCGGTCAGCAGCACCAGCCAGATCAGGGCGCGCAGCGGGCGGTAGCCGTAACTGACCGTGATCAGCTGCAGCATGCTCCACAACCGCACCGGCCACCGGAACGCGGGCCGGGTCGCGGCCGCGATCGCCTGGTAGCGGCGACGCTGCTTCTCGATCAGCACCAGCACCGCGTGCTCTTCGTTGCCGTTGCCGCGGAAGACCCGCGCCAGCTGGTCGTACGGCCCGGGCTGGTAGCGGCCGCCCGAGTTGTCGCGCAGCCAGCCGAGCCGCTCCCGCACCGCGGCCTGATCCGTCGGCTCGATGGTGGTGGTGAAGCTGTCGTACCCGAAGTCCTCGACGTCGACGCCGCCTGACGCCGCCCACAGCGACGCGCTGTCCGCAAGCAGCTCGCACTGCGCCTGCCGCAGCATGATCCGGCCCTGCGGTGCGGTCTCCGGAACCAGCGTGAGCTCCTGCGCCACCAGGCCGAAGGCGTTGATCGCGTTGCGGCTGGTGCCGTCGCCGAGCCGGCAGCCCCAGAAGTTCGCCTGCCGCCCGATCTCGGCGCGCCGCAGCTGCACCTCGCCCTCGGCGAGGAACGGCCGGCTGCCCGCCGCGCACACCAGGTCGCGCGCGATGCGCGCCGCGCGCAGGTCCAGGGAGGACTTGTAGGACATCCGGTGGCGATGCCACGCGGGCTTGGTCAGGTGCGCCGAGCGCAGGTCGACGTTGGCGCCGATCTGGGCACCCTGCAGCTGGATCGAGCCGACGACGTCGGTATCCCGGCAGTCCAGGTTGCTGCCGACCACGAGCCGGCTGGCCTGCAGCACGTCGGTGCGCGGGCCGTGCAGGCACGCCTTGTTCAGCTGGAAGCTGCCGTGCACCCGGACGTCGATCATCCGCACCTGGCCGTACAGCTCGACCCGCGACGCCTCCAGGTTGCCGAGGATCTCGGTGCCGTCGATGTGCACCGAGCGCAGCGGCTGCTCGACCGACGCCTTCTTGGAGCGCGACCAGCTCAGGTCGATGTGCGCGCCGGACATCCGCAGGTCGCCGCCGACCTTCGCGCTCACCATCCGGATGGTGCCGCCGCTGCGGAAGCCCTGGTCGATCTGCACGTCGCCGCGGATGTCGCCGCGGTCGATGACGAGCGTGCTGGTCGGGTCGTCGTACTGGGATTCGCCGCGCTGCGAGGGCGCGACGCCCGGTTCCAGCACCGCGTCGCGCAGCCGCAGGTCGCCGAAGATGTGCGCGCTGGGCAGGAACATCAGCCCGGCGACGGTGAACGGCCGACGCGTGAGCGGGTCGACGTCGCAGCGCAGGCTGCCGCCGATCTGGATCCCGTTGGCGTTCAACGCGTATCGGCCCCGGTTGCGCAGCGCCCCGCCGGAGAGCGTGAGGTTGCCGCCGACCTTCGCGCCGGGGATGCGGATCTCGCCCGCCACCTGCAGCCGCAACCCGAGCAGCGCACCGGAGACGGACAGCCGGTCGCCGTAGATCGCGCGGCCGCCGGGATTGCGCAGCTCGCTGTCGTTGAGCAGCAGGGAACCGCCGAGCTGGGCGTCGGCGAGGTCGACGATGCCGCCGATGCTCGTGCAGTTGCGCAGCACGGTGTCGTTGCTGGTGTTGAGGTTTCGGGCGTCCATGCCGGGGAACCGGCAGTGCCAGAGCACCAGGCCGGCGATGTTCGCCTGCCGCAGGTCGGGCGCGTGCTCGAACCGGCAGCGGACGAATTCCAGCAGGTACGGCAGGTCGGTGGCGCGCAGGTCCAGGTGCCCGGTGATCACCGCGTCCTCGACGGCGATGACCTGCTGCTGGCCGCCGCTGCGCCGGGAGAACGGCCGCCAGCCGGGTTCCTCCAGCGACTCGACCAGCCGGCGGGCGAGGTACTCGCCGCGGATCTCGCGGTCCTGGGAGTGCCGCACGGCGTGCACGTCCAGCGGCGGGACGGCGCCCGGGGTCACGCGGTCGGCTCTTCCCTGCCGGAGCAGTTCCTCGAACCGCTGCTCCGCAGCGGTGAGCGGACCGTTGCTATCCCACGGCTTGACGACCGGCACCCTCGCCCCCGACCTAGTCCCCGACCAGCTGATCAACTTGATCACCCGAAAAGGTAGTCGATCAACTACCTGTAGAGGTTGTCTTTGAAGCGGCGCAGCCGCTTGGCCCACCTACGCAACTCGCACCGCCGCGGGTTCTCAGTGCCCACCCCCCGGGGTTCTCCCAGCGAGGACAGCCCCGACGCGACGTATTGGACATACGTGTGTCGGGGATCCCGGAGTCGAGAAGGGCTCTGAGGTTCCGCCACCCGCACCGCTACGCAGAACGAGCCTGGAACATCCTCTATAGAACTCCGACGTGTGATCACAAGGCTTGGTTGCGATGCGCTGCGGAGTGCAGCCGGATGGCCTATTCGGTTCCACGTGAAACCTCGGCTCGGCCTGGAACGAGCGAACGGCCCGTTCACCTCGCGGTACGAGGTGAACGGGCCGTTCGCGCAATCCTGCCTTCAGATCACTCCGGGGCGGGGTGGGTGTGGGTCGGGTCGAGGACGCGGGCGAGGAAGGTGCGGGTGCGCTCCTCCTTCGGCGCGCCGATCACCTCGGCCGGCGGACCCTGCTCGATGATCCCGCCGCCGTCCATGAACAGCACCCGGTCGGCCACATCGCGAGCGAACTGCATCTCGTGGGTGACCACGAGCATCGTCATGCCCTCGTCGGCGAGCTGTCGCATCACGCCGAGCACGTCGCCGACCAGCTCCGGGTCCAGCGCCGATGTCGGCTCGTCGAACAGCATGACCTTCGGGTTCATCGACAGCGCCCGCGCGATCGCGACCCGCTGCTGCTGGCCGCCGGAGAGCTGCGCGGGCATGGCGTCGGCCTTCTCCGACAGCCCGACCCGCTCCAGGTTCTCGCGCGCGATCTTCTCCGCCGTCGCCTTGTCCCGGCCCAGCACCTTGCGCTGCGCCACGGTCAGGTTGTCCAGCACGTGCAGGTGCGCGAACAGGTTGAACTGCTGGAACACCATGCCGATGTGCCGGCGGGCGCCGTCCAGATCGGTGTCCGGGTCGGTGAGGTCGGTGCCGTCCACCACGACCTTGCCCCCGGTCGGCTCCTCCAGCAGGTTCACGCAGCGCAGCAGGGTGGACTTGCCGGAGCCGGACGGGCCGATGACGCAGACGACCTCGCCGCGCGCCACCTCCAGGTCGATGCCGCGCAGCACCTCCAGGGAGCCGAACGACTTGCTCAGCCCGTTGATCTCGATCATCACGTCGCTCATGCCTTGGCCCCCTTGGTCCGCGCCCCGCCGCCGTACTTGCGCTCCAGCAGGTCCGAAATCCGGGACAGCGGAATGGTGATGATCAGGTAGCACAGCCCGGCCACCAGCAGCGGCGTGAGCGATGCGTACTCGTTCAGCGCCGCCCGGCCGAACTTCGCCAGCTCGTACTCGTTGGCGGCCAGGCCGAGAAGGTAGACCAGCGACGAGTCCTTGGTCAGCAGGATCAGCTCGTTGGTCAGCGGCGGCAGGATGATCCGCAACGCCTGCGGCATCACCACGGTGAGCATGGTGCGGGTCGGCGACATGCCCAGCGAGCGGGCCGCCTCGATCTGCCCCTTCGGCACCGCCTGGACGCCGGCGCGGATGGTCTCGGCCATGTAGGCGGCGCCGACCAGACCGAGCGCCAGCATCACGGTGGAGTAGATGTCGAACCGCAGCTGGAAGGCGATCGGCACGCCGAAGCCCAGCGCGATGAACACCAGCAGCGCGGGCAGGCCGCGGAACAGCTCGATGTAGCCGGTGGCGATCCACCGGTACGGGCCGACCGGCGACATCTTCATCAACGCCAGCACGATGCCCAGCCCGAGGCCGAACCCGAAGCCGAGCGCGGTGTAGATGATGGTGTTGACCAGCGCCGTGGTGATCACGGCGGGGAACTGCGCGATCGCCACGTCGACGTTGAAGAACGCCCGCGCGATGGAGCCCCAGTCCGCGACCACGGCCACCACGATGGCGACCACGATCAGCACGGCGTACTGGATGCCGCGGTTGAGCCGGGCCTTCTGCCGCCGGCCCAGCCCCGACTTGGGCCGCTCGGTGTCGGTTGTCATGAAGTCTCCTGATCAGTGTTCGGGGCCGGCGGTGGAGCACCCGCCGACCCCGTCCGTTGGCATTGGAGCGCTATGCCCCGCAGGCGATCACTGCGGCTTCTTGCCGAACCACTTCTCGTAGATCTTGTCGTACTCGCCGTTTTCCTTGAGCTTCTTCAGCGCGGCGTTGACCCGGTCCTTCAGCGCCGTGTTGCCCGTCGCCATGCCGATGCCGTACTGGTCACCAGTGGTGAACTCGTTGGTGATCTCGACCTCGGGGTTGTTCTTGACGAAGTCCGCGAGCACGCTGTTGTCGTTGATCGCCGCCTCGACCTGGCCCGTCTGCACCGCGGTCACCGAAAGCGGCAGGTCCTCGAACTGGATGACCTCGTACCCGTTGGCGCCCTTGTTGTCGTTCGCGTACTGCTCACCGGTGGTGGACAGCTGCACGCCGAGCTTCTTGCCGCGCAGGTCCGCGAGGCTGCGGATGCCCGAGCCCTTCTTGGTCAGCAGCGCCTGAGTTGCCTCGAAGTAGGGGTCGGAGAAGTCGAAGTTCTCCTCGCGGGTGGGCGTGATGCTCATGGCCGCGGCGGCCACGTCGCAGCGCCGCGTGTTGAGGTCCTCACCGGACTGGATGCCCTCGAACGGGGTGTCCACGATCTCCTGCGTCAGGCCCATGTCCTTGGCGATCGCGTCGACCAGGTCGACGTCGAAGCCGACGATCTTGTTCCCTTCGTGGAACTGGAAGGGCTTGTAGTCCATGTGCGTGCAGGTCGTCAGGATCCCCGGCTTGATCACCTCCACGCCGCCGTCCGCCGTGCCACCACCGCCGGTGGTGGACTCGGCACAGCCCGCCGCGACAGCGGTGGCCAGGGCCAGAGCGGGCAGCAGAGCCATCGCTCGTAGTGTTCTGCGACGCGCCACGATGTCACTCCTAGTAGGTGAGAACGCGAGTGTTCGAATGGTGCCACTCGTTCGGGCGTAATCCCAATGCCGAGTGTTGCGAAGCCATCAAGTTTTCGGTCCGCGCCCGGTCCCGGGTCGGCCGGCGATCGGAAACCTGCCAGCGGACCGGGGCGAAGACGAAAGATCTTCCGCCGAACCTCCCCTGTTCGTGCGGGTTGTCGCCCGCTACTGCCGAATGGCACTCAGTCTCATGTGGTGTGTGCCACTGGTCAACAGGGAGTGCTCGACGGGCTCCGGAACGCGCTCGCGAGGCGCCTGCGGACGATCACTGCTCGTACACGCAATGTGTCCGGACGGGTGCACTTGACGAGAAGTCGCCACTACCCCATCCGGCGGTCGAGCGGATATTCGCTGGTGAGCAGACTTTCGACGGGTGCCGAGCCCGCGGCGCCTAGAGCCCTGAGGAGGTCCCGATGAAGCGTGCCGGCCTGCGCCGATCGGCCGCGCTGTGGATCGCAGCGGCATTGGCCGCGCTCGCCGCCGTCGCCGTCCCGGTCGCCCAGGCGCAGACCACGGCGGCCCAGCCGTTCACCGTGCTCCAGCTCAACCTCTGCAACAGCGGCTTCGCCGACTGCTACGCGGAGGGCAAGTCGGTCGACTCGGCGATCGCCGCGATCCAGCAGCGCCGACCGGACGTGGTGACGATCAACGAGGTCTGCGCCCCGGACATCACCCGCATGACGCACGAAACGGGCTACCGCTGGGCGTTCGCCCCGGTCGGTGACAAGGCGACCGGCAGCCCGTTCGCCTGCAAGGACGGGCGCGGCGACTACGGCGTCGCCATCCTGACCAACCCCGATCTCGGGGCCGCGGGCGAGGCGGTCGAGCGGCAGTACGCCGCGCAGGACGGCGGCAACGAGCAGCGGGTGCTGCTGTGCGTGCCGTACTCCAAGGTCGCCGCGTGCACCACGCACCTGTCCGCGAGCGACGGCCAGGTCGCGGCCGAGCAGTGCCGGGAGCTCTCCGGCGTCGCGACCGCGCTCGGCGCCGAGTCGGTGATCGGCGGAGACCTGAACCTGGTCGCCGGCGGCAACCCCGACGTGCAGGGCTGCGTGCCCGCCGGCTGGTACCGCACGGACGACGGCAGCGTGCAGCACGTGCTGGCGATGGACGTGTTCCGGTTGGAGCACGCCGAAACGATCCCGATCGACGGCACCGACCACCCCGGCCTGCTCGTCGCGACCACCCGCTGAAACGCGAGAGCGGTCGCCCCGGGAGACCGGGACGACCGCTCATCGGCGACTCGCCGTCAGCGCGGCGGGGCGGGCGGTCCGCCCGGCGGCGCGCCGCAGTGGATGATCGGCTGCGGGTTGTAGACGGTGTGCTGGGTCTCGGTGCGCACCTGGCCGGTGGTCACGTCCTTGATGGTCCGGGTGTCGTTCACCGAGAAGCCCGGCGTGCCCTTGCTCGGGCTGCACGGCTCGCCCGGCGGCACGACCTTCTCCTGCGGCTGCGTGGGGTTGGTCCGCTCGCCGGTCTGCGAGGACACGTCGAACTGCTTGGTGCCCCACAGCGTCACCGTGATCGACGACGGAGTCCAGCGGGTGGTGATCATGATCCCGCTCTTGGCGACGTTCTTGAACTTGACGTCGATGATGCTCGCGCCGCTGGGGCTCTGGAACACGGTGGCCTCGCGGCCCGCCGGGTAGCGGCTGATGTAGTAGCTGTGCGCCTTGTGCTCGACGTTCTGCATGCCGGCGAAGTACGAGGCGTTGTACAGCGTCGTGGCGAACTGCGAGATGCCGCCGCCGACAGCGCGGCCCGGGCGGCCGTTCTCGATGATCCCGGACTCGACGTAGCCCTGCGGAATCCCGCGCGGCCCGGTGTGCCCGTTGAGGCTGAAGACCTCGCCCGGCTTGATGATCGCGCCGTTGACCTGCTCGGCGGTCCGCCGGATGTTCACCCCGGACGCGGCCTCGAACCCGTTGGTGGTGAACTCGCCGACCACCTCGCGGATGCCCATCTGGTTGGCCTGCTCGGTGGTGAACTTGGCGGGTTCGTGCACGTAGATAGCCTGCACCGCGCGGTCCTGCGGCCTGCGGAGCACCTCGTCGATCCGCTCGAAGCTCTTGTTCCAGTCGACGCCGATGCCGTCGGTGGACGGCCGGACCACCGGCGCGCCGCCTTCCAGGACGATCTCGGCGTCCTTGCCGGGCTTGATCGTGTCGGCCAGCTGCGGTTCGACGCTGGCGATCGCGGCCGGCAGGTCCACGTGGGACTTCAGCCCGCCGGCGCCGTCCGACTCGAACCGCAGCGCCGCCGCGATCGCCGCGGGCGCCAGGGTCGCGTCCTTGCCTTGGCCGCGCACGGTCACCGGCGCGGACACCGCGGGCTGCGCCACCTCGCGCAGCGCCCGCTGCACGCCCTCGCTGGTCGTGCTGACCGGCTGCTCGGTGAAGGGCACCTGCACGGCGACGTCTTCCGCCCAGTGGGTGAGCACCTCGTCGGTGGCCCGCTGCACGTCGATGGTCTGCCCGGTGATCGGGTCGACGGCTACCGGCTTGGTGCCCTCGAACCGGATGGCGCCTTCGGCCGGGGCCCGGTCCAGCTGCGGCCGGACCTGCTCCAGCGCCTGGACCAGCTGCTCGCGGTCGCCGTGGCTGACCGGGGCGACCTCGCGCGTGGTGAACAGCGAGGCGATCCGGGTGAACGGGTTCAGCGGCTGGCTGCCCGCCTGCTGGACGGTCGCCGCCCAGTCCATCTGCAGCCCGGCCTGCTCCGGGTTGATCGTGGCGGTGCGGTCGCCGACCCGCAGCTCGACGGGCTCGTCGAGGCCCGGCCCGAGCTTCTCGCGGAGCTCCGTCTCGGCGGCGGTCTCGTCCAGGCCGCCGATGTCGACGCCGGCCACCACCGTGCCGCGCGGCACCTGGCCGCTGGTGAGGACTAGGTCGCCGACGTAGAGCAGCACCAGCGCGCCGACCACGGCGCCGGCGGCGATGCCGGCGCGGATCAGGCCGCGGCGCTTCTTATCGGCGTCGGACGGCGGCGGGGTCGCGGCGGCCCAGCCGCCGGACTGGGCGCCGACCTGCGGGATCGCCTGGGTCTCGCCGATGCGGAAGGTGGAGAAGTCGCCGGGCACCGCGGCGATCTGGGCGGTCCGCTCGGTGTCGGACTCCGGTGCCGGCTGCTGGGCTTGCGGCTTCGCGGCGCCCGACAGGTTGGGGCGGGTGCGTTCGTCGAAGTCGGCCTGCACCGGTGGGATCCGGGTGGTCTGCTCGACGCTCGTCTCCGGCTGGGCCTCGCCGGAACGTTCCGGGTCGGTGCGCATCCGTTCGGTCGACGGCTCGGCACCGCTTCGATGATCGTGGTTTTCCGGCACCGCTTCCCCTTCTCGTGTCGGTCGTGCGGTGGGGCGCGTGACGATATCGGCGGCCGGCTCCGCGAGGGAAGGCCGCGTCGACTACAGGTACAGCCCGGTGCCCTGTTCGGTGCGTTCGCTGGCCACGGCGTGCAGGTCCCGCTCCCGCATCACGAGGTAGGCCTGGCCCTGGACCTCGACCTCGAACTGCTCGTCGGGGTTGAACAACACCTGGTCGCCGACCTTCACCGTGCGCACGTGACTGCCCACGCCGAAGACCTCGCCCCACAGCAGCCGCTTGGCCACCTGGGCGGTCGCCGGAATCACGATGCCGCCGCTGCTGCGGCGTTCACCGGATTCCGGGGAGATGCGCACCATGACCCGGTCGTGCAGCATCTGGATTTCGAGCTTGGCATCGGTCACCCGAAAAGTTTACTTGCCGCCGCCGGGCGACCAACCGGCCAGGGCACAGCTTTCCCGCCCCGCCACGGCGGATCCACCGGTGCCACCAACGGTTTCCGCTGGTCAAGTACTCGTGAGCGGTTTGGAGTGCCATAGCGCTCCAAACCGCGCACGAGCATCTACCTGCGGAAATGCGAGCACGCGCCGTGCCCGGCGGCCCCTGTCAACACCCGGTGCGGTGGCCCACCGGGGCCGCGAGATCACGCCTCGGCGTCAAGGCCGCCCATCACCAGCGGCAACCGCTTCGGCCCGGCTACCGCGATCTTGATCGGCACGCCCCAGTCCTGCCTGGTCAGGCGGCAGGCCGGGTGCTCGACCGACGGGTCGTCGTCGCAGCTGGCGGCCTGCGCCACCACGTGCAGCACGCCCTGCTCGATGCCCTCGGCCAGCACCAGGCGACGCGTCAGATCGGTGCCCACGCCGGCGCCTTCGACCAGCAGTTCCGCCGGCGACGAGGTGATCTCCAGCCGGGTCGACGGCCCGTAGCGCTCGTCCAGCTTGGTGCCCGGCGGCGGCGTGAACACCACGGCGAGCTCGACCGCGCCGCTGCCGATTTCCGTGGCCGGCCGCTTGACCTGCTGCGACGCCCCCTCGACGAGGCGCGCCGCGACGCCCGGCGGGACCGGCCGCTCGAGCCGGTGCGCGGCGGAGGCGACCACGACGAGCTCCCCGTCCACCACGGCCGCGCCGGAGGGCTCCGCGACGTCGGTGGCCAGCGTCGACACCTCGCCGGTCGCCGGCTCGTAGCGTCGGACGGCGCCGTTGTAGGTGTCGCAGACCGCGACCGAGCCGTCGGGCAGGACCGCGACGCCGAGCGGGTGCTGGAGCAGCGCCTTCTCGGCGGGGCCGTCGGCGTGGCCGAAGTCGAACAGCCCGGTGCCGACGGCCGTGCGCACCTCGAAACCATCGCCCGTGGCCTCGACCCAGCGCAGCGCGGAGGTCTCGGAGTCGGCCAGCCAGAGCCGATCGCCGCCGTCGGCCAGCCCGGACGGCTGCGCGAAGAACGCCTCGTCGGCCGCGCCGTCGCGGAGGCCCTCGACCGTCGTCCCGGCGAACCGCCGGAGCTGGCCCGGGACCGGGTCGAACAGGCCGAGCGTGTGGTTGCCCGCCATCGCGATCACCACGCCGCCGGCCGGTTCCCACCAGGCGACGTCCCAGGGGCTGGTCAGCGGCGTCTCCAGGGCGGATCCGCCGTCGGCGCCGTCGCGCCACTGCTCGCCGGTCCCGGCCAGGGTGGTGACCTCGCCGTCCGCGAGCCGGACGCCGCGCAGCAGGTGGTTGACGGTGTCGGCGACCACGACGTCGTAGCCGACCCGCTCGGCGACGTGTTGCGGCAGAAGCGCGAGACCGGCGGGTTCGGAGAACTCGGCGGCAGCGCCGTCCGCGCGACCGCGCCGACCAGCGCCGATGCGGCGCACCACGGTCTCGCCGTCGGCGGCGAACTCGACCAGCGAGTGGTTCGCGGAGTCCGACACCAGCAGGTTCCCGCTCGGCAGGGCGATGACCTTGCCGGGGAAGCGGAGCGTGGTCTCGGGCGCCTCCGGCGGCACGTAAGGGCCGTTCCCCCGGTGCAGCGTGCCCTTGGCCTCGTGCTCGGCGATGATCTCGGTGATCACGCTGCGCAGGGCCTCGACGTGCCCCTCACCAGCGGCGACGTGCACGACGTAGCCCTCGGGGTCGACGACGACCAGCGTCGGCCAGGCCTTGACCGCGTAGTTCTGCCAGGTGGTCAGCTCCGGGTCGTCGAGCACCGGGTGGTGCACGGCGTAGCGCTCGACGGCGGCGACCAGCGCATCCGGATCGGCCTCGTGCTCGAACTTCGGCGAGTGCACGCCGACGGTGACGACCTCCTCGGCGAACTCGGCCTCCAAGGGTCGCAGCTCGTCGAGCACGTGCAAGCAGTTGATGCAGCAGAACGTCCAGAAGTCCAGGACGAGGACCTTGCCGCGGAAGTCGGCAAGCTTGAGGTCCTCGCCGCCGGTGTTCAGCCACTGGCGGCCGATCAGCTCGGGGGCGCGGACACGGGCACGGCGTTTCTGCTGCTCAGCACTCACGTCCGCAGTCAACAACACACCGCCGCGCGGTGTTCCGACGGGTGGCTCTCCCGAGTCGATCGTCACGGTTCCGAATCGACTGCGTCTTGCACTCCTTCGGGCAGTGCTGCTTCCACGTTCCGAATAGCTGCGGACTGGCGCGAGCGCGCGCGAAGCGAGCTCGATGGCACGGCCGCGGTACTGCGGGAAACCCTCGCGACTCTGGTCACCTGACGCGCACATCTCAGCCCGGGCGGAGACCGGTCAGCCCCGGGTCCAGGAGGGCCACCACAGCTGGACGTGGTCGGCGCACTCGCCGAGCTGGGCCGGCTCGGCCCAGTAGTAGTACACCGCCCCGACCTCCACGTAGAACGCCACCGCGACGACCAGCGCGATACCGGCGACGGCCGCCGTCCGCGGGTGCCGGAGCCGGCGCGCGGCGGAGCAGATCAGCGGGAAGGTCACCCCGAACACGACGATGTTGAGCACGAACAGCACCGGCACCGACAGCATCAGCGCGGCCCCGTAGCGCTCGGTGTCGGTGAGGCAGGCGGCCCACGCCGCGCCGACGACGAAGTACTCGGCCGCCGTCATGAGCGGCACGAGAATCGCAGCTGCGAGCAGGCCTGCGCCTTTCCCGGACCTGCGCTCGGGAGCGCGCTGCTGATCAGCACTCACGCCCGCAGTCAACAGCACACGGTCGCGCGGAGTGGGCGGATTGGACCAACCCGCCCGGCCACTGTCAGAGGCGGTTGCGATCGCGGACGTAGAAGGCCGTGGCCGCCAAGGTGGGGACCAGGGCGCCGACCAGGACGATGACGGCTTCCATTCGCGACTCCCTTCGCGCGCGACGACGGTTCACCGGGGGACCCGGGAATAACGCCGGGTTCGGCTGGTTTCAGGTGGTGGGGTGGGCGAGATGCCCGATACCGGCGGAGTGCCGGAATTGGAAAGCCCCGCGATGCTGCCAGGTCGGGGGTCCGACAGCACCGCGGGGTCATCCTGCATATCGACGCCCGACGGCTTCCCGTTACACACATGTCGACATGTGTCTCAGGTCACCCCGATCCGACCCGGATCAGCGACGCCATCGACCTTTATACAGCTCTCTAGCAACTGATCTAGATATGCCTAGAAAGACGTAGTGGCGGGTCGGCCCCACTAGAGGACATCTCCGGGAGAACGTCCGATGAGCTGCGGCGATCCACGCAGCACACTCCGAGGTGATCACCTCTCGGAAGGGGCCGACCGTGCGCGAACAACCCGCCGCCGTGCGGAACTCGATCCTGCTCTGGCTGATCGCCGTGGGCGCCGGCGTCCTCGAAACGCTGATCCACGTCGTCCAGGCGCCGTCCGGCCCACTGCGTGCTGGCCGTGCTGCTCGGCGGCATCGGGATGCTGAGCATGGTCGGGCCGCCGCTCGCCTCGGCGCTGACCGGCGGCGGGATCGCCCCACCCTCGGACGCCTGGCAGCTCGCCTTCGTCCTGGTCCGTGCGCTGCACGTGATCGCCGTGGCCGGCGCGCTGGTGGCGATGTTCCGGCCGAGCGCCAACCGGTTCTTCCGGGCTATTCCTGCGTGAGCAGGTAGCGGCCGAAGTGCGGGACGGTGAACGCGATCAGGCCGCGTTCACCCGAGTACACCAGGCCCTTCTTGATCAGGCTGTCGCGCGCCGGGGACAGCGAGGACGGGCGGCGCTCCAGGTACTCCGCGATGGACGCCGTCGGCGCCGGTTCGTCGCGGCCCTCGACGAGCTCCGCCATCGCCCGCAGGTACTCGCGCTCGGCGGGCGTGGCCCGCTCGTAGCGGGAGCCGAAGAAGCCGACCGCGAGCTCGGTCTCCGCCTCCGGCGCCGCCAGCCGGACGTCCTCGTCGCTGATCTCCGCGCGCACCGCCGCGTCCCAGGTCGCCTTGCCGTAGGACTGCACGAAGTACGGGTAGCCACCGGAGATCGTGAACAGGGCGTCCAGGGCGGCCGGGGTGATCTCGGCGTCCTCGCGCTCGATGGGGGCGACGACGGCGCGGTCGGCGTCCGAGCGGGCGAGCCGGTCGATCCGCACGTAGCGGAACAGCCGCTCGGAGTAGGACTTGCTCGCCGACAGCACGGCGGGCAGGTGCGGCAGCCCCGCGCCGACAACCACCAGCGGCGCGCCGGACTGGGACAGCTCGTGGCAGGCGGCGCACAGCGCCGAGACGTCGGCGGGCTGCACGTCCTGCATCTCGTCGATCAGCAGCGCGATGCCGGTGCCGACGTCCGCGGCCAGCTCGGCGACCTCGGTGAACAGCTCGACCAGGTCGATCTCGATGTCCCCGGAGTCGGCCCGGCCCTGGGCGGCGGGCACGTCGATGCCCGGCTGCCAGCGGTCCCGCAGCTTCGCGCCGTCCGGATTCGCCTTCAGCGCGAACGCCTTCAGGACGGCGAGCACCTCCTCGACGCGGTCCGGGGCGCGGTGCCGGACCGCGAGATCGCGGATCGCGCGGTGCAGCGCGCCGGACAGCGGGCGCCGCAGCCCGGCCTCCGGGCGGGCCTCCACCTTGCCCGCGCCCCAGCCGCGCTTGACCGCCATCGAACGCAGCTCGCCGAGCAGCACCGTCTTGCCGACACCACGCAGGCCGGTGAGCACGAGGCTGCGCTCCGGGCGACCGCGCGCGACTCGTTCGAGCACGACGCCGAAGGCGTCGACCTCGCGATCCCGGCCGGCCAGTTCGGGCGGCCGCTGTCCGGCGCCGGGGGCGAAGGGGTTGCGGACCGGGTCCATTCCTCGGACTTTATCCAGTCGTCTAGCGCTGATTCGATATTCGGCGAGAAACCGCGATGGGTGTGTTGGCGCCGGCTCGACGGATATTCGGTTGTCTAGGGAAATCGCTAGACCAAGCGATACTCCGGAATCCGGGGCCTGTGATCTTCGACTGGACCTGCTGCGGTGGCCGCTTCGAGCACCGAGGATCTGGCCATGGAGCCCTGGCTGAACCCGTTGTCGGAAGCGCTGGGAACACTCGGGGTCGATCGCGATCCCGCCGAGCTGGCCGTGACGGGCGACCTCGGGCACCTCGGATCGCGGCTGCCGGTGGAGGAGACCGCGATCGCCTGCGTCGGCGCGGCACTGCTCGCGGCGACCCGGCGACCCGTCGAGCTCGCGACCGGGCACGTCGCCGCCGCGATGCGCAGCGAGGCCCACCTCCGGCTCGACGGCGAGCCGCCGCTGGACGGCTTCGCGCCGATGTCGCGGTTCTGGCGGGCCGCGGACGGCTGGGTCCGCACGCACGGCAACTACCCCTGGCACCGCGAAGCGCTGGTGCGCGCGCTCGGCACGCCCGATGACGTCGAGGCCGTCGCGTCGGCGATCGGGGAACTCCCGGCGCGCGAGGTGGAATCACGCGTGGTCGAGGCCGGCGGGATCGCCGCCGCCGTGCGCACTCCGCAGGAATGGCTGGCCGAGCCGCCGGGGCGGGCCGTCGCGGCGCAGCCGCTCGTCGGGACGGACCGGGTCGGCGACGCCGCGCCGCGGAGTCGGGGAGACCGGATCCGGGTGCTCGACCTGACGCGGGTGATCGCCGGGCCGGTGTGCACACGCTTCCTCGCGGCGCTCGGCGCGGACGTGCTGCGAATCGACCCGCCGCACCGTCCGGAACGCCCTGGCAGCTACGACACGCTGCTCGGCAAGCGCACCGCCGTGCTCGACGCGGATGAGCCGGAAGGCCTTGCGCTGCTTCACGAACTGCTGGCCGGGGCCGATGTGCTCGTGCACGGCTACCGGCCGGGCGCGCTCCGCCGCTTCGGGCTCGGCGCCGAGGAGCTCGCCGAACGGCATCCGGGCCTGGTGGTGGTCTCTCTGTCGGCTTGGGGAACGGCCGGGCCGTGGGGCGAGCGGCGCGGTTTCGACAGCATCGTGCAGGCCGCCTCCGGAATCGCCACCGTTGAATCCACATCGGACGGACCGGGCGCGCTGCCCTGCCAGTTGCTCGACCACGGCACCGGCTACCTCTGCGCGGCGGCGGTGCTCGACGGCCTGCGGCGGCAGTCCGAGGCCGGCGGCACCTGGCTCCGCGAACTCTCCCTGGCCCGGACCGCGCACTGGCTCCTCGGTCGACCCCGCGCGGAACGACCGCCGGCCTCGGCGGACGCCGAACGCTGGCTGACCGGACTCGACTCCCCGGACGGCCGGATCACCGCGGTCGCCCCGCCCGGCCGGATCGACGGAAAAGCCCTGACCTGGCCCTTCATCCACGCCTACGGCACGGACGAACCCCGCTGGTGAAGCCCCGCGAAATCGCCCAATTTCGCCTAAAATCGGGAAACTCCAAGCCCGCCCGAGGATCCAAGCAGGCGTCCCAATTTTGCCTATGAGGTTCGCTTCGGAAATGGGTGCGGGCGCGTGTGAGACGTGCCCGCCAGGCACCGGCCCCTTCGGGGCGAGCTTGCCCCGCTGAGGGCTCCCAATTTTGCCTAAAATTGGGGACCACCAGGGCTTCTGCGCCGTTCCGGGGCGGGTGGGGTTCCGATTTTGCCTAAAATTGGGGGCTCTCGGTGCCCGGCGGGGTGGTGTCCGGGTCAGCGTTCGAGGATTGCCGTCATGCCCTGGCCGCCCGCCGCGCAGATGGAGATCAGGCCCCGGCCCGAGCCCTTCTCCGCGAGCAGCTTCGCCAGGGTCGCCACGATCCGGCCGCCCGTTGCCGCGAACGGGTGGCCCGCCGCCAGGGACGAGCCGTTGACGTTGAGCCTCGCCGGGTCGATCTCGCCCAGCGGCTCGGCCCGGCCGAGCCGGTCCTTGCAGAACTCCGGGTCCTGCCAGGCCTTCAGGGTCGCCAGCACCTGCGAGGCGAACGCCTCGTGCACCTCGTAGAAGTCGAAGTCGCCCAGCTCCAGGCCCGTCCGGTCGAGCAGCTTCGGCACCGCGTAGGCCGGGGCCATCAGCAGGCCGTCGTCGCCGCTGACGTGATCGACCGCGCCGGACACCACCTCGCCGAGGTAGGCCAGCACCGGCAGCCGCCGCTGCTCGGCCCACTCCTCGCTGGCCAGCAGCACGGTGGACGCGCCGTCGGTCAGCGGCGTCGAGTTGCCCGCGGTCATGGTCGCGCCCTCGCCGCGGCCGAACACCGGCTTGAGCTTGGCGAGCTTCTCCGCCGAGCTGTCCGGCCGCAGGTTCTGGTCGCGGGCCTGGCCCTGGAACGACGTGATCAGGTCGTCGAAGAAGCCGCGGTCGTAGGCGGCGGCGAGCCGCTGGTGGCTGCGCGCGGCCAGCTCGTCCTGCTCCTCGCGGCCGATGCCCCAGGCCAGCGCGGTCTTCGCGGCGTGCTCGCCCATCGAAAGCCCGGTGCGGGGCTCAGCGTTGCGCGGGATCTCCGGCACGACGTGCTGCGGCCGGACACCGGCCAGCGCCTTCAGCCGGCCGGCCGCGGACTTGGCGTGGTTGGCCCGCAGCAGGACGCGGCGCAGGTCCTCGTTGACCGCGATCGGCGCGTCGCTGGCCGAGTCGACGCCGCCGGCGATGCCGACGTCGAGCTGGCCGAGGGCGATCTTGTTCGCCACCGACACCACGCTCTCCAGCCCGGTCGCGCAGGCCATCTGCACGTCGTGGGCGGGGGTGCGCGGGTCGAGCCGGGAGCCCAGCACGGTCTCGCGCGCCAGGTTGAAGTCGCGGCTGTGCTTCAGCACCGCCCCGGCGACGAACTCGCCGAGCCGCTCGCCCTGCAGCCCGAACCGCGCGATCAGCCCGTCCAGGGCCGCGGTGAGCATGTCCTGGTTGGAGGCGTGGGCGTAGGGGCCGCCGGACCGGGCGAACGGAATCCGGTTGCCGCCGATGATCGCTACTCGCCGAACGGTGGCCATGGCCTGACTCCCTAGTTGATGCGATGCTCTCCCTGGCAACCTAACCTACCCGTGGGTAGGTTTGACGTCGAGCGAACTTCGCGCCCCCAAACCCGCGGGAGTGTCCACATGGCCGACCGGTACCAGCAGTTCACCCTGTCCCCGATCGGACGGCAGGTCGTCAAGCGGCTCGGCCTGCCCGCACCGACGCCGCTGCGCCGCTACCGCCCCGGCGATCCCGTGGTCAGCGGCCCGGTGCTGGTCGGCGCCGCGCCCGGTGGGCGGCTCGGCGACGCGATCGCGGCGACGATCGACGACGTTCACACCAAGGTCCACCAGACCCCGGCCGAAGGCGAACGCTACTCGGCGCTGATCTTCGACGCGACCGGCATCGAGAGCAGTGAACAACTACGCGAGCTGCGCGAGTTCTTCGGCCCGACGATCCGCCAGACCGACCGCTGCGGCCGGGTGATCGTGCTCGGCGCGCCGCCCGAAGAGCAGCGGGACCCACGCGCGCACACCGCGCAACGTGCTCTCGAAGGCTTCGTTCGCACGGCGGGCAAGGAGCTCAAGCGTGGCGCGACCGCGCAGCTGGTCTACGTCGCCAGGGGAGCAGAGGACGCGCTCGACTCGACGCTGCGGTTCCTGCTCTCGTCGAAGTCCGCGTACGTCTCCGGGCAGGTGGTCCGGGTCGGCCCGGCGGAGGTGCCGGAGGTCGACCGGGAAAGCCCGCTGCGCGACAAGATCGCCCTGGTCACCGGCGCATCGCGGGGTATCGGCGAGGCGATCGCGGAGACCCTCGCGCGCGATGGCGCGCACGTGGTGTGCCTGGACGTGCCCGCGCAGGGCGGCGACCTCGCCAAGGTCGCCAACCGGATCGGCGGCTCGACGCTGCAGCTGGACATCACCGCCGACGACGCGCCCAACCGGATCGCGGAGCACTTCGCGCAGCGCCACGGCGGGCTGGACGTCGTGGTGCACAACGCGGGCATCACGCGGGACAAGACGATCGGCCGGATGACGTCGCAGCAGTGGGACGCGGTGCTCGCGGTGAACCTGACCGCGCAGGAGCGGATCAACGAACTGCTGCTCGCCGACGGCTCCCCGCTGCGACCCGGCGGGCGGATCATCGGCGTCGCCTCGATCAGCGGCATCGCGGGCAACGTCGGGCAGGGCAACTACGCGGCGTCCAAGGCCGGCGTGATCGGGCACGTGCGATCCACCGCCGGGATCGCGGCGAGCCGCGGGGCCACCATCAACGCGGTCGCGCCGGGCTTCATCGAGACCAAGATGACCGCGGCCGTCCCGCTGTTCGTGCGCGAGGCGGGCCGCCGGATGAACAGCATGTCCCAGGGCGGGCTGCCGGTGGACGTCGCGGAGACCATCGCCTGGTTCGCCGACCCGGCGTCGGCCGGGGTGAACGGCAACGTGGTCCGGGTCTGCGGCCAGAGCCTCCTCGGCGCCTGATCCCCGAACCAGTCGACGGAACGGAAACCCGCGATGCCGGAACTGAGCACTGCACCGAAGCTTTCCGCGCTGTACCTCAAGGCGGTCGCGACCGGGCCGGCCCGGCGCGGCGACGGCCTGCCGGACACCGAGTACCTGCGGCGCGACATCGAGATCGACCGCGATCAGCTCGCCGAGTACAACCGGGTGTGCGGGTTCGGGCTGCGCGACGAGCTCCCGATCACCTACCCGCACGTGCTGTCGTTCCCGCTGTCGGTGCGGCTGATGACCGATCCCGGGTTCCCGTTCCCGCTGGTCGGGCTGGTGCACGTGGCCAACACGATCCGCCAGGAGTGCCCGCTGCTGGTCACCGACGTGCTGACGCAGCGGGTCCGGGTGGCCGACCTGCGCCCGCACCCGAAGGGGCGGCAGTTCGACGTCATCACCGAGACCAGCGCGGGCGGCGCGGTGGTGTGGCGGGAGACCAGCACCTACCTCCGGCGCGGCGGCGCGCCCGAGCAGGCGGAGCGCGGCGAGGCACAGGCGCGGGACGCAGCCGGGGAGCCGGCGAGGCAGCCAGGCGAGGCGACGCCCGAGCGCGACGAGGCGTCAGGGCAGCCGGCAGCGGCGGCGGAGCTGGGCGCGACGGGGGAGCCGACGGCGACCTGGCGGGTGCCGGGCGACACCGGGCGGCGGTACGCGGCGGTTTCCGGGGACCGCAACCCGATCCACCTGCATCCCCTGACCGCCAAGGCTTTCGGGTTCCCACGGGCGATCGCGCACGGCATGTGGTCGAAGGCCCGCTGCCTGGCGGCGTTCGCGGAGCGGCTGCCGGACGCGTACTCGGTCGACGTCGAGTTCCGCAAGCCGCTGCTGCTCCCATCCACAGCGGACTTCACGATGAGCAGGCAGGACACCGGCTGGAACTTCGCCCTCCACGCCCGCTCCGGCAAACCCCACCTGCTCGGCGAGGTCCGCTGAGACGAGGTGACCGCAGTTTCAATTGAAACTGCACCCCTTCGGCGTGTCGGGACCACGACACACCGACACCTGTGGAGAACTCCCGGTGGCTGTGGAGAACTTCCGCAATTTCAATGGAAATCGGACATTCGATTTCCATTGAAATTGCGGTCCACTAGGGGCTCGGGGTCCAGGAGCGGCCTTCGACGAGGTCGCCGAAGCCCATCCAGACCATGTTCATCAGTCGCATCGCCATCCCCTCGGCGGCGTGCTCGGGATGCTGGAACCACCACTCCACCAGCGACTCGCCGGCCCCGACCAGGGCCACCGCGAACGGCTCGGTCTGCTCCGCCTGCATCGGCTGCGCCGATCCCGCGGTCGCCTGCGCCAGCAGCGCCGCGATCAGGCTGGTCGCCCGCTCCCGCCACTCCACCAGCTCCGAGACGAACGGCTCGCCCTGCAGGTTCGCCTGCCGGTGCAGCACCGTCCAGCCCGCCTGGTTTCGGTGCACGTACTCGAAGAACACCTGGAGGCCGCGCCACAGCTGCTCGTCCGGGCTGAGCCCGGCTTCGACGGCCGTGCTGATCGCCTCGATCAGCCGGGCGGCCTCCCGCCGGATGCAGGCCACGAACAACTCGTCCTTGGCACCGAGGTAGGCGTAGAGCATCGGCTTGGAGATGCCCGCGACCTCGGAAATCTCGTCCATCGACGCGGTGTGGAAGCCGTGCGTGGCGAACACCTCGACCGCGGCGTCCAGGATCTGCCGCTCGCGAACCGCCCGCGGCAGGCGCCGCGACCGGGGGCGGCCGTTGTCCTGACGATCGACCATCTCACCTCTTACGCTGGTCTTTTCCGGTCAGGCTAGATCAGATCCGATCCGCTGCGCCCGCTTGCCTTCGAACCTACTCGAACGTAGTCTTACTCACGAGTAGGTAATGGAGGTGGCACCGATGCCCCAACCCGAGACCGACCCGATCGCGGCCCTCGGCGAGGTCGACCCCAAGAAGGTCGGCAAGGAAGAGTTCGTCGCGCTGCTCGAAGCCGCCTCCGAGATCGCCGGCAGCGGCACCCCGGTCGACCTGAGCGCGCTGCGGCCGGAGCAGTTCGCGCGGCTGATCTCGCGCGCCTCCGACGCCCAGATCGAAGCCGTGATGGAACGCCCCGAGCTGCGCGAACGCATCCTCGACGAGGTGTTCCGGCGGATGGGCGAGCACTACAAGACCGAGAAGGCCGGCTCGATCAAGGCCGTGGTGCGGTGGCGGATCGGCACCGAGGACGACCTGCTGCGCTACGAATGCGTGCTGGCCGACGGCCAGTGCACCGTCAGCAAGGACCCGCAGCACGAGCCGCGGGTGACGATCACGACGCCCCCGGCGGATTTCCTGAAACTGGCCTCCGGCAACGCCTCGGCGCCCATGCTGTTCATGAAGGGCAAGCTCAAGGTCGCCGGCGACCTCGGCTTCGCCGCCGGGCTGACGAAACTCTTCCAGATCCCCAAGGCCTGAGGCTCACACCGCGCAGCGGTGCCGGTTGCGAGGACGAAGAACCAGAGCCGAGGCCGAACGACACCGACAGGACGGCGATGACTTTCTCCCTGGAACTGAGCGAGGAACAGCAGGAGCTGCGCGACTGGGTGCACGGCTTCGCCGAGAAGACCATCCGGCCGGCCGCGCGGGAATGGGACGAGCGCGAGGAAACCCCCTGGCCGATCATCCAGGAGGCCGCCAAGATCGGGCTCTACGGCTTCGAAACGCTGGCCACGTTCTGGGCCGACGACACCGGCCTGTCGCTGCCGATCGCCAACGAGGAGCTGTTCTGGGGCGACGGCGGCATCGGCATGGCGATCTTCGGCACCACCCTCGCGGTCGCCGGGATCTTCGCCGCGGGCACGCCCGACCAGCTCGCCGAGTGGGTGCCGCAGTGCTACGGCGACGCGGACGACCCCAAGGTCGCGGCGTTCTGCTCGTCGGAGCCCGGGGCCGGTTCCGACGTCGCGGCGATGCGCACCCGCGCGGTCTACGACGAGGCCACCGACGAGTGGGTGCTCAACGGGCAGAAGGCGTGGGCCACCAACGGCGGCATCGCGAACGTGCACGTCGTGCAGGCGGTCGTGGACCCGGAGCTGGGCTCCCGCGGCCAGGCCGCGTTCGTGGTTCCGCCGGGCACCAAGGGCCTGGAGGCGCCGAGCAAGATCCGCAAGCACGGGCTGCGCGCCTCGCACACCGCCGACGTGTTCCTGGACGACGTGCGGGTGCCCGGCAACTGCCTGCTGGGCGGCAAGGAGAAGCTGGACGCGCGGCTGGCCCGCGCCCGCGAGGGCGGCAAGGCCAGCTCGCAGGCGGCGATGAAGACCTTCGAGCTCTCCCGCCCGACCGTCGGCGCGCAGGCCATCGGCATCGCGCGGGCGGCCTACGAGACCGCCCTGGAGTACGCGCAGCAGCGGGAGACCTTCGGGCGGCCCATCATCGAGAACCAGTCGATCGCGTTCACGCTGGCCGACATGCGGATGGAGATCGACGCGGCGCGGCTGCTGGTGTGGCGGGCGGCGTGGCTGGGCCGCAACGGCGGGTTCACCGCGGGCGAGGGCTCGATGTCGAAGCTCAAGGCGGGCCGGGTGGCCACCTGGGCGACGGAGCGGGCGATCCAGATCCTCGGCGGCAACGGCTACACCCGGGAGTTCCCGGTGGAGCGGATGCACCGCGACGCCAAGATCTACGACATCTTCGAAGGCACCGAGCAGATCCAGCAGCTGGTGGTGGCCCGCGCCATCTCCGGTCGTCACATCGCCTGAGCCCGCCGGGCCGTCGCGGGTTCCCGCGGCGGCCCGATCTTCGAAAGCCGCTCCCACAGCCAGATCCTCGGCCAGCTCCGCTAGCGGCCCCACCCGGAAAGCTCGGTTGGCAATGGTTTGCCCGGGTTGCGGAGTGGCGCTCGCCACGGTGCGGAATTGCACAAAGTGTGCGCGGGTTGAACAGGAGCGGTGCACCATTTCGTGGGCCCGTGCATCGGCGCCACGCGGCAAGTGCACCATGGGACTGGTCCAAATGGATGAATGTCGCCGGCGGTGGAGTCATCATCCGCCTCGGCGCGCGTCACACCGACGTGGAACGGGCACCTCGCGGTGTCCGGCTGCGCCGGGCGAGCTCCGCGGGGAGGGCTCGGACGGGACGCGGTGGGCGACGACGTCGCGCGCGGCGGCCCGGCCACAGCTTCGAGAGTGAACGGGAGGGCGAAGCGGTGAAGAAGACCACCCCTGACCTGGAGACACCGATCTTCCGGGAACTGAACAACGAGCTCGGCGAGCTGCCCGAGATCGACATCCACGACTTCGACAAGCACGCGTTCGACTTCCTCCGCGAGTACGACGAGCAGAAGTCGTCGGCGGACGAGTCCGCGGAGGCGGCGGAGCCGGTGGCGGCGTCGGCATCGGCGGGCGGCGGATCCCGGCGCGGCGGGCGGCGCCGCAAGGGCGACTGACCCGATTCCGGTTTTGCTGCGAACGGCCTGTTCGCCTCGCACGACGAGGTGAGCAGGCCGTTCGCCGCATCCCACGCGTGTCGGTGCCGCCTGCCAACATGGCGCGCATGACGTCGTGGCAGGAATTCGCGGAACAAGCGCCCGAACTGGCGGAAAGCGTCCGGGCGCGGTTGGAGGAGGCCAAGCACCACGTGCTGGCCACGCTGCGCCGGGACGGTTCGCCGCGGGTCAGCGGCACGGAGGTCGGTTGGCGCGGCCCGGACCTCACGCTGGGCTCGATGCCCGGCGCCAAGAAGGCTCTGGACCTGCGTCGGGATCAGCGGTTCGCGCTGCACGCCAACCCCGGCGACGGTTCGATGGCGGCTCCGGACGTGAAGATCGCCGGCCGGGCGGTCGAGGTCACCGGCGACGAGCTGCGGGCCTGGGTCGAGGAGGCCAAGCCGCCGAGCGAGGACTCACACCTCTTCCGCCTGGACCTCACCGAGGTGACCACCACCGGCCTCTCCGACGACCGGACCCACCTGGTCATCCGGCACTGGACGCCGGCCGAAGGCATCCGCACCTTCAAGCGCGCGTGAGGAGGCGCCTTCCACCGGTGCTGCCGGCGGAAGGCGCCTCCTCGGAACTGATCAGTACGTGATGGCCATGCTCGGGTCGGCCAGGAGCGCTCCGACGTCCGCGAGGAACTGGGAGCCCTGCTGGCCATCGACCACCCGGTGGTCGAAGCTCAGCGCCAGCTGGCAGACCTTCCGGGGCACCACCTGGCCGTCCACAACCCACGGCATGTCGCGGATCGCGCCGAGCGCGAGGATCGCGGACTCGCCCGGGTTGAGGATCGGCGTCCCGGTGTCGACGCCGAACACGCCGACGTTGGTGATGGTGATCGTGCCGCCCACCATCTCCGCCGGGGTCGTCTTGCCCTCCCGCGCGGTCGTGGCGAGCCGCTCCAGCGCCTCCGCCAGCTCCTTCAGGGACATCCGGTCGGCGTCGCGGACCTTGGGCACCACCAGGCCGCGCGGCGTGGCCGCCGCGATGCCCAGGTGCACGTAGTCCTTGTAGACGATCTCGCCGGCCGCCCCGTCCCAGGTGGCGTTGACGTCCGGGGTCCGGCGGGCCGCGAGGCACACGGCCTTCGCCGCGAACGCCAGCGGCGTGACCTTGACGCCGCGGAACTCCGGGTGCGACTTCAGGCGTTCCCGCAGCTCCATCATCGGCGTGACGTCGATGGTGAGGAACTCGGTGACGTGCGGGGCGGTGAACGCGCTGTCCACCATCGCCTGCGCGGTCGCCTTGCGGACGCCCTTGATCGGCACCCGCCGCTCCCGCCCGGCCGGCGCTTCGGCCGCCGCGGGCAGCCCGACGGTCGCACCGCCCGCGGCGGACTGCACGTCCTCGCGGGTGATCACGCCGCCGGCCCCGGACCCGCTGAGCGCGGTCAGGTCCACGCCGAGGTCCTTGGCCAGCTTGCGCACCGGCGGCTTCGCCAGCGGCACGTAGCCGCCCTGCTGCGCCACCGGCTCCACCGCAACCGGCTCGGGCACCGGCTCCACCGCAACCGGCTCAGGCACCGGAACCTCCACGACCTGCGCGGCGGCGGGCACCCGGCCCTTGCGCGGGCGACGCTTCGCGCTCGCCGTCCGCGGGCCGTAGCCGACCAGCGTGGCGATGCGGCCGTTGGACTCCTCGCCGATCTTGCCGGCCCCCTCGGCGGGGGCGGCTCCACCGGCCGAGCCTTCGAGGTCGATCGCGATGATCGGCGACCCGACCTCGACGGTCTGCCCCGGCTCGACGAGCAGCTCGCGGACCGTGCCGGCCCACGGGCAGGGCAGCTCGACGGATGCCTTGGCCGTCTCGATCTCGACGATCACCTGGTTGACGGTGACGGCGTCACCGGGCTGGACGCGCCAGCCGAGGATTTCCGCTTCGGTCAGCCCCTCGCCGACGTCGGGCAGCGGGAAGTGCTTCAGTGCCATCGAACGACTCCCTCAGAGCCTGTTGGCGAACTCGGTCTTGATTTTGTCTTTGAAGCGGCGCAGCCGCTTGGCCCACCCTCGAAACTCGCACCGCCGCGGGTTCAGGCGTCTTCTCGCGAGGACACCCCGACGTCGGCATTCATGATGTCGGGGATCCCACGGCGAGAAGGCGACCGTGATTCCCGCAGGGGCCGCTACCGGCACCGCCGAGCAGCGCGAGTTCGGAGACGGGCCTGTCAGTACGCCAGCGAACGGTCGACCGCGTCGAGTACCCGGTCGAGGTCGGGCAGGAAGCCCTCCTCCAGCTTGCTCGGCGGGTAGGGCGTGTCGAATCCCGTCGCGCGCAGCACCGGGGCCTCCAGCGAGTAGAAGCACTCCTGCTGCACCCTCGTGGCGATCTCCGAGGTGACCGATGCCTCCGCCGGGGCCTCGCTGACCAGCACCAGCCGGCCGGTGCGGCGCACCGACTCGAACACCGGGTCCAGGTCCAGCGGCGACAGCGTGCGCAGGTCGATGACCTCCAGCTCCAGCCCGTCCTCGGCCGCCGCGGCCGCCGCGTCGAGGCAGGTGCGGACCATCGGCCCGTACGCCGCCACGGTCACCGCCGAACCGGCGCGCGCCACGCGCGAGCTGAACAGCGGGATCGGCGGCGTGCTCGGGTCGAGCTCCGCCTTCTCGTAGTAGCGGCGCTTCGGCTCGAAGAACAGCACCGGGTCGTCGCACTCGATGGCCTGCTGCAGCATCCAGTAGGCGTCCACCGGGTTCGAGCAGGACACCACCTTCAGGCCGCCGATGTGCGCGAACAGGGATTCCGGCGACTCCGAGTGGTGCTCGACGGCGCCGATGCCGCCGCCGAAGGGCACCCGCACGACGACCGGCATCTTCAGCTTGCCCTGGCTGCGGAAGTGCAGCTTGGCCAGCTGGGAGACGATCTGGTCGAAGCCGGGGAAGATGAAGCCGTCGAACTGGATCTCGCACACCGGGCGGTAGCCGCGGATGGCCAGCCCGATGGCGGCGCCGATGATGCCGGACTCGGCCAGCGGGGTGTCCAGCACGCGGTGCTCGCCGAAGTCCTTCTGCAGGCCGTCGGTGATCCGGAAGACGCCGCCGAGCTTGCCGACGTCCTCGCCCATCACCAGGACCTTCGGGTCGCGTTCCAGCGACGCGCGCAGGCCCATGTTCAGCGCCTTGGCGATCGTGACGGTCTGGGTCCCCGCCGTGGCGGTCGGGCGTTCCAACGCGGGCGCTGCCATCAGCGCACACCTCCTGCCATCGCGTCGTCGGCGAATCCGGCCAGGTATTGCAGGTAGTCCTCGCGCTGGGCGGCCAGCTGCGGGGTTTCCTCGGCGTAGACCTCGGAGAACATCCGTTCGGGTGGCGGTTCGGGCATGTTGAAGCAGAAGTCGCGCAGCCGGGCGGCGAGCTCGTCGGCCTCGGCGTCGACGCCGTCGAAGAAGCCCTGGTCGGCGATCTGCTCGCGGACCAGGTGCACCCGCAGCCGTTCGATCGGGTCCTTGAGCTTCCAGGCCTCGTGCTCGTCGGCCAGCCGGTACCGGGTCGGGTCGTCGGAGGTGGTGTGCGCGTCCATCCGGTAGGTGAACGCCTCGATCAGCACCGGGCCGTTGCCCTGGCGGCACTCGTCCAGCGCCCACTTGCTGACCGCGAGGCTGGCCAGCACGTCGTTGCCGTCCACCCGGATGCCGGGGAAGCCGTACCCGCTGGCGCGCCGGTAGAGCGGCACGCGGGTCTGGCGCTCCAGCGGCTCGGAGATCGCCCACTGGTTGTTCTGGCAGAAGAAGACCACCGGCGCGTCGTAGACGGCCGACCACACCATCGCCTCGTGCACGTCGCCCTGGCTGGTGGCGCCGTCACCGAAGAAGACCATGGTGGCCTCGCCGTCGGGCTCGCCGACCTTGCCGTCGAAGCGCTGGCCCATCGCGTAGCCGGTGGCGTTCAGGCACTGGTTGCCGATGACGATCGTGTACAGGTGGAACCGGGTGTCGACCGGGTCCCAGCTGCCGTGGTCGGTGCCGCGGAAGATGCCCAGCAGGTCGGTCGGATCGATGCCGCGGCACCAGGCGACGCCGTGCTCGCGGTAGCTGGGGAAGGCCATGTCCTGCGGCTGCAGCGCCCGGCCGGCCCCGATCTGGGCGGCTTCCTGGCCGAGCAACGGCACCCAGATGCCCAGCTGGCCCTGCCGCTGCAGGGCGTTGCCCTCCCGGTCGGCGCGGCGCACCAGCACCATGTCCCGGTACAGGTCGCGCAGCTGCGCGTCGGAGACGTCGATGTCGAAGTCCGGGTGTTCGACCCGCTGACCTTCTGGGGTGAGTAGCTGAACCAGGTCAGCTCCACCTTCGCTCGTGGCGCGCAAACCGGCGATCACCTGCTCCCGTGTGGGTTTCGCTGCGACAGCGGCAGGGGGGCCGGTGGTGCCTTCGGTCTCGGGTCGCGTCCATTGCTCGGGGGACATGCGTGATCTCCTCGTGTCGCGCCGGCCCACCCGCTTGTGGCGGCGTGGCCCGACTGCCCCGGTCGAAACCGCAGGTGATCTGGTGGATCGCCCGGCGTTCCGGTCGGAGCGGTTGGATCGCTCCCCGTCATCCTGGCACGAAACCGGCCCTTTTCGTGAGCCCTGCCACAGGGATTCGACACGACCGCGGTCCGGTCGGCTTCCTCCCGCGTGATCACCGTAGTTCGCCGCCAGAAAAGGCAAAACCGCAGGTCATCGAAGTAATGGAGGTCCGACTAATGCCTTCCGGACCATCGCGGTACCGATATTGCGAAGCCGGTGTCTCCGGCGGCAAAAATAGGACAAACTGGACTCGTGGCCGAGTTCCCCAACCCGCTCGCGCTGCCCGACGAGTTCGTCCTGCTGCTGCACAAGGACAACGGCACCTACTTCGTCAGCGCGAACCCGAACACGGCGACCGCCGCGGCCGAGATCGGCGAGCTGGTCCTGCGGGGCCGCGTCGAGCTGACCGGCACGGCGGTGCGCCTGATCGACTCCGGTTCGAGCGGACTGCCGTGGATGGACCGGCTGTTCGAGGACTTCCGGCAACGCGCCGGACGACCGAACCGGCCGATCGACCTGAGCTGGTGGCTGGCGGGGCGCACCGGCACGTTCGCGACGCATCGCCAGGTACTGGTCGAGCACGGGTTCCTGCGCCGCGAGCGGCGGAAGTTCTTGGGCGTGCTGCCGGACGACCGCTACCACCCGGATCGCGGTGTCCGCGGCGCGCTGCTCGCCGAACTGCACGAGCTGGCCGCCGGCCAGCGGCCGGTCGACGAGCGGTTGGCGCTGCTCAGCGCGGTGACCTACCGCAGCGGGCTGGTGTACCTGCTCGATTTCGACCGCGCGCAGCGGAACCGGCTGAAGTCGATCGCCGAGACCGAGGACCTGGGCAACGCCGTCAGCGCGGCGGTCTCGGCGGCGATGGCGGCGATCACGGCGGTCCCGGCGATAATCGTGGCGGGGGGCGGCTGATCCACTCGGCTGGCTATGTTGGGAAGCGACCGGATCCCGGAGCAGGGAGCGCTTCCATGGCCGAGCCCGCTGAGCACCCGCACGACACCGAAGACCTGGTGCGGCTGGTGCGCGTAGTCCGCCAGGAACAGGGCTGGACGCCCGCCAAGCTCGCCGAGGCGGCCGGTGTGCCGGAAGGCGAGGTCGCCCGCTTCGAGGTCGAGGAGATCGTGCCCGCCGAGCCGCTGGCGATGCGCTTCCTGGCGGCGATGGGCCGCGTCTAGCCGGTCCGATCCGGCCGCGTCGGCCGCGATTCGCTGCGAGACTGGGCGGCATGACCACGCTGACCCTGCCCGAAGAGTTCGCGCTGCTGCTCCAGAAGGACAACGGCTCGTACTACTCGATGTCCGACTACGCCGGCGCAGCGGAACTCGGCGAGCTCGTGCTGCAGCACCGGATCGACTTCGTCCGGATGAAGATCCAGGTGCTCGACGCGAGCCCGAGCGGCATCGGCTGGCTCGACGACTGCATGGGATACCTGGTCAAGAAGGCGGGGTCGGCGAACAAGCCGGTGGCCGCGCACAGCTTCATCCAGCACCGCAAGAGCGCGCGCAAGGTGCACTGCGCCGCCCTCGCCGAACGGGGCCTGATGCGCCGCGAGGAGAAGTCGGTGCTGTTCATCCCGTACGACAAGTACCTCCCCGACACCGGGGCGCGGCAGGCGCTGATCGCCGAACTGCGCGCGGTCGCCCGCGACGAGATCGCGCTGGACAACCGCCGGGCGCTGCTCGCGGCGATGGTGCACGCGACCAACCTGGTCCGGTCGCTCGGGCTGGAGCGGGCGGAGCGCAAGCGGCTGAAGGAGATCAGCAAGGGCGAGCAGCTCGGCAAGGCCGTGGAAGCCGCGGTCGCGGCCGCGACCGCGGCGATCAGCGCCGGAGCCATCGCGGCCACCACCACCGCGGCCGTGACCAGCAGCTGACCGCAGCGGGGTGCGCGTCGGCCGTGAGCATTTTGTGTCGCTACAACAGCACGAAACGCACACGGCCCCGGTGCTGCGGAACGTCGCTCGGGCGGCTGTTTGAGCAGTTCCGGCCATTGGCGACGTCCCGGTCGGCGCGGGCATAGGATCGCGGCGTGGATCGTGCAGCCGTAGCCAAGACCGTTGACCAGGCGTGGGACGAGTCCGTCCTGCCGAGCCTCTCCGAGCTGGTGAAGATCCCGGCGATCTCGCCCTCCTTCGACTCCGAGTGGGTCACCTCCGGGCATCTCGACGCCGCCATCGAGCACCTGCGGGCGTGGGTCGCGGCGCGGCACATCGCCGGCGCGAACATCGAGGTCGTGCGGCTGCCGGAACGCACCCCGCTGCTCCTGGTGGACATCCCGGCCAGCGAGGGCACGCCCGACGAGACGGTGCTGCTCTACGGCCACCTCGACAAGCAACCGCCGGTCGGCGGCTGGTCCGAGGGCCTCGGGCCGTGGACGCCGGTGGTCCGCGACGGCCGGCTGTACGGCCGCGGCTCCGCCGACGACGGCTACGCCGGGTACGCGGCGATCACCGCCATCGAGGCGGTCCGCGCGCACGGCGGCGCGCACGCGCGCTGCGTGGTGCTGCTGGAGACCGGCGAGGAGTCCGGCAGCCCCGACCTGCCCGCCTACCTGGAGCACCTGTCCGGCCGGCTCGGCGCCGTGTCGCTGGTGGTGTGCCTGGACTCCGGGGCGGGCGACTACGACCGGCTGTGGCTGACGAACTCGCTGCGCGGCATGGTGCAGCTCGAGGTCAAGGTGCAGGTGCTCGACAGCGGCCTGCACTCCGGCATCGCCAGCGGCATCGCGCCCAGCTCGTTCCGGGTGCTGCGGGAGCTGCTGGACCGGCTGGAGGACTCCACGACCGGCGAGGTCCTGGTGCCCGAACTGAACGTGCAGATCCCGGAGAACCGGGTCGCCGAGGTGCGCGCCGCGATCGAGGCCGTGCCCGGCCTGGTGCGCAGCGTCGTGCCGTGGCCGGAGGGGTTGCGGCCGGTCGACGACGACGAGGTCGAGCTCGCCCTGAACAGCACCTGGCGGCCGACGCTCTCGGTGATCGGCGCCGACGGGCTGCCGAAGCCCGCGGACGCGGGCAACGTGCTGCGGCCCTTCACGACGCTGCTGCTGAGCTTCCGGCTGCCGCCGACCGCCGACCCCGAAGCCGCGATCCGCGCGGTCCAGGAGCGACTGACCACCGACGTGCCCTACGGCGCGAAGGTGACCTTCGGGCACGCCGAGACCGGGCTGGGCTGGAACGCCCCCGACCTCGCGCCGTGGCTGGCGGCGGCGCTGGACCAGGCGAGCGACGAGGTGTTCGGGGCGGGCTGGCGGACGATGGGCCTCGGCGGCTCGATCCCGTTCATGGGCCTGCTGCACAACGCCTACCCGGACGCGCAGTTCGTGGTGACCGGCGCGCTCGGCCCGGACAGCAACGCGCACGTGCCGGACGAGTCGCTGCACCTGGCCTTCGCGGCCAAGGTCACCTCGGCCATCGCCTACGTCCTCGACGCCCACGCCCGCCGCTGACCGCCGCAATTTCAATGGAAATCGAACCTCTGATTTCCATTGAAATTGCGTCCCTCCGGGTGTCCGCGCACCGGAGGACGACTTCCGAGGGGTTCTGACGTGGTGGTGCGGGAGCTTTCGGGCGTCACCAAGCGCCATGGGGCCCGGTCGGTGCTCCGGGGCGTTGACCTCGACGTGCCGACCGGTGCGGCCGTCGGGATCCTGGGCGCCAACGGTTCCGGGAAGTCGACGCTGCTGCGGATCCTCGCCGGGGTCTCCCGGCCGTCCGGCGGCACCGTCACCGGTCGGCCGCGCATCGGGTACGTGCCGGACCGGTTTCCCGCTCGGCAGCGGATGAGCGCCCGCGCCTACCTCCGCCACCTGGGCCGCATCAGTGGATTGTCCACTGTGGAGGCAGCCACTCGGGCCGACGGCTGGCTCGACCGCTTCGCGCTCGCCGGCGGCCCGGACACCCCGCTGCGCGACCTGTCGAAGGGCAACGCGCAGAAGGTCGGGATCGCGCAGGCGCTGCTGTGCGATCCCGAGCTCCTGGTGCTGGACGAACCGTGGTCGGGCCTGGATCCCGATGCTCGCGACGTGCTCACCGAGGTGATCGGCGAGGTCTCGGCGGCGGGCACGGCCGTCGTGTTCACCGACCACCGGCCGGAAGCGGTGCGGGCGCTGGCCACCCGCTCGCACCGGCTCTCCGACGGGCGCCTCGAACCGCTCGAAGCCGAGGTCGAGACTTGCCGGATCGTGTTGCGCGACGGCGAATCCGTCGACTGGGCGGCGCAGCCCGGCGTGCAGGCGGTGCGCCCGGGACACCTGGACGTGACACTGGTGGTGACCGTGGAAGCTCGGGAATCCTTGCTGCTCAAGGCGATCCAGCAGGGTTGCGCGGTGCTCTCGGTGGCCGCGCGGTGATCCCGCTGATCCGCTACCAGCTGGCCATCCTCGGCCACTCGCAGCGCTACCTACCGCCGGTGCTGCTCTACATCGCGTTGCTGGCCATCTTCTACAGCAACAACGACGGCCCGGCGCTGCCCGGCTTCGCGGTGACCGCGGCGGGATTGCTGATCGTGGCCGGCTGGATGACGATCGCGCTGGTCGACGTGGAGGACGTCGTGCAGCGCACGGTCACCCGCGCGCACGCCGGATCGATGGCCCGGATGCTGGCGAGCGTCGTGCTGGCGGTGCTGTGCTGCTCGATCGGGCTCGCGGTGCTTTCCGTTGCCTGGGCGGAGATCTCGCACGGGCTCGACCACCCGCCGGGCGATCTCGGCATCGGCCTGCTGGCGCACGTCGCGTGCGCCGCGTTCGGCATCGCCGTCGCCCTGCCGTGCTCCGGACTGGTCGTCCGCCGCATCGGGTACACGGTGATCGCGGCGGCGGCGCTGTTCGCGATCGCGTTGCTGGCGAAGTGGATTCCGCTGGCGTTCCCGCTGTTGCTGGCGCTGAGCGCGGACGCGACGAGCGCTGCGCTGCTCGTGCGGTCCGCGCTCGTCGCCGCCTTCAGCCTGGCCGCCAGCACGCTGCTGGTCACGGCCTGGTGCGTCCGCCGCGCCTAGCGCGCGAGCGGTCAGCGCTTCGGCATCAAGACCCAGAGCACGATGTAGATCACGAACTGCGGGCCGGGCAGCAGGCAGGACAGCAGGAACAGCAGGCGGACGGTGAACGGCTTCATCCCGAACCGGTCGGCCAGACCGGCGCACACCCCCGCGATCATCGCCTTGTCGCTCGGCCGGGACAGTGCCATGCGGTACGTCGTCATGCCTCAATGCTCGCCGAGGCGGCGCCGCGGTGCGTCAGGGAACGACCCCGAGATCCCCCTGAACCGGATCCGCCCGCGGACTGACGCCCAGTCCGCCCGCGGGCCTACCCCGGACGCGCCGGTGCCCGCCCGGCGGGGGACCCGGGCGGGCACCCGCCTTCGGCGGGTCGATCAGCAGCGGGCGTGGTAGGTGCGGTTCGCCAGGATCTGCCCGCCGGAGGCCACCACGACCTCGGTCGCCTCCTCGTTGGTCAGCGGGACCTGCGCCGAAACCAGGCCGCCGCGGCCGACCGTGCCGATGGCCCGCCGCTCGCCGTCGACGGTCACCTCGAACGGCGCGAGCCCTTCCGTCGCGCGGCGGATCTCGTAGCGGACCAGCGGCGACGCGCTCAGATCACCGGGGAAGAACGGGCTTAACCACGGGAACGTCGCGGTGAGCGGCGACAGGTCGTGGCAGGTCACCTCGCCCAGGCGGACTTCCAGCGCACCCGGCGGCGTCTCGGCCGACGCGGTCGCGGTGGGCGCGGCCAGCGCGGCCGCCGCGGTGAGCACCAGGGTGAGGGATCGTCGGCCGACCATCAGCGAAGCACCTCCATCAGTGGCGGAAGATCACCGCCTCGACGCTAAGGTGCGCGTCCCCTGTCCCGGCCGTTCCTTACCCCAACGGGCGACACCGGGTAACACGAATCGGTCTCGTGTGCCGTCCAGGAAGCCGCCGCACGGGTCGTCGATCGCGCCCGGCTCCCGACCGCCCCGCATCGCGAGCGCCGCGCGGATCTTGTCCCGCTCCGGCCGCACGATCTCCCGGACGACCAGCACGCACAGCGCGACGACCATCGCGTCGCGGATAACCACCGCGCCCAGGAACCAGCCCTCCGGCAGGCCCTTGTTGCCGGTGCCGAGGTAGTAGTACATCCGCGGCGCCCACACCGCGGCGTCGACGACCATCCAGGTCAGCAGCAGCCGCCAGCGCGGAATCGCCAGCACCGCCAGCGGCACCAGCCAGAGCGAGTACTGCGGGCTCCACACCTTGTTGGTCAGCAGGAACGCCGCGACCACCAGGAAGCACAGCTGCGCCAGCCGCGGCCGGGTCGGCGCGGCCAGCGCCAGCCACCCGATGCCGAGGCAGGCGACCAGGAACAGGGCGAGGCTGACCGCGTTCAGCACCGTCGGCGTGGCGCCGTCCCGCAGCGGGCCGTCAAAACCCGCCCAGCCGGTGAAGTACATCAGCACGTTGTAGAGCGAGTCCGGGTCGGCCGGGCGTTCGTTGTTGAGCCGGAAGAACTCCCGCCAGCCCTCCGGGTAGAGCACGAGCACCGGCACGTTGACCACCAGCCAGGCCAACGCGGCGGCCAGCACCGTGCGCAGCGCGTCCGCCATCTTCCCGGCGCGCCAGGCCAGCACCAGCAGCGGGCCGAGGAAGAACAGCGGGTAGAGCTTCGCCGCGCCGCCGAGCCCGATCAGCACCCCGGCCAGCACGGGCCTGCGCCGCGCCCACGCGAGCAGGCCGGCGGTGCCGAAAGCCGTGGCCAGGGCGTCGAAATTGGTGAAGGCGTGCACGAAGACCAGCGGCGACACGGCGGCCAGCGCGGCGTCCCAGACCCGCCGGCGGCACAGCAGCACCAGCGCCCAGATGGTCACCAGCCAGGCCGCGGCCAGCCAGAACGCCGAGATGTTGAAGTACAGCACGCTGGTCAGGCCGCCCGGCAGCCAGCCGTGGCCCGCCAGGGTCGCCCAACCGTCCGCGGCCCGCGCGTTGATCCACTGGAACACGCCGGTCAGCACCGGGTACTCCATGTACCGGACCTTCTCCTGCGGCGTGTCGGCGTTCTCCAGCCAGGCCGTCTTGTACGGGAACGCGTCGTCCGGCGCGAGATCGCCCATGCCGTAGCGCGGGATGATGTCGGTGTAGCACATGGCGGTGTACTGCTTGCTGTTCCGCCAGTCCAGCTGCGGCCCGTCGCCGGTGTCGTAGGTGACCTGGCAGGGCGCCTTGAACAGCCAGGCCGCGGCCAGCACCAGCACCGCGAAGAACAAGATCACCCGCAGCGGCGTCCAGAACCACTGGCGCCCGACCTGCGCGTGCCGCCCGAGCCGACCGCCGAAGGGCCGGCTGAGCTTCTGCGCCAGCGGCTCCGTCCAGGTCGGCGCGACGCGGTCGGCGGGGCCGAGGGAATCGCTGTCCACCGCCGAGCTCGCGCGCTCGCCGGGGGTCGGCGCCGGTTCGGTGCTGGCGGGCTCGTTCGAGGTGGACACGCCCGGATGCTACTTGGGCCGAACAACGCGGAGGGGCACCCGCCGCTCGCGGGTGCCCCTCCGGGTTTGCTGCGGCGTCCTAGCCGGATGCCCTTGTTCTCGTCGGTGCGACGTTCGGCGGTCCGTCGCCGGAATCACCGCCACCGTTGTCGTCGCAGTTCGGGTCGAGCCAACCGCAGTGGCCCGGCCGCTCCTTGCTGGTGGTCGGCTCGTCCGGCTCGCTGGTCTGGGTCTGCGGCGCGGTCGGCGGCGCCGACGTCGGCGGCGGCGGTTCCGACGTCGGCGGAGGCGGCGGCGGGATGTCCGCGAACTGCCCGATCGTGTCGCCCTCCTGGAACTCCTCGACCTTCTTGCCCTGCAGGTAGGAATCCATGAACTTCTTCCACACCTTGGCAGGCCAGTTACCGCCGTAGAAGCTTTCGCCGCTCGAGTCGGCCAGCGGCTTCGGGCCGCCGTCGTCGTTCTGCATCGCCACCGCGGTGGAGATCTGCGGGACCGCGCCGATCATCCACGCGTTCTTGTTCTTCGTGGTGCTCAGCCACTGGTGGGTACCGGTCTTGGACACCACGGGCCGGTTGCCCGCCAGCGGGACCTTCGAGTGCTCGGCGACCTTCAGCATCGACTGCGAGACGTTGTAGGCGATGTCCTTGCTCTCCGTCGCGCTGCCGAAGGCGGGCTTCGGCTCCGGGATCTCGAGGTCGAACGGCCCGGTCTCGGGGCTGATGGCCTCCTTCACGAAGTGCGCCGGAACCTTGTTGCCGCCGTTGACGAACGAGCCGTACGAGGCCGCCATGTCCTTCGGGAGCACCTGGTACATGCCCAGCGCGATACCGGCCTCGACGGCCCCGTTGGGGCTTTGCAGCTTCGTCGAATCCGGAATGCCCGCCGCGTGGGCGGCCTCGGCCACCTTCGTGGGCCCGAACTGGGCCGCCATGTTCACGAACACGGTGTTGACCGAGTTGGTCATCGCCTCGCGGACACCGCAGTGCGTCGGAACGTCGCAGTGCACGCCGGGCGAGTTGTCGAACTTGTGCCCGGCGATGATCTGGTCCCCGCTGCCGTCGTAGTACTCGCCGATGCCCTTGCCCTTCTCCAGGCCGGCGATCACCGCGAACGGCTTGAACGACGAACCCGGTTCCTGCGGCGTGCTCGCCCAGTCCAGGTCACCGTTCTGCTGCTTGGATCCGTAGTACGCCTGGATCTCACCGTTCTCCGGGTCGACCGCGACCAGCGAGGTGCGGAGCGTCTTCGGCTGGGAGCCCATCACGTCCTGCACGGCCTTCTCGGCCTTCTGCTGCGCGTCCGGGTCGATGGTCGTCTTGATCACGTAGCCGCCGCGGGACAGCTCGCTCTCGCTCAGCCCCTTGGGCTCCAGCTCGGTCAGGATGGCCTTGTAGATGGCGTCCTGCTCCGGCGTCAACCTGCTGTTGGTCTTCCACTCCAACCGCGGCAGGGTCTGCGGCATCGTCATGGACGACCGCTCGGCCTGGGTGATGAAGCCGTTCTCCGCCATCTGCCCGACGACGTAGTCCCAGCGCTTCTCGGCCTTCTCCGGGTTCAGGCCCGGGTCGTTGCTGTTCTTGCCGTAGGGCGTCTGCACCACACCGGCGAGCACGGCGGCCTCGGCCGCGTTGAGCTCGCTCGGCTTCTTGCCGAAATAGGCCCGCGCCGCGGCCGTGATGCCATTCGCGCCGCGGCCGTAGTCGGCCGTGTTCATGTAGGCGAGCATGATGTTGTCTTTGCTCTGGTTGTTCGTCAGCTTGAACGCCAGGACGACCTCTTTGATCTTGCGGATGTAGGTCGGGTCCTTCTTGAGGTCCTGGTCCAGCTTGAGGAACTGCTGGGTGATCGTGGAGCCACCGCCGACGCCGGAACCGGTCGCCAGGTAGTAGACCGACCGCATGATGCCGTTGAAGTCGAAGCCGGGGTTGGTGCGGAAGCTGGCGTCCTCGGCCGCCATGGTGGCGTTCTGCATCGCCACCGAGACCTCGCTGATGTCGTGCACGACCTCCGCCGAGCCGTCCGGCTCGATGCGTCCCATCGGCGAACCGTCCGCGTACTTCAGCTCGATCGGCCGGGTCTTGCTCATCACCGCAGCCTCGCTCGGCGGCTCCCAGACGATGTAGCCGTAGATGAACACGGCGGTCGGCACCAGGACGGCCAAGGCCGCGGCGACGTAGCAGGACCGGCGGACGCGCTGCCAGAGCCGACTGCGCTTCGCTTGGCGGGCGCTCATCTCGTCGTCCGGGTCGGGGATGTCGTCCGGGCCGGCGTCGAGGTCGTCGTCGCGGTACCGGTCATCGCGATCGCCGGAATCGCGATCGTCGAAGTCGTCGCCATTCCGATCATTCCCGTCGTACCCGCCGTACGGGTCGTCGTCGTAGTCGTCGTCGGCGTAGTAGTTGTAGTTCCCCTGCTCCTGGTGCGTGAGCAGCTGCGGCTCGGGGGCTACGCCCCCGCCGCCACCGGCACCGCCCTTCGGGCCACCGGCGGCTCCCGCCGCCGCGCCTGCGGCGCCCATGGCTCCACCGGCCGCGCCTCCGGCTCCGGCCGCGCCCGCGCCGGCGGCGCCTGCGGCGCCCGCCATCCCGGCGCCTGCGGCTGCCCCGGCGATCCCGCCTGCGGCGGCTCCCGCCGCGGCAGCACCACCGGCCCGGCGTCGATCGCTGTCGCGATCGCCCGCCGGGGTCTGCGGGATGTTCTGCGTCGGCTGCTCACCGGGCGGCTGCGGCGGCCGCCCTGGCGGCGGGGGCGGCGGTGGGCCTTGCCGACCCTGCTGCGCGCCTGGCGGCGGCGGTGGCGGCCCCTGCCGTCCGGCGTTCGGCGGCGTGGGGGTGTACGTGGTCGGCAGGTCGAGCTTGCGCCCGCCGCCGTTGTCCGGTTCGCGCGAGTCCCCGCTGAGCCGCTTGCCCAGCGGCGAGTCGTCCTCGTCGTCGTCGAACGACGGCGTCCACGCGCCGGTCTGCTCCTGCGGCGGCTCCTCACCCGGCCACTTCATGTGCTGGCCGGGCGGCGGCACCGGGGCGTTCTGCTGCGTTTCCTCCGAGCTGCGGTCCGCGCCCGGCCACCGGTTGCCCGGCGGGTTCGGCGGCGCCGGCCGCTGGCCGGGGCCGCCCGGTCGCGGCTCCTCGCCCGGCCATGCCGGACCGCCCGCACCTGTCTCTTATACCTGTCTCTTATACACCTCTGACTCCGCCGACGAACTCCAGGGTGTTGATCTATCATTGATAAAAGACACACAGTAAGAAGGTCAGA